>NZ_JBIRNE010000065.1:0-1101 GCF_044331465.1 Streptomyces sp. NPDC017225 | reverse complement strand
TTCCTCGGTATCGCCCTCGCGCTGACCCTGGCGTTCGTGATGATCTGGATCGCCTACAAGCCGCAGGTCCGCACCAGCGCCACCGAACAGCTGGAACGGACGGGCACCGAACTCGCGCCCAGCCCCAGCGCCGACGCGCAGAAGCTGCCGAGTGGCGGTGAGTCGGCGCCCGTCGAGCAGCCCCAGCCGGAGCAGACCTCCGAGGAGCCCAAGAACGACGGTGGCGGCGGCGGTGACGGTGGCGGCGACGGTGGCGGCGGCGGGAAGCAGCCCGAGAAGCCGGCCAAGGAACCCTCCGTGGTCCCCGCCAGCAACGTCCTGCTGCGCAACACCACCACGAAGATGTGCGCCGAACTCCCCGGACGTGAGGGCGGAGAGATCAACGGCCCTGTCCAGCAGTCCGCCTGCCGTGAGGGAGTCGCCGACAACCAGGTCTGGAACCTGGAGGTGAAGTACCCGAAGGCGGGCCCCGGCGGGGTACCGCTCTTCCAGATCCGGAACGTCAAGGACCAGCTCTGCATGGACCTGCCCAAGTTCGGGGCGGCCCCCGTCAAGTCGCCGGTCACCGAGTTCCCCTGCAAGGGCACGGACGCCGACAACCAGCTCTGGTGGGCCGACAAGCAGAAGAGCGGGGCCTACTGGATCCGCAACTCCGCCAGCAACAACAAGTGCCTCAACGTGGAGGGCTGGAGCGACGGTGGCGAGTTCGCCAAGCTCACGCTCTTCGACTGCCTGGACGGCGACGACCAGGAGTGGGAGATCCTCACCAAGCTGGAGGGCTGACGAGGACACTCGGACCACAGCGCGGGGACGTCGGGGCAATCGGTTGTGCCCCGACGGCTCCTGGCCGGGCTCTTGCCGGTGCGTAGCCTCGCCACGTGAGCCTGTGGACTTCGCTGGAGCCCGCGTCCGCGACTGTGGACCCCGGCAGCAGTACGTGTGTGCGCCTGAGGGTGCGTAATACCGGTGATGTCGTCGACGAGTACCGGTTCGAGCCGGTGGGGGGTGTGGCGCCCTGGACGACGGTGGAGCCGCAGACTCTGCGGTTGTATCCGGGTACGACGGGGACGGTGGAGCTGACGTTCGCTCCGCCCCGGACGC
>NZ_JBIRNE010000063.1:0-1379 GCF_044331465.1 Streptomyces sp. NPDC017225 | reverse complement strand
TCGACCAGCAACATGCCCACGCCCTCGGCCCAGCCGGTGCCGTCGGCCGCGGCCGCGTACGACTTGCAGCGCCCGTCCACCGACAAGCCGCGCTGCTCGCTGAACTCGATGAAGTTCTCCGGCGTGGCCATCACGGTGATGCCGCTGGCGAGGGCGAGCGAGCATTCACCCGACCGCAGCGCCTGGGCGGCCCAGTGCAGCGCGACAAGAGAGGAGGAGCACGCGGTGTCGATCGTCACCGCCGGACCTTCGAGTCCGAGGACGTAGGACACGCGGCCCGAGGCGATGGCGCCGGTGGCATTGTTGTGGGGGTAGTCGTGGTACGTCATCCCGGTGAACACACCGGTCGCGCTGCCCTTCAGAGTCGTCGGGTCGATGCCCGCACGCTCCAGCACCTCCCAGGACGCCTCCAGCAGGAGACGCTGCTGCGGGTCCATCATGAGCGCCTCGTTCGGCGCGATCCCGAAGAAGCCGGGATCGAACTCCGCGACGTCGTGCAGGAACCCGCCCCGGTTGACGTAGCTGGTGTGCGGCCGGGTGCCGGTGGGGTCGTAGAGCCGCTCCAGGTTCCAGCCGCGGTCGGTGGGGAAGCCCGAGACGGCGTCCGTCCCGTCGGCCACCAGCCGCCACAGGTCCTCCGGCGAGGCCACCCCTCCCGGGTAGCGGCACGCCATGCCGATGATCACGATCGGGTCGTCGTCGGCCGGGTTCACGGCCGCCGTGACACTGTCTGCGCGGACGGTCCCCGATATCTCGTCGAGCAGATGACGCGCGAGAACGGCGGGGGTGGGGTAGTCGAACACGAGCGTCGCCGGGAGCTTCAGGCCCGTCGCGCGGCCCAGTCCGTTGCGCAGTTCGACGGCCGCCAGGGAGTCGACCCCCAGATCCCGGAAGGTACGTTCCGGGCCGACTGCCTCCGGTCCGGCGTAGCCGAGGTTCATGGCGGCTTGCGTACGGACCAGGGTCAGCAGCATGTCGAGCCGTTGCCCCTCGGCAAGGCCCACGAGCCGCCGGCGGATCCCGTCCGCGTCCGTGCGGGGCCGGGCGGTGCCGCGTATGACGACAGGGATCAGACCCCGCAGTACTTCCGGTATCGAGCCGCTGGCCCGGACTGCCGCGAGGTCCAGCTTCAGGGGGATCGCGGCGGGCTCGTCCGTCCGCGCCGCCGCGTCAAGGAGCGCGAGGCCGTCTCGGTTGGACAGGGGGAGGATGCCGCCCCGCTCCATACGGGACCGATCGGCCTCGTTCAGGGTGCCCACCATGCCGGCCGCCTGGCTCCAAGGTCCCCAGGCCAGGGATTGGGCCGGCAGGCCCTGAGCACGCCGATGCGCGGCGAGACCGTCCAGGAAGGCATTCGCGGCAGCGTAGTTGCCCTGCCC
>NZ_JBIRNE010000062.1:0-1401 GCF_044331465.1 Streptomyces sp. NPDC017225 | reverse complement strand
CTGCGCACTGCGCACCAGACCCCACACCGCGGCCCCGGCCAGATCAGTGACATCCTCACCCGCCACCGACACCGCACCCCGCGTCACCACCACCAGGGTGCCGCTCTCCGTCTGCAGCACTTCCAACAAGGAAGTCAATGCGGACGGCACGTCGTCGTCCTCGGCACACCACACCTTCGCGCCGCTGACCACATCCCCGCCCGAGGCCACCGGCGTCCACTCCACCTGATACAAGGAGTCCACCCGCGCCAGCGACTGCGCGGACAACTCCCGCAGCGCCAAGCTGCCCACGGACACCACCGGCCGGCCCGAGTCGTCCGTCGCGTCCAACGACACCTGGTCCGATCCCGTCGGCACCACCCGCACCCGCAGCGTGTCGGCCCCGGTGGCGTGCAGTTCCACACCCGCCCACGAGAACGGCAGCACCACACGGTCACCGTCCAACAGCAACGGAATCGCGTGCAGAGCCGAGTCCAACAACGCCGGATGCAGTCCGAACCGGTCCACCGGCCCGGACAACGCCACCTCGGCGAACACCTCGTCACCACGCCGCCAGGCGGCCTTCAGCCCCTGGAAGACCGGCCCGTACTCCACTCCGGCTTCGGCCAGGCCCTCGTACAGATCCCTCACGTCCACCGGTACCGCTTCCGCCGGCGGCCACTGGGCCGGGTCCCCCTCCTGCGCGCCGGTCCCCGCGGCAAGCGTCCCCGCCGCATGACGCGCCCACAACGCGTACGGCTCGTCCTCGCCACGAGCGTGTACCTCGACCGATCGGCGCCCCGTTCCGTCGTCCGCCCCGACCACCACCTGGATGACCGTCGCCGCACGCCGATCCAGCACCAACGGCGTCTCGATCGTCAGCTCCTCGATACGACCGCAGCCCACCTCGTCGCCCGCGCGAATCGCCAACTCCACGTAACCGGCACCGGGAAAGACCACAGCTTCCGCCACCACGTGATCGGCCAGCCAGGGCTGCGAGCCCACCGACAGCCTCCCGGACAACACCACCTGGTCCGCGCCCGCTACCGCCACCACGCCGTCCAGCAAGGGATGGCCGGACTCCTCCAGCCCACGGCCCGACTCCAGCCAGTATCGCTTCCGCTGGAAGGGGTAGGTGGGCAGGTCGACGCGACGGGCTCCGCGTCCGGCGAACACGGCGGTCCAGTCGGGGGACGCACCGCTCACATGCAGATGCCCGACGGCCGTCAGCAACGTGGCGGCCTCGGACCGCTCACGCCGCGACGCGGCCACCGCGACCGCCCCCGGCATCGTCTGCCGGGCCATACCCGCGAGAATCCCGTCCGGTCCGATCTCCAGGAACCGGCTCACACCCTCGTCCCGCAGACAGCCCACATCATCGGCGAACCGCACCGCATCACGAACATGCCGCACCCAGAACTC
>NZ_JBIRNE010000061.1:0-1402 GCF_044331465.1 Streptomyces sp. NPDC017225 | reverse complement strand
ACCGTTCCTAATCAGTGAGCAGGAGTGAGTCTTGGACTCGTACCTGGTCACTGCGGACATCCCGAACGGTTTTGGGTGTCCTGGTTGCCCGCGTACTCGCCGCGTCCGGTGGCACGGATCGTGTCCGTGGTCCGGGGATGCGGGGGCGGGGTTCCTCACGCCCAGGGGCACGCCGGTCGGCCTGGACGGTCCGATGCCCGTGCACATCGCTCTGGTGTGCACGGGGCGGTGCCGTCCGTCGCCGGATCGGGTATCCCTGGGCGCGTCGCCCGATCGCGATGCTCGCCGCATCGTGCCGGGTGGTCTTGCGGGTGGGGCCGGTCATCGGCTTCTGCCAGTGCTGAGCGCCCCACTTGCTGGTGTAGGCCGGGTCCACGGCGATGACGGCGATGCCTGTGGCGTCGGCCATGGAGGTCAGCCGGGCGCGGAGCCTGCCGGTCGGCATGCTGGAGATGAGTTGCCGGAACCGGCGCCTGCGCCCGTGCTTCTCTCTGGTTTTCTCGCTCTGGAAGTCGAGGTCTTCGACCGCGATGGCTCTGACGCCGCAGGTCTTGGCCCAGTGCAGCAGTCGTGTGAGGGCGTGCCGTACCTGGGCGTCGCGGTGCTGGGCGTTGCCGGACAGGTCGTAGGAGAACCGGCGCGGCCGGCCAGTCGGGTTGCCGTGCGTGTCGAGGCGCCATGCGGCGAGGTGGTCGGCGTTGGTGTCCACGCCGATCACGCCATCGGCGAGGGCGGATTCGAGTGGGACGGTCCTGGTGGGTGGGATCTGCCAGGAGGCGTCCACGTACCAGCGCCCGCGTCCTGTGTCGTAGTGGATGCGGTAGGCCACGGCCCTGCCGGCCTCCACGCGGTCGGCCCACTCCTGCCCTCGGTGGGGGAACCGCGCCTTCGCGGCGAGTACGTACCGGCCGTGCTTGGCGTTCGCCAGGCCGGAGAGCGGGGCGGGGAGCTTGACCGACATTTCTCCCTCGGGAGTGATGCGGATCGTCTCGTTGCCGAGCCTTTTCCCCGACTCGCCGTCCGCCTGGAGGAACCAGCGCCCGGCTTCCCACCGCTCACGCCACTCGGGCTCGGTGAGCTGCGCTTTGTCGAGGTGGTGACGGGTGCCCAGGAGACGTTTACCGCCACGCACGACGTGTACTCGGCCTGTTTCCCGGTCGGCCCGGACCTTCTCGAGCCGGTCCTCCAGCACATGCAGGCGGCGTGCTTTGTGGAACCACTCGTGCGCGGAGCGGTAGCCACCCGGAGCCCGCTTGGTGCCCTTCTGGCCGACCGGCAGCGACAGCCGGTGCCGGATCGTCGTGATACCGGCTTCAAGGGACTGGACGTGTGCGGCCTGGCCGCGCCGGGCGAGCGCCCACTGGTCATGCGTGGCTTTCGTGACCGACCCGGCCCACCTGGA
>NZ_JBIRNE010000060.1:0-1431 GCF_044331465.1 Streptomyces sp. NPDC017225 | reverse complement strand
CTAGTAGGGCTCCGTTAGGTCTGTCTCGTGGTCCTGTTTGGGGGCATGTTGAGGGTGTGGACGCACATGAAGTGAACCGTGCTCGGGCGACGTTGGCGTTATTCGTGGCCGACGTGTTCGCGTCGGTGCCGCGCAAGGATCAGCGGGCGAAGGGCGACTGCTACCTGCGGGGACTGATGCTGGACGGCCGGCGGAAGTCGATCCAGCCGATGGCGGAACGGCTGCCGGACGGCAACGAGCAGAACCTGCAGCAGTTCGTGAACCAGTCGACCTGGGATCCGGTACCGGTGCGACGGCGGATCGCGGAGCGGATGGTGCCGCGGATCCGCCCGGACGCCTGGGCGGTCGATGACGTGTCGTTCCCCAAGGACGGCCGGATGTCGGTGGCGGTCGCCCACCAGTACTGCGGTGCGCTGGGTAAACAGGCCAACTGCCAGGTCGCGGTGAGCGTGCACGCGGTCTCCGACACTGCCTCCTGCCCGCTGCAGTGGCGGCTGTTCGTGCCCGAGGAGTGGTCGGACGACGCCGTGCGGCGGCAGAAGACCGGGATACCGCCAGAGGCCGGGCACCGGGAGAAGTGGCGCCTGGCCCTGGACACCCTCGACGAGCTGGCCGGGTGGGGGCTGGTGCCGCCGGTGGTGGTGGCCGACGCCGGCTACGGGCAGAACGCCGACTTCCGCGACGGCCTGCACGGCCGGGGCATCGGCTATGTCGTGGCCATCCGTTCGGACGTGACCGTCCACCCGCACGACGCACGGCCCACCGCCCCGGCGTGGTCGGGAAGCGGCCGCAGGCCGCAGCCCCGCTACCGGGAGAAGCCGTCCTCGGTGGCCGCCATGGCAGTCGGCCATGGGCGGCAGGCATTCACCGAAGTGACCTGGCGTGAAGGCTCACGCGGGCCGATGCGCTCGCATTTCCTGGCGCTGCGAGTGCGGCCCGCCGGCATCCGGGCTCGCCGTCTGGCCCAGGCCGCCGCCACCGCCGAACACGGCCACTGGGACGGCGTCCTGCCCGCCGTGACACTGCTGGCCCAATGGCCCGAAGGCGCCGAAGCACCCACCGACTACTGGCTGTCCAACCTGCCCGCCGACACCCCGACCACCGAACTGGTCCGCCTGGCCAAGATCCGCTGGCGCATCGAACACGACTACCGCGAACTCAAGCACGGCCTCGGCCTGGACCACTTCGAGGGACGTTCCTGGACCGGATGGCACCACCACGTCACCCTGGTCACCGCCGCCCACGCCTTCCTCACCGAACAGCGACTGGCCCCAAAAGCCGATACAGCGGACTCACCCTCTACCAGATCCTCGACACCATCCAGGACCTGCTGAACTGCTGGACCGGCACCTGCACCACCTGCCACCGCCCCCTGCCCAGCAGACCGCACACGACATCAAGATCGAGACAGACCTAACGGAGCCCTACTAG
>NZ_JBIRNE010000059.1:0-1459 GCF_044331465.1 Streptomyces sp. NPDC017225 | reverse complement strand
GAATCAGCTGTGGCTGGGCGACATCACAGAGCATTGGACGAGCGAAGGCAAGCTCTACCTGTGCGCGTTCAAAGACGTATTCTCCAACCGGATCGTTGGCTACTCCATCAGCGATCGGATGAAGTCCCGGCTCGCGGTCGATGCGCTCGACAACGCCGTCGCCCGCCGAGATTTCGTCGCAGGCTGCGTGGTCCACACCGACAGAGGATCGCAAGGCGCATTCAACTGGTCGAAGCAACACGTTGCTGTTGAATTGATCGTAGGTGTTCGTCCCAAGCTTCAGCGGGGGTTCGCCATTGGAGTCGTTTCCGTGGTCGCGTGTTGAGAGCGTGTGCGACTGCCGCGAGATCGTCTGGGCTCCATCGCGAGAGATCAGTTCCCTTCGGAAAGTATTGGCGCAGTAGTCCATTCGCATTCTCGTTGGTACCTCGTTGCCATGGGCTGTGTGGATCGGCGAAGTACACCTTCAGCCCGGTGTCGATGGTGAACTGGGCGTGTGCGGACATTTCCTTTCCTCGGTCCCAGGTCAGCGAGCGTTTGAGTTCGGTGGGCATCGACGCCAGTGCCTGTGCCAACGCTCTGTTCATCGACACCGCTCCGTATCCCGACAGTGCCGGCCCGTTCTTGGTGATCGGTTGCTGTCGCCACCCTTGTTCCCGAGGCAGGTGCACGAGGGTGGTGTATCCGGTTGTGCGCTCGACGATGGTGCCGATCGCGGACCTGTCCGTGCCGATGATGAGATCACCTTCGTGGTGCCCGGGGATCGCACGGTCGTCGGCTTCTTCGGGACGCTCGCTGATGAGTACGTCCGGTGTCACATGGGCCCAGGCAACGCGTTTCGCTCTCGCGCGTGGCATCCGAAGAGCGCGGCCGGTGCGCAGGCACAAGATGAGTTCGCGGCGCAGCGCACTGCGACCCTCGATGAACAGGGACTGGTAGATGGCTTCGTGGCTGATCCGCATGGACTCATCATCCGGGAAATCGATCGGTAGCCGGTGCGAAATCTGCTCAGGGCTCCACGCTTTCACCCATCGGCGGTCCTGCCGATGCGGCTTGTTCAAGCCCTTCCATTGCCGTTCGAGCGGTCCGGCGACAGCATCGCCGCCCGGCTTGGTGATCTGGCCTGAGAGTCGGTCCTCAACGTAGTGCCGTAACCGATCGTTGGCCGTGAGCTTGGCGGTCTTCGGGCGACGAGCAAACAACTCGGCTTTCCAGTGCGCCACGCTGGCGCGGTACTCGAGCGTGCCGCCACGCGTGGCAGCGTTACGCCGCAACTCCCGCGAGATCGTCGACGGGCTCCTCCCGATGGCACCCGCTATCGAGCGCACCCCATGGCCTGTGGCGTGCAGGATCGCGATTTCCTCACGCTCTGCCAAAGAGAGGTACCTGCCTGCCGGCGCGGGCCATGAGTACGGCGTCATCCCGCCAGCGTGCCGGAACCACCGCTGGCCCGCAGGCT
>NZ_JBIRNE010000058.1:0-1648 GCF_044331465.1 Streptomyces sp. NPDC017225 | reverse complement strand
CCAGATGCCGAGCGACCAACCCACCCAACGCACCCGACGCACCCGTCACCAACACCACGTCACCGAACACCGACGACGCCACCGACCCCACACCCACACCCGCACCCGCACCCGCACCCGCACCCGCACCCGCACCCGCACCCGCCGGCACACGCGCCAACCGCGGCACGAGACACTCCCCACCCCGAACCGCCACCTGCGACTCACCGGTCGCCAGCGCCAGCCCCACCCCCGCCTCGATCTCCACGGCATCGACAGCACCGGGCAGATCCAGCAGAACGAACCGCCCCGGATCCTCCGACTGCGCACTGCGCACCAGACCCCACACCGCGGCCCCGGCCAGATCAGTGACATCCTCACCCGCCACCGACACCGCACCCCGCGTCACCACCACCAAACGCGACACCGCGGACTGCAAAGCCCCAAGGACCTCGCCCACCACCGAAGCCACGTCAGAAGCACCGACCCGCAACACCTCCACAGCCACACCCGTGTCCGCGTCCGCGGGCGCGGGCGCAGAGCCACTCGCCTCGACCGGCGTCCAGACGACGCGGTAGAGCGAGTCGGTGTGAGGGGCTGCCAGTGCTGAGACCGGGCGCAGTCCCAAGGACTCGACCGTCGCGACGGGTTCGCCCGTCGCGTCGGTGACCGTCAGGGCGATGTCGCCGTCCTGGCGGCGGGTGACGTGGACCCGCAGCGCGTCCGCGCCGGACGCGTGCAGTTCCACTCCTCTCCAGGAGGACGGCAGGAGAGCCGCATCATCCTCGGGCGCCCCGGACAGCGCGAGTGCGCGCAGCGCCGCGTCGAAGACGGCCGGGTGGAGCCCGAAGGCACCCGACTCCACGTTCTCGGGCAGGCCGGCCTCGGCGAACACCTCCTCACCGCGTCGCCAGGCGGCCTTCAGCCCCTGAAAGGCCGGTCCGTACGCAAGCCCTCCGTCGGCGAGTCGGTCGTAGAACCCGTCCAGGTCGACCGGCTCGGCACCGGTCGGCGGCCACTGGGTCAGGGCGCTCCCGCCGGACACGCTCGCGGCCAGCAGTCCAGTCGCATGCCGTGTCCACGGGGCGTCGATGGCGTTCTCCTCGCGGGCGTACACCACCACGGAGCGGCAGCCGGTTCCGTCTGCGGCCCCGACCACGACCTGAACGGCCACGCCGCCGCGCTCCTGGAGGACCAGCGGCGTCTCGACGGCCAGTTCCTCGATACGGCCGCAGCCGACCTCGTCGCCCGCGCGGACCGCGAGTTCCACGAAGCCGGTACCCGGAAAGACGACGACGTCGTCCACGACGTGGTCGGCCAGCCATTGCTGCGAGCCGATCGACAGCCGTCCGGTGAACACCAGTTGGTCGGAGTCCGCCATCATGACCGTCGCGCCCAGCAAAGGGTGCCGTGCCGCTCCCAGACCCATGGACGCCGGATCCGCGTTCGTCGTCTCGTCGATCAGCCAGAAGCGCCTGCGCTGGAAGGGGTAGGTGGGCAGGTCGACCTGTCTGGCGCCCCGCCCGGCGAGCACCGCCTCCCAGTCCACCGGAACACCGTTCACATAGAGCTGTCCCACCGCTCCCAACAACGCCGCGGTCTCCGGACGCCCACGACGGAGCGCGGGCACGGCCACCGCACCGTCCACCATCGCCGACAGCACACCGTC
>NZ_JBIRNE010000057.1:0-2068 GCF_044331465.1 Streptomyces sp. NPDC017225 | reverse complement strand
GATGGGCACGTCCGTGCCCGCACCACTCCGCGTCAGCACGGCCGCGGTCGCCGCGTGCACCACCATGAACAAGGACGCACCCGACACACGGGTCAAGGACAGAAGCTTTTCGTGCACCCGTGCGGACAGCTCCGCGCTCACCTTCGCCCCCCGGTAGGAGGCGGTGGCGGGTCGGGGCCGGTCGCCTTGGAGCGTCACCTCCTCCGGCAACCCCGCCAGGACATCCCGCCAGTAGCCAAGCTGCGTGGCGGCCACGCTCTGCGGATCCTCCACGTCACCCAGCAGCTCACACTGCCACAACGCGTAATCCGCGTACTGCACAGGCAACGGCTCCCAGCCCGGTACCCCGCCCTCCAACCGCGCCTCATACGCCGCCGCGAGATCACGCATCAACGGCCCGTTCGACCAGCCATCCGACGCAATGTGATGCACCACAAGCAACAGCACATGATCGTCCTCGGCCACCCGCAGCAGATGGGCACGGACCGGCAGATCAGTCGCCAGTTCGAACGTCCCCGCCGCCAACTCGGCAAGCCGCGCCGCCAGCGCATCCTCCTCCACCGCGACAAGCGGCAGCCTCAGCACCACATCAGCAACCGGCAGAACGTACTGGTGCGGACCCTGCTCACCCACCGGAAAGACAGTGCGCAGGCTCTCGTGCCGGCCCACCACATCCACCAGGGCCAGACGCAACGCCTCCCGGTCGAGCCCACCCCTGAGCCGGATCACCAAAGGAATGTTGTACGTCGCCGACCCACCCTCCAGCTCACCCAGAAACCACAAACGCTGCTGCGCAAAGGACAGGGGGTTCATGACGTGGCTCCCGTCTGGCGAAACGACCGCAGCTTGGGCCGAAGGGAAGTCCCGGCCCGACCCACCCGCTCAGCGAGTTCGGCGACGGTCAGGGTCTCGAAGATGTCTCGGACGGTCAGGTCGGCGTCCAGGGCGCTCCGGACGCGGCTGACCAGGCGGGTGGCGAGCAAGGAGTGGCCGCCCAGGTGGAAGAAGTTGTCGTCGATGCTGACCCGGGGCACGTCGAGGATCTCGGCGAACAGCAAGCACAGCGTCTGCTCCGTGGGCGTACGCGGCCCACGCCCCCCCTCGCCACCCTCCACGCGCGGCGCCGGCAGTCCCGCCCGGTCGAGCTTGCCGTTGGGGGTCAGCGGCAGGGCGTCAAGGACGACGAAGGCGGACGGCACCATGTACTCGGGCAGCGTCGCGGCCACCGCACGCCGCAGCGCCTCGGTGTCCACGGACGTACCATCGGTGGGCACCACATACCCGACCAAACGCTTGTCACCGGGCCGGTCCTCACGCACGACCACCGCCGCCTGCCCGACACCATCAGCGCCGAGCAGCACCGACTCGATCTCACCGGGCTCGATCCGGAAACCACGCAACTTCACCTGCTCATCCGCACGCCCAACGAACTCGATGGCACCATCACCGTTCCACCGCACCAGATCACCCGTGCGATACATCCGAGACCCCGGCGGACCAAACGGATCAGCCACAAACCGCTCCGACGTCAACCCCGCCCGGTTCAGATAACCGCGGGCAAGACCAGCACCCGCGACATACAACTCGCCGGCCACGCCGACCGGCACCAAACGCAACGCCTCATCCAGTACGTAAGTCCGGGTGTTGTCCAGTGCCCGGCCGATCGGCGGAACGGCAGTCACCGACTCCAGCCCCGCCAGTGGCCAGTGCGTGGCATACGTCGTTGTCTCTGTCGGCCCGTAGACGTGCCCCAGACGCAGTCCCGGGCAAGCCTCCAGCACACGGCGCATCGCACGCGCCGACGCCGCCTCACCACCGGTCAGTACCTCGCCCAGCCCGGCGAAGGCCTCCGGCCGCTCCTCAGCGATGAAGTTGAACAACGCGGTCGTCAAGAACAACGCCCGCACACCGCCCCGGACAGCCTCCTCCACCACACCGGCACTCACACCACCGGGCCCCGCGATCGTCACCCGGCCACCGCGCAGCAACGGCACCCACAGCTCATACGTCGCGGCGTCGAAGGTGTGCGGCGAGTGGAACAGGGTGTGAAGGTGATCTTCCCCGTCCC
>NZ_JBIRNE010000056.1:0-2291 GCF_044331465.1 Streptomyces sp. NPDC017225 | reverse complement strand
GGGCAGGGCAACTACGCTGCCGCGAATGCCTTCCTGGACGGTCTCGCCGCGCATCGGCGTGCTCAGGGCCTGCCGGCCCAATCCCTGGCCTGGGGCTTGTGGGCGACCCGATCGGGCATGGGCGGCGAGTTGGCGGAGGAGGACCGGGAGCGCTTGAACCGCGCCGGCATGGCGGGCCTGTCGCCCGGTCAGGGACTGGAGCTGTTCGACGTGGCCAGCGCGTCGAGCGCGCCGGTGCTGGTCCCCATGAACCTGGACGCCAGGACGCTGGAGGCCGACGATCTGCCTCCGCTGCTGCGCGGCCTGGTACGTGGCGCCTCCACACGGCGTACGGTGTCGGCGCAGAGCGCAGATGGCGCCGATGCGCTGCGGCGACAGCTGGCCGGGTTGCCGGCCGACGAGCGGCACGAGGAACTGCTGACGCTTGTGCGTACCCATGCGGCCGCCGTACTGGGACACGCGGGTCCGGAAGCAGTCGAGCCGGAGCGGGCCTTCAAGGACCTGGGGTTCGACTCGCTGGGTGCCGTGGAGTTCCGCAACACGCTCAACTCCGCCACCGGGCTGCGGCTGCCACCCACTCTGATCTTCGACTACCCCAACGCGCGTGTCCTGGCCGAGCACCTGGTCACGGAAGTGGCACCCGACGAGGGCGAAGGCAGCGCGAGCGACCACGAGGAGCGGATCCGTCACCTGCTGGGGACGATCCCGCTCACGCGGCTGCGTGACGCGGGCCTGATGGACACCCTGCTCGAACTCGCCGGCGTCTCTTCCGCCACGACGGCCGAGCCCGTGCCGGAGCAGGACTCGATCGACGTGATGGACACCGAGGCTTTGATCAGCATGGCTCTGCAAGACACCGACCTCGACGACGCCGCGCGACAAGACTGAGGACACGATGGCCGACAACGACCAGAAGCTCGTGGCGGCGCTGCGCGCGTCGCTCAAAGAGACCGAGAACCTCCGCACGCGCAACCGCGCGCTGCAGGCTGCCGCCAGTGAGCCGATCGCGATCGTGGCGATGAGCTGCCGTTATCCCGGTGCGGCTTCGCCGGAGGAGCTGTGGCGGCTGGTGGCTGACGGGCAGGACGCGATCTCCTGGTTCCCCACTGATCGTGGGTGGGACGAGGCGGGCATCTACGATCCCGAGCCCGGGCTGCCCGGTAGGACGTACACCCGTGAGGGCGGGTTCTTGTACGACGCAGCGGAGTTCGATCCCGCCTTCTTCGGGATCGCGCCGAATGAGGCGTTGGTGATGGATCCGCAGCAGCGTCTCCTGCTGGAGGCGTCCTGGGAGGTGCTGGAGCGTGCGGGTATCGACCCGACGACTCTGAAGGGCAGCGCGACCGGTGTGTTCGCGGGGATGATGTACCACGACTACACGTACAACAGCAGTACCGGTGCCATCGCTTCCGGCCGGGTGGCCTACACGCTGGGGCTCGAGGGGCCGGCGGTGACGGTGGACACCGCGTGCTCGTCCTCGCTGATCGCGTTGAACCAGGCGATCCAGGCGCTGCGTTCGGGTGAGTGCACCCTTGCTCTCGCGGGTGGGGTGACGGTGATGGCCACCCCCGAGACACTCATCGAGATGAGCCTCCAGCGCGGCTTGTCGGTGGACGGGCGCTGCAAGTCGTACGCGGCCGCGGCCGACGGCACCGGCTGGGCCGAGGGCGTGGGCATGTTGCTGGTCGAGCGGCTCTCGGACGCTCGACGCAATGGGCACCCGGTGCTGGCCGTGGTGCGGGGCATGGCCACCAACCAGGACGGCGCGAGCAACGGCCTGACAGCGCCCAATGGTCCGTCCCAGCAGCGGGTGATCCGGCAGGCGCTGGCCAACGCCCGCTTGTCCGCCGACCAGATCGACATGGTCGAGGGGCATGGCACGGGAACGACGCTGGGTGACCCGATCGAGGCGCAGGCGCTGCTGGCCACGTACGGCCAGGACCGTCCGGAGGGTCGGCCGTTGTGGCTGGGTTCGATCAAGTCGAACATGGGTCACACGCAGGCCGCGGCCGGTGTGGCGGCCATCATCAAGGTCGTCCAGGCGATGCGGCACGGTGTGATGCCGAAGACGCTGCATGTGGATGAGCCGACTCCGCAGGTGGACTGGGAGGCGGGTGGGGTTCGGCTGCTGACCGAGGCGCGGGAGTGGCCGGCCGAGGGCCGTCCGCGTCGTGCGGGCGTGTCCTCCTTCGGGATCAGCGGGACGAATGCTCATGTGATCGTGGAGGAGGCGCCCTTGGTGGAGGTGGTGCCTGTGCGGCGGCGTGAGTTGCCGGCTGTGCCCATGGTGG
>NZ_JBIRNE010000055.1:0-2666 GCF_044331465.1 Streptomyces sp. NPDC017225 | reverse complement strand
GATGTCTCCTCGCCGTTCCGTGCTCGTCGGAATGCGTGGCGCCGGGACTCGAGCTCGTCCTGAACGAGTGCCAACCGGATTTCGTCGCATCGAGTCCGATCCTTCTGCTCAGCGAGCCGGGCAGCTTCCTCGACCAGCTCGGAATCCGTCATTCCTCGCCTGACATCCTTCACCGCAAAACCTCTCGAATAGTTCGTTTCGGTGTGGATACCCAATTACCTGGCGATCAACAGACTCCGACCGGCAGCCCGCGACGTCGGATGGTCGCTAGGTGATCTCAGTGTCGACGCCGTCCAGGTTGCTGCAACTTCGCCTATTTAGATGGCGGAACTATCCTCGCGGCGTCCTACGGCTCGCGATCAAACCAGTCATCGACGTGCCGCAGTGATCGCTGCGGCACCCCGCGGTGCCGCCATGGCCTTCTCCGAGCACTACGACACCATGCCTCAACAGACCTACACGTGGTCGAGTTCGATCAAACCCGAAGCATCACAGCAAAACCCGAACTCGGCCAAGTTGCGCACCTTCTTGGAGTCCTGAGATCGGTCACCAGCTCATGAATAGCCGCACCGTCCCACACATGGCAGCAGAGGAGAAGGACTGAGACTGTGAGCACCATCGGATACACCGGTGTCTTAGAACAAACCCCGAACTGCAGCAGTACGCACTCCGCCAAGCCGGAGCGATCTGTATCTTCACCGACTGCGAATCCGGCTCGAAAACGCAGCGACCCCAGCTCGCCGAACGCCTGAGCTACCTACGCGGGAATGGCGGTGTCGTCCTCGTGGTCTGAACTCGACAGGCTCGGACGATCCGTTTGTCGCCTCATCGGCACGTCCACATTCTTTGCGAACACTGCTCCGTATTCCGTTCTTTCGCAGAAGGATTCGGCACAACCACCGGCGGGGTCGTGAATTCTTCTCCCGCATCATGGCCGCTCTCGCCCAAAGGTGGGCACCACATGATCGTCGAATGCGCTCACGCCGGCCTCGAAGCCGTCCGGCGCCAAAGCCGACACGGTGCCCGCCCAACCGTCATGACACCCGAACGTACCGAACGGGCCCGCTCCGGGAGTGTTTCTTAAACGGTGTTTCGGCCCGACACGCTGGGTGAATGCCCGGCGAGAAGGGTGCCGTGATGACGACACTGGATGATGTGACGAAGAAGAAGTCGACACCACCGTCGGCCGAGGAGGCGGCGGCAGCGGAGCTCGTGCGCTTGGCGAGAGAGCAGGGCCTGTCGCTGACCGGGCCGGACGGGCTGCTCAAGCAGTTCACCAAAACCGTCCTGGAAACCGCACTGAACGAGGAGATGACCGAGCACCTCGGGCACGACAAGAACCAGGCCAACCCGGATCGGGCATCAACAAATATCCGCAACGGCACTCGGTCGAAGACGGTACTGACCGAGTCGACCGGGCAGGTCCCGATCGAAGTCCCCCGAGACCGCGAAGGGACGTTCGAACCGCAGATCGTCAAGAAGCGGCAGCGTCGGCTCAACGGCGTTGATGAGATCGTTTTATCGTTGTACGCCAAAGGGTTAACGACTGGGGAGATCAGCGCGCACTTCGCTGAAATCTACGGTGCATCGGTCTCGAAGGAGACGATTTCTCGGATCACCGACAAGGTGATCGAGGAGATGCAGGATTGGTCTGCACGTCCGCTCGATGAGGTGTACGCCGCGATCTTCATCGATGCCATCGTGGTCAAGATCCGCGACGGCCAGGTCGCGAACAGGCCGATCTACGCGGCCATCGGGGTGAGCCTGGACGGGCGCCGCGACGTGCTTGGTTTGTGGGCCGGCACGGGCGGCGAGGGCGCCAAGTTCTGGATGAGCGTGCTCACTGACATCCGTAACCGTGGCACCAAAGACGTTTTCTTTCTCGTCTGCGACGGTCTCAAGGGCCTGCCGGAGGTTGTCGAGCATGTGTGGCCGGCCACCACGGTCCAGACCTGTGTGGTGCACCTGATCCGCAACACCTTTCGGCTCTCGGGACGTCAACACTGGGACGCACTGAAGCGGGAACTGAAGCCGATCTACACCGCGCCGAGTGAGGCAGCGGCGCGGGCTGCTTTCGACGACCTTGCCGAGAACTGGGGCAAGCGGTATCCGGCGATCATCCGGCTATGGGACAACGCGTGGGAGGAGTTCATCCCGTTCCTTGACTATGACACGGAGATACGTCGAGTCATATGCTCTACCAATTCTATTGAGTCGCTGAATGCGCGCTACCGGAGGGCGGTCAAAGCTCGCGGTCATTTCCCCAGCGAGCAAGCCGCGCTCAAATGTTTGTACCTGGTGACCCGTTCGCTGGACCCGACAGGCAAAGGTCAGGCACGATGGATCACACGGTGGAAACCCGCTCTCAATGCCTTCGCGATCACGTTCGCGGATCGTTGGCCCGGATCAGAAACCTACTGATGAAAACGGCCGAAACACCGTTAACGAGATAGTCCCCAGGATCGTGAAAAGTCCAGTCTTCGGCGTAGCACTCTCGCGCAGTGTGTTTGACAGAAACCACAGGGACACCCGAGTTCAGTCGGTGGCGTCGGCCTTGGCTATTGCGGCGGCGAACTCGCTGACGTCGATCTCCTCGGAGACCACGGTCTTCCTGCCGTTGTAGACATCGCGGTCGATCTCGTCGTCGGCGTTGGCCACCAGCATCG
>NZ_JBIRNE010000054.1:0-2742 GCF_044331465.1 Streptomyces sp. NPDC017225 | reverse complement strand
ATCGCGAGAACCTACACTTGAACTCGGCCGGCGGACGGGAACGATTCGACGCCGCCATCACCGACATCGCCAGGATGCTTTCCACCGGAAACCACCACACCAGCAGAAAGCGGACATCGATGAACGAGACACCCTCGTCGAACAGTTCATTATCAGAGCCCACTCGACCAGGCACTGCTGCAATGGACCTGTTCGAGGGCGCCGGCCCTGGCAGCGAACTCGCTGTCTCCGTCGAGCCGGAAGGCATTCTCGTTGCCGGGGACCCGGAGGTCGTAGCCGGCTACCTCGCGCGCCTGACCGATCTCGCCGGCGAGGCACTCGATGTTTCCGGCGTCAGCACAACCTCGATGGCCAATGTCGCCGCCGCTGCCGTCGGAGCGAAATCTATTGCCGCCCAGGCCGGTCAGTTCGTGCGACTGTCACCGGACAGCGTCCAGGCATTGAAGACGTACAAAGCGTTGCCGGGTGACAGCGGGTTCTTCCGAATGACCGTCGTCGACCAAGCAGGGAAGTTCCGCCAGCAACTGCAATGGCAGAAAGTATCCCTCGGCCCCACCCAAGCACTGTCCTTCCAACTCATCGCGGTGCAGGTCGCCCTCTCGGTGGCCATCGCGTCGGTGAACGAATCGATCGCCCGCGTCGACGGTAAAGTCGAACAACTCCTCGCCCTCGCCCAAGCGTCCCGAGTCGGTGACGTGGTCGGTCATTTCACAACCTTGGATCGGCTCGTCACCACCCTCGACGAACACGGAACACTGCCGACCGCAGACTGGGAATCTGTTGCCGGACTCCGGCCCACCCTGAATGTGACCATCGAACGCCTCCGAGAACACGTCAAACGCACCTTGGCCGGGTTCGATGCCACTCGCCCGGTCCAGGATCGCGCCGACTATCTCCGCCGAGCAATCGAAGAGAACCGGCTCGGCGAATCCCTGCACCTGTTGGTGGTCGGTGAGCAGTCGCTCTATCTGTGGCAGCGGTTGCGGATCGCGCGCGTGCAGGCCACCGAGCCGCAGCATCTGCAGGTGGTGCTCGACGACGCACGCACAGTGCTGGCAGAGCATTTCGAACGCGACGGCGAACTGTTGCTGCACGCGCGGTCGGAACTGTCGAACTTTGCAAAAATGCACCGACTCGACGGATTCCGGTGGGGCGCCGCCCACAATCTCAAACACGACATCGTCAAACTCAAGAACGACCTCGACGACTTCGCGCAGGCACGTGGCAGCCAGGTCATGGGATGGACCGACCACGAGAGTCCCAGCGTCGTCGACGCCCTGGCGGAAGTCGGCAGTCGGGCAGCGTCCGCAGGCAGTGCTGTCGCCGGCGCGGCCGGCAAAGCGATCGGTGCCGGTGTCTCAGGAGTCGGATCCGGGCTCGGGTGGGTGGGCCGCGGGATCGGAAACCTCGTGGGCTCGGGAAACCAACACGCAGACAAAGTCGAGATACCGACACCTACAACGGAACATCGTCTCGCGGGTGCAGCCACCGCAACCGCACAACCTGACGAGGCGAATCCGAACTCGTGCGACGGCGACGATTCGACATCCGAATCCTCCATGCTCACACACCAACCCGATCGAATCATGCCGTCTTCCGCCCCGATCGCGTACGACGACGACATCTTGCAGCTCATGCTCTTCGGCCATCTACAGGTCGGCGACCAGCTGACGTATCACGATACCGGCCGCGGGCTCACCTACATCGCAACGATCACGCGGGACGGGGCCCTCGACGTCGACGGGAAACGCTACGGGCCACCCTCGGCGCCGTTGACGGACATCATGGGCCGGCAACGGCACGGTTGGAGGGACTGGCAACTGGCCGATGGGCGGCAACTTCGACAGCTGCGGCGACAAGCGTACGCAGAAATGCGCCGCTGACACCCGTCCTAGCTCTGCCACCACACGCCGACCCGTCCACAGGATGAAGCGATCACAAATGACAATGAAAAAATCCTGGCTAGCAGCGCCGATCCTGCTTCTCGCGCTCAGTGCATGCAGCGACCAGGGCACATCCACCGAACCTGCCTCGTCTGAGGGAGCAACTGCAACCGCCACGACACCGAGCTCCTCAGGGACACTCACACCGGTCTCCAGTACCACGATTGTGGAACCCACGACGGAAACCATCGTCGAACCGCCCACAGCGGAGGCAACATTCATCGACACGCCCACGCCGGCGGTGACCAAGCACATCGACTACTGCACCTCGCCCGGCCCGAACACCGCGTTCACGGACGGAACATACGGTTGGACGGACGAATGCGCCGGCCCCGCAGCGATCAACCGGGTCAGCGAAATCACCGCCAACGGAGGATCCTGCGACGGAACCACGTGCACCAACTCACTAGGAATGACCTTCCCCGACCCTCGGGCCGAAGCCGGAATGACCGATGCACCGCCAACAGCTGGCACTCCTCGGACCACGACAAGCACCCCGACAGTAACGAATCCGCCGAACCATCCCCAGGTCCTGTGGTCGAATTGCCTGCAGCAAGGCAACACCCCGGAACAATGCCGGGAAATACTCGACAACTGATTCTCACGCCCAGCGAAAGCCCGGCCAGTCCTGAGCACGTCGGAGCTGCAATTCCGGGGCGGTCTCGACACTCTCACCCGACTTTGATCCACACATTCACTGAGTAGGTCCTGTGGTTTGACTGTACGTTTTTCCGCATCAGCACTCGAGTACCGTCCGACACTGATGGAGACGATATTCGACGTAGGTTCTGCACACGGG
>NZ_JBIRNE010000053.1:0-2832 GCF_044331465.1 Streptomyces sp. NPDC017225 | reverse complement strand
CTGTCGATCCTGGTACGCCCCCGGCGGTCGGATGATGAGGAGAAGCGATGCCTGTTATTTCTGATCGGTTGACTGATGGTGCGAAGTTGGGTGTTGGTGCGGAGATTGTGTTCACTGTCCGCGACATCCGCGACAGTGTGGCGCATGATGCGATCCTCGGACCCGCACGCACCACCGTCCCTGTGAACCCAACTACTGGATTGTTTACGACTCCGGTGTTGGATCCTGGCCCGTATTGGGTGGGGATCCGATGGTCGAGATACAACCCAACACACGAGTTTTACCCCATTGAAGTCCCCGCTGAGTCGGGGACTTTCCGTTTGTGGCCGTTGATCGACGCCGGCACCCCACCACCCGAACCGGGCGCGTTGGGGTTTGTGCGCGACGGCGGGGGAGTGACCCGAATCCAGGCCCTCACGCAGAACGAGTACGACGACCTCGACAACCCCGATCCCGCAACTCTTTTCATCATCACTGACTCGCAAGTCACCATCTAAGGAGCCCTCATGGCAACTACCCAGATCAAGCTGTACGGCAAACTCTCTCAGTCTTTGTTCGCGAAGGAGGTGTCGATTGTGTCGGGTGCGACGAACCTGTATGCGATGCTCACAACGTCAGCTCACACTCCTGATCAGGATGCGCACCGATACAAGAGCGACATCACCAATGAGGCATCGGGCAGTGGGTACACCGCAGGCGGAGTGCAGTTGACTGGTGTCGTCGTGTCCTACGACGCAGCGACCAACAAGCTCACCATCGCCGCGAACAGTCCGTCGTGGCCGTCCTCGTCGATCACTGCACGCAATGTGCACATCTACGACCGCACGAACGGAACGGACGCCACACGAGCACTCATCGGGTACGGCGTGTTCGATTCCGATCAGACAACCTCGTCCGGCAACCTCCAGGGGGAGTGTCCGATTAACGGTGGATCCGACCTTGATGTCGGTTAGTTACCGTTCAGGGTGATGCGTCCTTCGAAGGTGATCGCAAACGCATTGAGCGCGGGCTTCCACCTCATTGCCCATCGTGCCTTACCTTTCCCTGTCGGGTCCAGAGCACGCGTGGCCAAGTACAAGCATTTGAGCGCCGCCTGCTCAGTCGGGAAGTGCCCACGCGCCCGTACTGCGCGCCTGTAGCGAGCGTTGACAGACTCGATCGCGTTCGTCGAGCAGATGACGCGCCTGATCTCGACGTCGTAGTCCAGGAACGGAACGAACTCACTCCACGCGTTGTCCCACATCTTGATAATCGCTGGATACTGCTGCCCCCATTTCTGCGTGAACTCAGCGAATCGTTCCCTGGCCGCAAACTCCGACGGAGCGGTGTAGACAGGTTTGAGATCACGCGCCATCGCATCCCAATATTTACGAGAGGCAAAGCGAAAAGTGTTGCGTATCAGATGAATAATGCACGTCTGCACCACAGCGAGTTCCCAGACGGTGTTGATCGCTTCAGGCAATCCTTTGAGTCCGTCGCACACAACGATGCAGACGTCCGCCACACCACGGTTCTTGATCTCGGTCAGGACCGAGAGCCAGAACTTTGCGCCCTCTCCGCCCTCGCCGGCCCAGATCCCGAGGATGTCGCGTTCGCCATTGACGGTGACGCCGATCGCGACATACATCGGCCGGTTGGTGACCTGCCCATCGCGAACCTTCACGTGCACCGCATCGATGAACATCACCGGATACACCCGATCAAGTGGCCGGTTCTGCCACTCCGTCATTTCCCCGACGACCTTGTCGGTGATCCGCGAGATCGTGTCCTTCGACACCGACGCTCCGTAAATATCTTGAAAGTGCGCGGATATCTCGCCGGTCGTCAAACCCTTTGCCGTCAATGACAATACGATCTCATCGATACCCGTCAAGCGTCGCTGACGCTTCTTAACAATCTGCGGGTCGAACGAAGAATCGACGTCGCGTGGCACTTCGATCTCCACCGGCCCGATCTCAGTGAGCACCGTCTTCGAACGGGTACCGTTCCTCGAGTTGCCGCTGCCGCGGCCGGCGGCATCGTGCTTCTCGTAGCCCAGGTGCTCGGTCATCTCCGCGTCTAACGCGGTCTCTAGGACGTTTTTGGTGAGTTGATTGAGGAGTCCGTTCGGGCCCATCAACTCCACGCCCTGCTCCTTGGCCTGAGCCAGGAGCTGCTCGGCCAACTGCTTCTGATCCACCTCAGTCTCTGCCATGGGATCAAGTGTTTCGGTCATCGTCGATCCTTCCCGCCAAGCTCAGCTCGGCGTGTTGAATCAAGGACCGGATCCACCGTTATTCAGACAGTCCCCTCATACCGTCTAGGGCTGCGGCGCAGTGGTGTGCCGGGCCTACGTGTGTGAGGTTCGGGTGTAGTTGTGGGCTGCTCGTCGTGGACGGCATCACGAACCTGGCTGTAGTGCCTTGGTCAGGATGATCGTCGTTGCCGAGTTATCGGGTGCGTCGGCGGCTGTGGAGGGAAACTGTTCGAGAACGACGTCGTCGACCAGCCTGTGGAGGACGAACCAATGGAACGAGGTGGTGCTGGTGTCGATCGGTGCCGTCGTCGCGGCGAGAATTACTCGCAGGTGCTCGTTATCGATGTCGAACGTGCAGGTGAGGAAGCTGGAGGGTAGGGCATGGTCCAGGAGAATGCCGGCGGCTTCGTCGATCGCGAGAACTAGGTCGGTCAGTGAGACGGAAAGCGGTGCACCCTATGCTGGTTTCCCGCCGATGATCTGGGGGATGTCACGTCGGCGGGACGGCTCAATCCTGTACCCCGAGTTTTCCCGAGTTCGTTTGCTTTACTTCAGGCACTCGAAGACGAGTGGTCGCCGGAGCAGATTGTCGGGCA
>NZ_JBIRNE010000052.1:0-3030 GCF_044331465.1 Streptomyces sp. NPDC017225 | reverse complement strand
AGGGCCTCGCGGGGGCTGATGCCGAAGAACTCGGCGTCGAAGCGGTCGGCGTCGTACAGGAAGCCGCCCTCACGGGCGTAGGTCTTCCCGCGGACGTCCGGGTCCGGGTCGTAGAGGTTCTCCACGTCCCAGCCGCGGTTGTCCGGGAACCCGCCCACCGCGTCCTGCCCGTCCGCCACCAGCCGCCACAGCTTCTCGGGTGTGTCGGCGTCGCCGGGGAAGCGGCAGCCCATGCCCACGATCGCGATCGGCTCGGGTGTCCCGCTCCTCGCCGGTGCCCTGCGGGCGGTACGCCGGGCGGGCTGGGCGCCACCGTCCGCCTGCTCGCTGCCCACCAGTTCGGTGCGCATGTAGCCGGCCAGTACCACGGGCGTGGGGTAGTCGAACAGCAGGGTGGACGGTAGCCGCATCCCGGACGCCTTGTTGAGCGTGTTGCGCAGCTCCACCGAACTGAGCGAGTCGAAGCCCAACTCCTGGAACGACTGCGTGGTCTCGATCGCGTCGGGCGAATCGTGTCCGAGCACGGAGGCCACGTGCGTGCGCAGGAACTCCAGGAGGATCCGGTTCTGCTCGGGCTCCGGGTGCCCCGCGAGCGACTGCCGCAGTCCGCCGGCCGCTCCCGCGGCTTGGGCGGTCTGGGCGGCGCTGCGCAGGGGCGCGCGGACCAGTCCGCGGAACATCGGCGGTACGGGAGCGGACGCGGCGCGGGCCCGCAGGCCCGTGAGGTCGAGCTTGGCCGGGACCAGTACCGCGGGCTCCGCCCCGAACGCCGCGTCGAAGTGCCCGAGGGCCTGGTCGGCAGGCATCGGCAGCAGTCCGTTGCGGTTCATGCGCGCCCGGTCCCGCTCGTCCAGGGTGTCGGCCATGCCGCTCTGCCACAGGCCCCAGGCGAGGGACTTGGCGGGCAGCCCCTCCGCCCGCCGCTGCTGGGCGAGTGCGTCGAGGAAGGCGTTGGCGGCGGCGTAGTTGGCCTGGCCGGGAGAGCCGAGGACGCCGACCACCGAAGAGAACAGCACGAACGCGTCCAGGTCCATGTCCCGGGTCAGCCGGTGCAGGTTCCAGGCGGCGTCGACCTTCGGACGGAGCACCGTGTCGAACCGCTCGGGGCTGAGCGCCGTCACGATGCCGTCGTCGAGCGTGCCCGCGCAGTGCACGACCGCGCCGAGCGGGTGGTTCTCCGGGAGGTTCGCGAGCAGGGCCTCCAGCGACTGCCGGTCGGCGGCGTCACAGGCCGCGATCGTGACCTCGGCGCCCAGTCCGGCGAGTTCCGCGACGATGTCGCTGCCCGCCCGCGCACCGTGCCGGCTGACCAGCAGCAGTTTCCTGGCGCCGTACGCGTCCACCAGGTGTCGGGCGAGGAGCGTGCCCAGCGCGCCGGTGCCACCCGTGATGAGCACCGTCTTGTCCGGGTCGAACGGCGCAGGTGAGGCGGCCGGTCCGCTGTCCGGTGCGTCGGTACGGACTCGGCCGATGCGCGGGGCCGACAACTGGCCGTTGCGCAGAACGAGTTGTGGCTCCGAGGTGGAAATGGCCGCCGGGAGGGCCCGCAGGGAGGCGTCCGAGTCGTCGAGGTCGATCAGCACGAACCGGTCGGGGTGTTCCGTCTGGGCGGTGCGGATCAGGCCCCAGACGGCGGCTCCGGCCAGGTCGGCCGACTCGTCACCGGTACCCGTGGACATCGCGCCCCTGGTGAGGACCACCAGACGGGAGTCCGGCCGTTCGTCGGACACCATCGCCTGAACGAGACCGAGCAGGTGATGGGTGAGGGAACGCGTGGTCCGCACCGGGTCGGCGCCGGGCTCGGACAGGCACCAGGTGACGAAAAGGTCCGGTCCGGCGCTCTCGTCCTCCCGTGCCGCCGGGAGCGTCACCGGGTCCGGCAGGATGTCGACCGCTGTCCCGAGCCGGGACAGCGAGGCCGCCAGGTGCTGTTCCAGCGGATCGGCGACCACGGCCCACGTGGCCCCGACCGCGCCCCGGGCCCCGTCCTCGGGCACCGGCACGGCGAGCCAGTCGACCTCGTACAGCTCTCCGGCGTCGGCGGCCCGCGCGAGGGCGAGCTGCTCGGGACCGACCGTCCGCATGATGAGGGAGTCGATCGTCATGACCGGCGCACCCGTCTGGTCGGAGATGACCAGGGACACGGTGTCCGGGGTGGGCCACAGAAGGCGTATCCGCAGGGCCCTCGCCCCCGTGGCGTGGAGGGACACACCGGCCCACGAGAACGGCACCCGGATGGTGTCGTCCGCCGCATCGTCCCCGGCGATCAGCGCCGCCGGCTGGAGGGCCGAGTCCAACAGGCCCGGGTGGATGCCGAAGGCGCCGGGGGCGGCGTCGTCGGGAAGGGAGACCTCCGCGTACGTCGTGCTCCCGTCCCGCCAGGCCGCCCGCATCCCGCGGAACAGCGGTCCGTAACCGAAGCCCGCGCCGGTGACCCGGCGATAGAACTCCTCCGTGTCCACGGCCTCGGTACCGGCCGGGGGCCAGACCTCGTCCGCCAGTACGTCGATCGCGGCGGGGGCCTCCCGGCGTTCGGCCGCGAGCACTCCCGTGGCGTGGCAGGTCCAGTAGGTCTCGGCCGGCGCGTCCTCGGGCCGTGAGTAGACAGTGAAGGAGCGCCGCCCGGAGTCGTCCGCCGACTCGACGAGGACACGCAGTTGCAGCGCGCCGTTGTCCGGCACGGCGAGGAACACGTGGTGGGTGAGCTCCTCGATGTGCTCGCAGCCCACATGACCCGCGGCATGCAGGAGGAGATCGACGAAGGCCACACCCGGCACGATCATCGTGCCGAAGATGACGTGCTCGGCCACCCAGGCGGGGTCGGTCCCGCAGACGCGGCCGGTGAAGAGGTACCCGCCCCCGTCGGGGAGTTCGGCCAAGGTGGTCAGCACCGGATGGCCGGTCGCCGTCAGCCCCAGACCGTCCGCGCCCGAGATGGGTTTGGGCGCGTCGAGCCAGTAGCGCCGGCGCTGGAAGGGATAGGTGGGCAGGTCGACCGGCGTGGTGGCGCTGGTGGTGAAGGGGGTCCAG
>NZ_JBIRNE010000051.1:0-3176 GCF_044331465.1 Streptomyces sp. NPDC017225 | reverse complement strand
AAGCCGGTCTCAGTTCGGATTGGGGTCTGCAACTCGACCCCATGAAGTCGGAGTCGCTAGTAATCGCAGATCAGCATTGCTGCGGTGAATACGTTACCGGGCCTTGTACACACCGCCCGTCACGTCACGAAAGTCGGTAACACCCGAAGCCGGTGGCTTAACCCCTTGTGGGAGGGAGCCGTCGAAGGTGGGATCGGCGATTGGGACGAAGTCGTAACAAGGTAGCCGTACCGGAAGGTGCGGCTGGATCACCTCCTTTCTAAGGAGCATCTCTTTCGCTCGCTGCACACAGGTGTGGTTGAGGAAAGCAGAGGCCATTTCGTTCCCGTATGTGGAACGGTGGTTGCTCATGGGTGGACGCTGACAAGCATTCGTTTTCGTTACTGCCGGCCTCAGTGCTGGTGGGAGAACAAATTATATCGGCATACTGTTGGGTCCTGAGAGAACACGCGAGTGTTTCCTCTCTAGGAAGTAACGACAATGTTCAGGCGCGGTCATACCGCAAGAATTTTTTCTTGTTGGTGTCTGCTTGGAGCCTGAGTGTTGTGTGTTGTTTGAGAACTGCACAGTGGACGCGAGCATCTTTGTTGTAAGTAATGAAGAGCGTACGGTGGATGCCTTGGCACCAGGAGCCGATGAAGGACGTAGGAGGCTGCGATAAGCCTCGGGGAGCTGTCAACCGAGCTGTGATCCGAGGATGTCCGAATGGGGAAACCCAGCACGAGTGATGTCGTGTTACCCGCGCCTGAATATATAGGGCGTGTGGAGGGAACGTGGGGAAGTGAAACATCTCAGTACCCACAGGAAGAGAAAACAACCGTGATTCCGTGAGTAGTGGCGAGCGAAAGCGGAAGAGGCTAAACCATGGGTGTGTGATAGCCGGCAGGTGTTGCATTCGTGGGGTTGTGGGGTTCATTTTGTCTGTTCTGCCGAGCAGGCCAACAGTAAGAAATCACAGGGTTAGTGGAAGTGGTCTGGAACGGCCTGTCGTAGAGGGTGAGAATCCCGTACACGAAAACTTTGTGACTGTTGTAATGGAAACCCAAGTAGCACCGGGCCCGTGAAATCTGGTGTGAATCTGTCGGGACCACCCGATAAGCCTGAATACTCCCTGGTGACCGATAGCGGACTAGTACCGTGAGGGAAAGGTGAAAAGTACCCCGGGAGGGGAGTGAAATAGTACCTGAAACCGTGCGCTTACAATCCGTCAGAGCCTTCGAGCAGTTTACTGCTGGGGGTGATGGCGTGCCTTTTGAAGAATGAGCCTGCGAGTTAGTGGCATGTCGCGAGGTTAACCCGTGTGGGGTAGCCGTAGCGAAAGCGAGTCCGAATAGGGCGATCGTAGTGGCATGCTCTAGACCCGAAGCGGAGTGATCTACCCATGGCCAGGTTGAAGCGACGGTAAGACGTCGTGGAGGACCGAACCCACTTAGGTTGAAAACTGAGGGGATGAGTTGTGGGTAGGGGTGAAAGGCCAATCAAACTCCGTGATAGCTGGTTCTCCCCGAAATGCATTTAGGTGCAGCGTCGCGTGTTTCTCACCGGAGGTAGAGCTACTGGATGGTCTAGGGGGCCCACAAGCTTACCGAAATCAGCCAAACTCCGAATGCCGGTGAGTGAGAGCGCGGCAGTGAGACTGCGGGCGATAAGGTTCGTAGTCGAGAGGGAAACAGCCCAGATCGCCAGCTAAGGTCCCTAAGCGTGTACTAAGTGGAAAAGGATGTGGGGTCGCGAAGACAACCAGGAGGTTGGCTTAGAAGCAGCCACCCTTGAAAGAGTGCGTAATAGCTCACTGGTCAAGTGATCCTGCGCCGACAATGTAGCGGGGCTCAAGTACACCACCGAAGCTGCGGCATTCACGCAATAGCCCCCAGTTGATCCAAGGATTTTCTGGCAGGTGTGTGGATGGGTAGGGGAGCGTCGTGTGGCCATGGAAGCGGCAGGGTGACCTAGCCGTGGAGGCCACACGAGTGAGAATGCAGGCATGAGTAGCGAAAGACGAGTGAGAAACTCGTCCGCCGAATGACCAAGGGTTCCTGGGCCAGGTTAATCCGCCCAGGGTGAGTCGGGACCTAAGACGAGGCCGACAGGCGTAGCCGATGGACAACGGGTTGATATTCCCGTACCCGTGTGAACGCGCCCATGGTGAATCAGTGATACTAACCATCCTGAAGCCACGAGAAGACCTTCGGGTCTCGAGTTGGTGGATGCATGGGACCTGATCTGGTAGTAGCCAAGCGATGGGGTGACGCAGGAAGGTAGCTGAGCCAGTCAGTGGTAATACTGGTGTAAGCGTGTAGGGCGTGACCTAGGCAAATCCGGGTCACACATAGCCTGAGACGTGATGCGTAGCCGATTGAGGCGAATTCAGTGATCCTATGCTGCCGAGAAAAGCCTCTAGCGAGCTTTCACACGGCCCGTACCCCAAACCGACACAGGTGGTCAGGTAGAGAATACTAAGGCGATCGAGATAACTATGGTTAAGGAACTCGGCAAAATGCCCCCGTAACTTCGGGAGAAGGGGGGCCCTGTCTGGTGACGACATGTACTGTCTGAGCTGGGTGGGGCCGCAGAGACCAGTGAGAAGCGACTGTTTACTAAAAACACAGGTCCGTGCGAAGTCGTAAGACGATGTATACGGACTGACGCCTGCCCGGTGCTGGAAGGTTAAGAGGACCGGTTAGTTCCTTCGGGAGCGAAGCTGAGAATTTAAGCCCCAGTAAACGGCGGTGGTAACTATAACCATCCTAAGGTAGCGAAATTCCTTGTCGGGTAAGTTCCGACCTGCACGAATGGCGTAACGACTTCTCAGCTGTCTCAACCGTAGACTCGGCGAAATTGCATTACGAGTAAAGATGCTCGTTACGCGCGGCAGGACGAAAAGACCCCGGGACCTTCACTACAGCTTGGTATTGGTGTTCGGTTCGGTTTGTGTAGGATAGGTGGGAGACTGTGAAACGGTGACGCCAGTTATCGTGGAGTCGTTGTTGAAATACCACTCTGATCGAATTGGACCTCTAACCTCGGACCATGATCTGGTTCAGGGACAGTGCCTGGTGGGTAGTTTAACTGGGGCGGTTGCCTCCCAAAATGTAACGGAGGCGCCCAAAGGTTCCCTCAGCCTGGTTGGCAATCAGGTGTCGAGTGCAAGTGCACAAGGGAGCTTGACTGTGAGA
>NZ_JBIRNE010000050.1:0-3356 GCF_044331465.1 Streptomyces sp. NPDC017225 | reverse complement strand
CGTAAGAATGGGAGTTGCGACATAGCCGTTCTCGACCAAGAAGGACCAGCCCTGTGACACACCGTAATGCCCCACTCACCGTGGAGGGAAGACGACGCCTGATCGAGCGCTGCCAGAGTCGTCCGATCGCCCACGTCGCCGCCGAAATGGGTATCTCACGACAATGCGCCTCCAAGTGGGTCAACCGGTATCGCAAGTACGGTGACCTGGGATTACAGGACCGATCCAGCACGCCGCACCATCAACCGACCGCTACAGCCGCGGAGGTCGTGGCCGACATCGAGTCGATGCGCCGGAGCCGGAAATGGTCGGCTTCACGAATCACGTTCGAACTCCGAATGGATGGAACGGTCATTGCTCGCCGGACCGTCACGAAAATCCTGCGGAACCTGGGATTGCACCGCCGCCGGTTCATCGACCCGAACGGCGAAACCAACCGAAAACCGCAGGTCATCGTTGCAAAACGACCCGGCCAGATGGTCCACGTCGACATCAAGAAAGTCGGGAAGATCCCCGACGGCGGCGGGTGGCGTGCCCACGGCCGCGGCTCCGAGCAGGCCAAACGATCGCAGCGTCGGAAAACGAAGAACAAGCAAGCCCGGGTCGGGTACACCTATTTGCATTCCGCGATCGACGGGAACACCCGCCTGGCGTACACCGAGGCACGCGACAACGAAACCGCCGCAACAGCCATCGATTTCATGAACAACGCCCGCGTCTTCTTCGCCGCACACGGCATCACCCGTATCGAGCGCGTGATCACCGACAGCGGATCATGCTATCGGGCAGCAGATTTCACCGTTTCACTCCGCGAAGCTCGGCACTACCGCATCAAGCCGTACACCCCGAAACACAACGGGAAGGTCGAACGCTACAACCGCATCCTCGCCGAAGAACTGCTGTACTCCCGCGAGTACACCAGCGAAGCTGAGCGGCGCACTGCCGTCGAAGTCTGGAATGTTCACTACAATTACCACCGACCGCATTCAGCACGCGGAGGACGACCGCCCGCCGCTTACCGCCGGCACCGCGTCACCAACGTCCGTTCCTCCTACAACTGATATGTAGAGAAATTTGTCAAGGGACAGGTGGAAACGGCCTCGGGAACGGCAGTTCCCGAGGCCGTTTCCGTTTCGGTCGACGGACATGAAGAACGGCGGGTGACATGTCGATATTCACGACTCGTGGTCAGACTGATATACGCGGGTTGGCTACCGCAGGACGACTGTTCGGCAGGAACGGTGCTGCTGCTCTAGGGTCGGGCGTCGCAATCGGTTCCAATTTCGGAACCTGTTGCTGCCCATAGTTGTTTTCGCAGATCGTTCCTCACGCTGCCATCACGCCCTTTGCGATTGTCTATCGACCGAAATCTAGGGGAAGGACAAGCTCAGGGCTGGTCGTCGACGACCGCCAGCGACCAACACCATCCCGCAAGTTCTCTGGCTACGGCGACATTGGCGATCACCGGACGCTTCTTACGGGCGGTGAACTGCTCCCACCGATGATGCAGGCGGTGGTTGCCGGCATGCCCACGAGCACGCGCAGCGGGGCTGGCTTTCGCCCATCGAGTGCGCATGACCTGTCCAGGGTTGCGGTAGATCTTGCGGTGATGCCATGCTGCCTCGACCAACAACCGACGTGCATGACCGTTGCCGGTCTTGGTGATCGAACCCTGTGATCGTGATGTCCCCGAAGAGTATTCACTCGGCACCAGGCCGACATAGGAACCGATGGTGCTCCCCGTAAATCGCTGCCAGTCGCCGATCTCGACCGCCAACCCGAACCCGGTCAAAGTAGAGATTCCGCGTAAACATCCCAAACGGTGCACCATCGGCGTGTAGGGACTGTTCTCCGCCATCTCCTCGATCGCCGTATCCAGTCGGTCACGGCGGCTTCGGGTGAGCAGCATCGCTTCATAGTTCGAGTCGAACGTGGCCTGCAACGCCGACTGCTCGAACCTCTGACTTCGTAGCCACACATCATGCGCACCAGTCCACGCCGCACCACCAGAATAGACAATGCCCTGCCGCAGAAGAAGTTTCGACAAGCGATGTCGGCATCGCATCAGATCCCCGCGAGCATCCTCACGGGCACGGACCAGATCTCGGGCTGCCTCTTGTTCTACCGAAGGGACCGTGACCTCGACGATCTCGTCCAGTCGGAGCAACCGCGCCAGATGCAGCGCGTCGCGAGCATCGGTCTTGACGCGGTCACCAGCAGGTCTCTGCAATTTCGACGGCGCAACCACCACGCACTCCACACCCGCTTGATTCAGAGCTCGGTACAGGCCGAATCCGGTCGGTCCGGCCTCGTAGACGGCTTTCACCGGACCCGGCAACGAACGCAACCAGGCGAGGATCTCACCGGAGTCCGGACATAATCGTTGTTTCCATACTTCACCGGTTTGACCGTCGATCGCACATGCCACTACAGACAGTGCGTGCACGTCCAATCCGACACTCGTACGCTGATACATCACCGGGGCCTCCTGCAAATGTAGGCACTACCGATCCAGGCTTCGCCTACTCGGCAACCCACGGCAACTTGCAAGCGAGTCCCCGGCCCGAAACGGGCCGACCCTCATACCGTCTAGACATACAATTCGACGAGAACGTCATCGACGAGCAGCTTCGCATAATTGACCGACAGCCATCCCGGTGTCCAGGTGCTGCTTCGTGATGGGCGCATAAGACTGAAGATCATCCGCCGTGTAATAAACGACGGCATCCAAATATTCCAGCGGATTCTGGCTCAATACCGCTGCGACAGCAAGGGTTTTGAATGTGGAACAGAACGCGAAACGCTCGTCAGCTCGATACTCGACCATCCCTCCCGTTCTCGGATTGGCCGCATATACACCCAAGCGGGCATCGTATTTGTCTTCGAGATCAGCCAGGAGGTGGGCTCGATCCTCTTCGCTTGCCGTTGACGTTTGAGAACTTGTCGTCGAAGGATTCTTCGCTGAACAACCGGCAAGCGGTACCAGCACCGCTGCGCCCAATAGCGTCCGACGCGTAACACCGCGAAACATCGTCATTCTCGCCTCTCTTGGCTATAGAAATACAGGTTGGTGAAAATGTGGATCGGCAGGGCAGGAAGCCCCGACTGGTCCGACGGCGACCCGATTGGAAAAGTGGGTCTTATCGGTCAATATCCAAGGGGTGCAGGAAGTGTCCGGCGATATCGAGTGCAGGGTTCAACCAGCCCATTCTCTGTTTCATACCGCTGTGTATGGCACTGGCTGTCAGTCCGTTGGGGATGTTTGTGTCCGGCTGACCCGGGACGTCGCTAACCCGTGCATCCCCCGAGGGCGTTCAGCTTCCGTAGCTGGTGGAGCCACTCGACGATCCGGTGAT
>NZ_JBIRNE010000049.1:0-3599 GCF_044331465.1 Streptomyces sp. NPDC017225 | reverse complement strand
GCCCATCAGGACCTGCCCTTCGACCGGCTTGTCGAAGAACTCAATCCCCAGCGGTCCGCCGCCCGCCACCCCTTCTTCCAGATCATGCTCACCCTCGCCGACTCGATCACTCCCGCTCCCGACCTCCCCGGCATGACCACGGAGGCGGCTGAGACTCCCCTGGACATCGCGCGTTTCGACCTGACGGTCAACTTCCTGGAGAGGCGCACCCCCGAAGGCCCTGGTGGCGTCGGCCTGCGCATCGACTACGCAGCCGACATGTACGACGCCGAGACCGTCCAGGCGTTCGCGGACCGCATCATCCGCTTCCTGGAGGCGGCCGTCGCCGACCCGTTGCGGCCCCTCGGCGACCTCGACGTCTTGGACGCGGCGGAGTGGCGGCGTATCAACGAGCCGGTCGCCGGCGACCTGTCGCCGCGCAGCGACACCACCTTGCCGGCCGTCATCAGTGGTTACGCGGCCACCATCCCGGATGCTCCAGCCGTGGTTCTCGGTGAACGCACCCTTACGTACGCGGAGTTGGACGAATACGCCAATCGCTTCGCGCACCGCCTCATCGAGGCAGGAGTCGGATTCGAGACCCGGGTGGCGCTCTTCCTGGACCGGTCCCTGGAGGTCCAGGTCTCCATTCTGGCCATCCTGAAGGCCGGCGGCGTGTACGCGCCTGTCGACACCGAGTACCCGAAGACCCGGATTCAGCAGATCCTCACAGCCGCCTCCGCGTCGATCGTCATCACCGACCGCGACGTGACGGACCTGGACCTCCCCGAGGGCACCACCGTCCTGCCCGCTCCGGAGCTGACCGGGTTCAGCTCCGGTCGTACGCCGACGCCCGCGCCGGACGTGGAGATCCACCCCGACCAGCTCGCCTGCGCCGTGTTCACCTCGGGGTCCACCGGCATCCCCAAGGGTGTCGCCAACACCCACCGGAACATCGTCGACCTGAGCCTCGACCCGGCGTTCGCGACCGGCGCGCACAGTCGCATGCTGCAGCACTCCCCGCTGGCCTTCGACGCCCTCACCTACGAGATGTGGGTGCCTCTGCTGATCGGCGGCACCCTAGTCGTCGCGCCGCCCGGCAACGTGGACGCGATCTCCATGGGTCAGCTGCTCGCTGAGTCCCGGGTGCGGAGTCTGTGGATTACCGCCGGGCTCTTCCACGTCATGGCCGAGGAGAACCCAAGCGGTTTCGCCGGGGTGCAAGAGGTCTGGACGGGCGGTGACGTGGTCGCGCCGGCGGCGGTACGCCGGGTCATGGAGCACTGCCCGGGCACCACCGTCGTCAACGGCTACGGGCCCTGCGAGACCACCGTCCTCGTCACCTCCTACCCGTCGCCCACGAGCAGCGTCCACCAGGGTTCGTTGCCCATCGGACTGCCCCTCGACAACACCGGGACGTACGTACTGGACGAGGCGCTGCGGCCGGTGCCCGCCGGAGTCGTGGGCGAGCTGTACGTCGGTGGCCCCGGTCTCGCTCGCGGTTACCTGAACCGGCCCGGTCTGACCTCGGAACGTTTCGTCGCCAGCCCGTTCGGCCCGCCCGGATCACAGATGTACCGCACCGGTGACCTGGTGCGGTGGCGCCGCGACGGACTGTTCGAGTTCGTCGGGCGTGCGGACCAGCAGGTGAAGCTGCGCGGTTTCCGCATCGAGCCGGGGGAGATCGAAGCGGTTCTTCTCGGCGCCGATGGTGTCGGTCAGGCGGCGGTGGTCGTGCGTGAGGACCGGCCTGGTGACAAGCGCCTGGTCGCCTATGTGGTGCCCAGCGAGGGTGGGTCCGTGGACACCGGGGCGCTGCGGCGTGCGGTGGCCGCGACACTGCCGGAGTACATGGTGCCGTCCGCCGTGGTCGTCCTTGCCGCCCTGCCGCTGACCGTCCACGGCAAGCTGGACCGGGGTGCGCTGCCGGCGCCGCGCGTGGAGGGTGGCGAGGGGGGGCGTGGGCCGCGTACTCCCGTGGAGGAGACGCTGTGCTCGCTGTTCGCCGAGGTCCTCGGTGCGGTCGGAGTAGGCATCGACGACAACTTCTTCCACCTCGGTGGTCACTCCTTGCTGGCCACGCGCCTGGTCAGTCGTGTCCGTAGGGTTTTGGATGTTGAGGTGACGGTGCGGGATGTGTTCGCGCATCCGACGGTTGCCGAGGTTGCGGGGGTTGTCGCGGAGCGGGCGGGTTCTCGTCGTCCTGAGCTGGTGGCGGTGCGGCGCCCGGAGCGGGTTCCGTTGTCGTTCGCGCAGCAGCGTTTGTGGTTCCTGGGTGAGCTGGAGGGTGCGTCGGCGACGTACAACATTCCTTTGGCGATCCGGCTCAGGGGTGAGCTGGACCGGGAGGCGTTGCGTCTGGCGCTGGTCGATGTGGTGGGCCGGCACGAGAGCCTGCGCACTGTGTTCGAGGCGGGTGGGGGTCAGCCGTATCAGCGGATTCTGCCTGCCGCGGAGGTGGACCTGGCGCTGTCCGAGGTGAGTGTGGGGGAGCGGGACAGTGAGGTGGTGCTCGCGGAGCTGGCCCGCACGGTCTGTGACTTGAGTGCGGGGCTGCCGCTGCGGGCGTTTGTTGTCCAGGAGTCGGCGGATGCCCATGTGCTGTTGCTTGTGGTGCATCACATTGCGTCGGATGGCTGGTCGAACGGGCCGTTGATGCGTGATCTCGCGGCGGCGTACGAGGCGCGGTTGGAGGGCGGGGCACCGGGCTGGGAGCCGTTGCCTGTGCAGTACGCGGATTACGCGTTGTGGCAGCGTGAGCTGCTGGGTGACGTGGAGGACCCGCAGAGCATGGCCGCCACACAGCTCGCGTACTGGCGGGATGTCCTGGCGGGGCTGCCGGAGGAGGTGACGCTTCAGGGTGACCGGCCCCGACCCGCCACCGCCTCCTACCGGGGAGAGCGGCTTGTCGTCTCCTTGCCAGCGGGTGCGCACGAAAAGCTTCTGTCGCTGACCCGTGTGTCGGGTGCGTCCTTGTTCATGGTGGTGCACGCGGCGACCGCGGCCGTGCTGACGCGGAGTGGTGCGGGCACGGACGTGCCCATCGGTTCGCCGGTTGCGGGGCGCACGGATCTCGCGCTGGATGATCTGGTCGGGTTCTTCGTCAATACGCTGGTACTGCGCACCGACACCAGTGGTGATCCGTCGTTCATGGAGCTCCTGGCGCGGGTGCGGGAGACGGATCTCGGGGCCTGGGCCCATCAGGACCTGCCCTTCGACCGCCTCGTCGAAGAACTCAACCCCCAGCGGTCCGCCGCCCGCCACCCGCTCTTCCAGATCATGCTCACCCTCACGGACTCGATCACCCCGGGACCGGAACTGGCTGGGCTGAAAGCCGAGCTGACGTATCCGGACACGGGGATTTCGAAGTTTGATCTGACGTTCAGCTTTTCCGAGCGGTTCACGGCGGATGGCGCGCCGGGCGGCATTGATATTGCTGTCGAGTATGCGACGGATTTGTATGACGCGGGGACTGTGGGTGTGTTGGCGGATCGGTTGGTGTGTTTTCTGGGTGCTGTGGTTGAGGCTCCGGGGACTGCTATCGGTGATCTTGATGTTTTTGGTGCCGGGGAGCGGGAGTTGCTTCTGGCCAGCTGGAGCGGAGCCGAGCGTGAGGTCCC
>NZ_JBIRNE010000048.1:0-3607 GCF_044331465.1 Streptomyces sp. NPDC017225 | reverse complement strand
AACAGACGAATAGTAGTCGGATTCAACGACCTCGCCACACTGCGACCAGAACTCGCGGCCGAATGGCACCCCACCAAAAACCTGCTCACCCCCGCCCGAGTTGGAGCCGGAAGCCATCTCAAAGCCTGGTGGCAGTGCCGAGACCACGGACACGAATGGCCCGCTGTCGTGGTTTCCCGAGTGAACGGTCGACAGTGCCCCATCTGCGCTGGACGCAAGGTCCTGCCAGGTTTCAACGATCTCAGAACCACCCACCCCGCGATAGCATCTGAATGGCATTCCACCAAAAATACAGGTACACCAATTGATTTCAGCGCCGGAAGTGATTCCCGCGTATGGTGGCGATGCCGCGCTGGCCATGAATGGGAAGTCTCGATCGGTTCCCGCACGGCAGCCGAAACCGGATGCCCACATTGCTGCACTATTGGAACCTCAATGCGAGAACAGGCAATCTGCCAGCTCATCGCGAAAGCGTTCAATCAAACCGATTACACAGGTCCTGCGGGTGTCGTCGGGTGGAGATGGGGAGTCGATCTCGCGCTGCACCATCAAAGGGTCATAGTCGAGTACGACGGCTGGTATTGGCATCGGGACAAGGCGGAGAAAGACCTCCTCAAAACACGAGTGCTCGAGAAGGCAGGATGGACAGTCATCCGAATACGCGAAACCACCGCGAAACGCCCGCTCCCCGAGCTACCCGTGACCACGATGGAATGCACCTCCACCGAACGTGCAGAAGCAGTGGCGCTGCGGACTATTCAACTTATCAACGAAATTCACCAGCATTGAATGCGCGAGACAGCAATCCCCATCACACCATCTACCGGTCGCAAGCACGCAGAATGATGCCCGCGTCCCTCAAACTGGACAGTTCAAGGTGACGCGGGCATCCGTATGACGACATTCAGTTCGGTGTCACCAAAACCTGCAACTGTCGACGGCCATCGTAAGCTCCCCACTGGCGGCCATTTATGGCGCATTTTGTGGCCATGGTTTCTCCCCGCGTACGGCCAGATAGTTCCCCACCTGCTGTGAGTCAGATTCGGTCCCGGCAACGCTGGGTGGATGAAATCGAGCAGGGAGATCATGGAAATTTTGGAGGCGTACGACCTCACGGGTAGTTATCGGGCGGCGGCGGAGCTGGCTGGGTGTGATCACCACACGGTGGCCCGGTATGTGCAGATGCGCGCTGCGGGGCAGCCGCCGGACCGCCGGCGGCATCGAGCGCGGGCGATCGACGACTTTCTGCCGAAGATCGAGGAGTTGGTGGTCCGCTCGCAGGGCAAGGTCCGCGCGGATGTCATCCACGAACGGATCGTCGCGCTGGGGTTCACCGGCGGTGAGCGGACCACGCGCCGGACGGTCGCGGAGGCGAAGGCCCAGTTTCGGGCTGGTCGGCGGCGAGTGTATCGGCCGTGGGTAACCGAACCTGGGCTGTGGTTACAGTACGACTTCGGTGACGGGCCAACGATTTCCGGCCGGAAGACGACGTTGTTCTGCGCATGGTTGGCGTGGTCGCGATTTCGGGTGGTGATCCCGATCTGGGACAAGACATTGCCGACGGTGGCGGCGTGTTTGGATGCGACATTCCGCCGCTTGGGCGGGGTTCCGGTCTATGTCCTCACCGACAACGAGAAGACCGCGACGATCGATCACGTGGCCGGGATCGCGGTCCGCAATCCGGAGATCGTGGAGGTGGCACGGCATTACGGCACGACGCTGCGGACGTGTTTACCTGCTGATCCGGAGTCGAAGGGAGGAAGTGAGGCGACGGTGCGGATCGCCAAAGCCGACCTGTTGCCGAAGGAGGTGAACCTGCGCGAGCAGTATCACTCTTTCGGTGAGCTCGAGTCGGCTTGCCGGCAGTTCTGCACCGACGTCAACACCCGCGTCCACAGCTCTACTCGGCGGCGGCCGGTCGAGCGGCTGGCCGAAGAGTTGCAGCGGCTGCATCCGCTGCCGAAATCTCCGTTCACCGCGGTGTTCGGCACTACCCGGCGGGTGAACTGGGAGTCGACGATCTCGGTGGAAGGGGTGCGGTATTCGGTGCCGCACACGTTGATCGACACTCGGGTCTGGGCCCGCTTCCATGGTGAGGAGCTGATCGTGACCGCCGTCGACAATGATGGCGGTGCAGTCGAAGTCGCGCGGCACCGCCGCGGCCAACCCGGTTCACCGGTCCTCGACAACGACCACTACCCACCCCGCCCAGACCGCGACGCCGCCGACCGGGTGCCCAAGCCTCGTACCGCCGCCGAGCTCGCCTTCCTACAGTTGGGCCAGGGTGCCAACAGCTGGCTGGTCGAGGCTGCCGCCGCGGGAGCGCGCCGCATCAGGGCGAAGATGGCCGAGGCCGTGGACCTTTCGAAGCTGCACTCCCCGGACGCAGTCGACAGAGCGTTGGGGACGGCGGCGATGACCGGCCGGTTCGCCGATCGGGACCTGATCTCGATCCTCGACTACCAAGTCACCCACGAACACGCTGATCCGGTCCGTCGCAGCGAGAACCACACTCTGCAACCGGGCACCGCCGCCTGGTCCACCTTCGGCCAGACACCAGCGCCGGCCAGCCCAGCCACTACTGACGATGAAAGCGATGACGCCTGATGAGCACCCCTTTGCGCACTGTTACCAGCGCTAACGGCGACCCGTTGGCCGAGGCGATCGACCTGACTAAACGCCTGAAACTGCCCCATATCCGCAGGTCCTTGAGCGATATCATCCCGACCGCGAAAGCCCAACGCTGGGACCCCGCCGAAGTCGTGCGGGTTCTCCTCGCTGAGGAAGCCGCCGGCCGGGACCGGGCGAACCTGCACACTCGCCGCAAACGCGCGGGTTTCCCTACCGGCAAGACCTTCGGCGACTGGGACGAAACGAAATCGTCGATTCCCCGCGCCACCCAGGACGCGCTCCGCACCCTGGAGTGGGTCGGGCGGCGTGAATGTTTCTGCGTCTGTGGGCCTTCGGGAACTGGCAAGTCTCACTTCACCGAGGCACTCGGGCAGGCCGCAGTCGAAGCTGGGCTGGCGGTGTCTTGGTTCACCATCGAAGACCTCGGTGCCCTGGTCCGCCGGCACCGTGCCGACGACTCCATCGCCCGAGCCCTGACGAGGATCATCCGCTCCGACCTGATCATCGTCGACGACATCGGTCTGCTCCCGGTCTCTGAAGACGCCGCCGAAGGATTCTATCGCCTCGTCGACGCTGCCTACGAACGCCGAGCGATTGCCGTCTCGAGCAACCTGCACCCCTCCGGCTTCGACGAGATCATGCCCAAAACATTGGCCACCGCCACCGTTGACCGGCTCCTGCACCATGCGCACGTCGTCGTCACCGACGGCGACTCCTTCCGCCTCACCGAAGCCACCACCGGCAAGGGGGTGAAGCCCTTCAGCTAACCCAAATCAGAAAGCGGGTGGGGAAAAACAACTGGCCGCCACCGGGGAGAACCCGTGGCCACCAGCGGGGAGAACTACTGGCCGCCTACGGGGAGAACTTCGTGGCCATTGACATCCAGGGTTGCGGTAGATCTTGCGGTGATGCCATGCTGCCTCGACCAACAACCGACGTGCATGACCGTTGCCGGTCTTGGTGATCGAACCCTGTG
>NZ_JBIRNE010000047.1:1227-3720 GCF_044331465.1 Streptomyces sp. NPDC017225 | reverse complement strand
AACACAGTGGACGCGAGCAACTGAGGACAAGCCCTCGGCCTATTAGTACCGGTCACCTCCACACCTTGCGGTGCTTCCAGATCCGGCCTATCAACCCAGTCGTCTACTGGGAGCCTTAACCCCTCAAGGGGGTGGGAGTCCTCATCTCGAAGCAGGCTTCCCGCTTAGATGCTTTCAGCGGTTATCCCTCCCGAACGTAGCCAACCAGCCATGCCCTTGGCAGGACAACTGGCACACCAGAGGTTCGTCCGTCCCGGTCCTCTCGTACTAGGGACAGCCCTTCTCAAGACTCCTACGCGCACAGCGGATAGGGACCGAACTGTCTCACGACGTTCTAAACCCAGCTCGCGTACCGCTTTAATGGGCGAACAGCCCAACCCTTGGGACCGACTCCAGCCCCAGGATGCGACGAGCCGACATCGAGGTGCCAAACCATCCCGTCGATATGGACTCTTGGGGAAGATCAGCCTGTTATCCCCGGGGTACCTTTTATCCGTTGAGCGACGGCGCTTCCACAAGCCACCGCCGGATCACTAGTCCCGACTTTCGTCCCTGCTCGACCCGTCGGTCTCACAGTCAAGCTCCCTTGTGCACTTACACTCAACACCTGATTGCCAACCAGGCTGAGGGAACCTTTGGGCGCCTCCGTTACTCTTTAGGAGGCAACCGCCCCAGTTAAACTACCCATCAGACACTGTCCCTGATCCGGATCACGGACCCAGGTTAGACATCCAGCACGACCAGACTGGTATTTCAACGACGACTCCCCCTGAACTGGCGTCCAGAGTTCACAGTCTCCCAGCTATCCTACACAAGCCGAACCGAACACCAATATCAAACTGTAGTAAAGGTCCCGGGGTCTTTCCGTCCTGCTGCGCGAAACGAGCATCTTTACTCGTAGTGCAATTTCACCGGGCCTATGGTTGAGACAGTCGAGAAGTCGTTACGCCATTCGTGCAGGTCGGAACTTACCCGACAAGGAATTTCGCTACCTTAGGATGGTTATAGTTACCACCGCCGTTTACTGGCGCTTAAGTTCTCAGCTTCGCCACACCGAAATGTGACTAACCGGTCCCCTTAACGTTCCAGCACCGGGCAGGCGTCAGTCCGTATACATCGCCTTACGGCTTCGCACGGACCTGTGTTTTTAGTAAACAGTCGCTTCTCGCTGGTCTCTGCGGCCACCCCCAGCTCAGGAAGTAAATCCCATCACCAGGAATGGCCCCCCTTCTCCCGAAGTTACGGGGGCATTTTGCCGAGTTCCTTAACCATAGTTCACCCGAACGCCTCGGTATTCTCTACCTGACCACCTGAGTCGGTTTAGGGTACGGGCCGCCATGAAACTCGCTAGAGGCTTTTCTCGACAGCATAGGATCATCCACTTCACCACAATCGGCTCGGCATCAGGTCTCAGCCACAAGTACGACGGATTTACCTATCGCACGGCCTACACCCTTACCCCGGGACAACCACCGCCCGGGATGGACTACCTTCCTGCGTCACCCCATCACTCACCTACTAACCGCTTGGTTCGGCGGCTCCACCACTTTCCTTTCCCCGAAGGGTCCGGAACGGCTTCACGGCCTTAGCATCACGATGCTCGATGTTTGACGCTTCACAGCGGGTACCGGAATATCAACCGGTTATCCATCGACTACGCCTGTCGGCCTCGCCTTAGGTCCCGACTTACCCTGGGCAGATCAGCTTGACCCAGGAACCCTTAGTCAATCGGCGCAAACGTTTCTCACGTTTGTATCGCTACTCATGCCTGCATTCTCACTCGTGAACCGTCCACAACTCGCTTCCGCGGCTGCTTCACCCGGCACACGACGCTCCCCTACCCATCACAGCCGGCGTTGGCCGTATTGCTGCAATGACACGACTTCGGCGGTACGCTTGAGCCCCGCTACATTGTCGGCGCGGAATCACTAGACCAGTGAGCTATTACGCACTCTTTCAAGGGTGGCTGCTTCTAAGCCAACCTCCTGGTTGTCTGTGCGACTCCACATCCTTTCCCACTTAGCGTACGCTTAGGGGCCTTAGTCGATGCTCTGGGCTGTTTCCCTCTCGACCATGGAGCTTATCCCCCACAGTCTCACTGCCGCGCTCTCACTTACCGGCATTCGGAGTTTGGCTAAGGTCAGTAACCCGGTAGGGCCCATCGCCTATCCAGTGCTCTACCTCCGGCAAGAAACACACGACGCTGCACCTAAATGCATTTCGGGGAGAACCAGCTATCACGGAGTTTGATTGGCCTTTCACCCCTAACCACAGGTCATCCCCCAGGTTTTCAACCCTGGTGGGTTCGGTCCTCCACGAAGTCTTACCTCCGCTTCAACCTGCCCATGGCTAGATCACTCCGCTTCGGGTCTTGAGCGTGCTACTGAATCGCCCTGTTCGGACTCGCTTTCGCTACGGCTTCCCCACTCGGGTTAACCTCGCAACACACCGCAAACTCGCAGGCTCATTCTTCAAAAGGCACGCAGTCACGAG
>NZ_JBIRNE010000047.1:0-1129 GCF_044331465.1 Streptomyces sp. NPDC017225 | reverse complement strand
GCGACGCTCCCACGGCTTGTAGGCACACGGTTTCAGGTACTATTTCACTCCGCTCCCGCGGTACTTTTCACCATTCCCTCACGGTACTATCCGCTATCGGTCACCAGGGAATATTTAGGCTTAGCGGGTGGTCCCGCCAGATTCACACGGGATTTCTCGGGCCCCGTGCTACTTGGGTGTCTCTCAAACGAGCCGCTGATGTTTCGACTACGGGGGTCTTACCCTCTACGCCGGACCTTTCGCATGTCCTTCGCCTACATCAACGGTTTCTGACTCGTCCCACGGCCGGCAGACCGTGGAAGAGAGATCCCACAACCCCGTACACGCAACCCCTGCCGGGTCTCACACGTATACGGTTTAGCCTCATCCGGTTTCGCTCGCCACTACTCCCGGAATCACGGTTGTTTTCTCTTCCTGCGGGTACTGAGATGTTTCACTTCCCCGCGTTCCCTCCACACTGCCTATGTGTTCAGCAGCGGGTGACAGCCCATGACGACTGCCGGGTTTCCCCATTCGGAAACCCCCGGATCAAAGCCTGGTTGACGGCTCCCCGGGGACTATCGTGGCCTCCCACGTCCTTCATCGGTTCCTGGTGCCAAGGCATCCACCGTGCGCCCTTAAAAACTTGGCCACAGATGCTCGCGTCCACTGTGCAGTTCTCAAACAACGACCAACCACCCATCACCCCGAGCCAGTAGCTCGAGTGCACTGGGGCCGGCACTGAAGGCGACCTCACGGCCGTACCCTCAGACACCCAACAGCGTGCCCGGACCAGTCCCGCCCGGTGATCATGCTTTCCACGCCCCGAAGAGCAGTACTCACAGCCACCGACCCGAAAACCGGACCGAATAGTCAACGTTCCACCCATGAGCAACCAGCATCGAACATTCGCCGATGAACTGGCCTCTGACCTCGCCCCGAAGGACTCGGTAAGAAGTGCTCCTTAGAAAGGAGGTGATCCAGCCGCACCTTCCGGTACGGCTACCTTGTTACGACTTCGTCCCAATCGCCAGTCCCACCTTCGACAGCTCCCTCCCACAAGGGGTTGGGCCACCGGCTTCGGGTGTTACCGACTTTCGTGACGTGACGGGCGGTGTGTACAAGGCCCGGGAACGTATTCACCGCAGCA
>NZ_JBIRNE010000046.1:0-9126 GCF_044331465.1 Streptomyces sp. NPDC017225 | reverse complement strand
TGCGCGTTCGTCCCGCTCACCCCGAAGGACGAGACACCGGCCCGGCGCGGACGGCCCTCACGCGGCCACTCCCGCGCCTCGGTCAGCAACTCCACCGCACCCGCCGACCAGTCGACCTGGTCAGAGGGGCGCTGGGCGTGCAACGTGGGAGGCATGACGCCGTACCGCAGGGCCTGCACCATCTTGATCACGCTGGCCACACCCGCGGCCGCCTGCGCATGGCCGATGTTCGACTTCAGGGAGCCGAGCCACAACGGCCGCTCCGCGTCACGGCTCTTACCGTACGTGGCGAGCAGCGCCTGCGCCTCGATCGGATCGCCCAGTGCCGTGCCGGTGCCGTGCCCCTCCACCACGTCCACGTCCGCCGCGGCGATACGGGCATTGGCCAGGGCCCGCCGGATCACCCGCTGCTGCGACGGGCCGTTCGGAGCCGTCAGACCGTTGGACGCGCCGTCCTGGTTCACCGCACTGCCCCGCAGCACCGCGAGCACCCGGTGCCCGCGCTCCCGCGCCACCGACAGGCGCTCCAGGAGCACGACTCCGACGCCTTCGGACAGGCCCATGCCGTCCGCGCCCTCGGCGAACGCCTTGCAGCGGCCGTCGTCGGCCAGGCCCCGCTGTCGCGAGAACGCCATGAACGTGGCGGGTGTCGCCATCACCATCGCGCCGCCGGCGAGCGCCATCGAGCACTCTCCCTGCCGCAGCGCCTGCGCGGCCAGATGCATCGCCACCAGCGACGACGAACAAGCGGTGTCCACCGACACCGCGGGGCCCTCGAAACCGAAGACGTACGACACCCGGCCCGACGCCACACTCGACGCCAGACCGGTGCCCGCGAATCCTTCCACTTCCGGCGCGAGCACGCCGGCCCCGTAACCCTGACCGGAGACACCGGAGAACACACCGACGTCCGTGCCCTTCAGGGAAGTGGGGTCGATGCCCGCTTCTTCCAGGGCTTCCCAGGAGGTCTCCAGGAGCAGCCGCTGCTGCGGGTCCATCGCCAGCGCCTCACGCGGCGAGATCCCGAAGAACCCCGCGTCGAAGAGACCCGCCCCGTCCAGGAAGCCGCCCTGACTGGTGTAGCTCGTACCGGCATGGTCCGGATCCGGGTCGAACAGGCCCTCCAGGTCCCAGCCCCGGTCTTCGGGGAAGTCCGAGACCGCGTCGACACCGTCGGCCACCAGCCTCCACAACTGCTCCGGCGAGGACACCCCGCCGGGCAGCCGGCAGGCCATGCCGACGATGGCGACCGGCTCGTCCGTATCGGCCGCGACGACCACCGGTGCTTCCGGTTCCGGCGCCGCCACCTCACCGAACTCCTCGCTCAGGTACCGGGCGAGGGCCTGCGGAGAGGGATAGTCGAAGACGAGCGTAGGGGGCAGCTTGAGGCCGGTCGCCTCGCGCAGCCGGTTGCGCAGCTCCACGGACGTGAGCGAGTCGAAGCCGGCGTCCTTGAACGCCGTGTCGGCCCGGACGCCGCCGGGTTCGGTGTGGCCCAGTACGACCGCGGCCTGGGCCCGCACGAGGTCGAGCAGGAGCGTCTGCTGCTCGGTGGGGGCGAGTCCGGCCAGCCGGTCGGACAGCTGACCGCCGTCGGCGACGGTGTTCGCCGCTCGAGCCTGCTGTCGGCCCGTGCGGACCAGGCCGCGCAGCAGGTGCGGCACCGCCGCGCCCGCCGACGCGTCGGCACGGACGGCCCGCAGGTCCAGCTTGACCGGTACGAGCAGCGCCCGCTCGGACAGGAGGGCGGCGTCGAACAGTTCCATGCCCTCGGCCGCCGATATCTCGAGCACACCGCTGCGGCTGGCCCGCGCCTGGTCGACAGCGCTGAGGTGCCCGGCCATGCCGAGGGACTGCTCCCACAGACCCCAGGCGAGGGAGAGGCCGGGCAGTCCCGTGGCCCTGCGGCTGCTCATGAGGCCGTCAAGGAAGGCGTTCGCCGCAGAGTAGTTGCCCTGCCCGGCGCCGCCGGACAGGCCTGCCACGGACGAGAAGACGACGAACGCGTCGAGGTCCGTGCCACGGGTCAGTTCGTCGAGGTGACGCACGGCGTCCACCTTGGGAGCGAACACCCCCGCGAGGCGCTCCGGGGTCAGCGCACCGATCAGCCCGTCGTCGAACACGCCGGCCGTGTGGACGACCCCGCGCAGCGGATGCTCGTCGGACACCTTGGCGAGCAGAGCCTCGACCTGGGAACGGTCGGACACGTCACAGGACACGACCTCCACGGCCGCCCCCTGCTCGGCCAGCTCGGCGACCAGCTCCGCCGCCCCCTCGGCCTCCGGGCCCCGGCGGCTGGCCAGGACCAGACGCCGTACGCCGTGCCGCGTGACCAGATGCCGGGCGACCAGGCCGCCCAGCGACCCGGCACCCGAGACCAGAACCGTCCCCTCGTCGCTGAACACTTGTGCCGCGTCCGTGACGCGATCGGTGACACGGGCGAGACGGGGAACCGCCATGACCGTGCCACGTACGGCGACCTGCGGTTCGCCACAGGCCACCACCGGGCCCAGCAAAGAGTCCAGGACCGAGTCCAGACCGCCTTCGGCGTCGGGGTCCGTGTCCAGGAGAAAAACCCGGTCCGGGGCTTCGGACTGGGCCGCACGCACCAGACCCCACACCGCCGCCCCGGCCGGGTCGGTCACCACACCGTCACCGGCGGGTACCGCACCCCGGGTCGCGACCAACAGCTGCGAATCCTCGAGGCCGTCCGCGGTCAGCCACGCCTGCATCACCGCGAGGACCCTGGAGGTCAGGGTGAGTACCGCGTCGTCCCCGCCGTCGCCGACGGCCTCCAGGACCGCCACCGCCGGTACGCCGACACTCTCGGACAGAGCCGACACGTCCTCGGGTGTGGTCACCGGCACCCAGGACGGGGGGAACTCCGCGCCCTGGGGCGTGGGCAGTTCACTCCACTCCAGGCGGAACAACGCGTTGGCCACCGCCGTGTCGGCCGGCGTCTCCAGCTGCTCGGTGGACACCGCCCGGGACACCAGCGAGTCCAGTGTCACCACCGGGCCACCGGCCTCGTCGGCCGCCTGGACCGACAGTGCGTCCGGACCGTTCGGTGCGATCCGTACGCGCAGCGCCGAGGCACCGGCCGCGTGCAGCACCAGGCCGTTCCACGCGAACGCCAGCACCGGCTCCCCGGACTCCTCCGCCTGCCCCGCGGCTCCGATCGTGCCGGCCTGGAGGGCGGCGTCGAGCAGCGCGGGATGGATGCCGAAGCGGTCGGCGTCCTTGCGGTGTTCCTCGGGCAGGGCGACCTCGGCGAAGACCTCCTCGCCGCGCCGCCACACGGCACGCACCCCTTGGAACGCCGGTCCATAGCCGTAGCCGCGTTCGTTCAGGTCACCGTAGAAGTCACCGATCTCGACGGCCTCCGCGCCGGCCGGCGGCCACGCGGTGAAGTCAGGCTCCGCCTTCCTTGCCGACGGTGCGACCGACAGCGTGCCCGTGCCGTGCCGTGTCCAGGCGTCCCCATCGCCGGAGGTGTCCTCGCGCTGGGAGTAGATCTCCACGGTGCGCGACCCGTTCTCGCCCGGTGCGCCGACGGCGACCTGGACCCGAACCCCGCCCTGCTCCGGCACCACCAACGGCGCCTCGATGACCAGTTCCTCCAGCACACCGCAACCGGCCTCGTCACCGGCCCGGACCGCCAGCTCCACCAACCCGGTACCGGGGAGGATGACGACTCCGCCCACAGCGTGGTCGGCCAGCCAGGGCTGCGCCTTCAACGACAGGCGGGAAGTGAAGACGAACCCGTCGGTCTGCGGCAGACGCACCACCGCACCAAGCAGCGGATGGTCCGCCGCCGCCTGCCCCAACGACGCCGCGTCCGTCGCCGACGCGATCTCGTGGAGCCAGTAGTGCTGGTGGTCGAAGGCATACGTGGGCAGGTCGAGCCGGGCCGAGGTCGCCCCGGCCGGGAGTATCCCGGCCCAGTCGACGGTGACACCCCGCACGAACAACTCCGCCATCGACGCCAGCAGACGACGCAGCCCCCCGTCCTCACGGCGCAGCGAGCCCGTCACCACCGTGCCGGTGCCCGAGGCATCGCTCTCGTCGAGGATCTCGGTGATCGGCTGGACCAGCACCGGGTGGGCGCTGACCTCGACGAAGACACCATGACCCTGTTCCAGAAGGCCGGCGACAGCCGGGCCGAAACCGACCTGGCTGCGGAGATTGCGATACCAGTAGCCGCCGTCCAGAACACCCGCCGCATCCACCCACCCGCCGGTGACGGTCGAGTAGAACGGAATCGACGGCTGTGCCGCCTCGACGCCGGCGAGCGTGCCGGCGAGGATCTCTCGGATGTCCTCCACATGCCGGGTGTGCGAGGCGTAGTCCACCGCCACCCGCCGCACCCGGACACCCTCGGCGGCCAGAACCTCCAGCACCTCGTCCAGCGCCCCGGCATCACCAGCCACCACGACCGACGACGGCCCGTTCACCGCGGCCACCTCGACCCGGTCCGCCCAACGCCCCAGCCGCTCAACCGCCTCGCTCTCGCTCAACGCGACGGAGGCCATACCGCCACGCCCGGCGAGCTGCCCGGCGATGGCCTGACTGCGCAACGCCACCACCCGCGCCGCATCCTCCAGCGACAACGCCCCCGACACACACGCGGCGGCGATCTCACCCTGCGAATGCCCCACCACCGCGTCGGGCTCCACACCCACCGACGCCCACACCGCCGCCAATCCCACCATCACAGCGAAACTCGCCGGCTGAAGGACATCGACCCGATCCAGCAGACCCGGGTCAGCATCCCCCCGCAGCACATCGACGAGTGACCAGTCGATGAACGGCTCCAAGGCCGCCGCACACTCCGCGACCCGCGCCGCGAACACCGGCGAGGAATCGAGCAGCTCCCGGCCCATACCCGCCCACTGCGAGCCCTGCCCGGGGAAGACCCATACGACCTTGCCGGGCGCACCCGAACCGGAAAGGACTCCGGCCGTGCTCTCGCCACGGGCGAGGGCCCGCAGACCAGCGACAGCCTCATCGTCCGAGCCGGCCACCACCACCGCACGCTCACCCAGCACCGCACGCCCAGCAACCAACGCGCCGGCGACGCCCGTCAGAGAACCCCCACCGGCTTCCTCCACGAAGGACGCGAGCCGCCCCGCCTGCCCGGCCAGAGACCCAGCGCTACGCGCCGACACCACCAACGGCACCACACCAGCAGGCGCAACCGATCGCTCCGCCACCGCCTCCTCGGGCGCCTCCTCGGGCGCCTCCTCCAGAATCAGGTGCGCGTTCGTCCCGCTCACCCCGAAGGCCGAGACACCGGCCCGGCGCGGACCGCCCTCACGCGGCCACTCCCGCGCCTCGGTCAGCAACTCCACGCCGCCCGCCGACCAGTCCACCCGCGACGTCGGCGCATCCACATGCAACGTCGCCGGCATCACACCATGCCGCAACGCCTGCACCATCTTGATCACACCGGCCACACCCGCGGCCGCCTGGGTGTGCCCGACATTCGACTTCAACGAGCCCAGCCACAACGGCCGCTCCGCGTCACGGCTCTTGCCGTACGTGGCCAGCAGCGCCTGCGCCTCGATCGGATCGCCGAGGACCGTGCCCGTGCCGTGCCCCTCCACCACATCCACGTCCGCCGGGCTGAGCCCCGCATTCGCGAGCGCTCCACGGATCACCCGCTGCTGAGCTGGGCCGTTCGGAGCCGTCAGGCCGTTGGACGCGCCGTCCTGGTTCACCGCACTGCCCCGCAGCACCGCGAGCACCCGGTGCCCGCGCTCCCGCGCCACCGACAGACGCTCCAGGACCACGACCCCGACGCCTTCCGCCCAGCCCGTCCCGTCCGCGCCGTCGGCGTACGCCTTGCAGCGACCGTCGTCGGCCAGACCCCGCTGACGCGAGAACTCCACGAACGCGCCGGGATTGGCCATGACGGTCGCGCCGCCGGCGAGCGCCATGGAGCACTCGCCCTGGCGCAGCGCCTGCGCGGCCAGATGCATCGCCACCAGCGACGACGAACACGCCGAGTCGATCGTTACCGCCGGGCCCTCGAAGCCGAAGACGTACGACACCCGGCCCGACGCCACACTCGTGGACCCGCCGGTGCCCGCGAAACCCTCCAGTTCGGGTGTCACCACGCTGGCGCCGGGAGCGACGTACCCCTGACCGAACACCCCGGAGAAGACGCCGACATCGGCGCCCTTGAGCGAGAGCGGGTCGATCCCGGCGCTCTCGAAGGCCTCCCAGGAGCTCTCCAGGAGCAACCGCTGCTGCGGGTCCATCGCCAGCGCCTCACGCGGCGAGATCCCGAAGAACCCCGCGTCGAAGAGACCCGCTTCGTGGAGGAAGCCGCCCTGATTGGTGTACGTGGTCCCCGCACGGTCCGGGTCCGGGTCGAACAGGCCCTCCAGGTCCCAACCCCGGTCCTCGGGAAATCCTGTCACGGCGTCGCGGCCGTCACGGACCAGTCGCCACAGGTCCTCGGGGCCCGCGACCCCGCCGGGCAGCCGGCACGCCATGCCGACCACGGCCACCGGCTCACGGGAGGCGTCGACGAGCAGGCGGTTCCGCTTCTTCAGCGAGCCGACCTCTTCGACCGACTTCCGCAGCGCCTCGACGACCTTCTCATACGACGCACTCACTTGGTTTCCCCAATCCTTCAGCGGTTTCGCAGGGTTAGTTGTCGCCGAGCGCCAGCAGCACGAGGTCGTCGACGTCCAGCTCGGCGACCGCCCTCTCCTCGTCGGCGTCGTCGAGGGCGCCGACCGCCGGTGCGCCGTCGTCGAGGGCGACCAGCTTGACCAGGGCGTCCATCAGCCCGGCTGCCCGGAACCGGGCCAGCGGGAGCGACGCGAGTGCGCGCCGCAGACGTTCCTCGTCCACGTCCTGGCCGGCCGTGCCACCGTCCGGGAACAGCTCGCCGTGCAGGTGGCGGGCGAGGGCCTGCGGGTTCGGGTAGTCGAAGACCAAGGTGGCGGGAAGCTGTAGTCCCGTCGCCGCCCGCAGCCGGTTGCGCAGTTCCACGGATGTGAGCGAGTCGAACCCGGTGTCCTTGAACGCCGTGTCCGCTCGGACCCCCTCCGGCCCGTCATGCCCCAGCACGGACGCGGCCTGGCCGCGTACCAGGTCGACCAGGGCCTTCTCCTGCTCGGCGGTGGGGAGTCCCGCAAGGCGGCGCAGCAGCTCGCCGTCCTGCTGGGAGCCCGTCCGAGCCGACTGGCGTCCGGCGCGGACCAGGCCGCGCAGCATGTGCGGGACTCCCCCGCCGGCCGCGGCGTCGGCCCGTACTCCTCGCAGATCCAGTTTGGCGGGTACCAGGAGCGAGTGCCCGGTCCCCAGCGCGGCGTGGAACAGTTCCATGCCCTCGGTCGGAGTCATCACCTGGAGGCCGCCGCGCCGGTTCATCCGGGAGCGGGTGAGGTCGTCGGTGTTCGCTGCCATGCCGTCGGTCTGCTCCCACAGACCCCAGGCCAGCGACAGCCCCGGCAGGCCCGCCGCCCGGCGGTTGGCCATCAGCCCGTCCAGGTAGGCGTTGGCCGCCGCGTAACTGCCGCTGCCCGCGCCCATGAAGACCGCCGAGACGGACGAGTAGACGACGAAAAGGTCCAGAGCCAGAGGGCGGGTGAGCTCGTCGAGGTGGCGTACGGCGTCCACCTTGGGTGCGAACACCCTCGCCAGCCGCTCCGGGGTCAACGCCCCGATCACCCCGGCGTCAAGGACACCGGCCGTGTGGATGACTCCGCGCAGGGGGTGCGCGTCGGACACCTCGGCGAGCAGAGCCTCGGCCTGGGCACGGTCGGACACGTCGCAGGCCACGACCTCCACGGCCGCGCCCTGCTCGGTGAGCTCGGCGACCAGTTCCTTGGCGCCCTCGGCCTCCGGGCCCCGGCGACTGGCCAGGACCAGATGCCGCACGCCGTACCGTGTGACCAGGTGCCGGGCCGCGAGGGCACCCAGCGAGCCGGTGCCTCCCGTGACCAGAACGGTCCCCTGGGCGCCGATCGCCGGTGAAGCGTCCGGGTGCCGTGTGTCGGTTGCGCGGGCGAGGCGGGGCACGAAGATCGCGGTGCCGCGCACCGCGATCTGCGGCTCGTCACCGGCCGCCACGGCGCCCAGGACGACGCCCGGGACGGCGGCCGGCCCGTCGGCGGATGCCGGATCGGCGTCGACGAGAACGATCCGGTCGGGATTCTCGGCCTGCGCGGCGCGCACCAGACCCCACACGGCCGCCCCGGCGGGGTCGGTCACCACGCCGTCACCGGCGGGCACCGCGCCCCGGGTCGCCACCACGAGGCGCGACTCCTCCAGGCCTTCCGTGGTCAGCCACGCCTGCACCACCGCGAGGACCCTCGATGTCAGCGTGAGTACCGCGTCGTCCCCGTCGCCGCCGACGGCCTCCAGGACCGCCACCGGCGGAGCGTCGGCCCCGTCGACCAGGCCGGTCACGTCCTCGACGGTGCCGACCGGCGCCCATGTCAGAACGGGCGCGCCACCCGGAGTTGCGGGCGCTTCCCGCCAGTCCAGGAAGAACAGCGAGTCGGCGGTCGCCGTGTCTCCGGACCGCGCCAGCTGCTCGGCGGACAGCGCCCTGACCACCAGCGAGTCCACCGTCAGCACCGGGCCACCGGTCTCGTCGGCCGCCTCCAACGTCAGGGCGTCGGACCCGCTGGGCAGCAGTCGCACCCGCAGCGCCGAGGCGCCCGCGGCGTGCAGCGTCACGCCGTTCCAGTCGAGCGGCTGACGGACGTCGTCACCGTCCGCTGCCGCGCCACCGACCGACGAGACGTTCAGGACGGCTTCGAGCAGGGCGGGGTGGATGCCGAACCTTCCTGCCTCCTTGCGGTGTTCCTCGGGCAGGGCGACCTCGGCGAAGACCTCCTCGCCGCGCCGCCACACCGCACGCACTCCCTGGAACGCCGGTCCGTACTCGTACCCCTGCTCCAGCAGACCTGAGTAGAGGTCACCGGTCTCGACGGCGGACGCACCGGGCGGTGGCCACGCCGTGAAGTCGCATTCCCCGCCACCGGACGAGGCCGAGGCAGACAGAAGCCCGGTGGCGTGCCGTGTCCAGGCGTCCTTGTCGCCGGGGGCGTCCTCGCGCTGGGAGAAGATCTCCACGGTGCGCGTCCCGTTCTCGCCCGGTGC
>NZ_JBIRNE010000045.1:0-10784 GCF_044331465.1 Streptomyces sp. NPDC017225 | reverse complement strand
GACGAGCCGCGAACACCGGCGACGTGTCCAGCAGCTCACGCCCCATCCCCGCCCACTGCGTCCCCTGACCCGGGAACACCAGCACCGTCCGACCGGACGACTGCGACGCCACACCCTCCACCGCGAGCTGGTCCAGGGTCACCGAGCGGTGCTCCAGGGCCGAGCGTCCGGTGGCCAGGCTGAAAGCCACGTCGAGCGGGCGCAGTTCACCGGCGGGCTCCAGCAGACGCCCCACACGTTCGGACTGTTCCTTCAGGGCGGCCTGCGACCTGGCGCTCACCACCAGCGGTACCACGGGCAGCGTCTCCCGCACCTCCGGTCCGTGGACCGGCTCGACGGCGGGGGCCTGCTCCAGGATCACGTGCGCGTTGGTCCCGCTCACCCCGAACGACGACACCCCCGCCCGACGCGGACGGTCCGCCGCCGCGGGCCAGTCACGGGTCTCCGTCAGCAGTTCCACGCCGCCTTCGGACCAGTTGATCTCCGCGGACGGCGCGTCGACGTGCAGGGTCTTCGGCAGGACACCGGCGCGCAGCGCCATCACCGTCTTGATGATGCCCGCGACGCCCGCGGCGGCCTGGGTGTGGCCGATGTTGGACTTCAGCGAGCCCAGCCACAGCGGGCGTTCGCCGGTGCGGGCGCGGCCGTAGGTGTCCATGAGGGCGTGCGCCTCGATCGGGTCGCCGAGCCGGGTGCCCGTGCCGTGCGCCTCCACGGCGTCGATGTCGGCGGCGGTGAGCCCGGCGTCGGTGAGGGCCTGACGGATCACGCGCTGCTGGGCGGCGCCGCTGGGTGCGGTGAGGCCGTTGCTGGCGCCGTCCTGGTTGACGGCGGAGCCCCGCAGGACCGCCAGGACGCGGTGGCCCCGGCGTACCGCGTCGGACAGCCGCTCCACGAGCAGCATGCCGGCGCCCTCACCCGGGCCGAAGCCGTCGGCCGCGTCGGCGAAGGCCTTGCAGCGGCCGTCGGCCGCCAGGCCGCGCTGGCGGGAGAACTGGACGAACACGGCGGGGGTGGACATGACGGTGACACCGCCGGTGAGCGCCAGGTCGCACTCCCCGGCTCGCAGCGCGCGGACGGCCTGGTGCAGGGCGACCAGGGAGGAGGAGCAGGCCGTGTCCACGGTCACGGACGGGCCCTCCAGGCCCAGGGTGTAGGAGATGCGGCCGGAGGTGAAGCTGACGACGCCTCCGGTGAGCAGGTCGCCCTCCAGTTCGGCCGAGGGCTCGTGGACGGCGGAGGTGTAGCCGCCGTCCCAGGCCCCGACGAACACGCCGGTGCGGGAGCCGCGCAGGGAGCGCGGGTCGATGCCGGCGCGTTCCAGGGCCTCCCACGAGGTCTCCAGGAGCAGTCGCTGCTGGGGGTCCATGGCGAGGGCCTCGCGGGGCGAGATGCCGAAGAACGCCGGGTCGAAGGCGCCCGCGTCCGGCAGGAAGCCGCCTTCGCGGCAGTAGGTGCGGCCGGCCGCGTCCGGGTCCGGGTCGTACAGGCCCGTGGTGTCCCAGCCGCGGTCGCCGGGCAGCGGGGAGACCGCGTCGGTGCCGGTGGACACCAGCTCCCACAGGGCCTCCGGTGAGGCGGCACCGCCGGGGAGGCGGCAGGCCATGCCGACGATCGCGACGGGCTCGTGGGCCCGGGCCTCGAGTTCCCGGAGGCGTTCGCTGGTGCGGTGCAGTTCGGTGGTGGCCCGCTTCAGGTAGTCGCGGAGCTTGTCTTCGTTCGCCATGTCTGTCTGGTCACCCCGTCACGTGGTCGCGGCTCAGTACCGCTCGTCTATGAATGCGAAGATCTCGTCGTCGTCGGCGTCCTGGAGGGAGTCGGCCGTCGTCTCGTCCGTCGCGTGCGTGCCCCGCGTGCCGCCGATGCCCTGCCACAGTCCGGTGAGGGCGGTGAGGCGGCCCGCGATCTCCTGGTGCGTGGTGGCGTCCGGAGCGGTGCCGTCGGCGGCCTGTCCGACGAGGGCGCCGAAGAGGGCCTCCAGCCGGTCGAGTTCCGTCATGACGGACCTGCCGCCGGCGTCTGCGGGCAGCGGGGTCCCGGTGTCCTCGGGGACCAGTTCGGTACGCAGGTGCGCGGCGAGCGCGAGGGGCGTCGGGTGGTCGAAGACGAGGGTGGCCGGCAGGCGCAGTCCGGTGGCGGCGGCCACCCGGTTGCGCATCTCGACCGCGGTGAGGGAGTCGAAGCCGGTCTCCTTGAAGGCCCGGTCGGCGGCGATGCCCTCGGGTCCGCCGTGACCGAGGACGGCGGCGGCGTGAGCGCGGACGGTGTCCAGGAGGAGCTCCTCCTGCTCCTCGACGGAGAGTCCGGTCAGCCGGGCGGTCAGCGTGTCGGCCTGGGCGGGGGCCTCCTGCGGGGTGTGCCGCGCGGTGTCGGTGGTGCCGCCCTGGACGAGTGTGCTGAGGAAGGCGGGGACGGGGCCGGCGGCGCGTACGGCCGCGTGGTTGAGCCGGATGGGCACCTGGAGCGGGCTGTCGGCGGCCTGCGCCGCGTCGAACAGGGACAGGCCCTCGGCGTCGGTGAGGGGCAGGACCCCGCCCCGGGCGAGCCTGCGGTGCATGCCGCTCTGGTCGAGGTGACCGGCCATCCGGCTGTCGCCGGCCCACAGACCCCAGGCCAGGGACACGGCGGGCAGCCCCAGGGAGCGCCGGTATCCGGCGAAGGCGTCGAGGAAGGCGTTGGCCGCCGCGTAGCCGCCCTGGCCGGGGCTGCCGAACAGGGCCGATGAGGACGAGTACATGACGAATCCGGTGAGGTCCAGGTCACGGGTGAGGTCGTGCAGGTTGAGCACGGCGTCGACCTTGGGGCGCAGGACGGTGTCGAGGTCGTCGTGGGTGAGCGCGGGCACGGTGCCGTCGGCGAGCACGCCGGCGGTGTGCACGACGCCGGTCAGCGGCCGGTCGGCGGGGATCTTCGCGAGGAGCGCCGCGAGCTGCTCCCGGTCGCCCGCGTCGCAGGCCCGTACGGTGATCTCGGCGCCCAGACGGGTCAGTTCGGCGGCGAGTTCGGGGGCGCCTTCGGCGTCGGGGCCCTGGCGGCCGGCGAGCACGAGGTGGCGCACGCCGTGCTCGGTGACGAGGTGGCGGGCCACCGCGCTGCCGAGGGTGCCGGTGCCGCCGGTGACCAGGACGGTGCCGTACGGCCCGAAGGACGGTGGCATGGTCAGGACCAGTTTGCCGGTGTGCCGGGCCTGGCTGAGGGTGCGGAAGGCCTCGCGGGCGCCGCGGATCTCGTAGGTCGTCAGCGGCAGCGGGCTCAGGACGCCCCGGGCGAACAGGTCGAGCAGTTCGCGCAGCATCTCGCCGACGGTGTCGGGGCCGGCCTGGACGAGGTCGAACGCCTGGTACTCGGTGCCCGGGTGGGTCTTCGCGAGGTGCTCCGGGTCGCGTACGTCGGCCTTGCCGAGTTCGAGGAAGTGCCCGCCGTGCGGCAGCAGCCGCAGGGAGGCGTCGACGAACTCGCCCGCGAGGGAGTTGAGGACGATGTCCACGCCCCTGCCGTCGGTCGCGGCGAGGAAGGTGTCGGCGAACTCGGTGGTGCGGGAGTTGGCGATGGCGCGGTCGGCGAGGCCGAGTCGGCGCAGGGTGTCCCACTTGCCGGTGCTCGCGGTGGCGTACACCGTCAGGCCGAGGTGGCGGGCGAGCTGCAGGGCGGCCATGCCGACACCGCCCGCGGCGGCGTGGACCAGCAGGGACTGCCCGGGCCGGGCTCCGGCCAGGCGGGTGAGGGCGTAGTGGGCGGTGAGGAACACGGCCGGCACGGACGCGGCCTCGGCGTAGGTCCAGCCGTCGGGGACGGGGGCGACCATGCGGGCGTCGGCGACGGCGAAGGGGCCGAAGCCGCCGGTCCACATGCCGAGGACGCGGTCTCCCGGGGCGAGGTGACGCACGCCGGGGCCGGTCTCGGTGACGATGCCCGCGCCCTCGGCGCCCATGACGGCCTCGCCGGGGTACATGCCGAGCGCGATGAGGGTGTCGCGGAAGTTGACGCCGGCGGCGCGGACGGCGATGCGTACCTGTCCGGGTTCGAGGGCGGCCAGGGTGTCGGGCGCGTCGGTGAGACGCAGTCCGTCCAGGGTGCCGGTGCCGGTGGTGGCCAGCCGCCAGGCGGTGCTGTCGGCCGGGGGCAGCAGCAGGTCGCCGCGTGCGCCGGTCTCGCCGGCGCGGGCGAGCCGCGGAACGCGGACGGCGCCGCCGCGGACGGCGGTCTGCGACTCGCCGCAGGCGAGGGCGGCGGCCAGGGTGGTGCCCTTGAGGGTGTCGGGGCGGTCGACGTCGAGGAGGACGAAGCGGCCGGGTTCCTCGGACTGGGCGGACCGGATCAGCCCCCACACGGTGGCCCCGACCGGGTCGACGACCTGCTCGTCGGCGCCGGCGGCCACCGCTCCCCTGGTGATCAGGGCGAGGGTGGTGCCGGCCAGCCGGTCGCCGGCCGCCAGCCAGCCCTGGGCCAGGTCCAGCGCCCGGTGGGCGGTGGTGTGCGCGGCCGGCGCGTCGGGGCAGGGGTGCTGTGGGAAGGAGATGACGACGGTGTCGGGGGCGGGGCCGGTCTCCGTGGCGGCGAGCAGCGCGGCCAGGTCGGGGTACCAGTCGCCGTCGGTGCCGGCGGCCTCCATCGCGGCGAGCACCTTGGCGTGGTCCTCGCCCACGACCGCCAGACGGCGCACGGGCAGCGCGGCCGGGACCGGCAGCGTCGGCCAGTCGACCTCGTACAGGGAGCCGTGGTGTCCGGTCCGGCCGGCCGACGCGGCGGCCAGCTGCTCGTCGGAGACGGTACGCACCAGCAGTTCGTCGATGTCGAGGACGGGCCGTCCGGTGTCGTCGGTGGCGCTCAGGGCGACGGCTTCCGCACCGGCGGGGCGGACCGTGACGCGCAGCCGTGCGGCGCCCTCGGTGTGCAGGGTCACGCCGCGCACCGCGAACGGCATGCGGGTCTGCCCGTCCTCGGGGAAGAACCGGCCGAGGCTCATCGCCTGGAGGGCCGCGTCGAGCAGGGCGGGGTGGATTCCGTAGCCGGTGCCGGTGGCCTGCTCGGGCAGCTGGACTTCGGCGTGCACGGTGTCGTCCTGCGTCCAGCCCGCGCGGAAGCCGCGGAAGGCCGGCCCGTAGTCGTAGCCGCGGGCGGTGAAGTCCTCGTAGAAGGAGGCGGGTTCGCCGTGCGGTACGGGGGTGGCGGCGGCCGGCGGCCACGGGGCGGGGGCGACGGCCTGTGCTTCGGTGCCGGACGCGGGTGCGACGACGGCTTCGGCGTGCCGGGTCCAGGGGGTGCCGGGCTCGGCGCCGGCCTCGCGGGAGTGGACGGTCAGGGTGCGCCGTCCGTCCTCGCCCGCGGCGGCGACGAGCAGCCGCAGTTCGAGGGCGCCGGTGTCGGGCAGCGCGACGGGGGCCTGGAGGATCAGTTCGTCGGTCCGGGCGCAGCCCGACTGCCGTCCGGCCCAGCCGGCGAGGTCCACGAGGGCGGCGCCGGGCAGCAGGGTGGTGCCCAGCAGGGCGTGGTCGGCCAGCCAGGGCTGGGTGTCGGCGCCCAGCCTGGCCGTGTAGACGACGGACCCCGACTCGGGCAGTTCCACGCCGGTGCCGAGCAGGGGGTGTGCCGCTTCCCGCAGTCCGACGGCGGACAGGTCGCCGCGCCGGGCCGGCGCGCTGTACCAGTACCGCTCGCGCTGGAAGGGGTACGTGGGCAGCTCGACGCGGCGTGAACCGGTGCCGAAGAGGGCGTCGGCGTCGATCTCGACGCCACTGACATGGGCGGTGCCGAGGGCCGCGGCGAACCAGCGGGCGCCGCCCTTGTCTCGGCGCAGGGTGCCGAGGACGGCCGCGCGGGCGCCGCGGTCCGCGACGGTCTCCTGGAGGGAGGCGGCCAGCATGGGGTGCGGGCTGGGCTCCAGGAACACCTCGTGGCCGTCGGCGACGAGGGCGCGGGTGGCGGCCTCGAACTCCACCGGGTCGCGCATGTTGCGGTACCAGTACCCGCAGTCCAGTTCGGCGGTGTCCAGCAGGCCGCCGGTGACGGTGGAGTAGAACGGGATGTCGCCGGTGCGGGGCGCGACGGGGGCCAGTACCTCCATGAGGTGGTCCTTGAGCGCGTCTACCTGTGCGGAGTGCCCGGCGGTGTCGACGCCGGGGATGGGGCGGGCGTGGACGCCGTCGGCGGCGAGTTCGTCGAGGAGTTCGCGCAGTGCGCCGGGGTCACCGGCGACGGCGGCGGTGTTCGGGCTGTTGACGGCGGCCACGGAGAGCCGGTCGCCGAACCGGGCGAGGCGGGCCCGCAGGTCCTCGGCGGACAGGGACGCGGCGATCATGCCGCCCTGGCCGGCCAGTGTCAGCCAGGCCTGGCTGCGCAGGGACACGATGCGGGCGGCGTCGTCGAGGGAGATGCCGCCGGCGACGTACGCGGCGGCGATCTCGCCCTGGGAGTGGCCGACGACCGCGGAGGGGTGCACGCCCAGGGAGCGCCAGGTGGCGGCCAGCGACACCATCATCGTGAACAGCACCGGCTGGACCACGTCGACGCGGGCCGTGGAGGGGGCGCCGGGCACCTGCCGCAGGACGTCCAGCACGGACCAGTCGAGGTGGGCGCGCAGGGCCTCGTCGCACTCGCGCACGCTCGCGCGGAAGGCGGCGGAGCGTTCCAGCAGTCCTTCGGCCATCGACGCCCACTGGGAGCCCTGGCCGGGGAAGACGAAGACGATCCGGTCGCCGGGCCCGGCGGTGCCGCGCAGCACGACGGGGTGAGGGCGGTCCTGGGCCAGGCAGTTGAGGGCGTCGAGGAGTTCCTCGCGGCTCTCGCCGATGACGGCGGCCCGGTGCTCGAAGCGGGAGCGCGCGGTCATCAGGGTGTAACCCGCGTCGGCGGGGTGGGTGTCGGGGTGTTCGATCAGTTCGGCGCGCAGCCGGGCCGCCTGGGCGCGCAGGGCGGACTCGTTGCGGGCGGAGAACAGCAGCGGGACGGTGACCTCCGACCACCAGTCGGTTCCGTCCTGGCCGGGGTCCGCGGTGTCGGGCCGCGGCTCGGGCCGGGGGGCCTCCTCGAGGATGACGTGGGCGTTGGTGCCGCTGATGCCGAAGGCGGAGACGGCGGCGCGGCGCGGGGTGTCCCGCTCGGGCCAGGCCACGTCGTCGGTGAGCAGGGAGACGGCGCCCGCGGACCAGTCGACGCGGGGGCTGGGCTCGTCGACGTGCAGGGTGCGCGGCAGTACGCCGCCGCGCAGCGCCTGCACCATCTTGATGACGCCGGCGACTCCGGCGGCGGCCTGGGTGTGGCCGAGGTTGGACTTCACGGAGCCGAGCCACAGCGGCTCGTCGCCGGGGCGTTCGGCACCGTAGGTGGCGAGCAGGGCCTGGGCCTCGATGGGGTCGCCGAGTTCGGTGCCGGTGCCGTGGGCCTCGACGGCGTCGACGTCCCGGGGTCGCAGGCCCGCGTCGGCGAGGGCCTGGCGGATGACCCGGACCTGGGAGGGTCCGCTGGGGGCGGTCAGGCCGTTGCTGGCACCGTCCTGGTTGACGGCGGAGCCGCGGATGACGGCGAGGACGGGGTGTCCGTTGCGCTCGGCGTCCGAGAGCCGTTCCACGAGCAGTGTGCCGGCGCCTTCGCCGAGCGTGACGCCGTCGGCGCCGGCGGCGAAGGCCCGGGAGCGGCCGGTGGGGGACATGACGCGCTGGCGGGAGAACTCGACCAGCATCTCCGGGGTGGACATGACGGTGGCGCCGCCGACGAGTGCCAGGCCGCACTCGCCGCGGCGCAGCGACTGCACGGCCAGGTGCAGGGCGACCAGGGACGCCGAGCAGGCGGTGTCCACGGTGACGGCCGGGCCCTCCAGTCCGAAGACGTAGGAGAGGCGGCCGGACATGACACTGGCGGAGTTGCCGGTGCCGAGGTAGCCGTCGAAGTCCTCGTCGCCGTTCTGGAGCAACGGCATGTAGTGCTGGCCGTTGGTGCCGATGAACACTCCGGTGCGGCTGCCGCGCACCTGGGCGGGGTCGAGCCCGGCGCGTTCGAACGCCTCCCAGGACGTCTCCAGCATCAGCCGCTGCTGGGGGTCCATGGCGAGGGCCTCGCGGGGCGAGATGCCGAAGAACTCCGGGTCGAAGTCGGGAGCCTCGGGCAGGAAGCCGCCTTCGCGGACGTAGGTGCGTCCCTTGGCCTCCGGGTCGGGGTCGTAGAGGCCGTCGAGGTCCCAGCCGCGGTTGGTGGGGAAGGGTGTGATGGCGTCGCCGCCGTCGAGTACCAGCCGCCACAGCTCGCCGGGGGTGCTGACGCCGCCGGGGAAGCGGCAGGCCATGCCGACGATGGCGACGGGTTCGGCGTCGCCGTCGGCGGGCGCGACCGCGAACGGCGCGTCGGCGGACTGGTCGGCACCCGCGCCGGTGACCAGTTCCCTCAGGTGGCGGGCGACCGCGGCGGGGCTCGGGTGGTCGAAGACCAGGGAGGCGGCCAGGGGCAGGCCCGTCGCCTCGCGCAGCCGGTTGCGCAGTTCGACGGCGGTGACGGAGTTGAAGCCCAGCGCGCGGAAGGCGCGGTCGGGTGCGATGCCGTCGGAGTCGGAGTGCCCGAGGGCGGCGGCGACGTGGGTACGCACCAGTCGCAGCAGTTCCCGCTCCTGCTCCTGGTCGGACTTGCCGAGCAGGGCGGCCGCGAGCCCGCTGGTCTGCTCCTCGCGGCCGGATACGGCCGGCTCCTCCCGGCGCGCCCGCCGTACCGCGGGCAGCTCGTCGAGGAGCGCGCAGGGCCGGGCGGCGGTGTAGGCGGGTTCGAACCGGCTCCAGTCGACGTCGGCGACCGTGATGCCGGTCTCGTCGCGGCCGAGGACGGCGTCGAGGGCGTCCAGGGCGCGCTCGGGGGCGAGGAGGCTCAGACCGGTGCGCGCGAGGTGCCCGGCGGAGACGCCGGAGGTGTTCCGCCAGGGGGTCCAGGCCACCGAGGTGGCGGCCAGGCCCACGCCTCGACGGGTCTGGGCGAACGCGTCCAGGTACGCGGTACCGGCCGCGTAGCCGCCCTGGCCGGCTCCGCCCCAGACTCCCGCGACGGAGGAGAACACGACGAAGGCGTCGAGTTCGGTGCCGGCGAGGAGCGCGTCGACTCGGGTGGGCAGGTCCGTCTTGGCCAGGACCGCGGCGGCGAAGCCCTCCATGGTGGTCTCGGTGAGCGTGGTCGGTGGCGCGACGGGCGGTGCGACGTAGACGGCGGACGGGGTGTGCCGGGTGAGGAGTTCACCGAGCGCGTGGTCGTCGGTCAGGTCGCAGGGCGTGACGGTCGTACGGCCTTCGATGTCGGCGAGTTCGTCCGCGACGGCGCCGGTGAGTCCGGCGAGTACGACGTGCTCGGTGCCGGACGCGAGCAGGCGGCGGGCCAGTGGTGCCGCGACGCCCGCGATGTCGCCGACGACGAGCGCGGTGCCTCGCGTGTGCCGCGCGCCGTCGGCCGGGCCGAGCTGGGCCTGGACGAGGCGGCGGCCGAAGACACCGGAGCCGCGGACGGCCACCTGGTCGTCGTTACCGGGTGCGGCCAGCAGGTTGGCCAGTTGCTGCCAGGGCCGGGCGTCGGTCTGCCCGCCGGCGGGCAGGTCCGCCAGTCCTCCCCACAGGGTGGGGAGTTCGAGGGCGGCGACGCGGCCCAGGCCCCAGATCTGCGCCTGTGCGGCGGACGGCACCTCGGTGGCGGTCACCGTCACGGCGCCCTCGGTGACGGCCCAGAGCCGGGCTCCGGTGCCCGCGTCGGCGGCGGCCTGGGCGAGGGTGAGGGTGGCGGCGAGCCCGAGCGGAACGGCCGCGTGGTCGGGGTGCTCGCCCTCGGCCAGGGCGAGCAGGGACAGGATGCCGGTCAGCGGCTCGGCGCCGGGACGGTCGGTGGCCTCGGCGAGCCGGGCGCGCAGCAGGGACCGGTCGGCGTCGGCCGGGCTGACGGCGAACGGCTCCACGACGGCTCCCCGGGCGGCCAGGTGCTGCCGGGCGAGTTCGGCGGCCTCGGACCCGGCCGGTCCCTCGGGCAGGACCAGTAGCCACCGCCCGGACAGCCGGGCGGGGGTCTCGTCGGCGTCGAGGGCCTTCCACTGGACGCGGTAGGTGAGCGAGTCGGTCTGCGACGCGTCGGCTTCGAGCCAGTAGTGCTGGTGCTGGAAGGGGTAGGTGGGCAGGTCGACGCGCCGGGCGCCGGTCCCCTCGAAGAGGGCGGACCAGTCGACGGACGTGCCGTGGACGAACAGTTCGGCGGCCGAGGCCAGGAAACGGGCCAGGGTGCCCTCGTCCCTCCGCAGCGAGCCCACGGCGGTGACGTCGGCGGTGACGTCGGCGGTCTCCTGCACACCCATCGTCAGCACCGGATGAGCACTGGACTCCACGAACGTCCCGAAACCCTTCGAGATCAGGAGACGCACGGTCTCCTCGAAACGGACGGTGTGCCGCAGATTGCGGTACCAGTAGCCCGCGTCCAGAGTCGTCGTGTCCGTGGGTGCGGCGTCGACGGTCGAGTAGAACGGGACACGGGCCGCACGCGGGGTGATCGGGGCGAGGACGTCGAGGAGTTCGGCCTCGATCCGCTCCACATGCGCCGAGTGCGAGGCGTAGTCCACCGGGACCTGACGAGCCCGGATCTCCTCCCCCCGGCAAGCGGCGACGAACTCCACGATCGCGTCGGCGTCACCCGCGACGACCGTACTGGACACACCATTGACCGCGGCCACATCAAGCCGGCCCACCCAGCCCGACAGACGGGTCTCGACCTCCGCACGCGGCAGCGACACCGACGCCATACCACCCAGACCCGCCAGCTCGCGGCCGATCACCTGGGCC
>NZ_JBIRNE010000044.1:0-11133 GCF_044331465.1 Streptomyces sp. NPDC017225 | reverse complement strand
CTTCCTATCTCCCGCGGAGCGGGTACCCCATCGCTGCGCGATGGGCAAGCGAACACCCGCGCGCAGCGCGGGTGTTGCGCTCCCGCTCCGCGTGAGCGCTGCTGCTCGCTGCGCGAGCAGCTCACCCGCCTTGCTCAGCAAGGCGGGTGACGCTCCGTCCGCTGCGCTCCCGGAGCCGCGGGGCCTGCGGCCCCGAGGTGGCCTCCGCTGCGCTCCAGCCACCTGGTGGCGCTGCGCGCCACAAAAGGCCGGACCCGCTGCGCGGGCCGGCCAACGGGCCTGCGGCCCGAGCACCTACAGGGAGGGGTTGCGGTGGTTCGGTAACGGGCTGTCAGTGCACCGGTTCCCGCGCGGTCGGGGGCGGCCGGCTCGAGGGAAGGGTGACGGTTCTTCAGGCGTGCGCGTGAGGGCGGATGCTTGGCAGCTTGTGCGGGGCAGCGTGGTGCACAGGCCGGCCCGTCGCGGGAACGGCGAGACGCCTCAGGGCGAGACTCGCGGTGACAAGCAGTACGGTGAAAACGGCCAGGAGGAGAACGGACACCCACATCTACCGGCTCCCCGGGGCCTGCCAGCCCGTCCAGGCCGCGGACCCCGTCCACAGCAGGATGGCCGCAGCGTAGAAGGAGCGGACACGGCGCAGTTGCCGCACGGCCCGCAGGAACTGGATGCGTTCGGTCTTCGGTGCCATGCCGGCCCGTGTACCCCGATGCGCGACGCCCATCAGGGTTACAGGGATTTTGTGGCAAGGACCGGTCGAGGGGTCTCGGAAATCCATATCTCGATGTGATGCAGCATGTAGCATTGGCGTAAAGCGGGGACATCCGGTAGCGGGGATTGAGGGCGTATCGGCCTCGGCGCGTTAGGTCCGTGGCCCGTCCGCTATCTGACGGCCACGGCCCAGTGAGGCCGGTGGAGAGGGGAAGGGCGCTGTGATTTTTGATGCGCTGGGGCCTAGCTCCTGGCCTGAGGTGGAGCCGTGGACACCGGCGCATCAGGCCGTGGAGATCAGTGAGTACGAGACCCTCTCCATGCTCCTGGATGCTGGGGCGGACCCAAACGAGACGTTCTTCGAGCTCACGCTGCTGACTCACGCGATCGACTCGGAAGGGGACAGCCACCTGCCGTCAGGACATCCCCTGCACACGGCCAGCACTGCAATCGTGCTGGCCTATGGAGCCGACCCGCACCTGCCGACTGCCAGCGGGGAGACTCCGCTACAGCTCGCCGAGAGCTACGACCACGGGCCGGCCAAGCGGCTGCTCCAGCGCTTCCTCGCACCGGCGGAAGCTCCAGAAAGAACGCGTGGAATGGGTCGCGGGTCTTTCGTTGAGGTGGAGTCGTGGACGCCCGCGCACAGGGCCGTGGAGATGAGTGACTACGAGACTCTCACCGCGCTCCTGGACGCTGGGGCCGATCCGGACGAGGTGTGCTTCGGGCACACGCTACTCACTCACGCGATCGACCTGGAGGGGGATGGCCACCTGCAGACGAACTACCCGCTGAACACGGCCTCCACGGCGATCCTGCTGGTCTACGGTGCCGATCCGCGCCTGCCGGCCCTCGACGGCGAGACTCCCCTGCAGATCGCCGCGTACTACCACCACGAACCGGCCCAGCGGTTGCTCCAGCGCTTCCTCGCCCTCACCCCGGCCAAATCCCCCGGGGAGCGCGCGTGACGAATGATCGCGAGCCTTCACCCCTCGGCCCGGGCTCCCCTTACAGCGACGCCTCGATCTACGTGGACGCCGTTGCCGCCCCGCGGGTCATGGCCCGGCTTCGAGACGTCCTCGGCCTCGAGGACAACGGTGCGGAACTCACCGTCGGGCCGGTGCACGTGGAAGGCGAGCACAACGACTACGCCACCGGCCGGCACGCCCACCCCTCCGACTTCCTTCAGTGGCCGACCGTACTGAAGTGCGAGGCCCGGGCAGGAGCGCCGGACGAGGTGGTGCAGGCCGTCACGGCCGTGCTCGAAGCACTGTGGCACGGTGGCTTCAAGGCCGTAGCCACCTGCGACTTCGAGGACGAGCTGCCCGCACGCGGCGGGATCGACAGATACCCCCGCCCCACTCCTGCCCCCGACGGGGGCGCGGTCTCTTCGGGCACGGGCACTTGGTGGAAGAACCTGATTCGCCCGGAAAAAGGAAAGGTCGAAATCTGTGATCAGCCTCCGGGAACATCAGGTGACCCAGAAAACGAGTATTCGGGAATGGGTCAAATTCTTTGCAAGATCTTCTGTTCCCGCGCAGGGGGCGCGGGGAACGCTGGTATCCGCCACCGGGTCCGGTAAGACGATCACGGCTGCCGCGAGCGCGCTGGAGTGCTTTCCGGTCGGGCGGATCCTGGTGACCGTGCCGACCCTGGACCTGCTCGCGCAGACCGCGCAGGCGTGGCGGGCGGTCGGGCATCGGGCGCCGATGGTGGCGGTGTGTTCGCTGGAGAACGATCCGGTGCTGAGCGCGTTGGGGGTGCGGACTACCACCAACCCGATCCAGCTCGCCCTGTGGGCCGGAGCCGGGCCCGTGGTCGTGTTTGCCACCTACGCCTCTCTCGTGGACCGCGAGGACCCGGAGGACCCGACGGGCCAGCGGACGGTCCGCGGGCCGCTGGAAGCCGCTCTGGCGGGCGGGGAGCGGCTGTATGGACAGCAGCTGGACGGTTTCGCGCTCGCCATCATCGACGAAGCCCACTCAACCGCAGGTGATCTAGGTCGGCCGTGGGCGGCGATCCACGACAACGCCCGCATCCCCGCCGCCTTCCGGCTCTACCTGACCGCGACCCCGCGCATCCTCGCCTCGCCCCGGCCGCAGAAGGGCGCGGGCGGCCAGGAGCTGGAGATCGCGTCGATGGGCGAGGACTCCCAGACCTACGGTCCCTGGCTTGCCGAGCTCGGGCTGAGCGAGGCGATCGAGCGGGGCATCCTCGCGGGCTTCGAGATCGACGTGCTGGAGATCCGCGACCCCGCGCCGATCCTCGGGGAACCGGGTGAGGCGCAGCGAGGCCGACGCCTGGCCCTTCTACAGACCGCGCTCCTGGAGCACGCCGCGGCGTACAACCTGCGTACGGTCATGACGTTCCACCAAAAGGTCGAGGAAGCCGCCGCGTTCGCGGAGAAGCTGCCGGAGACGGCCGCCGAGCTGTATGCGCGCGATGCCTCGGACGAGGACCTGGCGGCCGCGGAGAAGCTGCCCGTGTCGTCGATCGGCGCGCAGCTGTACGAGCTGGAAGCCGGACGGCACGTGCCGCCGGAGCGGGTGTGGTCGGCGTGGCTGTGCGGCGACCACCTCGTCACCGAGCGGCGCGAGGCCCTGCGCCAGTTCGCCAACGGCATCGACGCGGCCGGGCGCCGGGTGCACCGGGCGTTCCTCGCCAGCTGCCGCGTCCTCGGAGAAGGCGTCGACATCACCGGCGAACGCGGAGTCGAGGCCATCTGCTTCGCAGACACCCGCGGCTCCCAGGTCGAGATCGTGCAGAACATCGGCCGGGCACTCCGACTCAACCGGGACGGCTCCACCAAGGTCGCACGGATCATCGTGCCCGTCTTCCTCGAGCCCGGCGAAGACCCCACCGACATGGTCGCCAGCGCGAGCTTCAAACCGCTCGTGGCCGTCCTCCAAGGCCTACGCAGCCACGACGAACGACTCGTCGAGCAGCTCGCCTCCCGCGCCCTCACCAGCGGCAAGCGCAAGACCCACATCCAGCGCGACACCGACGGGCGGATCATCGGAACCAGCGGTGGGAGCGGGAGTGAGGACGAAGACCAGAAGGGCGATGCCGACGGGGCGGCCGAGTCCGCGCTGCTGCACTTCTCCACCCCCAGGGACGCGGCCACAATCGCGGCGTTCCTGCGAACCCGCGTCTACCGGCCGGAGTCGCTGGTCTGGCTGGAGGGCTACCAGGCCCTGCTGCGCTGGCGGAAGCAGAACGAGATCACCGGGCTCTACGCCGTTCCCTACGACGTGGAGACCGAGGTGGGAGCGACGAAGGCTTTTCCTCTGGGCCGATGGGTCCACCAGCAGCGCAAGGCGCTACGGGCCGGGGGCCTGGAGGAGCGGCGCAAAAGGCTGCTGGACGCTCCGGAGGCCGGCATGGTGTGGGAACCGGGGGAAGAAGCCTGGGAGGGGAAGCTCGCCGTCCTCCGGGCTTACCGGCGGGCCACCGGTCACCTCGCACCCCGCCAAGACGCGGTCTGGGGCGAGAGCGAGACCGAGGGCCTCGTACCGGTGGGGCAGCTTCTGGCGAACCTGCGTCGCAAGGGCGACCTCGGCAAGAACCCCGAACGAGCCACCCTGCGGGCGCAGCAGTTGGCCGCGATCGACCCGGACTGGGACTGCCCCTGGCCACTGGACTGGCAACGCCACTACCGCCACCTCGCCCACCTCGCCGAGGACGAGCCCGGCGGAGTACTGCCCGACGTCCAGCCCGGCGTGCTGATGGACGGCGACGATATCGGCCGGTGGTTGGAGCGGCAGAAGAACCCGCGCACCTGGAAACAGCTGTCCACCGAGCAGCAGGAACGGCTGTCGAGGCTGGGCGTACAGCCCGCCCAGGCGCCGCCTCCCGCCCCCGCGACAAAGGGCGCGGCAAAGGGGCCGACCAAGGCGCAGCAGGCCTTCCAGCGCGGGCTGACCGCCCTCGCCCAGTGGGTCGAACGGGAGGGCACCCAGCGGCCCGTCCCGCGCGGCGCGGTCGTGGAGCTCGTGGTCGACGGCGAGGCCGAGCCGGTACCGGTGCGCCTGGGCGTATGGGTATCGAACACCCGCGCCAGATGCGACAAGCTCACCGCCGAGCAACTCGACGCGCTGCGGGAGCTGGGCATGCAGTGGGCGTAGCCGGGGCAACGTTCGAGCGCTCCTGGTCTCCGCATGGAGGACGTACGTCGTGCGTACTCCATTTGTCCATGGTGCATACGGTTGAGCAGGAGCCTGCGCTCGGGGACTCGCGGTGCGGGCCCTGGTCCCCCCCTTACCCGCGGCAGGCAGTCTCGGCAAGGCATGTCTGCCACTGTGCGGGTCTTACTGGGCGGCGAACGGAGGGGCGAACCCCTTGCCGCCCCGCTCGGTTATGCCTGCAGAGGTGAGCGAGAGGGTGGCCTGAGTGGAAGCAGTCCTGCGGGTCAGGCCCGTGCCGGGCGAGACGACCTGGTCTTTTCTCCACCGGGTGGCCGCTGCTTACCGGCTGCAGGCCGGCGACCTGACCGGATGGTGGCGGTGGGTGAACCCCGCGCACCAGGCTCGCGGCGTGCGTCCGGAGGGCGAGGTGTTCCTCGATGCGGTGGCGCAGGTGCAGTTGGCCGGCTGGTGCCGGGTGCCGGCCGGGCATCTGGCTCGGGCGCTGCCGTCGTGGGGGGCCGGATCGGAGATGCTGGCCAGCTACGGCGGGGACGGGCAGGGCTGGGTGCGGTGGCGGACGGGAGCAGACCAGTGGGGGCCGGTGGTGTTCGGGTGCCGGCTGTGTACGGCCCGCCGCGGGGGCGCGGGGGTTTCGTGGGTGTACCGGGCGCGGTGGCAGCGGCTGTGCACGGATCATGGCCGGTGGCTGCTCGATGTCGGCGACGGGCACGTGCTGGAAGGGCTCGCGGTGGGGCCGCTGGCGGGGGAGTTGGGGCGGGCGCAGCGGCGGTGGGCGTGTCTGGCACGTGCGGGGCTCGACGCGGGTGGGGCGGGCGGTTCGCCGGTGGAGGTGTTCGCGCTGGCGCGTTCGGTGGTGTGCGGGTGGTGGGAGCTGGAGGCGTTCGGGGAGCGGGAGCGGGTGTGGGGGCGGCGGCTGGAGCAGGTCGTGGCGGCCACCGGACGGCGTGAAGGGTGGCCGGCCGGGTGGGGGATGGCGCAGTGGCGGTTGCTGGCGCGGGACGCGGTGGTCTTCCCCGACGTGGTGGCGGTGGCGTGTGCGCTGGCCGATCCGCGACTGCAGCACCTGGCTGCCGGTGGCGGCCGTGGGCAGGTGGGGGTGCGGGGCGCGGCGCGCGGGCGGTCGGGTGGTGAGCGGGTCGCCGCCGAGCTGGGCAGGCGGCTGGGGCGGCCCTGGCTGCGGGAGGTGGAGGCTGCCTGGGCAGGTCCGTTGTCGGTGTGGGCGCAGGCCGTGGCCCGTGCCCACAGCCGGCCGGTGGATGCTGCGCCCGGCCCGGCGCAGGGGTGGTGGGTGCGCAGTGTGCACCGTCCCGTCGAGGTCGCACCCGGGCTGCGCGCCCTGGTGGGCTCGGCCGCCGAAGCGGGCGCGGGTGGGGCGGAGCCTGCGGTGCGGGTGGCGGGCGCAGGGCGTACGGCGGGGGTGGTGCCGCGGCGGTCCGGGCACGGTGGCGGCCTCAAGCGGCGGGGTGAGCAGCTGTTCACCGAAGGGCTGGAGCAGGCTCGCGCGCATGTCGCGCGCCACGGTCACCTGGCCCTGGCGCACACCGGCTCTCGCGCCGGGGACGGGTTCGATCTCGGGCGGTGGCTGGCCGGCCGGCGCGTCGCCGCGGCGTCGCTGACCGCCCAGCAGACGGCGTGGCTGGAGGAGTTGGATCCGTGGTGGAATCCGCCCTGGCCGCTTGACTGGCAGCGGGCCTGGTACCGGGCGCGTGAGCACGTGCGCGTCAACGGGCCGGTGCACGGCGGGGACAACCTGGCCGGTGTGCCGCGCCGGCTCGAGCGGTGGCTGCGCCACCAGATCACCCATTACCGCGAGCTGCATGAGGGGCAGTGGCAGCTGCTGGCCGACCTCGGCCTCGGCCACAAGGAGGTGGAGCGGTTTCACGCCTGGCCCGGCCGGCGCCGTCCGGCCGCCGACGGCCTGACCGCGGCGCGTGCCTATGCCGCACGCCACGGGCATCTCGCGGTGTCCTCGCCCACCACCGCCGCGGACGGGTTCGCCCTGGGACGGTGGCTGGCCGCGCAGCGGGTCCGCCAGCACACCAGCGGGCACCTGACCCGGCTCGGCCGCACCCTGACCGGTCTGGATGCCTGGTGGAATCCGCCCTGGTCCGTGCAGTGGCAGCGGATGTGGTGGGCCGCCCGCTACCGTCTGGCCGGGCTGCCCGGCGGCTGTCAGTGGTGGCCGGGTGCTCCTGAGACCGAACGCAGCATGACCTGGCTGCGCCGGCAGAGGGCACGACGTGTTCTGCTCCACCCCGGTCAGCAGCAGCTCCTGGACGCCCTCCCCCAGCCCACCGGCACCGGTGGCCGGGGCAGTCGGCGAGCAGTGCGGTGCCGTCGGCACGGCGGGCGAAGAGCTGCGGCACCCAGGAACGCACCTGCCCGCGGGGACTACGCCACAGCAGCCGTACCGGCCGCCCCGATGCGGGCGGGGAACGCGCGATAAGGGGCGCCGAGGCGGTTGCGCAGGCGTGCGCGGACATCGGCTGGACCTACCGGCGCCTGCCGCCGCTCGATGACGTGCTGGCCGCCAACCTGAAATGGCTGGCTGGCTACCGCCACCCCCGCAACTCCGGCCACCCCGGTCTGGCGGCGGCGGTCATCGAGGCGTTCGCGCGGCCGCGGCCGCTGAACGAAGGCGCCGAAGCGGCCGGCGACCCGATCGAGGTTCTCCCGTGCGTCTTCCACGCCCTGTGGCACGGACAGCTGACGGCAGACCTCACAACGCCGCTACACGAACGCGTCCTCGTCAGCCCGCGGGGCTCGAGCAGCCCGGGCGAGACGGGAGGCGCCCGGTGAGCGCGCGGCGCAATGCCCGGCCGGTCGTGAAGGTCGGTGCACGCTTCCGGTTCCGTGGCGTGACGTGGCAGGTGGTTGCCCTGTCGGGGCAGGACATTCGCCTCGTCGGCCCGGACGGCGGCGGTCAGGCCGTGCTCGCCGGGCACCTGTTCGCCGACCCCTCCTTCACCGTCATCGGCGCCGATGCGCCTCAGGCGGCCCCGCAGTGGGGGCTGTTCGAGACCGCCCCTGCCGCGGCGCGCGAGAAGGCACTGGCCTGGCAGCGGCACGTGCGTGAAGTCGAGTGCGGGCTCACCGGAGGGCCCGGCAGCGAAGGAACGGTGCGGCCGCAGTACGACCCGCAGCGGCACACGCTGGCCGAACGCGAGCAGGCCAAAGCGGAAGAGCTGACCGCGCTCGGCTTCGGCCGGGTGGCGCGCACCACGGTGCAGCGCATGCGCCTGGCCTACCGCAAACAAGGCCTGTGGGGGCTCCTCGACCACCGCACCACCCGTGCTTCCAGCCCCACCGGGCGGGCCGACGAACGGGTCGTCGCCGCCGTCCGTGAAGCGCTGCGCCGCCGCCGTGGCCGCTCCCGCGGCACGATCAACGGCGTCTTCCCGCTGATCAACCAGATCCTTCAGGACCGGCACGGCCCCGGCACGGTGCCCACGCCGTCCCAGGCCACGCTGTACCGTCTGGTCACTGCTCTGGCCCGGCCCGGTGAACTGCCCACGGGGCCCGTCCGTCAGGTGCCCGCGAGTGTCGACGGGCGGGCCTTCACCCCCGCCACGGCGCTGCGCCCCGGTGAACAGGTGCAGGTCGACACCACCCGCCTGGACGTCCTCGCCCTCTTCGACGACGGCCGCCTGGCCCGGCCCGAACTCACCATCGCCGTCGACGTCGCCACCCGCGCCATCCTCGCCGCCGTGCTGTGCCCGAGCGCGACCAAGGCCGTCGACGCCTCCCTGCTGCTCGCGGAGATGGCCGTCCCGCACCCCGCCCGGCCCACCTGGCCGGGCGTCCTGCGCATGGACCACGCCCCGGCACTCCCCCACCAGCGGCTGGCCGCGCTGGATGAGCGCCTGGCCGGCGCGGCGGCCCGGCCGGTCGTCCTGCCCGAGACGATCGTCGTCGACCGCGGCAAAGTGTTCGTCTCCGCCGCGTTCACCGCCGCCTGCGAACACCTCGGCATCAGCGTCCAGCCCGCCCCGCCCCACGCCCCCCACCGCCAAAGGCATCGTCGAGCGGACCTTCGGCACCATCAACTACCTGTTCTGCCAGCACCTGCCCGGCTACACCGGCTCCGACGTCACCCGCCGCGGCCCCGACATCGAGAAAGACGCCTGCTACAGCGTCGCCCAGTTGCAAGACCTGCTTGATGAATGGCTGGTGCACTACCACCACCGGCCCCACGAAGGCCTCCGCCACCCGCTGATGCCCCGCAAGGCCCTCACGCCGAACCAGATGTGGGCCGCGCTCGTCTCCGTCGCCGGACACGTGCCCGTCCCGCTCACCGGCCGCGACTACCTCGAACTGCTGCCCGTGCGCTGGCAGGCCATCACCCCCGCCGGCATCACCATCCACCACCGCACCTACGACGCCGATCTCCTCGCCCCCTACCGCGGCCAGGCCTCCCCCGTCGCCGGCCGCGGCGGGAAATGGGAAATCCACTACAACCCCCACGACGTGCGCCAGATCTGGGTACGGCTGCCCGACGGCGACCTCACCGAAATCCCCTGGATCCACCGCGACCACGTCCACCAGCCGTTCAACGACCACACCTGGCAGCACATCCGCACCCACGCCCAGCACAGCCACCACGACGACAGCCAGCAGCACGAAGCCCACCTCGCCGACGCCCTCGACCGGTTCATGCGCCGCGTCCACAGCGGCCACGCCACCACCGCCGAGCAAACCCTCCTCGCCCGCGCCACCACAACGCCGGTCCCCGCCGCCCGGCACCCGCACCACGGCACCGCACCCGCCACCGACCAGGCGGCACCACACGACGAGGACGACAGCATCGACGACCTCGACGACCTTCCCGACGACGGCACCCGCCCCGCCGCGGCCACCGGATACGGGCTCTACGACGCACACGAGGAGGCCGACAAGTGGTGAACCCCCGCCCCCACCCCGCAGCGCAGCATCCGGGCAGCACATCGGCCGCCGCGGGCAGCGGTGGTGCGGCAGAGCCGTCCTGGCCCCTGACCACCTGGCAGGGCCGGCAGCGCTTCGCCACCACCGCCCCGCCCGCCCCACCCCAACCCGAAGACCCGCCCCGCACCACCAACGAACGCCTCGCCTACCACTCCGCGTTCGTCACCATCCGCACCCCCGCCCTCAGCCAGCTCGCCACCCAGGTCCGCACCCTGATGATCCTCGGCCGCCACCAGCAGACCACCGCCCGGCCCTCCCTCATCGTCACCGGACCCGCCGCGGCCGGGAAAACCACCGCCCTGCTGAACGTCGGCCGCTCCTGCCACCTCGCCCACCTGCGCAAAAACCCCGCACCCCCCGGATCAGCCCACAGTGCGGCACCCGTCGCCTACGTCCTCGTCCCGCCCGGCGCCACCGCGAAAACCCTCATCACCGAGTTCGCCCGCTACCTCGGCATCCCCGTCACCACCCGCATGACCCAGACCCAGATCACCGACGCCGTCTGCCACACCTACACCACCGCCGGCGTCCAACTCGTCCTCATCGACGAAATCCACCGCCTCAACCCCCGCACCACCACCGGCGCCCAAACCGCCGACCTCCTCAAAGACCTCACCGAACGCCTCCCCGCCACGTTCGTCTACGCCGGCATCAACGTCACCGACACCCCCCTGTTCACCGGCACCCGCGGCGCCCAACTCGCCGGACGCGCCACCCTCATCACCTGCGGCCCCCTCCCCGCCCGCCACGGCACCCGCGAACCCTTTCGCGAGGTCATCACCGACATCGAAAACGCCCTCGACCTCCACCAGCACAAGCCCGGCACCCTCCCGGCCCACGCCCCCTACCTCCACCAGCGCACCGCCGGCCGCATCGGATCCCTCACCAGACTCATCCGCCAAGCCGCCATCACCGCCATCTGCGACGGCACCGAACGCATCACCAAAGGCGCCCTCGACGCCGTACGACTCGACCACCTCGCCGAAACCCACCACCGCCCCCACACCCGAGGCCGCTAACCCACCACCCACCAGGTAAAACAGCCCTGACCAGCAAAAACACCAAACGAGCCATTACATGCCAGAACTACCGACACCCCATCCCGCCACGCTCCCCACAGAGCGCATAACCCCAGCTCAACCCCCGCCCACCCCGGCCCAACCACCCACCCCGGCTTCTCAGCGAACCCACAACACTCCAGGCCAGCAAGCGCCCGGTACACCAACAAACCCCCCTCCGAGCCTTAGCCTCGCGCTTTCATGAAGCGGGCTGTCCGGCAGGTGGTCAGGAAAGCAGAAAGTGCCTCTGACCAGCAAGAATGAGGATTGTCGAGGTCCTT
>NZ_JBIRNE010000043.1:0-12012 GCF_044331465.1 Streptomyces sp. NPDC017225 | reverse complement strand
CCAGCGGTGTCCCTCCCGCCTGCGGTGGCCCTCCCGGCCGCCGTGCCCGCCCCGGCCGCCGTGTCGGCCGAAGCCGCTCCTCCGTCCGGTCCCGTGCCCCCCCCCCCCCCCCCCCCCCCCCCCCCCCCCCCCCGGGGGGGGGGGGGGGGGGGCGCGCCCCCCCCCCCCCCCCCACGACCGTATCCTCGATCACCTCGCACCCCTGCGGGCCGTCTCGTCGGCCCGCAGGGCCCCGCCGTCCGTCCTCAGCAGGTGATGCGGCGTTCGGCGCTCTCGTACTCGGCGACGCCGTAGTCGACGCCCACGGCCACCTTGTAGGTGTAGGTGCCGGAACCCGCGCAGTTCCACCACGTCGTTGCGGTGCCGCTCTCGAGCGTGGCCCAGTCCATCTCCTCCCAGCCGTACCAGCGGTGGCGCAGGAGGCCGATCGTGGCGTCCTCGCAGTTGCTGCTGGTCTTGCTGACCTGGCCCATGACCTCGTTGATGCCCTTGTAGGGGGCCGAGATGTTGTAGCAGCCCCGGTCCCAATCCGCGGCGGAGGCCGGTGTGGCCGACATCAGCAGCGTGGCCGCAGAGGCCAGAGTGACGGCGACGCATGACTTTACTGCAACTCTGAGAGTGCTCATGACAAAAGCTCCAGTGTGAGAAGGCGTGTAAGAGATGAGGCACGAGACACAAGAACACTTTCATCGGGTCGAGGCAAGAGCAACTTGGTGCCTCCGCGCCGTCAAACGGCCACGCGCTCCGACGATTTGGCGTCGAACACACCCGTCAGGGCTCGAGGTCGCCGTGACCGGTTCGGCGAGGGCGCGGATCGTGGCCCGGGATCGGTTCACGGCCGGCCGGCCGGTGGAGGAGGCATCCCACCGGCCGCGGAAGGGACCCGGACTGCGCCGCGGGCGCCTTGGTGGCCCTTGTCCGCCTGGCGGGGGCGTGGGCTCGGTTCAGAGCGTCGATGACGCCGTGCTTGCGGGCTGCGCGAACGTCGGTCCGAGCACCTACCCGAGCGCCCTCTGCACACGGTGACCGGGTACGTCCTTCGTGGTCACGACGAGCACCTCGGGTTGAGGACCCTGTGCGCCGCCGTATTCTTCAGTACCCAGGGTTCTCGAGTTTCCCCGGGCCAGGGCACAGCGCACCGAGGCCCCCCCGTGGAACCTGGACCGCCACGGCCGCGTTGTACGTTTGGGCAGCCAGGTCCAGCCCGTCTCCCCCAGCAGCAGGAGCCACAATCCCGTGACCACGCTTGCGCTCGGCCCCGAGTGGCTCAGCCCGGACTATCTGATCGAGACCTTCGCTCTACCGGGCATCCTGCTCATCGTCTTCGCCGAGTCCGGACTCTTCGCCTTCCTGCCCGGCGACTCGCTGCTGTTCACGGCGGGTCTCTTCGTGGCCGAGGGCAGTTACATCACGCAGCCGCTGTGGCTGGTGTGTACCCTGATCGTGCTGGCCGCCGTGATCGGCGACCAAGTGGGCTACATGATCGGCAAGTTCCTCGGTCCCAAGCTCTTCAGCCGTCCCAACTCCAAGCTCTTCAAGCGGGAGAACCTGGACAAGGCCCACGAGTTCATGGAGAAGTACGGTCCCAAGGCGATCGTCCTGGCCCGCTTCGTGCCGATCGTGCGCACCTTCGCCCCCATCGTTGCGGGCGCCGGCCGCATGCAGTACCGCACTTTCCTCACGTACAACATCATCGGTGGCGTGGCCTGGGGCTCGGGCGTCACACTCGCGGGCTACTGGCTCGGCCAGATCGAGTTCATCCGGACCAACGTCGAGCCGATCCTCGTCCTGATCGTCGTGCTCTCGGTCGTCCCGATCGCCATTGAGTACCTCCGCGAGCGGGGCAAGAAGAAGCGCGCCGCCGTGGCCGTGCCGACCGAGGCGCAGTCGATGCCGACACCGTCGCCGTCGCCGTTCCAGCAGCAGTACCCCGTCATGGACGACGCCACGACCCAGCTCCGCCGCGTGGACCCGCACCCGGCCCAGCAGCCGCAGCAGCGGCCGCCGCAGCCCCAGCAGCCGTACGGCCAGGGCTACGGCAACCAGGCCTACGGCCAGCAGCCGCCCGCCCAGCAGCCGTACGCCCCGCAGCAGCCGCCCGCCCAGCAGCAGCCGCCCGCCCAGCAGCAGCCGCCCGCCCAGCAGCAGCCGTACACCCAGCAGTACCCGCAGAACTACGGCCAGCAGCCGTACGGCGACCAGCCCCAGCAGTACGGCGACCAGCACCCGTACAACCAGGGCCGCTGAACCGACCCGGGTTCGCGGGGCCGTACCGACGTGCGGCCCCGCCGTCCAGGCGGTGATCAGCCACGACGCCACCACGGCGCTCCCGCACTCGCCGTCCTACCGCGTCCCCCGCACCCTCGGGCGCCCCGCGCCGAGGCCGCCTAGAAGCCACGGGTCCGCTTCGCCGCCCGCCTGCCGGCGGCACTCGCCGCGCCCGGCACCCGCAGGAACAGCCGCGAGATCTCCCCACCGAGGTTCACCCCGATGGCGATGGCCATGGCGAGGGCCACCGCCGTCGACAGGTACACCAGCCCCTTGTCGACCTCGCTCTGCGCGATCGCCAGCAGCCCGAAGTACGTCGCCGAACCGGGCAGCAGCGGCCCGATCGCCGCGGTCGTGTACGGCAGCGCCGACGCGAACCGGTACCGGGACATGAGCTGTCCGAACAGGCCCACCAGCCCCGCCGCGGCGGCCGTGGACGCCACCGGCGAGATGCCGCCCGCGATGTGCATGGCGCCGTACACGCTCCAGGCGACGCCCCCGTTCACGGTCACCGCGAGCACGGTTGAACGTTCCTGCTGGAGCAGGATCGCGAAGGCCAGCGACAGCAGCATCGCCGCGCCGATCTGGACGAGGGGCTCGTCGCCCGTGCCCAGCTGGGCGTCCGGATTGAGCTCGGCGCCCAGCTGCACGCCGAAGTACAGCACGATCAGCACTCCGGCGACGATGCTGACGAAGAAGTACATGACCTCGAGCAGGCGCGCGGAGGCGGTGATGTAGAAGCCGGTCAGCCCGTCCTGCACCCCCGCCACCAGCGCCCGCCCCGGCAGCAGCGCGAACAGGCCACCGGTGATCACCGCGGACGCCTTCACGTCGACGTGGACCAGCGTCAGCATGATCCCCATCGCGGCCGGCGGCATCGCGGCCACCGCGAACTGGTAGAACTCCGGCAGCCCGCGCCCGGCGCACAGCCAGGCCAGCCGGTCGCCGAGCATCGAGCCGAGCATGGCCGCGACGAACACGGTCGGCCCACCGCCCACCAGCACCGACGCCGCGCCCGCGAGCAGCCCGCTCGCCGTGGTCAGCACCCAGGTGGGGTACGGGTGCCGGTTGCGGCGCATCTCCGCGAGGCGCCGGTAGGCCTCCTCCAGGGAGATGTTCGTGTCCGGGTCGCTGAGGTCGTCCACCAGGTGGAAGACGGCCGCGAGCCGCGTGTAGTCGGTGCCCCGCCGGCGTACCGTCCGCGACGCCGTGACCGGGTCCTCGACCAGGGACGGCTGATGGGAGATCGACAGCAGGGTGAAGGTGACGTTCGGCTCGCAGCGGTCCAGGCCGTAGGAGCGGCACACGGCGAACATCGCCGCCTCCACGTCCTCGGCGCCCTCACCACCGGCCAGCAGCAGTTCCCCGATACGCAGGGTCAGGTCGAGCACGCGCGGCACGGCGGGGCCGGTCTCGTCGTCGTGCCGCTGCGCCGTCTCGGGCGCGGGCCGCTCGGCCACCGGCATGCGCAGCATCGTGCGCATCCGGTCCTGCCAGGGCACGTCCGTGAGCTTCACCGCGGGAAAGCCGCTCGGCGGCGTGAACGCGGCGGCGGTCCAGGCGTGATATGTGCTCGGCAAGGTGAACGCCGACCCCTCGCCCTCCGCGGGCGCGGCCGGGGGCGCGTCCAGCCCTTCGGGCAGCGCGAACTCCGAGGTCGTCTCGGCCTCCGTGCCGGCGGGCCGCGGGACGGCCAGCCCCTGCGGGATCTCGAACTCGGACGTCGTCGACGACTCGCCGTCGATCGACGCCCCCACTGAGCCGGGCGGCCGGAAGGCACTGTGGGCCTCGTCCGACTGCGGCTTGCGGTCCTCCGCCTCCGTCACCTGCGCAACGCTCCCTGGTCCGAACACCCTCCTGCCTGTAGCCCTCAGTATGCGTACCCAAACGTGAACGGGCCGCACGCCTCACGCGTGCGGCCCGTCACGGGTGGGGTTCCCGATCAGTGATCAGTGGCCGCCCTGGTCCTTGAAGCGCTTGTAGGACCGCTCGATCTCCGCCTCGGCGTCGGTGCGGCCGACCCAGTCGGCGCCCTCGACGGACTTGCCGGGCTCCAGGTCCTTGTAGACCTCGAAGAAGTGCTGGATCTCCAGGCGGTCGAACTCCGACACGTGGTGGATGTCACGCAGGTGCTCCACCCGCGGGTCGGTCGACGGCACGCACAGCAGCTTGTCGTCGCCGCCGGCCTCGTCCGTCATCCGGAACATGCCGATCGCGCGGCAGCGGATGAGGCAGCCCGGGAAGGTCGGCTCGTCCAGGATGACCAGCGCGTCCAGCGGGTCACCGTCCTCGCCGAGGGTGTTCTCGACGAAGCCGTAGTCGGTCGGGTAGGCGGTCGAGGTGAAGAGGCGGCGGTCCAGGCGGATACGACCGGTCTCGTGGTCCACCTCGTACTTGTTCCGCGAACCCTTCGGGATCTCGATCGTGACGTCGAACTCCACCGGACGCTCCTCCATGATCAGCACATAGTTCTGGTGGTTAAGTGTCCCTCACGCAGGTGGGTGATCGCGAAAGGGGCTGGTGATAGTGCCAGAGCTGAGGCCTTGGCGGGCCGCGAGACCGCACGTGGTGCGGGCCGCGGGCGCCGTACGACCGCGTCTCGCACGCGCCGCGCGGGCCGCCGAACCGCACCTCGCGAGGTTCGCGCGGGCCACGGCGCCGCAGCTCGCGCGGGTCACGAGGCCGAAGACCTGGCAGTACACCGCCGGTGCCGCCACCGCCGGGCTGGCACTCGCCGCCGGTGTGGTGACCGCCGCCGGCCCCTGGGACTCCACGGGTCAGCGTACGGCCGAGCGGGACCGGGCCGTCGCACTGGAGCACTCGGGTGGCGCAGATCACGGTCGCGGATCCGGGGGCTCCGGTACGGCCTCCGGGTCGCCCCGTCCCGCGCCGAGCGCCGCCTCCGTCCTGGCCGGCCTCGGCGGAGCCGCCGGCGAGGTGCCGGGCGGCGCCAAGGCGGCCCCGGACGGCAGGGCCCTCTCCGAGGTCCTCGGGCCCCTGATGGACGACCCGGCGCTCGGCGCGCGCCCCGCGGCGGCGGTCGTCGACCTGACCACCGGCAAGCGCCTCTACGGCCTCCGCGCCGACGCCCCCCTCACCCCGGCCTCCACCACCAAGATCGCCACCGGCGTCGCCGCCCTCACCGCCCTCGGCCCCGACCACCGCCTCACCACCCGCACCGCCCTGGAGGCCGGCACCGGCGAACTCGTCCTGGTCGGCGGCGGCGACCCCACCCTCACCGCGCGCGAGGACGCCCGGGGCCTCGCCGGCCTGCGCGTCCTCGCCGAGAAGACCGCCGCCGCCCTGAAGAAGCGGGACGTGCGCGAGGTGACGCTGTCGTACGACACGACGCTCTACGCCGGTGCGGAAGCGCACCCGATAGGGGTGAACGAGAACCTCGCCCCCGTCACCGCCCTGATGGCCGACGAGGCCCGAACGGACGACTCCACCAGCGGCCCCGTGACGCGCGTGCCCGACCCGGCCGCCGACGCGGCGCGCTCCTTCGCCGGCTTCCTGAAGAAGCACGGCATCACCGCGTCGGCCCCCGGCCCGTCCAAGGCGACCGACCGCGCCGACACCCTCGCCACCGTCTCCTCGCCTCCGCTGTCGGCCCTGGTCGAGCGCATGATGACCAACAGCGACAACGACCTCGCCGAGGCCCTGGCCCGCCACACCGCCCTGGCGGCCGGCGAACCCGCCGACTTCGACGGGGTCTCCGCCGCCGTGCCGGCCCGGCTGGCCCAGCTCGGCCTGCCCGTGCGCGGCTCGCGGTTCCACGACGGCAGCGGCCTGGACCGCACCGACCGGATCACCGCCGGCCTGCTCACCGCGATGCTGGCCGAGGCGGCCGACCCGGCCCGTCCCGAGCTCCGCCCGGTCCTCACCGGCCTGCCCGTCGCCGGTTTCACCGGCACGCTGTCCGGCCGCTACACGGACGGCGCGGCCGGCCTCGTACGCGCCAAGACCGGCACCCTGACGGGCGTCAACACCCTCGCCGGCACCACGGTCTCCGCCGACGGCCGCCTCCTGGCCTTCGCCTTCCTGGCAGGCGACACGACGGACGCGTGGGCGGCCCAGACGGCCTTGGACCGGCTGGCGACGACCCTGGCGGCCGACGTCCCGTAGCCGGAGGGGCGTTCGAGGCTCTCCCCAGCCGAGGCCTCCCGCTCCAGGGAGGTGCCCCGCGATGCCGAGCCCCTCGCCCGCCCCGCCCGGCGCCGGCACCGGTCACCCGCACGGCGCCGTCCACCCCACCGCCCGCCACAGCCTGCCCCCAGCGGCAGCGCTCACGTACCGTTGACGCATGACGAGCATCGGCGCATCTTCCGGCATGGTCGACTGGAATCTCGCGGTGGCGACCGCGACCCGGCTCGTACGGCCGGGCCCCGAAGTGAGCCGCGACGAGGCCAGGGCCGTCGTCGCGGAACTTCGCCGCCATGCCAGAGCCTCGGAGGGACACGTCCGGGGCTTCACTCGTATGGCCACCGAGGAGGCCCACGACACCCCGGTCCTCGTCGTCGACCGCCCCGGCTGGGTCCGGGCGAACGTCGCCGGGTTCCGGGAGATCCTGGGCCCCCTGCTGGAGAAGATGCAGGAGCGGCGCGGCAGCGGTGCGGGCAACGCGGTCCTCGGCGCCGTCGGCGGCAAGGTCACCGGCGTGGAGCTGGGCATGCTGCTGTCGTTCATGTCCTCCCGTGTCCTCGGCCAGTACGAGACCTTCGCCCCGGCCACCCGGGAGCTTCCCGCCGGTGCCAACGGCGGCGGCCGGCTGCTGCTGGTCGCGCCGAACATCGTGCACGTGGAGCGCGAACTCGACGTCGACCCCCACGACTTCCGCCTGTGGGTGTGCCTGCACGAGGAGACGCACCGCACGCAGTTCACCGCGGTGCCCTGGCTGCGCGACCACCTGGAGGGCGAGATCCAGTCGTTCCTCGCGGAGACCGACGTCGACCCCATGACCGTGCTGGAGCGGGTCCGCGAGGCCGCCCAGACGCTGGCCGGCGGCCGGCCCGAGGCGGAGGAGGACGACGGCGGCCGGTCCCTGGTCGAGCTGGTGCAGACGCCGGCCCAGCGGGAGGTCCTCGGCCGTCTCACCGCCGTGATGTCCCTGCTGGAGGGCCACGCCGACTTCGTGATGGACGGGGTCGGCCCGGCGATCGTGCCGAGCGTCGGGGAGATCCGCGAGAAGTTCCAGCAGCGCCGCGCCAAGGGCGCCTCCCGCCTCGACCTGGCCCTGCGCAAGCTGCTCGGTCTGGACGCCAAGCTCCGCCAGTACCGGGACGGTGAACGCTTCGTGCGGGCCGTCGTCGACGAGTGCGGCATGGACGGCTTCAACCGGGTCTGGACCTCGCCCAACACCCTCCCCACCAAGTCGGAGATCGCCAAACCGGCGGACTGGATCGCACGGGTGCACCGCAAAACGGAGTCGTGAGCTCCGCGGGCAGGGCGTGAAACGAAACCGGCCGACGGCAGTCGAACGCCCCTCCAATCACCCGTCCGAGGGACCGTGAGGCCTCGGCGGGCGTGCGATGCTCAGGGAACGGCCCGTTTCTGTCACCATCTACGTACTCTGCGTGACCGGATCTCGGGCTCACCCCCGAAAACTTCATGAAGGGCACCGGACATGGGTCCCCATCCTGCGGTCGCGGCGATACGCCTGGCGGTCCGCCGCGTCCTCCACGACATCCTCACCGAACCGAACACCACGGCCGGCGTTCCCGCCGCGACGGCAGCCGACCGCGCGCCCGACCGTGCCGCCGACCGAGCTGCCGGGCTTCCGGCGTCCCCGCTCGTACTCGTGGCCTGCTCCGGCGGCGCGGACTCCATGGCACTCGCCTCCGCCCTCGCCTTCGAGGCTCCCCGGCTCGGCATCCGCGCCGGCGGCGTCACCGTCGACCACGGCCTGCAGAACGGCTCCGACCTGCGCGCCGAAGAGGTCGTCCTGCGCCTGCGCGAGCTCGGCCTGGACCCCGTCGAGGCCACCGCCGTCACCGTCGGCCGCGGCGGAGGACCCGAGGCCGCCGCCCGCGACGCCCGGTACGCCGCCCTGGACGCCGCCGCCGCCCGCCACGGCGCCGCCGCCGTCCTGCTCGGCCACACCCGTGACGACCAGGCCGAGACCGTCCTGCTGGGCCTCGCCCGCGGCTCCGGTATCCGTTCCCTGTCGGGCATGGCCGCGGTCTCGGGGGCCGGCGGCCGTTACCGCCGCCCCTTCCTCCAGGTCGACCGGCAGACCGCCCGCAAGGCCTGCATGGTCCAGTCCCTGCCCGTCTGGGACGACCCGCACAACGCCGACCCGGCGTACACGCGTTCCCGACTGCGCCACGAGGGCCTGCCCGCCCTGGAGAAGGCGCTCGGCAAGGGCGTCGTCGAGGCCCTCGCCCGGACGGCCCAACTCTCCCGGGACGACGCCGACGCCCTCGACACCTGGGCCCGCCAGGCCGAGGCCGGCGTCCGCGACGCCACGGGCGTACTGGAGTGCGCCAAGCTCTACGCCCTCCCGCCCGCCGTACGCCGCCGGATCCTGCGCCGCGCCGCCATCGACGCGGGTGCTCCGGCCGGCGCGCTGTTCGCCCGGCACATCGAGGAAGTCGACCGGCTGATCACCGGCTGGCGCGGTCAGGGGGCCATCAACCTCCCCGGCAGAGTCGTCGCTCAGCGGCAGGGTGGCAGACTGGTGATTCGGCAAGGCTGAATCCGGCCCTCCCACCGATCCGCGTATGGATCGCCGGGCGCTCCGGAGTGGCCGGTGGGACGACCGAAAGTGATGCGGGTGGACGCGAACGACATGGGTGCCGACCTCGAGAAGGTACTCATCACCAAGGAAGAGATCGACGCGAAGCTGGCCGAGCTGGCCGCGAAGATCGACGCGGAGTACGCGGGCAAGGACCTGCTCATCGTCGGCGTCCTGAAGGGCGCCGTGATGGTCATGGCCGACCTGGCGCGCACGCTGTCCACCCCCGTCACGATGGACTGGATGGCGGTGTCGTCGTACGGCGCGGGCACCCAGTCCTCCGGCGTGGTGCGGATCCTCAAGGACCTCGACACCGACATCAAGGGCAGGCACGTCCTGATCGTCGAGGACATCATCGACTCCGGCCTGACCCTGTCCTGGCTGATCTCCAACCTCGGCTCGCGCGAGCCCGCATCCCTCAAGGTGTGCACCCTGCTGCGCAAGCCCGACGCGGCGAAGGTCGCCATCGACGTGGAGTGGGTCGGTTTCGACATCCCCAACGAGTTCGTCGTCGGCTACGGCCTCGACTACGCCGAGAAGTACCGCAACCTTCCGTTCGTCGGTACGCTCGCGCCCCACGTCTACGGCGGCTGACACGGCCTCGTAGCCTGCTCCACGGCGTTTCGGGGGCGGCCGGGAACCCCTGGGGCCCCCGCGCCGTTGAGCATGCAGACGGGACGCCGACCGTCCCGTGCGGCTGAGGGCCGCCGGGCTGGGGTACCGTCAGAAGAACTGTCTTATCAAACTCACTATGGCAGGAGGGACGGGGCGCCACCGCTCCGTGTGGATGGACGTGAAGCGATACTTCCGTGGGCCAATCATGTGGATCGTGCTGGCCGTCCTTGCCGTGGTCGTGTTGATGCAGGTCGTCGGCTCGTCCGGCGGCTACAAGACGGTGGACACCGGCCAGGTCGTCCAGGCGATCAACGACAACAGGGTCGAGTCGGCCAAGCTGACCACCGGCGACGAGCAGAACATCAAGGTTCAGCTCAAGGACGGCGAGAAGGTCAAGGGCAGCTCGAAGATCCAGGCGAGCTACATCGGCGACCAGGGCGTGACCCTCGCCAACACACTGCAGAACAAGTACCAGGACAAGCAGATCCCCGACGGCTACACGGTGTCGCCGTCGAAGCAGAACCCGTTCGTCGGGCTCCTGATCACCCTGCTCCCCTTCGTCCTCATCGTGGTCATCTTCCTGTTCCTGATGAACCAGATGCAGGGCGGCGGCTCCCGCGTCATGAACTTCGGCAAGTCCAAGGCCAAGCTCATCACCAAGGACACGCCCAAGACGACGTTCTCCGACGTCGCCGGTTCGGACGAGGCCGTCGAGGAGCTCCACGAGATCAAGGAGTTCCTCCAGGAGCCGGCCAAGTTCCAGGCCGTCGGCGCCAAGATCCCCAAGGGCGTGCTGCTGTACGGCCCGCCCGGCACCGGCAAGACCCTGCTCGCGCGTGCCGTCGCGGGCGAGGCGGGCGTGCCGTTCTACTCGATCTCCGGTTCCGACTTCGTCGAGATGTTCGTCGGCGTCGGTGCCTCCCGGGTCCGTGACCTGTTCGAGCAGGCCAAGGCGAACGCGCCGGCCATCGTCTTCGTCGACGAGATCGACGCGGTCGGCCGCCATCGCGGCGCCGGCCTCGGCGGCGGCCACGACGAGCGCGAGCAGACCCTGAACCAGCTGCTCGTCGAGATGGACGGCTTCGACGTGAAGGGCGGCGTGATCCTCATCGCCGCGACGAACCGTCCGGACATCCTCGACCCGGCGCTGCTGCGCCCCGGCCGCTTCGACCGGCAGATCGCCGTCGACCGTCCGGACATGCAGGGCCGTCTGGAGATCCTCAAGGTTCACCAGAAGGGCAAGCCGGTCGCTCCCGACGTCGACCTGTCGGCCGTCGCCCGCCGTACCCCCGGCATGACCGGTGCCGACCTGGCCAACGTGCTGAACGAGGCCGCCCTGCTGACGGCTCGCAGCAACCAGAAGCTGGTCGACAACCACATGCTGGACGAGGCGATCGACCGTGTGGTCGCGGGCCCGCAGAAGCGGACCCGGATCATGTCGGACAAGGAGAAGAAGATCACCGCGTACCACGAGGGCGGACACGCCCTGGTCGCGGCGGCCTCACCGAACTCCGACCCGGTCCACAAGATCACGATCCTGTCCAGAGGCCGGGCCCTCGGTTACACGATGGTGCTCCCGGACGAGGACAAGTACTCGACCACGCGCAACGAGATGCTCGACCAGCTCGCCTACATGCTGGGCGGCCGCGCGGCCGAGGAACTGGTCTTCCACGACCCGACGACCGGTGCCGCCAACGACATCGAGAAGGCCACCAGCGTGGCCCGCGCGATGGTCACCCAGTACGGGATGACCGAGCGGCTCGGCGCCATCAAGTTCGGTGGCGACAACAGCGAGCCGTTCCTCGGGCGCGAGATGGCCCACCAGCGCGACTACTCGGAAGAGGTCGCCGCGCTGGTCGACGAAGAGGTCAAGAAGCTCATCGAGACGGCGCACAACGAGGCCTGGGAGATCCTGGTCGAGAACCGCGACGTCCTCGACAACCTCGTCCTCGCCCTGCTGGAGAAGGAGACGCTCGGCAAGGAGGAGATCGCCGAGGTCTTCGCCCAGATCGTCAAGCGTCCGGCCCGGCCCGCCTGGACCGGCTCCTCCCGCCGCACGCCCTCGACCCGTCCGCCGGTGCTCTCCCCGAAGGAGCTCGCCCTGACGAACGGAGCGAACGGCGCGACGGCGGCGATCTCCACCACCAAGAGCACCACGCCGGAGCCGGCGCCGGCCCCGGCTCCGGAACGAGCCCCGGAGGACCGTCCGGAGAGCTGACCCAGCCACTCCCGGCGGCCCCACCAGGCCCGGAATGTATGCCGCGCCCCCCAGGTTCTAGCCTTGGGGGGCGCGGCGTTTCCGTATGCCGACCGCAGGACAGGACAGGAACGAGGCACCAGATGACCGACCCCGTGACGCTGGACGGCGAGGGCCAGATCGGCGAGTTCGACGAGAA
>NZ_JBIRNE010000042.1:0-12694 GCF_044331465.1 Streptomyces sp. NPDC017225 | reverse complement strand
GCCGCGTGGGGCTACCGCCAGGTCGGCCACTGGCGGCCGGCCGACGAGGAGCACGTCTCCCACATCATGCTGCTGACCCTCCCGGCTGCCGTCCATCAGGCCGGCCGGTGACCGCGAAGGGGACCGCGGCGGCCAGCGGTTGTCTGGGCGTGGTGGTCGGGACCGGGGCGGCAGCGCGGTGAAAAGTCCGAGGCCGCAGAGGCGGGCAGCGCAAGAGTTCGCTCGGGTGAAGACGGCGAATCAGCGGAACCCTTCGCTGCCGGCTGGACGTAGTGCCCTGCATGGAACGGATCAATGAGACACACGTGAGCGAACCGGGGCTGATCGTGGTCGATGTCGCGGACGACGGCACCGTTCTCGCCTTCCAGACGGCGCTTGCCGACCGGTGGGCGACCGCGACAGCCGACCGCACGACACGCGTCCCGGGAGAGTCCGGCGTGCGGCTGCGCTGCTACCTGGACCTGCGCCAGGAACTCACCGCCGTGGTCGCTCCCGCGGCCGGTTCGACCACGGAGCCCACCACACCTTGAGCAGGCTCGTCATGAGGCGGCGTCCTTCCCGAACAGGGGTACCCGCGCCACGTCGACGTCCGTGCGGACGCGGTCGGACGGGCCGGGTGCTGCCACCGCCGGAGCTCACCCGTTCGAGCGCTCACGCGGTCTCATTGTCTGGTTGTCGGTTTTGCTATGGCTGATCCGACTCCTGCCGCATTGTCAGTGCCTGGTTCTACCGTCGGTGCAACGACCTGCGACGTGAAGGCGGTGTGTGTTGGCGAATGTCGTCTGGCACAAGAACTTCCGGATTCTCCTGGATCTGACACGGCATGACCTTGACCATCCGGAGTTCCCCGGGCTGTGGGACTTGATCTACGCGACGGACCGCTTCTATGGTCGCCGCGGTGTGCCGGTCAGCGAACGGGACTTGCAGTGCGGGGGAGTGTGCCGCGACATGGGCGTCGAGGCTCCGATGCACCTGCGGATGCGCGGCGGCCGGCGCGAGGCCGTCCACGAGCGCCGCGAGGACGAAGAACGCCACACCGCCCCGATGAGCGACGAGCACAAGGCCTATCAGGATCGCATCCTGCGCGCCGCGCACGAGGGCGGCTTCGGCGGCGACAGCGAGGTTCGCACCCGGGTGGGCCGCACCTGGATCCAGACCGACACCCTCATCGAGGGCGCCGACGGCCGTCGCATCGGCTGGGAAGTCCAGCTCTCCACCATCGACGAGAGCGGCCTGCGCGGCGTCCGCGCCCGCGCTGGCAAAGCCGCCAAGAACGGCATCATCCCGGCCTGGCACACCGACCGTCTCGCCTACGCCCAGCGCAACGACACCCACTGGACCCGCAGCGACCGCCTCCCCGCTCACCTCATCGCCCGCAACGGCGACCTGCGCATCGTCTCCGGCTTCCGCGCTCTCGACTTCTGGCACTGCGACACCAGCGCCGTCTACCCCTGCCCCGCGGCATCCGGTGCTGCGGCAAGGCGCACGCCACGGCCAAGCCCCGCGACGTCTTCTTTGATGACATGGTCCGCCAGACCGCCGCTGGCACCATCGTGCCCATCCAGTTCCGCGCCGGAAAAACCGTGCACCGCTACTGGGTGACCAGCGCCGACCGCGACCGCCTGGCGGACCTGGACAGCGACGACACCCGCCTGCCACCTGAACGCGAGACCACGCCCGCGACCGGCGCCAGCCGCAACCGACCCACCTGCCAGCCGGTCCCCAGCCCGCCCGCCGAACAGGACCTGACCATCCAGGCCGTCCCTCTGGCAGTCCGTCCCCTTCTAACCGCACTGCCGGTGCAGCCCGCTGCACCGGCCGCCGAGACCGCACCTCCAGACCTCGAGACCGCACCTCCAGACCTCCAACAGCGCGAAGCCCCCACCCCGCAGGCGACCGACACCACGACGGGACTGCCCACCGAACTGATCACGCTGCAGCAGGCCGCCGACGCCGCCCACCACAAGCTCCAACAGTTCGACGACCACCAGGAGCGGGACATCCAGCGCCAGGCCTGACGCCAGGCCGCGGAAGAAGTTCAGGCCGCAGTGACGCGCTACGCCCGCACCAAGCGCCTCAACCGGTACGAGGTTGAGGCACGCCTGCGCCAGCTCGTACGGAACCCCACGCAGTAGAGCAGCTCTGCTCGCATAGGGTGCCCTCCGCGTGACCGACTACTGTCGCCTGCTGAGACTGGCAAGGCTGCGTAATGGCTGACGAAGCTCGCAGGTAAGTGACGTGCAGCCCACGCCCGTAGCCTTCCGCGAGGTTGGTGTCGCAGATCAGGCGTCGCCCGAAATCACGGGGGCATTATTGTCTCGCCCGGACGAGGGCCCCGTCTCAGCTTGCCGAGGCAGTTCGGTTCCGTGCGCGTAGGGGTTGCAGTCAGGGCAGCGTCGCATCGACTCGCTCCCCTCAGGGCCGTCAACAGAGACCCAGCGCATATTGAGGTCCGGTCCCTCGCAGGTCCCGCACCAGTCCGGCAGGGGTGGCGCCGGACGAGAAGAAGGCGGAGTATCGCCGATGATGGCGTGCCGCACTTGGGCCAGACTCAAGTGGAGGGTTGCCATGTCGCGGTGCGCTGGCGAGTTCGAGCTGGCCGTCTGTGAGCCACTCAACCGCGCGCGCCCCAAGGCTTTCCGCGGTCGCGAGGTGCTCGCTGGGCATAGGCATGAACGCAAGATCCTTTACGTCGGCTGGGTGTTTGGCGGCGGCGGTGCACTCCAACGGCGCTTGGCTGGCGTGCGCACGCTAGGAACAGGACGACTGGGACGAACGTTCACGGCGGGCGGTCCTACTTGGCGTCGGCGCTCCTGAGCCACGCAGAACATGCACTGGGGTCCCCCAGCTGCTGTTGCGTCGATCGGTGCGCCAGGATGCCGCTGACACCCTGTGCTCCGCGGCCGGGACAGCTCCCTAGCGATGACGAACGCCGCATGAACAAGATCCGCGACTTGCTGGAACGCCTCGTCGGGAGACCGGTAGTCAAGGTCCTGTACCGCGTGATTCAGCGCTCCACGAACCTCCATCAGCTTCCCGTGATCATACGGAGGTTCCGGCACCGCCCAGCGGTACTTGGACGCATTCTCTGCAGCCTTGACGTTGGGCCGGCCGATCCTGCGGCGACTGTTGCACAGCAGACAACGACTCCAGCCCTCCGGAGCCTCAGTGTCAACAGGGCCACTTGGATGATCCGCACAGCCGGTAGCGCTGCGGGCAGGGGCGAGGTTCCTCGCCACTAGGCACTGTTTCTCGGATCATGTGCGGAGCCAGACCATGAGGGCTGCGAGGGCGACGGTGCCGAGGTAGATGTAGGCGCGTTTCTCGTAGCGTGTGGCGACGGCGCGGAAGCCCTTGAGTCGGTTGATGGCACGTTCGACGGTGTTGCGCTTCTTGTAGTGTTCGCGGTCGAATCCGGTGGGCCGGCCGCCTTGGGATCCTCGGTTGTGCCGGTGCCTTTGCTGGTCGAGACGTTCGGGGATGGTGTGCCGGATTCCGCGTCGTCGCAGGTAGCGCCGGTTGCTTCGGGATGTGTAGGCCTTGTCGGCCAGCACGTGGTCGGGCCGGGTGCGGGGCCGTCCCAGTCCGGATCGGGGTACGGAGATCTGCTCCAGCACGTGCTCGAGCTGAGGGCCGTCACCGTAGTGTCCCGGTGTCAGAACGAAGGCGAGGGGCCGGCATCGTCCGTCGGCGGCGAGATGGGTTTTGGTGGTGAATCCGCCGCGGGAGCGTCCCAGGCATTCGCCGATCTGACCACCTCCTCCAGGCGGACGGCCAGTTTCCGCAGCACCGGATCGACCTGGTTCGTCCCCCGGCGTTCCCCCTTTTGAGCATCCAGGGCCGACGACGCCTTCCTCGCACCGGCGGCGTGCTGATGGGCCCGCACCGCGGTCGAGTCCACCGACACGTCCCAGTCGATCCCGCCCGCAGCATCCTCGGCGGCCTGGATACGAGACAGCAGCATCTTCCACGTTCCATCCGCTGACCAGCGGCGATGCCGCTTATAGACCGTCTCCCAGGGCCCGAACCGTTCCGGCAGATCCCGCCACTGCACCCCCGTCCGCACCCGGTAGAGCACTCCGTTGATCACCCGACGGTGATCGCTCCACCGACCTCCCCGCGCACCGCCAGGAGGTAAGAACGACTCCAACCGAGCCCATTCCGCGTTCGTCAGATCCCCACGACCCATGAAGCCAGCCTGACCCCAACACCCCGCTCAGGTCAGGAGATCCGAGAAACAGTGCCTAGTACTCCAGCCGGACTTCGGTGTATGTCCTGGTCAACGGCTTGAGGGTGGGGATTGTAGCGGGGTGGTGCTGGGTGTCGGGGTACGTCCTTCTCTGCCCAGACGCGAAGAATCGTGCCCACTTTCCGCGTCCCTCCGGGCCCGTGCATCCTGCGTCAGTGCTGTGGAGACGGTTGAAAGCGCAGGGGGTCAGCGGCCTGTCATAGGGTCCCAACATGAGTCCCCCAGTCCTTTCGGAGCGCCTGTGCCTCGCCTTGCTCGCCTCGTGACTACGCTCGCGGCCCCGCTGCCGTTTTCCGGGGCAGACGCAGCGCCTCATCTGGAGTCCCGGTCCGATTCGCTGCTCCTCGTACAGCGAGGGGACACAGGGCTGATCGTCCAGGAAGTCCAGCCGCTGGCCACGGCCTCGACTGTCTCCTTCCCAGCGCCCTGGCCTCGCCGGTTCGGCACGAGCGCAGCGTCGCCTGCCGCTGACCTCGTTGTCTTCGCCGGACCGCATGCACTGCGAGCCGTTGACCAGTCGGGAAGCCTACGGTGGGAAATGCGGCACCGCTGCTGGGCAGGCTGCGCGGGGCACACCGACTTCTCCGAGTACGTGGACGACAGGGACCACCGTTATGCCAACCGTGGCTCGGCCGGCTTCTCATCGGACGGGACGACCGTGTGGGCCCATGTCAACGGTCCTCTGGAGCACGACGCCCCGGACCACGACCGCGGGGAAGAGTGGCTGGTCATTGACGCCGCTGACGGCGCGGTGCTGGCCCGCACCCAGACTGGGACGGCTGCGGCGGGCTCCGTCCACGTTCCGCATCCGGACCCCGGCCAGATGGGTCTGACTATCGGAGAAGGCCAGGACGGGTCACCTCTGCGCTGGGGGAATTGGGATGGTCATGCCCTCATCGTCCACAGCTTCGGGGACGAGGACCGCGTCCTGCTGGGGGTGAGCCCGAGCGGAGACCGCCTGCTCACAGTGACCCATGACCAGGACGTTCTTGCCGTTCACCGGGTCGCCGACGGCTCCGTGGTGGCCGAACTGAACGCGGACGTGCTTCCCCCGCACCCCGCGTTCGAGGAGGAGGCCATAGATGACGAGGCGCAGGTGTTCTTCGACTACGAGGGCGGCTTCGTCGACGAAAGCACCATCGTCGTCGGGACCGTCGAGAGCGACGAGGAGTTCGGTACAGGCGGGCACTGGCTCGTCGACGCGGTTCACATGCGGCTGATCGACCAGATCACCTATCCCTTCGAGGTGCCCGTCCTGCCCAACACTCTCGGAGACGGCACCTGGTACACCGTGTCGGAACTCGACCAGGCCCTCCACATCTGGGCTCTGTAGCGACGCTGCCCACGATCAGGCGTCCCGAACGTTCGCGTGTACGCCGGCACCGGGTGAGGGGCGGGTTCGACCGGCCTGTCCCGCGAACGAATGACCACGCCGTGTGTAGTGACAGCGGCGGGCCCGGGCTTGGTGTCGGCGGCGCCATCTCGACCAGTTCATTGCATGGTTGCCCTGCCGAGCAGGACGTTGGCGGGTAGTTGCCAGTAGACGGCGGATCTCGGCTGGGGTGAGGTCCACGAGGTCGGGTGTGTCGTGACCGGCTCCCCCTTTTGGCGCTCTTGGGCGGCGGTGACGGCGAGAAACGCGTGGGCGAGCATGGCCAGGGTGACGTGCCGGTGCCAGCCGACGTAGCGGCGGACTTCGTACTGGTCCAAGCCGCATTCGTTCTTCGCGCTCTGGAAGCACTCCTCGATCTTCCAGCGGCACCCGGCGACCTGAACGAGATCGGCGACGGTGGCGTCCAAGGGAGCGGATGCGAGGAAGTAGGCGAGTTCGTCGGGCTTGGTGATGCTGCGGCGGGCGAGCATCCAGCGTTGCCGGGTAGGCTCGTCGCCGTCGAACTCCCAGACCGCCGGCAGGCGGGCTGCAGCCCAGTCATAGAGCCGAGGCCCTTTGGCGCCGTCGCCGCAGGAGAGCCGCTGCCATGCCTCGGCGGGGGCCTGGCCGATGAGGTGGTCGATGCGGGGGCCGTGGACCTGCTGGGACTTGGGCACGGCCATGACGTAGGACAGGCCGGCGTCCTCCAGAAAGCGCCGGAAGCGGGAGTCCTGTCCGTAGGCGGCATCGGCCGCTACCCAGGCGACGGGCAGGGGGCCGGCATGCGCGCGCAGGACCATGGTGCGGGCCAGCTCGTTCTTGGTCGCGAATGGGCGGTTTTCGGGGATGCGGGCTGCGCGGCAGCGTTCGGGGTCGTCGGTCCAGGACTTGGGGAGGTAGAGCTCGCGATCGACGAGAGCGTGGCCGCGGGCGGTGGCGTAGGCGGCGAAGACGCCGATCTGGCAGTTCTCGGTGCGGCCGGCGGTTCCGGAGTACTGCCGTTGCACCCCGGCGGAGGTGGTGCCCTTTTTGACGAAGCCGGTGTCATCAATGATCAGGATGCCGTCGTCGGTGCCGAGGTGTTCGGCGACGTATCCCTGCAGATCGTCGCGTATCCCGTCGGCCTCCCAGCGGCTCTTCGCCAGGAGATGCTGCAGCCCGTCAGGGGTGGGGTGCCCGGCGAACTCGGCCAGTTGCCAGGAGTTCTTGCGCCCCACGGGCCCGAGCAGCCCTCGCACGTAGTCCCGCATCCGGCGTCTGGGCTCGACGCGGGGGAAGCGGTGTCCGATCCGCAAGAAGAGTTCTTCCAGCTCTTGTTCCCACACGGAGGCGGATACGTCATCGATCACGTGCGATGGCTGTCCCCGTCGCAGTCACTACACACGGCGTGGTCATTCGTTCGCGGGACAGGCCGGGCGAACCCGCCCCTTACCCGGCACCATCCAGCTAGAATCCCCACCCTCAAGCCGTTGACCAGGACATACACCGAAGTCCGGCTGGAGTACTAGGAGCAATCTCCAGCGTACGTTTGACCTGCCGCTCCACCACAAACTGGTAAGAGCCCTCACGGCTAAGGACGACAACGTCATCGAGTGGGAACTCGCTGCCCTGCTGTAGACGGACCGCATCCGGTACCACGTCGAGGCCCGGGACGCTCACACCGCACAGCAGCGAGACCAGATCGAGGGCCGCGACTCGGTACTCATAGATCGTGCCGCCCCCACCCGTGCCGATTGAGGAAGCCCCCCTGCTCAACCGCTCACTCCTCATCCAGACGCGGGCCAGACGCGCAACCACGTCCTACCCTCGGGAATCTAAGGGAGACGATAAGTCTGGCGCTCCCAGGCAGGCACACAGACTTCCGCACTGGCCGACTCCCCTGCACGCAGTATCACGCCCAGTCCATGCCTAGCTTCGCGAGGGCGGCGAGCTGGTCGGTGTCCAGTCGATCCCGCCTGGATTTCGTGTTCGAAATCCATACGCCCAGCTTCACGGCCACCGGCTCCGCCTCACCATCAACCACGATCTGTTCGCTGTGCCCGCGAGGTACGGGCCGGTCCGCGCCTTCCCGCTCGACCCACTGCGTGAGGGCCGCCAGGCCCCGCTGGAACGCCGCCTGCGCCTTGCTCGGGAGCCTTGGTCGTGCGCGCGGCCACCGGAGCGGGAGACGGCGCCTCAAGGGGTTTGATGCCCAGCTTCGCTAGCCGCTTCTGCTGCTCGGGGAGGAGCTGCGCCCAGGTGCCCGGGTTCTTCTGCCGCTCCAGCCACCGCCCGATGTCATCGCCCTCGAACAGCACCCCGGGCTGGATCTCGGGCAGACTGCCGTCGGCGTCGACCAGGTCCGCTAGGACCCGGTAGTGCCGCTGCCAGTCCAGCGGCCACGGGCAGTTCCAGTCCTCATCGACCGCGGCCAGCTGCTGCGCGCGCACGGCGGCCCGCTCCGCGTCCTTGCCCAGGCCGCCCTTGCGGCGCAGGTTCGCCATGTGCTGGCCGACCGGGACCATCGCCTCGCCTTCGCCCCACACCGCGTCCTGACGCGGCGCGAGGTGCCCCATGGCCCGCCGGTAGGACCGCAGCGCGGCGAGCTTGGCCTCCCACGCTTCCTCGCCCGGCACCCAGAGCATCCCGGCCTCCGGCGCGTCCAGCAGGGTCTTGCGCCGGTCCTCCAGTTCCCCGGCCCGCAGCGCCTTCCGCTGCTGATGCACCCATCGGCCAAGCGGAAACGCCTTCGTCGCCCCTACTTCAACCTCGACGTCGTAGGGCACGGCGTAGACCGGTGATCTCGTTCTCTGCCCGCCAGCGGATCAGGGCCTGGTAACCCTCCAGCCACACCAGCGACTCCGGCCGGTAGACCCGGGTGCGCAGGAACGCGGCGATGGTCGCGGCGTCGCGCGGGCTGGAGAAGTGGAGCAGGGCCGCTTCGGCGGCGGCCTGCGTGTCGTCGTCCTCCTGGTCCTCGCCGTCGACCTCCCCGCCGGCCCCGACGATCCGCCCCTCTTCGTCACGCCTCACGTGGACCTTGCGCTTGCCGCTGGTGAGGGCGCGGGAGGCGAGCTGATCGACGAGTCGTTCGTCATGCGAGCGCAGGCCCTGGAGGACCGCTACAAGGGGGCGGAAGCTGGCACTGGCGACCATGTCGGTCGGGTCCTCGCCGGGCTCCAGGAACACCGGCACGATGATCCTGGCCACCTTCGTGCTGCCGTCCTTGTTGAGGCGGAGCGCCCGGCCGATGTTCTGCACGATTTCCACCTGGGAGCCGCGGGTGTCCGCGAAGCAGATCGAGTCGACTCCCCGTTCGCCGGTGATGTCGACTCCTTCTCCGAGCACCCGAACGCTGGCGAGGAAGGCGCGGTGGACCCGGCGCCCGGCCGCGTCGATGCCGTTGGCGAACTGGCGCAGGACCTCGCGCCGCTCGGACACGAGGTGGTCGCCGCACAGTCACGCCGACCACACCCGGTCCGGCGGGACGTGGCGGCCGGCCTCCAGCTCGTAGAACTCCGCGTCGATGGAAGACGCGGGGAGCTCGTCGGCGGCGGCCAGGTCCTCATCGGAGGCGTCGTTGTCGTACAGCTCGGCAGCCGTCTCCGGGAGCCTCTCCGCGAACGCGGCGGCCTCCTCCACCTTCTGGTGGAGAACGTCATGACGGTCTTGAGGTTCCACTTCGCCGCGTGCTCCAGGAGCGCGGTCTGCAGGAGCGCCAGGCGCCGGCCCCGCCGGGCTTCCTCGGACTCGCCGATCACGGGGGAGGGGTCGCGGATCTCCAGGACGTCGATCTCGAACCCCGCGAGGATCTCCCGCTCGATCGCCTCCGACAGCCCGAGCTCCGCGAGCCACGCGCCGTAGGTGCCCTCCGGGTCGTCAGCCATGGTCGCGATCTCCGCATCCTGGCCCTCCGCGCCCTTCTGCGGGCGGGCCGCGGCGAGGATGCGCGGGGTCGCGGTCAGGTAGAGCCGGAAGTCCGCCGGGATCCGCTGGTTGTCGTGGATCGCCGCCCACGGACGCCCAAGATCACCAGCGGTTCCGTGCGCCTCATCCACGATGGCGAGGTCGAAGCCGTCCATGCGCTGGCCGTAGAGCCGCTCCCCGCCCGCCAGAGCAGCCTCCAGCGGCCCACGAACCTTCAGCCGGCCCTTGGGAGCGTCGACGTCCTCACGGTCCACCAGAGAGGCGTACGTGGCGAACACGACCACCGGCCCGTACCCGGCCCACAGGGCGAGCTGGATCGCGTTGGTGGTGGTGCGCACCCCCAAGCGAGTTGAGGACCGCGTCGTTCTCCAGCGAGCACACCGCGACCATCGGCGCCCGGTGGCCCACCAGGCGCCACGCCTGGGCGGTCTGCGCGAGCAGGTCCAGAGTCGGCACCATGACGAGGATCCGGCCGTCCGCGAACGACTCCAGCGCGCACGCGGCGGCCATGATCGTCTTACCCGATCCGGTCGCTGACACAATCGTGCCTCGGGCGCCCTGCGGGGGCACAGATGACCTTGCAGGGAATCCCACCCACCTACGAAACGCGGACCGCTGGTCTACCTGGTGTTCCTTGAGAATGATTCTCCGAAACTTCCGGCACCCTCCCTCTATCTATTCAAAAAAGCCGACTTGCATTTCTGACCCTTACGCAGGATTCTTTCCAGCCCAATACAAGGCAGTGTCGACATCGCGCGCGGTCCAACCGTCTGCGCACCCTCCGCTGTGGTTGAGGAGGGTGTCGAGGAGGTCCATGTAGCGGCCGTAGCGGCCCGAATCGTCCGTGAGGGTGAGTCCGAGGGCCTCGACGGCGCGCTGGACACGCCGGTCGTAGACGGCCATTCGCCTGGGAGCCGCCGCGGTCAGGATGGCCGACGCGAGAGCGTCACCCCTGACAAACCCGGGCAGGACCGAGATGACACTGCGCGCCGCCCGAGCTGCCTCGCCGCGAGAGAGACTGAGGTCCTGGACCAATGCGACGGCCTGCTCGGTGATGGCTCGCACCCGGCTGTCGGGCAGCGACATGAGAGCCGTCACCCAAGGTGTCTGAGCGGAGAGCCGCTTCCATACGACCAGGGCCGCGATGTCCGTCTTACCGAGACTGCCGGCCCGCTCGACGCCGTGTGCGACATCCCAGAAGACCTCGTCATAGTGAGGTGAAACAGACGCCAGATAGGCGGCACGTGCCGGGACCAGTACGTCCCATGCCGGATGGCAGGATGAAGCAGACTTCCGTCTGGTCGAATCCACGCGCTTCATCTCCTGAGAGGTGATGGGTCGGGGGTACGGTGTGTCTCACATCTCTGCCAACAGTACATGCTGCATCACATTGATGCGCGCTAGGACCAACCTGACTGGAATGAGCGCATACTCCCTTTCGAGCGAGCCAGATTTTCGCGCCTTGAGGCCCGACACGGCGGGAGGTTCCATTGCGCCAAGGTCTGCCGTTACGTTGGGAGTTGTTCGTGCCCCCGAGCAGGGGGTCAGGGCGCCCCGCCCTGTCAATCAGGCAGGGCGGGGGCCTGGTCCAGAAGGGGTATGAACATGAGTGATGACCGTAGGTCGCCTCGCCGGGAACGGCTGGCTGCCGAGTTCGCGAAGCGGATCGTCGTGGCACTGAGCGCGCGTGCTCTGTGGACGGTGATCGTGGAGCTGATGCGAGGCGACAGCTGATCCCTTGCCAGGGGCGGGGTGCTTGCCCCCTGCGAGCCCTGCCCGCCGGCCCCGCTCGGGCCTTCAACTGAAGGCCCGAGCGGGGCCGGCACAGTACACACCCCCACCCCATCTCCTCGCCGCAGCAGCCATGGTGCTGTGGACAGGGTCCGCAGTCTGGACCGGCTGGCAGACACCCGGGAGCCGGCAGATGTGGGTGTCCGTCCTCCTCCTGGCCGTCTTCACCGTTCTCCTGGCCACCGCGACTCTCTCCCTGCGGCGCCTCACCGTCCCCGCGACCGGCCGGCCCGCGCACCACGCTGCCCCGCACAAGGCGCCGGCCACCCGCCGTCACGCCCCCGCCTGAAACCCCGTCACCCTGCCGGCGCGATTCCCGGGTAACCGGGTGGCATGCAGACACGGGAGCGGTCAGTCGAGTGGTGGTCTCGACGGTGGGTGCGCTGGGCGGTTGTAGTGGCCGTCTACGGGGCGGCCGCGGTGGTCTGGCGCACCATTACAGGCAGAACGTGGCTCGACGCGCTTGTCTTCGCGGTTCTCGTGGCCGTGGTCAATATGGTGACGCAGTGGGTGGCGAGCCGGGCCAAGAGAAAAGCAGCAGCGCGTGACGGCTGAGTTGCTTGCTGAGTGAGCCAAGCCCTCACCCTCCGTGCCCTTGCTGCTCGGGCGGGGCCGTTTGTGGCGCACAGTGCTCTGGATGTCATGAGTCGTTGTACTCATGCGTGGTGGTCTTCCCGCGGGTCACACTGCCTTGGTCGTGACAGATCATCGGGAGGGGCAGGCGTGATGAGTGCGCGTAGGACCGTAGCAGTGGCGTTGTTGGCGGCTTTCGGTGCGGTGGGTGCAGGGGCGGTGCCGGCTGCGGCGGATGGTGGTCTTCTTCCTCATCCCGGGCCTGAGGGTTTGGTGTGGGTGCCGGAGTGGACGGGTGATGGCGGGGTCGCGTCCGGTGGGGCGTGGGAGGGGCTGCCGACCGTGCTCACGGTCGCCTGTGAAGGCGGAGGCGGTGTGGCGGTGACGATGGAATCGCAGCGGGCACGCGTGGCTGAGTTTTCGGTGGACTGCCCTGCCGCCAGAGCGGGTGTGGGCTCGGTGACCATGGACCCCGGGGTCATGCAGCGGGGTTCTTTCACTGTGGGCGTTGACGCCTCGAGTGACAGTGTCCGCTGGGCTCTGACTGTGACCCAGCCCGAGTAGAACTGTCCCCCCAGCACCCGCTCCTCGCTGCCCGGGCCGCAGGCCCGTTGCCGTTCGGGGCCGTAGGCCCCGCGCTCCGGGAGCGCAGCGGACGGAGCGTCACCGGCCCGGCGCAGCCGGGCCGGTGAGCGGGACGCGCAGCGTCCCGCTCCGCTCACGCGGAGCGGGAGCGCAACACCCGCGCGCAGCGCGGGTGTTCGCTTACATATCGCGCAGCGATATGGTACCCGCTCCGCGGG
>NZ_JBIRNE010000041.1:0-14466 GCF_044331465.1 Streptomyces sp. NPDC017225 | reverse complement strand
ACGGTGCGGCTGCTGGTCTCGAAGGGTTTCGGGACGTTCGTGGAGTCCAGTGCTCATCCGGTGCTGACGATGGGTGTGCAGGAGACCGCCGATGTGACCGCTGTGGGCTCGCTGCGGAGGGACGAGGGCACCCTGGCCCGTTTCCTGGCCTCGGCCGCCGAGCTGTTCGTCCAGGGTGTGTCGGTCGACTGGTCGGCGCTTTTCGAGGGGACCGGCGCCCGGCGCGTCGACCTGCCCACCTACCCCTTCCAGCACCAGCACTACTGGCTCGAGCCCGTCGCCCCCGCTGTTGCCCCCGACACTGCCACGGAGACCGATGCCTGGCGTTACCGGGTGACGTGGCAGGGGCTGGGCGGTGACGCGGCCGGCTCGCTCGGTGGGCGTTGGCTGGTGGTGGTGCCCGAGGGTGTGGAGAGCGGCGAGGCTCAGGCGGTGCTGGCCGGTGCCGGTGCGGAGGTCGAGCGGTTGGTGGTCGATCCGGCGGCAGTCGGACGGGACGAGCTGGCCGCGCGGCTGGCGGCCCACGGAAACCTGACCGGCATCCTGTCCCTGCTCTCCCTCGCCCGCACTCCCGCGGCAGTCACCGGCACCGTGGCCCTCGTCCAGGCTGCCGCCGACGTGGAAACCGAGGCGCGGCTGTGGGCGTTGACGCACGAGGCCGTGGCCGTCGCGCCCGGCGAGGTCCCGGAGGACAGCGGGGCGCAGATCTGGGCGCTCGCCCGAGTCGCCGCCCTCGAACTTCCCGCTCTGTGGGGCGGGGTGATCGACCTGCCCGCCGAGCCGGACACACGCGCCTGGCAGCGGGTCGTCGCCGCGCTGACCGGCCGCAACGGCGAGGACCAGGTCGCCGTACGGGCCTCCGGAACGTACGGCCGCCGGATCACCCGCGCCGGCACCGCGCCCGTCCGCCGCGCCTACACCCCGCGCGGCACCGTTCTGGTCACCGGCGGCACCGGAGCCCTCGGTGCGCAGGTCGCCCGCTGGGCCGCCCGGAACGGCGCCGGGCACCTGGTGCTGACCAGCAGGCGCGGTCCGGACGCCCCCGGCGCCGGGGAGCTCGCCGCCGAACTGCGCGCGCTGGGCGCCGAGGTGACCGTAGCCGCCTGTGACGTGGCCGACCGGGACGCGCTCGCCGCACTGCTGGCCGAGCACCCGCCCACCGCCGTCTTCCACACCGCCGGCGTACTCGCCGACGGCGTGATCGGCACCGTCTCGGCCGAGGACCTGCGCGCCGTCCGTGCTCCCAAGGCCGACGCCGCCCGTCACCTGCACGAGCTGACCTCCACAGGCGGCCTGGACCTCGACGCCTTCGTGCTGTTCTCCTCCGTCACCGGAACCTGGGGCAACGGCGGACAGGCCGCCTACGCCACCGCCAACGCCTCCCTCGACGTGCTCGCCGAGCAGCGCCACGCCCAGGGGCTGCCCGCCACGTCCGTCGCGTGGGGACTGTGGGGCGGCGGTGGCATGGCCGAAGGCGCCGGCGAGGAGAGCCTGAACCGCCGTGGCATCCGGCCCATGGATCCGGAGAAGGGCATCGAGGCCCTGCACCGCGCCCTGGATCACGGAGACGCCTGCGTCACCGTCGTCGACGTCGACTGGGACGACTTCGCGCCCCGCACCTGCGCCCTGCGGCCCGGCCCCGGCTTCGACACCGTGCCCGATGCACGCCGTGCCCTGGAGAACCGAGGAGACGGCACGACCCGGGCCGGCGCCGCGCCCGCCGACGGACTGGCTGGACGGCTCACCGCTCTTCCCGACGCCGAGCGCATGCGCGTGCTGGTGGAACTGGTGCGTGCCGAGGCGGCCACCGTGCTCAGGCACCCCGGCACCGACGCCGTCCGTCCCGACCGTTCCTTCAAGGACGCCGGATTCGACTCGCTGACCGCTCTGGAACTGCGTAACCGTCTCAACGTCGCCACCGGACTCACACTGCCCGCAACCGTCGTCTTCGACCGGCCCAGCCCCACCGTGCTCGCCGAACACCTTCTCGGCAGGCTGATGGGAGACGCCCCGTCGGCCGTGCCGGTACCGGTGGGCCCCGCGCCCTCTTCGGCCGCCGACGACACCGACCCGGTCGTCATCGTCTCCATGGCCTGCCGCTACCCGGGCGAGGCCGCCACGCCCGAGGCGTTGTGGGACCTGGTCATGGCCGGACGTGATGTCATCGGCCCCGCTCCCACCGACCGCGGCTGGAACCTGGACGAGATCTTCGTCCCGGACCCCGAGAACCTGCCGCGCGGCCACACCTACGTCCGCGAGGGCGGCTTCCTCCACGAAGCCGCCGAGTTCGACGCCGAGTTCTTCGGCATCTCACCCCGCGAGGCCCTGGTCATGGACCCTCAGCAGCGCCTGCTGCTGGAGACCTCCTGGGAAGCCCTGGAACGCGCCGGTATCGACCCGCGCTCCCTGCGCGGCAGCCGTACGGGCGTGTTCGCAGGCCTCACTCACCAGGAGTACGCCTCCCGGCTGCACGAGGCCGACGAGGAGCACGAGGGCTACCTGCTCACCGGCAAGTCCGCCAGTGTGGTCTCCGGACGCATCTCCTACGTCCTCGGTCTGGAAGGCCCGTCGGTCTCCCTCGACACGGCCTGTTCCTCCTCCCTGGTAGCGCTGCACCAGGCGGTGCAGGCACTGCGTGCGGGGGAGTGCGACCTCGCTCTCGCGGGCGGTGTGACCGTCATGGCCGCACCCGGTCTGTTCGTGGAGTTCTCCCGCCAGCGCGGGCTCTCGGCCGACGGCCGCAGCAGGGCGTTCGCCGACGCGGCGGACGGCACGAGCTGGGGCGAGGGTGCCGGCATCCTTCTCGTCGAGCGGATGTCCGACGCCGTGCGCAACGGACATCCCGTCCTCGCCGTCGTCCGCGGCTCCGCCGTCAACCAGGACGGCGCCAGCAACGGCCTGACCGCACCCAACGGCCCCTCCCAGGAACGCGTCATCGTCCAGGCCCTCACCAACGCGGGGCTCGGCTTCGCCGACGTGGACGTGGTGGAGGCGCACGGTACGGGTACGCGGCTGGGGGACCCGATCGAGGCGCAGGCCCTGCTGGCGACGTACGGGCAGCAGCGGGAGGCCGAACACCCGCTGTGGCTCGGTTCGTTGAAGTCGAACATCGGGCACCCGCAGGCGGCTGCGGGTGTGGGTGGGGTCATCAAGATGGTGATGGCCCTGGAGCGGGGCGTCCTGCCGAAGACGTTGCATGTGGACCGGCCGTCGTCGCGCGTGGACTGGTCCGCCGGAGCGGTCGAGTTGCTGACCGACACCCGGCCGTGGCCCGGCGTCGACCGTCCCCGTCGGGCGGGTGTGTCCGCCTTCGGAGTGAGCGGGACGAACGCGCACGTGATCCTGGAGCAGGCCCCCGCCGTCGAGCCGGTCGAGAAACCGGTCGTGCGGGACCTGCCCGTCGTTCCGCTGGTCGTCACGGGGCGTTCGGCCGAGGCCCTGCGTGAGCAGGCCGAGCGGCTCGATGCCCGGCTGGAGCGCGCCGGAGTCGACACCCGCCTGTCGGACATCGGTTACACGCTGGCCTCGGGGCGGTCGGTGTTCGAGCACCGGCAGGTCCGGGTCGGTGAGGTCACGGTGGAGGGTGTGGCGTCGGAGTCGTCCGGCCGGACGGTGCTGGTGTTTCCGGGGCAGGGGACGCAGTGGGCGGGGATGGGGCGTGAGCTGCTGGACACGTCGCCGGTGTTCGCCACTCGTCTGCGGGAGTGCACTGAGGCCTTGGCGCCGTTCGTGGACTTCGATCCCATCGAGGTGTTGCGTTCGGGTGCGGCGTTGGAGCGGGTGGAGGTGATCCAGCCGGTCACGTGGGCGGTGATGGTGTCCCTCGCCGAGCTGTGGCGTTCCCTGGGTGTCGAGCCCGATGCGGTGGTGGGGCATTCGCAGGGTGAGATCGCGGCGGCTGCCGTCAGTGGTGCGCTGTCCCTGGAGGACGCGGCGCGTGTGGTGGCGCTGCGGGCCCAGGTGATCGGCCGGGAGCTGGCCGGTCTGGGCGGTATGGCGTCGGTGTCGCTGCCGCGCACGGAGGTGGAAGCGCGCCTGTCCGGTTGGGAAGGCCGCCTCGATGTCGCTGCGGTCAATGGTGTGTCCAGTACGGTCGTCGCGGGTGACGCCGACGCGGTCGTGGAGTTCGTCGCCGCCTGCCGGGCGGAGGAGGTCCGGGCCCGTCAGGTGCCGGTGGACTACGCCTCGCACTCGGCGCATGTGGAGCGTATCGAGGCTGAACTCCTCGACGTCCTCTCCCCGATCACCCCGCGTGCGTCCAAGGTCCCCTTCTACTCGACGGTCGACGCGGTCCTGGCGGACACCACGACCCTGGACGCGGGCTACTGGTACCGCAATCTGCGGCACACCGTCCGCTTCGAGGAGACGGTGCGTCTCCTGACCTCCAAGGGTTTCGGGACGTTCGTCGAATCCAGTGCCCACCCGGTGCTGACGATGGGCGTGCAGGAGACCGCCGACGTGACCGCCGTCGGTTCGCTGCGGCGGGACGAAGGCACGCTGGCCCGTTTCCTGACCTCGGCCGCCGAGCTGTTCGTGCACGGCACGTCCGTCGACTGGGCCGCTCTCTTCGAGGGGACCGGCGCGCGGCGCGTCGACCTGCCCACCTATCCCTTCCAGCACCAGCACTACTGGGCCCCGACCTCGCCCGCCGGCACGGGGGATGCCGCGGCTGCCAGGTTCGGCATGCACTGGGAGACGCACCCGCTGCTCGGGGGTGCGCTGCCGCTCGCCGAGAGCGGTGAGGTGGTTCTCGCCGGGCGCGTCTCCCTCGCCGACCACCCGTGGATCACGGATCACGCCGTTCTCGGACGGAGCCTCCTGCCCGGCACGGCGTTCGTCGAACTCGCCCTGCGTGCCGCCGCCGCGACCGGCTGCGCCGGTGTGGAGGAACTGGGGCTGGAGGCACCGCTCACCCTCACCGAGGGAACCGCGGTGCAGGTCCAGGTGAGGGTGGAGGCAGCCGACGAGACCGGCCGGCGGCGTATGACCATCCACTCCCGCACCGAGGCCGCCGACGGCTCCGAGACCTCCTGGACCCGGCACGCCGGCGGTCTGCTCGGCGCGGACGCGCCCACGGCCCCGGCGGCCGACTGGGCGGGCGCCGCCTGGCCGCCGGCCGGCTGCGAGCGGGTGACCGCGGAGGACGTGTACGCGCGGTTCACGGAGCTGGGTTACGAGTACGGAGAGGTGTTCTCCGGCATCGAGGCGCTGTGGCGCCGGGAGGGCGAGGTCTTCGCGGAGATCCGGCTGCCCGGCCGCGTCCGGGCCGACGCCGCCCGCTACGGCGTACACCCCGCTCTGCTCGACGCGGCGCTCCAGCCCTGGCTCGCGGGCGGGCTGCTCGACGTGCCGGACGGCGCGCTGCTGCTGCCCTTCGCCTGGCAGGGAGTCACCCTGCACGCTTCGGGCGCCGACGCCCTGAGGGTGCGGATCTCCCGGACGGGCGACGGTGAGGTGTCCCTGACCGCCGTCGACCTCGCCGGTGCGCCGGTGCTGGACCTGGCGGCTCTGGTCATGCGCCCGGTGGAGCGGGGCAGGCTGGAGGCGCTGCTCGGTGCCGCGGGTGACCGGCTTCCGCTGTACCGGGTCGGCTGGCGCGGCACCGCCGGGTCTGCACGGCCGGCGCGACGGCTCGCCCTGATCGGTTCCGGCACCCTCGCAGTGAAGGCCCTCTCGGAAGGCGCCGAGGTGGAGGCGCATGCCGACCTGGCCGCACTGCGGGCCGCCGTGACCTCCGGCGCGTCCCCGCTGCCCGACGCCGTCGTCGCGGCCTTCCCGTCCGGGCCGGCCACCCCCGAGCAGGTGCGCGAGCACACCGCGCGAGGACTCGCTCTGCTCCAGGAGTGGCTGAGCGGAGACGGGGACGGGGACACGGTCACGGAGCGGGCCCGGCTGGTCGTGCTGACCGAGTGCGCGGTGTCCACCGCGACCGCCGAGGAACTGCCGGGCCTGGCGGGCGCCGGGCTGTGGGGGCTCGTACGCTCCGCGCAGACCGAGCACCCCGGACGGTTCGTGCTCGCCGACACCGATGGTACGGACGCCTCGGCTGCCGCACTGGCCGCCGCGATCGGCACGAACGAGGAGCAACTGGCACTGCGCGAGGGAGAGATACGTGTCCCCGCCCTCGTCCGTCACGAAGAGGCCCCGGCCACCGCCCCCCTCCTGGCCGCCACCCCGGCCGCCGTCCCGGCACTCGACCCCGAGGGCACCGTCCTGGTCACCGGGGCGACCGGCACCCTCGGTGCGCTGCTCGCCCGGCACCTGGTCACCGCGCACGGCGCCCGCCGACTGCTGCTCGTCAGCCGCAGCGGGCCCGACGCCGCCGGAGCCCGGGAACTGGACCGTGACCTGACGGACCTCGGAGCGCACGTCCGGATCGCCGCCTGCGACACCGGGGACCGCGCCGCACTGCGGGCCCTGCTCGCGGACGTCGACCCCGGGCACCCGCTGACCGCCGTCATCCACGCGGCGGGTGTGCTCGACGACGGACCCGTCACCACCCTCGACACCGAGCGGCTGGACACCGTGCTGCGGCCCAAGGCCGACGCGGCCCTGCACCTGCACGAACTGACCGCGGACCTGCCGCTGTCGGCGTTCGTGCTGTTCTCGGGCGCCGCCGGTCTCCTCGGCCGTCCCGGACAGGCCAACTACGCCGCGGCGAACACCTTCCTGGACGCCCTGGCCGCCCACCGCCGTGCCACCGGCCTGCCGGCGACCGCTCTGGCCTGGGGGCTGTGGGGAGAGGCCAGCGGCATGACCGGCCACCTCTCCGGCACCGACCTGCGCCGCATGCGCCGCTCCGGCATCGCCCCCATGAGCAACGCCCAGGGGCTGGCCTTCTTCGACCGGGCGCTGGGTCGGCCCGGCGAACAGTCCCTTCTCGTACCGCTGCGACTGGACACCCACGCGCTGCGCGCACCCGGAGCCGAGGTGCCCGCCCTGCTGCGCGGCCTCGTTCCGGCCCCGGCCGTCGCCCCCCGGACCCGGGCGGCCGGCGACACGGCGTCGCGGCCCGCCGGGGCCGGAGAGGACCTCGCCCAGCGCCTCGCCCCTCTCGACGAGACGGCCCGGCAGCGGGAACTGCTCACCCTCGTCCGGGCCGAGGTCGCCGCCGTCCTCGGCCTCGGCGGGCCCGACGCGGTCGACCCCGGCCGGGCCTTCCGGGACATCGGCTTCGACTCCCTCACCGCGGTCGAACTGCGCAACCGCCTCAACACGGCGACCGGACTGAGGCTGGCCGCCGCCGTGGTCTTCGACCAGCCCACGGCCCAGGCGATCGCGGCGCACATCGGCGCCGAACTGGCAGCCGTCACCGGCGGCGTCCGGGAGGCGGGAGAGGCCGCCCTCGCCGGACTGGAGACGCTGGAAGCGGCCGTCACCGTGCTCGCGGCGGACGACATCCGCCGCGAGACCGTGCACCGCCGACTGTCCGCGCTCGTGACCGCGCTCGGCCCCGTCGGCGGCCCGGCGGGCGGCGCCGGACCCGACCCGCTCGTGGCCGCACCGGAGGACCTGGCAGGCGTCGACGACGAGGAACTTTTCGCCTTCATCGAGGAGCAGCTGTGACGACGGCAGGCACCGACAGCACCGACAACACGGCCAAGGTCCGTGACTACCTCAAGCGGGTCACCGCCGAACTCGTCGCCACCCGCGCCCGGCTGAAGACCGCCGAAGAGGCCGCGGAAGCCGCCCACGAGCCCATCGCGATCGTCTCCATGAGCTGCAGGCTGCCCGGCGGCGCCGACACCCCCGACGCCCTGTGGCGGCTCCTGGAATCCGGCACCGACGCGGTGTCGGGCCTGCCCGAGGACCGCGGCTGGGACCTGACGGCCCTCTACGACGCCGACCCCGACGCCCACGGCACCAGCTACGCCCGGGAAGGCGGCTTCCTGCACGACTGCGCCGACTTCGACCCGGAGTTCTTCGGCATCTCCCCCCGCGAGGCCCTCGCCATGGACCCCCAGCAGCGACTGCTCCTGGAGACCTCCTGGGAGGCCTTCGAACGCGCCGGACTCACCCGCGACGCCGTCCACGGCAGTCGCACGGGCGTCTACGCGGGCGTCATGTACGACGACTACGGAGCCCGTGTCCCGCACACCCCCGGCGGCCGGCTGCCCGAGGGCCTGGAGGGCTACCTCGTCAACGGCAGCGCGGGCAGCGTCGCGTCCGGCCGGGTGTCGTACACCTTCGGGCTGCGCGGCCCCGCCGTCACCGTCGACACCGCCTGCTCCTCCTCGCTGGTCGCGGTGCACCTCGCCGCGCAGGCGCTGCGCGCCGGGGAGTGCGACCTGGCACTCGCGGGCGGAGTGACCGTGCTGGCCACTCCGACGATGTTCATCGACTTCTCCCGGCAGCGCGGGCTGGCCGCCGACGGCCGGTGCAAGGCGTTCTCCGACTCCGCCGACGGCACCGCGTTCGCCGAGGGCGCCGGTCTGCTGCTGCTCCAGCGGCTGAGCGACGCGCGCCGCGAGGGCCGCACCGTCCTGGCCGTCATCCGAGGCTCGGCCGTGGGACAGGACGGTGCCGGAAACGGCCTGACCGCCCCCAACGGGCCCGCGCAGCAGGCCGTCATCCGGGCCGCGCTGCGTGACGCCCGGCTCACCGCCGACCAGGTCGACGCCGTGGAGGCCCACGGCACCGGCACCAGCCTGGGCGACCCCGTCGAGGCGGAGGCCCTGCTCGCCACGTACGGGCAGGCCCACACCGCCGACCGGCCGCTGTGGCTCGGCTCGCTGAAGTCCAACATCGGCCACGCCCAGGCGGCGGCCGGAGTCGCCGGCGTCGTCAAGACGGTACTGGCCCTGCGGCACGGACTCCTGCCCCGGACCCTGCACGCCGACGTGCCCTCCGCCCGTATCGACTGGTCGGCGGGCGCGGTGCGCCTGCTGCACGAGAACACCGCGTGGCCGGACCGGCCCGGCGAACCGCGCCGGGCCGCCGTCTCCGCCTTCGGCGCGAGCGGCACCAACGCCCACCTGATCCTCGAACAGCCCCCGGCCCCCACCACCTCGACCGCCCCCACCGCCTCGACCGCCCCCGCCTCAGCCTCGACCGCTCCCGCGACCGCCTCCGCGTCGACCGCCCCCGCCGCATCGGACTCCGCCACCCCGGGCCCCGCCGACCCCGCCCCCACCACGTCGGGCTCCGCCGCGTCGGGTTCCGCCGCGTCGGGGATCACCGGCTGGGCGGTGTCCGCCCGGTCCGTGCCCGCGCTGCGGGAGCAGGCGCGTCGGCTGCTGGCCCACCTCGGCGCCGGCGGTGCCGGCACCGACCCCGGGCTGCTGGCCGGCGTGCTGGCCCACCGGCGCACCGCGTTCCCGGAGCGGGCCGTCGTGCTCGGCGACGGTATCGCCGAGCTGACCGACGGCCTCGCCGCCCTCGCGGCCGGCCGTGACGCACCCGGCCTGGTCACCGGGCACGCCGTCGCCGGGCGCCGCACCGCGTTCCTCTTCACCGGACAGGGCAGCCAGCGCCCCGGCATGGGCCGCGAACTCCACGCCGCCCATCCCGAGTTCGCCCGCGCCCTGGACGAGATCGACGCGGCCTTCGCACCCCACCTGGAGCGTCCCCTGCGCGAGGTGATGTTCGCCGAACCCGGTTCGGCCGACGCCGCGCTGCTGGACCGCACCGAGTACACCCAGCCCGCCCTGTTCGCCCTCGGAGCCGCCCTGTACGCCCTGGTCACCTCGCGGGGCCTGAGCGCGGACGCCGTCACCGGCCACTCCGTCGGCGAGATCACCGCCGCCCACGTCGCCGGCGTCCTCTCGCTCGAGGACGCCGCCCGGCTGGTCGCCGCCCGCGGCCGTCTCATGGGCGAACTGCCCGAGGGCGGCGCGATGGCCGCCGTCCAGGCCACCCCCGAGGAAGTGCTGCCACTGCTGGCCGGCCGCGCACACGAGCTCGACCTCGCCGCCGTCAACGGGCCCGCCGCCGTCGTCGTCGCCGGGGACGCCGACGCCGTGGGGGAACTCACCGAGCACTTCGCCGGTCGCGGCCGGTCCGTCAAGCACCTGAAGGTCTCGCACGCCTTCCACTCCCCGCACATGGACGCCATGCTGCTCCGGTTCGAGACCGTGGTCCGCGGCCTCGGACTCAACCCGCCCGCACTCCCCGTCGTGTCGAACCTGACCGGGGCCCTCGCGGACGAGGACACCCTGTGCGACCCGGACCACTGGGTACGTCACGCCCGCAGGCCCGTGCGCTTCCTCGACGGCCTGCGCACCCTGCGTGCCACCGGCACCGACACCTTCGTGGAACTCGGCCCCGACGCCGTGCTCACCGCCATGACCCGCACGATCCTCGACACCGATGGCACTACCGGCACTACCGGCACTACCGGCACTACCGGCACTACCGGCACCACCGGCACCCCGGCGGGCACCGAGGTGCTCACCGTGCCCGTGCTGCGCCGCGGCCATCCCGAGAGTGCCGTCCTCGACCGGGCGATCGCCACCGTCCACGCACACGGCCTGCCCGTGCCACCGGCCTTCGAGCCGGAGCCCGGCCCCGCCTGCGAACTCACCGCGGCGCTGCCCACCTACCCCTTCGAACGCACCCGGTACTGGCTGGACGCCCCCGCCTCCACCGCCCCCCTGGCCACCGCCGGACTCGACGACGCCGGGCACCCGCTGCTCGCCGCCGCCGCCGAACTCCCCGACGGCCAGGGCGGTGTGTGGACGGCCACCCTGTCCACCCGCACCCACCCGTGGCTGGCCGACCACACCCTCGCGGGCCGGGCCGTCGTCCCCGGCACCGCCCTGCTCGAACTCGCCCTCGTCGCCGCCGGGGAGGGCCGCCGGATCGCGGAACTCACCTTCGGCCGGCCCCTCGTCCTGCCCGACGACACGACCGTACGGCTGCGGGTGCGCCTCGGCGCCGAGGAAGCCGACGGCTCCCGCCCGGTGACCGTGCATTCGGCACCCCTCACCCCCGGCGCCGACTGGACCGCGCACGCCACCGGACGCACCGAACCCGCCGCGCCGCCCGAGGAGGAGCTGTTCACCGTCCTGGCCGGGGCCTGGCCCCCGCCCGGCGCCGAGCCCGTGCCGCTCGACGAGGAGCACGCCCGTTTCGCCGCCGCCGGCATCGGCTACGGCCCCGCCTTCCAGGGGCTGACGGCGGCCTGGAGGCTCGGGGACACGGTGTACGCCGAGGCCGCCCTGCCCGCCGCACAGGCCTCGGACGCGCCCCGCTACGGGCTGCACCCCGCCCTGCTCGACGCCGCCCTGCACGCCGTGACCGCCACCCGGCCGGACGCCCACGGCCTCGTACCGTTCGCCTGGACCGGAACCGACCTGCACGCCCACGGCGCCGACGCGCTGCGCGTACGCATCACCCCGGACGGTCCCGACGCGGTCACCGTCACCGCCGCGGACCCCACCGGACGGCCCGTCCTCACCGCCCGTCGCCTGGCCCTGCGGGAGATGGCCGCCGACCGGGCCGTAGCCGAGGCCACCACCGCGCCGGCCCCGCTGCTGCGGCCTACCTGGACCCCCCTGCCCATCGGACACCAGTCACCGCAGAACCCGGGCGCCTGGTACCTGCTCGGCGAGCACGACCCCGGCCTCGCCGAGGCCCTCACCGCCGCCGGCGCCACCGTACGCACGGCCGGCGACCCGCACGGCATACCGGCCGACGGAACCACTCCGTCCGAGGTCCTGGCCGCCCTGCCCGCGACCGGCGATCCGCACCGGACCGCGCACCTCGCCCTGGCCCTCGCCCACCGGTGGCTGGCCGCCGAGCACCTCGCCCCGGCCCGCCTCACCGTCCTCACCCGCGGCGCCACCGACGCCGCCGGACCGGTCACCGACCCCGCGGGAGCGGCGGCCTGGGGGCTGCTGCGCACCGCCCAGACCGAACACCCCGGCCGTTTCGCCCTGGTGGACACCGACGCGGCCGAGGCCTCCCACCGGGCCCTGCCCGCCGCCCTCGCCGCCGCCGGACCCGACGCCCAACTGGCCGTACGCGCCGGAACCGCGCACACCCCGGCCACCACCCGCGTCCACACCACCACGACCGGCATCCGCCTCGACCCCGAGGGCACCGTCCTCGTCACCGGCGGCACCAGCGGACTCGGCGCCGCCGTCGCCCGGCACCTGGTCACCGCCCACGACGTGCGCCGGCTGCTGCTCGTCAGCCGTCGCGGCACCGCGACGCCCGGCGCCCGCGAACTCGTCGCCGACCTCACCGCGTCGGGCGCCGAGGTAACCGTGGCGGCCGGCGACGCCGCCGACCGCGAACGGCTCGCCGCCCTCCTCGCGCAGGTGCCCGCGGCCCACCCGCTCACCGCCGTGGTGCACACGGCGGGTGTACTGGACGACGGAGTGCTGGCCGCCCAGACGCCGGACCGGATCGACACGGTCCTGCGGCCCAAGAGCGACGCCGCGCTGACCCTGCACGACCTCACCCGGGACCTGGACCTCGACGCCTTCGTGCTCTTCTCCTCCGCCGCCGGGCTCCTCGGCAGCGCCGGACAGGCCGGTTACGCCGCCGCCAACGCCCACCTGGACGCCTTCGCCTCCTGGCGACGCGCCCAGGGCCTGCCCGCCCTCTCACTGGCCTGGGGGCCCTGGGCGGGCGACGGCATGGCCGCCGCCCTCGACGGCACCGACGCCGTCCGGCTGCGCCGGACCGGGCTCGTGCCGCTCACGCGGCAGGAGGGCCTCGCCCTGTTCGACGCCGCCCTGGGCGCCGAGGCGCCCGTCCTGCTGCCCCTGCGCGTCGACCCGGCCCGCGCCGGCACCGACGTACCCACCGTGCTGCGCGGCCCCACCGCCGTCGCCCCGCGTCGCGCCGTCGCCCGCACGGCCGCCGGCTTTGGCCCAGGGACGGCGGGCCCCACCCTCGCCGACCGCGTCTCGGGCCTGCCCCGAGCCGAACGCGCCGCCCTCGTCCTGGACCTGGTCCGGGCCGAAGTCGCAGCCGTCCTCGGCCACACCCGCACGGACGGCATCCCGGCCGGCCGCAGCTTCAAGGACGCCGGCTTCGACTCCCTGACCGCCGTGGAACTGCGCAACCGGCTCACCACCGAGACCGGTCTGCGCCTGACCCCGACCCTCGTCTTCGACCACCCGACACCCCAGGCCCTGGCCGAGCACATCGACCGTGAGCTGCCCGGCGCCGACACCGCGGTCCTCGCCCTGATCGGACAGCTGACACAGGCCGTGGACCAAGCCGACACCCTCGACGAACGCGCCCGGCAGACGCTCACCGAGCGGCTCCAGCAGCTGCTCACCCGGCTCGGCGAAAGCGGCGGCGACACCGCCCACGCCGGACCGGACGCGGACACCGACGCCACCGATGCCACCGAAGCCACCGGCAACGTCACCGAACTACTCCAATCCGCCTCCGACGACGAACTGTTCGAGCTGCTCGACAGCGGTTTCCGCGCCGTCTGACGCCTCGCCAACCACACCTTCAGGGGAGAGCTGTGTCCGCCAACGACACTCACAAGGACGCCGCCGGCAACGAGGTCCGGCTCCGCGACTATCTGCGCCGCGCCATGGCCGAACTGCACGAGACCCGGGAGAAGCTCCGTCAGGCCGAGGAACGCGGCACCGAACCCCTCGCGATCGTGGGGATGGCGTGCCGGTTCCCGGGTGGGGTGGGTTCGCCGGAGGGTTTGTGGGATCTGGTGGTGTCGGGTGCGGACGCGGTGTCGGGTTTCCCGGTGGACCGTGGCTGGGATGTGGAGGGGCTGTTCGATCCGGAGCCGGGTCGGCCTGGGCGTACGTATGTGCGTGAGGGTGGGTTCCTGCATGGTGCGGGGGAGTTCGACGCGGGGTTCTTCGGTATTTCGCCGCGTGAGGCGGTGGCGATGGATCCGCAGCAGCGGTTGCTGTTGGAGACGTCGTGGGAGGCGTTGGAGCGGGCGGGTATCCCGGCGGCGGGTCTGCGTGGCTCGCGGACCGGCGTCTTCGTCGGCGCCATGTACCACGACTACGGCACCGACCGCACCACCGCCACGGACGACTCGGGCGGCTTCGGCGGCACCGGCACCTCGGGCAGCGTCGTCTCCGGCCGGATCTCGTACGCGCTGGGCCTGGAGGGGCCCGCGGTGACGGTGGACACGGCGTGTTCCTCGTCGTTGGTCTCCCTGCACCTGGCCGGGCAGGCCCTGCGCAACGGCGAGTGCGACCTCGCCCTGGCGGGCGGCGTCACCGTCATGTCCACCCCCAGCACCTTCGTCGAGTTCTCGCAGCAGCGGGGGTTGTCGGTGGACGGGCGGTGCCGTGCGTTCGCGGAGGCGGCGGACGGTACGGGCTGGGGTGAGGGTGTCGGCATGCTGCTGGTGGAGCGGTTGTCGGATGCTCGTCGTCTGGGGCATCGGGTGCTGGCGGTGGTGCGGGGTTCGGCGGTGAACCAGGACGGTGCGTCCAATGGGCTGACGGCTCCGAACGGTCCGTCGCAGCAGCGGGTGATCCGGGCGGCGTTGGAGTCGGCGGGGTTGTCGGGTGCGGATGTTGA
>NZ_JBIRNE010000040.1:0-14940 GCF_044331465.1 Streptomyces sp. NPDC017225 | reverse complement strand
AACCTGGACGAGGACACCTGGCACCCCCACGTCTACGACTTCTCCCAGCCCGAGGTCACCGACCAGTGGGGCACCGCCAACCCCATGAACGAACTCGTCGCCAAGGAGTCCTTCAACGACCCCGACCGAGGCGTCTTCGTCGCCCCGCCGGTCTGACCCGCTCCCCGTACGCCGGGGACGCGGCGTCGGCGTCCACGCCCTGACTCCCGCCGCCACGTCCCCGGCCCCGCTATCCCCCTTCCTCACCCCCCACGGCTCCCGCATCAACGACGATCGAAGGAACCGCCCCGATGACCCCTCGTACGACCCCGCTGTCCCGTCGCGGCCTGCTGGCCGGCGGCGCGGCCGCCACCGCGCTCGCCGTCACCCCGCAGGCCGCCGCCGCGCCCCACGCCGAACCGCGGGACAAGTCCCGGCCGAGAAGGGGCACGGTGGTGCACCTGCTGGGCACGGCGGGCGGCCCCCCGCCGTACGGCGAGCGGATGGGCATCGCCTCCGCCGTGACCGTCGGCACCGACACCTACCTGGTGGACTGCGGCCGGGGCGCCGTGACCCAGTATCTGCGGGCGGGACTGTCGATGCCGTCGCTCAAGGGAATCTTCCTCACCCACCTGCACGCCGACCACATCGTCGACTACTTCGACTTCCCGCTGCTGTGCGCCGGCGTCATGCCGCCCCAGCCGGGGTTCGGCGGCACGGTGCGGGTGTGGGGTCCTGGACCGAGCGACACGGTCACCTCGGGTCCCGTCACCCCCGGGCAGCCCGCGCCCGGCATCGTCGAGACCACCCGGCGTGCGAACGCCACCTTCGCCGCCTCCACCAACGCCTTCGTCGCCGGGGGCTTCGGCATCGACCCCGTCTCCATGCTCGACGTGACCGAGCTGTCGGCGCGGCCCGGGACGGTGGTGACCGTCCTGGAGACCGCCACCGTGAAGGTGACGGCGACCAGGGTCCCGCACGGCAACATGTCCCCCTCGTACGCGTACCGGTTCGACACCGCGGACGGTTCCGTCGTCTTCTCCGGCGACACCAGCCGCAGTGACGACCTGATCGCGCTGGCCCGCGGCTGCGACCTGCTGGTCCACGAGGCCGTCGACGTCGCGTGGTTCGAGGGGCAGGGCATGCCCGCTCCCCTCGTCGACCACATGCGCGAGGTGCACACCGACGTCGCCGAGGTGGGCGCCATCGCCGCCGCCGCGGGGGCGCGCCAGGTGGTCCTCAGCCACCTCGCGCCGGCCGACCCGGCCCAGTTCTCCGACCGCGAGTGGGGCGCGGCGGCCCGTGCTTCCGCCCGGGCGGCCGGCTACCGGGGCCGCGTCACCGTGGGTCACGACCTCATGCGCATCCCACTCTCCTGATCACACTCCGCTGGAGCCGCACCATGCGTTTCGCCGCATACGAACACCGACACCACCACCGGGTGGCGGTCGTGGAAGAGGACGGCACCCTCTTCCCCCTGCCGGGCGTCACCTCGCTCACCGCACTGATCCAGCGGACCGACGGGCTCCCCGGGTTGCTCGCCGCCGGCGCCGCGGCCCTGGACGTCCCCCCGGGCCCGCATGTCTCCCAGGTCCGGTTGCTGCCTCCGCTGCAGCCCACGTCCGTACGGGACTTCGTGACCTTCGAGGAGCACGTGGAAGGGGTGCGCCGGTCCGTGGAGGGCACCGGCGGCGTCCCCGAGCAGTGGTACGCGGCCCCGACCTTCTACTTCACCAACCCGCACGCGATCTACGGCCCCGGAGACGGCGTCCCCGTACCCCCCGGTTCGGCCGTGCTCGACTTCGAACTCGAAGTGGGCGCCGTGGTCGGCCGTGAGGGCCGGGACCTCACCTCCGAACAGGCCCGCGACCACATCGTCGGCTACACCGTCTTCAACGACTGGTCCGCGCGGGACCTCCAGGGTGCGGAGATGAAGGTGGGCCTTGGCCCGTGCAAGGGCAAGGACACCGCCACCACCCTCGGCCCGTACCTGGTCACCGCGGACGAGTTGGAGCCCTACCGGGACTGCGAAGGATTCCTGCGCCTGGCCCTGACCGCCGAGGTCAACGGCGAGAAGGTCGGCGAGGACCTGCTGTCCCACATGAGCTGGACGTTCGAGGAGATGACCGCCTACGCCTCCCGAGGCACCCGCGTCGTACCGGGTGACGTCCTCGGCTCGGGCACCTGCGGCAACGGCGGCTGCCTCGCCGAACTCTGGGGCCTGCGCGGCGAGCAGACCCCACCCCCGCTGAAGCCCGGCGACACCGTCACCCTCACCGTCGAGGGCATCGGCACCCTCACCAACACCGTCGTCCCCGGCGTCGAGCCCGTCCCGCTGCCCGTCGGCCGGCGCCGCTCCCGGGAGCGGCCATGAGCGACCTGCACCCCAAGAGGCTGCTCGGCAAGGTCGTCGTCGTCACCGGCGCCGCCCGCGGCCAGGGCGCCGCCGAGGCCGAGGCTCTCACCCGGGAGGGCGCCCGGGTCATCGCCACCGACGTCACCGAAGCACCGGGCTGCCGGCGCCTGGACGTCACCCGCGAGCAGGACTGGGCCGCCCTCGCCGCCGAGCTGCGGGAGGCGTACGGGCAGGTGCACGGCCTCGTCAACAACGCCGGCATCACCTGGCGGGCCCGCCTCGGCGACGTACGCCCCGAGGACATGACCCGCGTCCACGCGGTCAACGTCACCGGCCCGCTCCTCGGCATCCAGCACCTTGCCCCGCTCATGCCGCCCGGTTCCTCGGTCGTCAACGTCGGCTCCTCGGCGGCCCTCACCGCGCACTACCCGGTCGCCTACACCACGAGCAAGTGGGCGCTGCGCGGCCTGTCGAAGACCGCCGCCCTGGAGCTGGGCCCGCACGGCATCCGCGTCAACACGATCCACCCCGGCTACATAGAGACGGAGATGACCGCCTCCGCCGCGCCCGCCTTCCGCGAGGCCAACATCCAGGAGACGCCGCTGGGCCGCACCGGCTCCGTCGGCGAGGTGGCGCCGTTGGTCGTGTTCCTGCTGTCCGACGACGCGTCGTTCATCAGCGGCGCGGAGATCCCGGTGGACGGCGGCATGACCGCGCACGGCGGCGTCAAGTCCGTCTCCGACGCCGTGCGGGAGGGAGCGCAGTGAAGCGGCTGGACGGCAAGGTGGCGCTGATCTCCGGGACCGCGCGCGGCCAGGGCCGGGCCGCCGCGCTGCGGTTCGCCGCCGAGGGCGCCCTCGTGGTCGGCGGTGACCTGCTGCACGAGGAAGCCGTCGAGACCCAGCGCCTCATCGCCCGCGAGGGCGGCACCGCCCTCACCCCCGGCCCGCTCGACGTCACCGACGAGCAGTCCGTCCGTGCCTGGGTGGAGGAGGCGGTGGACGCGTTCGGCGGCGTCGACATCGTGTATGCCAACGCGGGCGCCGTGCGGTTCGGCCCGATCGACAGCCAGCCGCACGAGGACTTCGCGTTCACCATGCGGGCCGAGCTGGACTCGGTGTGGCTGACCGTGCGGGCGGCCTGGCCACACCTGGTGCGCAGCCGCGGCTGCGTCCTGACCGTCGGCTCGACCGCGGGACTCACCGGTTCCCTCACCAACCACCGGACGGCCCATTCGGCGTCGAAGGGCGCCGTCATCGCGCTCACCCGCCAACTCGCCGCCGAAGGAGCACCGCACGGCGTCCGGGTGAACTGCGTGAGCCCCGGGATGATCGACACCAAGGGCTTGCACGACAACCTGCTCGCCGACGTCCACCCGATGAGCGACATCTCCGGCCACATCCCGCTCGGGCGGCTGGGCCACCCCGACGACGTCGTCAACGCGGCCGTCTTCCTGGCCTCCGACGAGGCCGCCTACATCACCGGCGCCAACCTCGTCGTGGACGGCGGCTGGTCCACCGTCCTGCCCGGCGCCCCGAACCGAAAGGCAATCCGCACGTGAACAAGGTCCGCGCCGACGCCGCCGAAGCGGTCGCCGACATCCCCGACGGCGCCTCGCTCGCCGTCGGCGGCTTCGGCCTCAGCGGCGTCCCCGAAGTCCTGATCAGCGCCCTGTACGAACGGGGCACGACCGGCCTGAAAGTCGTCTCGAACAACTGCGGCGTCGACGGCCGGGGACTCGGCATCCTGCTCTCCGCGGGCCGCATCACCCGAGTGACCGGCTCCTACGTCGGTGAGAACAAGGAGTTCGCCCGCCAATACCTCGGCGGAGAACTGGAAGTGGAACTGACCCCGCAGGGCACCCTCGCCGAGCGGCTGCGCGCCGGCGGCGCGGGCATCCCCGCCTTCTACACCCCGGCCGGCGTCGGCACCCAGGTCGCGAACGGCGGGCTGCCGTGGCGCTACGCGCCCGACGGCACCGTGGCCGTCGCCTCCCCGCCCAAGGAGACCCGCGACTTCGCCGGCCGCCCGTACGTCCTGGAGCACGGCATCACCACCGACTTCGCCCTCGTACGCGCCTGGCGCGGCGACCACCACGGCAACCTCGTCCTCCGCCGCGCCGCCGCCAACTTCAACCCCCTCGCCGCCATGGCCGGACGCGTCACCGTCGCCGAGGTCGAGGAACTCGTCGAACCGGGCGAACTCCGACCCGCCGAGATCCACGTGCCCGGGATCTACGTCCAGCGGGTCGTGGCGCTCACCGCGGGCCAGGCCGCCGACAAGCCCATAGAGAAGAGGACCGTACGCCCATGAGCTGGACCCGCGAGCAGATGGCCGCCCGCGCCGCCGCCGAACTCACCGACGGCTCCTACGTCAACCTGGGCATCGGCCTGCCCACCCTGATCCCCGGCCACCTCCCGCCCGGCGTCCACGTCGTCCTCCATTCCGAGAACGGCATCCTCGGCACCGGCCCCTACCCCACCGAGGACGAAGTCGACCCCGACCTGATCAACGCCGGCAAGGAAACGGTCACCGTCCTGCCCGGCGCTTCCTTCTTCGACTCGGCGCTCTCCTTCGGCATGATCCGGGGCGGCCACATCGACACCGCCGTTCTCGGCGCCATGCAGGTCTCCGCCCGCGGCGACCTCGCCAACTGGATGATCCCCGGCAAGATGGTCAAGGGAATGGGCGGTGCCATGGACCTCGTCCACGGCGCCCGCCGCGTCATCGTCCTCATGGAACACACCGCCAAGGACGGCACCCCCAAGATCGTCGACGAATGCGCCCTTCCCCTCACCGGCGAGCAGTGCATCCACCGGATCATCACCGATCTCGGCGTCCTCGACGTCACCCCCCACGGCCTCGCCCTGGTCGAGACCGCACCCGGCGTCACCGTCGAGGACATCACCGCCCGCACCGGCACCGCCCTGGAGGTGGACAGCGTCTCCGCCGCGTGCTGACCAGCGGCCGAGAGAGTTTGTCCACGAACCATTGACACGGGGGAAACACCCTCCGAATATAGTCCGTACATCAATGATTGGTGTGCGGACCATCGGAGGCCGGGTCTGACCGCCTCCGCTCCCGATGTCCTCCCGAGCTGACTTTTGGAGGCCAGATGCCCGTCCTCACCTCTCCACTCCACATCGCCGTAGTCGGAGGCGGTATCGGCGGACTGGCCGCCGCGCTGGCGACTGCCCGCGCCGGCCATCGCGTGACGCTCGTGGAGCGGGCCGCCCGCTTCGGCGAGATCGGGGCCGGCCTGCAGCTCGCCCCGAACGCCTCCCTCGCCCTCGACGAACTCGGCGTACTGCCGGCCGTCCGGGCATCCGCGGTAGCCCCGCCCCGGCTGGTCATGATGGATGCCCTGACCAGTGACGAGGTCACCTCCCTCGATCTGCGCAGCGCCGCCTACACCGACCGTTTCGCGCACCCGTACCTGGTCACCCACCGCACCGACCTGCACGCCGCACTGCTGACCGCCTGTCAGGAGCACCCCGCCGTCACGCTGCGCACGGGACACACCGTCGCCGAGGCAGACCAGGACGGATCCGGGGTACACCTGCACTTCGCGGAGGGACACGCCCCGCTGACCGCCGACGCGGTCGTCGCCGCGGACGGACTGCACTCCCGGCTGCGCCAGGTACTGGTCGGTGACGGGGAACCGGTCTGCTCGCGCTACGTCGCCTTCCGCGGCGCCCTGCCCACCGGGAAGATGACCGGCCGGATGTCCCAGCACGCCGCCTCGGAAGCGGTGATGGTGTGGGCCGGGCCGCGCATGCACCTGGTGCAGTACCCCGTACGTCGCGGCGAGCTGTACAACCAGGTCGCCGTGTTCGAGAGCGACCACTACACGCCGGATTCCGACGACTGGGGCACCGAGGCCGAGCTGGAGGAGCGCTTCGCCGACGCCTGCGAGGCCGTGCGCGACGCGCTGCCGCTCGTCTCCCGCGACCGTCGCTGGCCGCTCTACGACCGCGCCCCGATCAGCACCTGGGTGCACGGGCGGATCGCGCTGCTCGGAGACGCCGCCCACCCCATGCTCCAGTACCTCGCGCAGGGCGCCTGCCAGGCGCTGGAGGACGCCGTGGCACTCGGCCAGGCCCTCGGCCAGAGCGCGGACCCCGCCGAAGCCTTCGCCGCGTACGCGGACCGGCGTCGAGAACGGGCGACTCTCATCCAGACCAACGCCCGCCGCTTCGGCGAGATCTGCCACCTCGAAGGCATGGGAGCCACCCTGCGCAACATGCTCCTCTCGTCGCGCGGCCCCGAGGCGTTCGACGACATCTCCTGGGTGTGGACCCCCACCCCCGCACCTGCTCCCGCCCTGTGATCCGGCTCGCGTAGGAGGACACCATGACAACCGACGAACTCGCCTACAAGGCCCTGAAGGGCCTGGGAGCCGCCCCGCTGTGGCGCTTCTACGGCAACCTGTTCCCCGCCCAGCCCAAGAGCCGCGCCGTCCCCTACCGCTGGGACTGGCGCGAACTCCGCCCGCATCTCCTGCACTTCTCCAGGACCCTGTCCCTGGAAGAGGCCGAACGACGGGTCCTCATGCTCGTCAACCCCGGCCTGACCGACCCCCCGGCCACGGTCAACACCCTCTACGCGGGGCTCCAGATCATCCTGCCCGGCGAGACCGCACAGGCACACCGGCACACCTCCAACGCCTTCCGCTTCATCCTCGAAGGCGACGGCGCCTGGACCACCGTCAACGGCGAACGGGTCTTCATGGCCCCCGGCGACCTCCTGCTCACTCCCGGCTGGCACTGGCACGACCACACCCACGAGGGCGACGCGCCGATGATCTGGCTGGACGCACTCGACTACCCCCTGGTCAACGCCTTGGAAGCCGGCTTCTACGAGCAGTACCCTCAGCGGCTCCAGCCCGTGACCAAGCCCGACGACGCCGGCAGCCGCCAGTTCCTGCACGGCCGGCTCACCCCCGCCTGGCTCACCCAGGACGGCCCCAACTCCCCCGTCACCCGGTACACCTGGCAGGAGACAGAGCGCGCCCTGGACGCCATCGCCGACACGGCCGACGGCAGCGACGTCGACGGCGTCGTCCTGGAATACACCAACCCCTGGACCGGGGGACCGGTCATGCCCACCATCGGCTGCCGCGTCCAGCGGCTGCGCCCCGGCTTCGAGGGAGCCGGCCGCCGCCACACGGCGTCGACCATCTTCAACGTCGTCCGCGGCGAGGGCGCCACGATCGTCGACGGCGAGCGGCTGGAATGGTCCGAGCACGACACCTTCGCCGTCCCCGGCTGGGCCTCCTACAGGCACGTCAACACCTCGGCCTCCGCGGACGCCGTCCTCTTCTCCTACAGCGACGAGCCGGTCATGCGCTCCCTCGGCCTCTACCGCACCGAAGACGCCGACCCCGGCGCCTGACCCTCCCACCCGACACCCACAAGGAGGCCAGCATGCGTCTGGCACTGTTCAACAAGGGACGCCTCGGACTCATCGTCGGTGACGACCTCGTCGACGTGACCGACCAGGTCGCCGGAGCCGACACCACCGGCCCCGCCGGTGCGCTCCAGCGGTACGTCGAGGCGGCCGCCGACGGGGAGACGGCCCGTTTCGAAGCAGTCGGCCGGCCCCGCATCCCCCTGGCCGAAGCGGTCCTGGAGGCCCCGCTCCCCCGCCCCGGGAAGATCATCGGCGCACCGGTCAACTACCTCGACCACAAGGCCGAGATGGAGTACACCACCTCGGTGGCCGACCTCGGTGTGTTCCTCAAGGCGAACTCCTCCGTCATCGGCCCGGGCCAGGACGTCCTCCTCCCCTACTCCGACAAGCGCACCGACCAGGAAGGCGAACTGGGCGTCGTCATCGGCCGCACCGCCTCGCACGTGAGCACGGACGAAGCCCTGGACCACGTCTTCGGCTACACCTGCGTCCTGGACATCACCGTCCGCTCCGGCGAGGACCGCTCCACCCGCAAGTCTTTCGACACGTTCACCCCGCTTGGCCCCTGGATCGTGACCGCAGACGAGATCCCGGACCCGGACGCCCTCGACCTGCGCTGCGACGTCGGTGGCACCACCCGGCAGCGCACCAACACGGCGGACCTCATCTTCGGCGTCCGTGAACTGATCGCCTACACCTCCTCCGTCATGACCCTGCACCCGGGCGACGTGATCGCGACCGGCACCCCGGCCGGAGTGGGACCGCTCAGCCACGGAGACCGCGTGGTCCTGGACATCGAGAAGGTCGGTCGCCTGGAGGTCGGTGTCGACGGCTCCCGTGCCCTTCCCTACGACCGGCGCCCCGGCCGCCGCAGCCGCTGACCTCGCGGTCGCCGCCGGGGTGGTGCCGGCACTCGTAGACTCCCCCCACCGGCCGGCACCCGGCCGGCACCACCCCGGCGACAGACGGACGGAAGACTGTGGCGCACGCACTGGAACTGCACAACTACGTCGGACACCTGATCCGGCGCGCGGAACAGGTGCACACCGCCCTGTGGTACCGGCACGTGTCCAGGGAGATCACCTCCCAGCAGTTCGCCGTCCTCAACGCCCTCAGCCGTGACCCCGGCATCGACCAGCGCACCCTGGCGCGCTTCACCTCACTGGACCGTTCGACGGTCAACCACATCGTCCGCCGGCTGACCGAGCAGCACTACGTCAGTCAGGTACGTGACGAGGAGGACCGTCGGCGGACCTTGCTGAGCCTCACCGATCAGGGAACCGAACTGCTCGACTCCCTGATCGGTCCGGCCGAGGCCGTCAACGAGCAGCTGCTCGACGCGCTTCCTGGTGACGAACGCAAGCTGGCCGTCGACGTCCTTCGCAAGATCGCATCGCTGGACGCCGAGGCACTCAGCGACGACCCGTGAGCTCGGTGAAGCGCGGGACGTCCAGGTAGCGAGGAAGGACTCACGCCTTGACCCGTCACGCCCTACGCAGCGCGCCTCCCTCCGCTCCTCCGCAGGAAGCCGGATCCTCGCCCGCCACCGCAACAGGACCCGTCATCGGCCGGGCTCTGCGCATCCTCGGTGCCTTCAGCGCACAGCGTCCTCACCTGTCCCTGAGCGAGCTGGCCCGGCGATCAGGTCTGCCCGTGTCCACCGTGCACCGCATGCTGGGCGACCTGCTCGTGTGGGGCGCTCTGGAACGCGACGCGCAAGGCCGCTACCGCATCGGGCTGCGACTGTGGGAGGTCGCGTCCTTGGCTCCGCGCAGTCAAGGGCTGCGCGAGCGCGCACTGCCCTACCTGGAAGACCTCTCCACCATCGTCCGTGAGAACGTCCAGCTCGCCGTCCGTGACGCAAGCGAGGTGGTCTTCATCGAACGCATCGCGCCGAGCTGTGCCGTGCCCACGCTGACACGAGTCGGAGGACGGCTGAGCATCACCACGACAGCAGCGGGACTGGTGCTGCTCGCCCACGCACCGGCAGCCGTTCAGGAGGAGGCTCTCGCGCGGACGATACCCCGGCACACACCGCTCACGCTCACCGACAGCGGCCGGCTCAGGGCGGTCCTCGCCCAGGCACGCACGTGCGGCTACGCGGTCAGCAACCGGCAACTGTCCACCGACACCCTCTCCGTCGCCGCGCCCGTCACCACCGGCGACGGCGAGGTGACCGCAGCTGTCTCCGTGGTGGTCCGGCACGGGTCCACGTCCGTCGGAGCGCTCGCCGATCTGGTCCGCTCGTGCGGCCGCGCCATTTCGCGAGCTCTTGACACACCTGACCTCTGAAGGACATCGGCCCGCAACACTTGTTTCCCGGCATCCGGGAAACCACCTGGCCGCGCGAGACCGCCGCTCGCACCATGACTGCTCCCACTGCCGAACCCGAGGCTGCCGCCCACGGCGCGCCGACGAGCCGGTTCGGCCATCCCGCAGTCGACAACGGAGTGCTGCCATGGAGAAGTGCCCCCACCGCCCCACCGCCCCGCAGGCCGTCCGGTGACCGCCCGCCTCACGCAGGCCCTGGACGACGGGCCCATGAGCCGTTTCCAGTGGGGTGTGATTGCTATCTGCGTGCTGCTCAACACCCTTGACGGTTTCGACGTGCTGGTCATGTCCTTCACCGGGAAGACGATCTCCGGCGAGTGGCACCTCGACTCCGGTACCCTCGGGCTGCTGCTGAGCAGCGGGCTGGCGGGCATGGCGTTGGGCGCCTTGCTCATCGCTCCCCAGGCCGACCGGATCGGCCGGCGGCCTGTCATCCTGGCGGGCCTGGCCCTCGCAGCCGCGGGCATGCTGCTGTCCTCGGTCAGTCAGAACTGGCAGCAGTTGGGGGCGCTGCGCCTGCTCACCGGTGTCGGCATCGGCGCCGTTCTCGCCTGCAGCAACGTCATCGCCGGTGAGTTCGCGTCCCGCCGCTGGCGCGGTCTGGCCGTCAGCCTCAACTCCACCGGGTACGCCGTGGGCGCGACGATCGGCGGCGTCTCTTCTGTCGCCCTCATCGACCGCTACGGATGGCGCTCGGTGTTCCTGGCCGGCGGACTCGCCACCCTAGTCGTCATTCCTCTCGCCTTCCGTCTCCTGCCGGAATCCCTCGACTTCCTCCTCAACAGGAGACCCGCCAATGCCCTGAGCCGTGTCAACGAGCTCGCCCGCCGCATGGGACAGCCGAACCTGTCCACTCTCCCGGACAAGGAACAGACAACGCTCACCTCCGCAGAAGGGTTCCGCCGCCTCCTGGCGCAAGACCTCCGCCGCCCCACCCTGGTGCTGTGGGGTGCCTTCTTCCTCGTCATGGCCGCCTTCTACTTCGTCACGAGCTGGACGCCAACCCTGCTCGTCCAGGCCGGGATGTCCGCGACACAGAGCCTGACCGGCGGCACGCTGCTCAACCTGGGCGGCGTCTTCGGCACCGCACTCCTGGGCGCACTCGCCGCGCGGTACGCGCTCGGCAGCGTCCTGCGTACCTACCTGTTCGTATCCGCAGCACTCGTCGTGGCCTTCGCGTCGTCCACCGACACACTCGTCCTGGCGTTCTGTATCGGAGCCGTCATCGGAGTCGCGGTCAACGGCTGCATCGCCGGCCTCTACGCCCTGACCCCGAGCGTCTACCCGGCACCACTGCGGGCCACGGGTGTGGGAGCGGCGATCAGTGTCGGCCGCGTGGGTGCCATCATCGCACCCACCACGGCGGGCTGGCTGTTGGACGCGGGCTGGACACCGCTGGCCTTGTACGTCACGACGGGTGCGGTGTTCTGCGCGGCCGGCTTGCTCCTTCTGGCCATGCGAAGGAAACAGCCGACAGTGAAGGCGGCACGTGACACCAGGCCAACACCGTCGTCTGCTTGAGCTCCCTGACCGCCCGCCTAAGGGTTGTCCCGCAATTGATCTTGCGGCTGGTTCGGGTGATGCCGGTGGCCAGTACGAACAGTCGGTCAGCCGGCGAGGTTGAGGTTGTGGAAGCGCGCGATGCCGAGCATCGCGTGGTGGACGCCGTCGCCTTTCAGTCGGCAGTCGCGGAGGATCTTCCAGGTCTTCATGCGGGCGAAGGTGTGCTCGACGCGGGCCCGAACTCGCTTATGGACCTCGTTGTTGGCCTGCTGCCAGTCGGTCAGCTCCTCGCCGGGGCGTCGGCGGTGGGGCATGACCAGGCCGGTGCCCGGATAGCCGCCGTCGGCGATCGTGGTCGTGCGGCCGACGGCGGACTTCGCCCCGGACTCCTCCCATGCCTTGCAGTCGTTGCGGTTGCCCGGCAGCGGGCGGCCGACCACCACGACAAGGCGGGTGTCGGCATCTATGACCACCTGGTGGTTGGTGGAGTACCGGTAGTTCTTCGACTGCTCCGCGGCGCTGTGGTCGCGGGTCGGGACGAGCGTGCCGTCCACGATGAGCACGGCGTCCTTGCGGAACCGCTTGCGTGGCTGCAGGGCCAGCTTCGGGCCGAGGTGAGCGATGACCCGGTCGGCCGCCGACTTCGACACCCCGAACAGCGGGGCCAGCTGCCGCAGCGTCAGGTTGGTCCGCCAGTACGCGGCCACCAGGAGCACCCGGTCTTCCAGCGACAGGCTCCACGACCGTCCCGGCCGGGCTGCGTCGGCGCCCTCCCGCCGCAAGGCGGTGAGCAGCTTGCCGAACGTGCGCGGGCTCAGCCCGCTGAACGGGCCCATCCAGGACGGCTCCGACGCCGTGATCACACCAGCCACACCAAGATCATCTCACCCCTGACCAGGGGGTACGGGACAACCCTTAGCTTCTCGATCGCTTCGCGCATGCCGACGGCGTCGGCGACTTCCCACACCGGGCCGTCGTCGAAGGTCTTCGGCTGGCCGAGGCCGGACGGGCCGTCGTGGCCTCGCTGGACCGAGCACGTCACGGAGATGGCAGTGCCGTACCTGACGGCCTCGTCCAACTAGGAGCGAGCAACGGCAGCACCGCAGAGACGCCGAGTGCACAGGTACGGCACGCAGCCCGCCCCGCGCAATGCCCGCAGGAAGGCTGACCGCCCGCCAGCGATCGCGCCGGCCCACAGACCGCAGACCGTGATCGCACGCCTGATCGATCAGGGCCGGGACACGGCGCCGATCATGCCTTCGGCCCAGCACCAGGCTGGGCGAGGGGCAGAAACACGGTGTCGACGATCTCTTCGAGGGTCGAGTCGGGCAGGGGGCGCAGCACCATCAGGAATTCGGCCCTCAGCAGGTCGAACGGGAGCATCTTCAGCCGCTCGGTGAGGCGGTCGGGATCGATTTCCCCGCGTGCGGCTGCTTGCTGGTAGATCGCCTCCACGGCTTCGAGTCGGCCGCCGAGCATCACATCGCGCAGTTCAACCGGGCTGGCGCCGGTTTCGTGGTAGTAGCCGCCGAGGTGGACGCTGAGCACGGCGACGAGTTCGGTGCGGGTCTCGTTGGCATGGCGCATCAGGGCCAAGACGTCCCCGCGCAGGGAGCCGGTGTCCGGGGTTACGAGCGGGGTGCGGTGCGCGGCGTGGCGGATGGTCGCGTGCAGGAGTTCGTGCCGGTTTGACCAACGCCGGTACAGCACCGGTGGGCTGGTGCCGGCGCGGGCGGCGACCGAGTCCATCGTGAACCCGGCGTAGCCGTTCTCGGTCAGCTCCGCCCACGCCGCGTCCAGCAGTGCCCGTTCCAGCTCGGCGCCCCGACGTCGTCCCGTCACGTCTCCTCCGTCACCAAAGAAAGGCTTGCATACCTTATGGGCCAAGTCTAAGGTCGAGCCTATAAGAAAGAAATCCCTTTCTTATCTGGATGCGCAGTCTGGTTTGGAGGACGTGGCATGGGCTCGAACAACGGTGCGGAGCGCCGTCGGGTGCTGGTGGTGGGGATGGGCATCGCGGGGATGGCCACCGCGCTGCGGTTGCACCAGTCCGGCTGGGACCCGCTGATCGTCGAGAAGGCGCCGTCGCGGCGCACCGGGGGTTACTTCATCGCCGGGTTCGGCACGGGGCTGGCGGCGGCGGAGCGGCTAGGCGTTCTTGACTATCTGCACGACCGCACGCCGTCCCGGCACAACGGGCAGTACTTCGTTGACCGGTCCGGGAAGGCACGCCGGGGCATAGGTGTCTTCGACCTGCCGGTCACGCCGAAGCCCTGGCTGTTGCTGCGCGGTGATGTCGAGCAGGCCCTGTCTGCCGCGCTTCCCGACGACGTCGAGGTGCGGTACTGCACCGTGCCGACCGAGATCGAGCAGGACGCCGGCGGGGTAGAGGTCACGCTGCATGACACGGCGTCCGACACGCGCAGCACCGAGCGGTTCGACCTGGTCGTCGGGGCCGACGGGCTGCGCTCCACGGTCCGCTCGCTGGTGTTCGGCCCGCACGAGCGTTACTTGCATCGGCTCGACAGCATGATCGGGGCGTTCATGCTGCCCCGGTCGCCAGGCGGGCTGGCCCCTGGCGATGGGGCGATGCTGTTCGAGCCGGGCAGGTCGATGATCGTCTTTCCCTTCGCCGATCACCCGCCGACCGCGCTGCTCTCCTGGCGCAGCGACGACGTCGACGCGGAATTCACCGGGCCCCCGGCGGAGCGGATCCGGGCCGTGTTCGGCCCCGAGCCGTTCGGCAGGATGCTCGGCGAGGTGATCGACGCCTTCGAGGAGGCCGATACCGCCATCTTCGACTCCGCAGAGCAAGTACACCTCGACGGCTGGCACCGCGGACGCGTGGTGCTGGTCGGCGACTCCGCCTGGTGCCCGACCCTGTACTCCGGGATGGGTGCCTCGACCGCGCTTGCCGGAGCTGACCTGCTGGGCGCCGTCCTCGACCAGCACCCCGGCAACCTCGAAGGCGCCCTGACCGACTGGGAACGCAAGCTGCGGCCCTACACCGACACCTACCAGCGGGTGGGCCTCAAGGGACGCCAGGTGTTGACCCCACCGACCCGCCTGCACATCGCCCTGCGGCGCACCATGACCACCCTGCAGCGCACCCCCGTGATCGGACCTGCACTGAGCCGCCGCTTCGTCAACAGCCCAGATTTCTGGATGCGCAACACCGATATCACCCGAACGGTACAGCTGGCGGCGAGTACCACGCCGACCTCGCTCACCCCGGCCCCGGCCACCGCAATCAAAGGGACTTAACCTCGCGCTTTCATGAAGCGGGCTGTCCGGCAGGTGGTCAGGAAAGCAGAAAGTGCCTCTGACCAGCAAGAATGAGGATTGTCGAGGTCCTTGTT
>NZ_JBIRNE010000039.1:0-36611 GCF_044331465.1 Streptomyces sp. NPDC017225 | reverse complement strand
CGACGCTCGGGCCCTCGGCCTGCCCACCCTCAGCTCACGGCACGAAAACGGGCCACCGACTCCGTCGGCGGCCCATCACGAAACTTCGAGGCTAGTCCCGTACGGCTGACAGCTCGCGCACCGTCGCCATATCGCTGAACGGGATCAGCTGGTCGCCGACGATCTGGTACGGCTCACTGCCCTTCCCCGCGACCAGCACGATGTCGGCCGGCCCGGCGGCGGACAGGGCGAAGGCGATGGCGTCGCGGCGGTCGGCGATCCGCTCGAAGGGGGTGCCGGTGGCCGTGAGTCCCGGAGCGATCTGGTCCATGATCGCCTCGGGGTCCTCGTCACGGGGGTTGTCCGATGTGAGCACGCACAGATCGGAGTGGGTCCCGGCGATCTCGCCCATCTGGGTCCGCTTGGTGACGTCCCGGTCTCCTCCGCAGCCGAAGACCGTGATGACGCGTGCAGCGGCGAAGTCCCTGATGGCGGCGAGCACCTTGTCCAAGGAGTCGGGCGAGTGCGCGTAGTCCACGATCACGGAAGCGCCCTGCGGGGTCTCGAGCCGTTCCAGCCGCCCGGGGACCGGGGGCATCCGGTCGAGCGCCGCCACCAGACCGGTCAAGTCATGGCCCAGCAGATGGCATGCGGCCAGGGCGGCCAGGGCGTTGGAAACCGAGAACCTGCCGGGGACGGGGATCGCGGCCGGATACTTGCGCCCCTCGTGGTGGAGCGTGAACCGCGTGCCGAAGGCATCCATGTCCAGGTCGGTCGCCCGGTAGTCGGCTTCGGAGTCCAGGGCGTACGTACGGACCAGACCCGGCATCATCGCCGGAACCAGCGCGCCGACCGGGTCGTCCGCGTTGACCACCGCGCGCCGGCAGAGTCCGTCGAAGAGCCGGAGTTTGGCGTCCCGGTAGTGCTCCATCGTGCCGTGGTCGTCCAAGTGGTCCTGGGTGAGGTTGGTGAAGATGCCCACGTCGATGAAGGAGTGGTCGATCCGGTGGTTCAGCAGGCCCATCGAGGTGGCCTCCAGGACCACGGTGCCCGCCTCGTGATCGCGCATGTGTCCCAGCAGATACTGGAAGTCAGGTGACTCCGGAGTGGTCAGCACCGAGCGCGGCATCGGGATCAGCTCGTCCCCGATCCGGTTCCCGCCCGTCCCGATCACACCCACCTTCTCGCCCTCGGCGATCCGCAGCACGGACTCCACCATGTACGAGACGGACGTCTTGCCGTTGGTGCCGGTGACGGCCACCATGTCCATCGCCCGGCCGGGCTCCCCGTAGTAGCGCGAGGTGATCAGCGCTGCGGCCTTACGGGTGTCGGCCACCCGCACGACGCAGGCGCCTTGTGCCGACGGCCATACCGCTGCGGGAAGACCGGCCGCGGGCTCCTCGACGAGTACCGCGACGGCGCCCCGCGCCAGCGCGGAACCGACGGCCTCGGGGCCGCCCTCGCGGTGCCCGGGCACCGCGAGGAAGAGCGAACCAGGCGAGACGCGGTGGGCATCCAAGCATGCTCCCGCGGTGACTCTCGTCCCCGGATCGCCCAGAAGTAGTTCGTGATCGTGCCCGGCCAGCAACTCGCTCAGCTTCACAGGGGTCCTCTCAGGATGCGGCCGGCCCGCCGGGTCGCGGGAAGCGATACCGGCGGCACGCCAGGGGCGCGGGCGCAGGGGAAGTGCGGTTCAGGGATGCACGGTGCGGGAGCCCGCGGAACCCTTCGGCGAAGACTCAGAAGGAGGCCGCGGCGCGCCGGGTCCGCCGTTGAGGTGCTGCCTGCCGGCGCCTGGGCATGGCGGGACGAGGGAAGCGGGAGAACCGGATGCGCGGGCCCGTCGGGAAAGTTGCTAGCCGTGACCGTGCAGCGCACGGCAGCGCGCACGGGGCGCGACGGGACCCAGCGGTTGAAGGGCTCGGACCGACCCCTCCGCCGCCGTATGTGTATGCCCCATAAGGCGAGTGTACGTGCCCCGAGCGCCCGCCCCTACGGGAACGGAGTGCGCGACCGACCGAAGTCGCCCATCCCAAGGGAACACTTGCATACCCCCCATCTCCGGCGCGGCGATGCAGGAGCCCAGCTCTCCCGCCCCGATCCGATGCCCCACCACGCGGCCTTGGCGATCACCTCATCCACCACTGGGCATGCTGCGGGCCTTCGACACGTGCGTACGCCTGCGCTACGCGAGTGAGATCCGCGCCCTGTACGGCACCGCCGTGGGTGATCCGCTGGACCGCTGCAACCGGCTGCGCCACGTCCGGGACGAGCCCGCGCACCGGCTGCGGGACTGTAAAACGATCGGTGTAACTCCTGATCAAGGAAGATGCATCGATGACCAGCGACAACGTGACCGAGGCCGAGTCCGTCAAGGCCGCTGAGCCGCAGCCGGCGAAGAAGGTGGACGACCAGCTCATCGACGAGTTGGTCGGCCGCGCTCAGGCCGAGGGCCTGCAGCTGACCGGCGAGGGCGGGCTGCTCCAGCAGCTGACCAAGCGGCTCCTGGAGTCCGCCCTGGAGGGCGAGATCACCGACCACCTCGGCTATGACAAGCACGACCCGGCGGGGAAGAACGGCGGCAACAGCCGCAACGGAACCCGTGGCAAGACCGTGCTGACCGATGTCGGCCCGGTGGAGACAGCCGTGCCCCGTGACCGCGAGGGCTCCTTCGAACCGAAGATCGTCAAGAAGCGGCAGAAGCGTCTGTCGGGCGTCGACGAGATGGTCATCTCCCTGCCGCGAAGGGGTTGACGACCGGCGAGGTCCAGGCTCACCTGTCCGAGGTCTATGGCGCCGACGTGTCGCGCCAGACGATCTCCACGATCACCGACAAGGTCCTCGAGGGCATGGCCGAGTGGCAGAACCGGCCCCTGGACGCCGTCTATCCAGTGATCTTCATCGACGCGATCCACGTGAAGATCCGCGACGGCGCGGTCGCGAACCGGCCGATCTACGTGGCCCTCGCGGTCACGGTCGAGGGCCGGCGGGACATTCTGGGGCTTGTGGGCCGGCGACGGCGGCGAGGGTGCCAAGCACTGGATGCACATCCTCACCGAGATCAAGAACCGCGGCGTGAACGACGTCCTCATGCTGGTCTGCGACGGGCTGAAGGGGCTTCCCGACGCGGTGGAGACTGTCTGGCCGAGGACAATCGTGCAGACCTGCGTGGTGCACCTGCTGCGGAGCTCCTTCCGCTATGCCGCCCGCCAGGACTGGGACAAGATCGCCAAGCTCCTCAAGCCCGTCTATACCGCGGCGACCGAGGAAGCCGCACTTGAGCGGTTCGCGGAGTTCGCCGACGCGTGGGGCAAAAAGTACCCGGCGATCGTCCGGCTCTGGGAGAACGCCTGGGAGGAGTTCACTCCGTTCCTCCGGTTCGACACCGAGATCCGCCGCATCGTCTGCACGACGAACGCCATCGAGTCGGTGAACGCCCGGATTCGGCGGGCGGTCAAGGCTCGCGGGCACTTCCTGAATGAGCAGGCCGCCTTGAAGTGCGTCTACATGGCGATCATGTCGCTGGACCCGACCGGCAAGGGCCAGGCCCGCTGGACCATGCGCTGGAAGACCGCCCTGAACGCCTTCGATATCACCTTCGACGGCCGCCTCTCCGCAGCACGCCAATAACCCTCAACAACCCCAGTTACACCGCTCTTTTGACAGCCCCGTGATCTGCTGATGCCCGATCGGCTGGGCGCCCATGGTGGGCGGTCGTCATATTTCGACGAGGTGCCTACCCACACCGAGGCCTTGGTGAAAGCTCACCAGGCGGCCAGCAGGGACGTGGAAGGCCGGGGCAGCTATATTGCCGGCCTGCCCCTGGCGAACGCTGAGCAGCCCGCTGCATCGCGCGGCCGCCCCAGCCCTGGCCGATCCGGAAAGCGGTGGCCAGGAGTGCTCACAGCACGTAGCTTCCAGCAGGTCGCCGCGAGGGCGGCATGAAGCGGGCAGTGGCCTCCGATTGCCGACGATGGCTGCCTGTCCTGACGGGCAGGAGGCGGGGCGACGCTGTACGGTCAACCGGCGTCAGTGCTGTGGTGTGGTGCGAGTTTCTGTGCTGTTCGCCCATGCTGTGTCGAACTGCTGGAGGGCGATGGTGTAGAGGAGACCGGGGGCCCGTGCGTAGAGGCAGGGTGAGTTTCTGCCGTGAGCGTTGTCGCTGTAGAAGGTGAGGTAGGCGGCTTTGTCGGTGGCGACAACGCGGCAGGTGTGGGGGAGGTTGTAGCTGTGCAGCTGGATGTTGCGCTGTGTGCGGGCGGCTTCGGTGAGGTAGTCGATGTTGGCGCGCACCTGGCTTCTGAGCAGGTCCGGGGTGAAGCCCGGGTCGAAGCGGGAAACATCGTGCGAGCGACGGTCGAGCCAGGAGTCGTGCGGTGTGTCCGGGTCGGGCAGCAGGATCTGGACGGACGCGGGGGAGAAGTCGCCTGACCAGAGTGAGGCGAAGGCTTCGCGGGTGAGTATGTTGCCGCGTCCTGCCATGACTTTGATCCAGCGGGCGCGTGCGAGGTCGCTGGTCATGTTCTGCTCTGCTGCGGATTGGCGGCGGTAGACGCGGCGGAGTCCTGTGCCGGTGAACCAGGAGCAGGCGGCGGTGAGCCACCACAGGGGGCGTGAGGCGCGCAGGAGGCTGAGGGCGAGCAGGAGGGCACTGGTGACGAGGGAGCTGAGTATCCCGAGCAGGAAGGCGTTCATGCCGAGGCTCCGGTGGTAGAAGTTGTCTCCTTGGGCTGTGCCTGCGGCGCTCGGGCCGGGTCAGCAGAGGTAGGGGAGCAGTCGGCTCAGAACATGGGCGGCATTCCTGGCGGCGAGCTCGTGATGGCCGTGGCCCTTTTCTTCGTCGGCGTTGTCAGATACGCCGCGGATGACGATCCAGCCGGGGTTCGCTGTGCCGTGCACTGAGTTCTCCTGCCAGTACTGGCTGAGCCCGCCGGCTTCCATGTCCACTGCGAGGACTTTTTCGTGGTAGGTGGTTAGGTAGGTCCGCACGTCACTGGACCGGTCGGCGATGACGGCTTCGCCGGACCCTATGACTCCGGGGTATACCTCGTACTGGTCGTTGGCATGTGCGGTCATTTGACCGTTGATGCCTGCCGGCGTCCCGTGGTCGGTGAAGTAGGCGTTCACGGCGTGAACGACTTGCGCGGGAGCTTGTCGATGTTCTCCGCGGCGGCGGGTGTCTCCCCGAGGGTTGATCTTGCGGCTCTCGTAGTAGACGACGTCGGTGGAGACGATGACGTTGCCGATACGGGCGTGCTCGTCGTGGATGCCGCCTCCGACGCCGACGAGGGCCCACAGACGGGGGCTGTAGTGGCGTCGGAGGTTTTCCAGGGCGGCCATGGTGGATCGCTGGCCCTGGCTCTGCGTCTGTGTGGCCACGATGCGCAAGGTGGCGCCGGGGACGGTGTGCTGGCCCTGGTAGAAGTAGAGGCCGCTTGGCTTCTTGTGCCGGTGCAGTTTTAACGCGTCGATCACGGAGCGGAGTTCTTCGCTGAGGATGGTGACGATTCCGAGGTCCCATGGGGCGTCCGCTTCGGTGGCGGGCTCGGCGCAGTGCGGGGGTGCGGTCGTGGACGTTTGAGCGTTCGCTCCGATCGCGATGTTGCTGAAGTGGTTGTTGTTGCCGTGGCTGGTGATGCCTTGGTTGTTGGTCATGGGGTTGCTCCGTTGTCGGGCTGTGCGGGCTGATTCGCGGAGACGCTGACCTGAGCCGCGTCGCCTACGGCGTTGTTGGTGAAGCTGTTGTTGTCGCCGAAATTGAAGATTCCGCTGTTGATTATCTTGAGTGCACGGTCGTTGAAAGCGGACGTGTCGACATCTTTGGTCTGCAGAAAATCGCTGGTGGCGCTCAAGAGACGTTGCTCTATGGTTTTCATGCGTCCGAGAATGTCGCTTTTTTCGAATTGGACCTTGCTCCAGGCCTGGGACGATTCTTCTCGTATGCTGACGCGGCTGCCGATGAGGATGTTGCGGATCGGCGTGGTGGTGAGGTCACGGGGCAGAACGGCGGCTTTGGCCAGCGCGTAGAGGTAACGGAGGATTCGCCACGAGTGCTGGATGTCGGATGGCAGTGCGGTCAGTTCGTTGAGGGCTGCCCATATGACGGCCGTGGTGCCGTGGCGACCGAACTCTTCAATGCGCTGGAATGACCGTGGTGTGTGTGCGAGCACGCATGCTGCGGTGGACAGGCTCAAGGTTCGTCCCTGCAGGCTGACGTGCAGGAGGACGGTGGCGACGAATTCGGCCCCGTCGGCGGGTGTGGTGACCTCGAGGAAGTGGTGCTGCTTCGATTCCGGCGTGTTGATGATGGAGCGCAGTTCGCTGCGGGTGAAGTGGTGAGGAAGGAGCGATCGGTCTGCGGCGACATCGGTCTCGGCGACGTAGACGCGGTCACGGACGTGTGCCGGCAGACGGACGTCGTGACTGTCAGTGTTCAGCGGCAGGACGGCTTCGCGTAGGTACTCGACAAGTTCGTGTGCCTGGAAAGGCGGTGCCGGGTGCTCGCGCTCTTGCAGTGGTGCATCGTCGGTCTCGGGCCGCAGCAGTTGGATGCTCATCGGCGGGTTCCACTGGTAGACCAGTTCGCCGGCTCCGATGAACGGTGATTGGTCACCGAAGAGCGTGAACGCGGTGAAATCGTCGTCCTCGTCGTCGCTGTGCCGGGTGCGGCGGTACACGGCGCACATGTGGTGCTGCTGGCGGTCAGCCGCACGCTGCCGGCCGGACAGGCGGACGGGACGCAGCGAAGGTGTGCGCAATATGCGGTTGAGGATCAGCTGGCGTGCGGCTCCGACGGCGAGGTAGACGAGCGTGACCGCCATGGTCAGGAAGAGCGCCGTCAGCCCTTGCCGTGGATAGAGGATTGCGACGACCAGGATGGCCAGGGCCAGCCACAGCGCGGCCGTGGTGACACGTTTGATCGCGTATGCCTTGCGCGTAGTGATGCGCGGGAGGAGAAGTCTGAGGAGGAAACGATGGGCCCGCAATGGCCCCAGGCCGCGACCTCTGGACTTCTGGGCCGGAACTGACTGGCGATCGACGCTGTGAAGCAGCGTGGTGAGACGGAGCAGTAGCAGAAGGCCGAAGCCACTGGCGATGAGGATGGCTGCGGGAACGGCTCCGGTGAGGACGGGACCGACGACTGCAGCGAGGGTCGCGGTGCGCGGGAGCGCGCTGAGTGCGGCAGCGCGCCATGCGTGATGCATGACGGGGACGATGTCGAAGCCGTAGGAAGGGGCGACCCTGCGGTGTGGCGCGGTGCAGACCTGGCCGATCACAAGGTCACGGAAGCGTTCGTCCACGTAGACGCCGGCACAGAGATGGCGGGTGGCAGTGGTGGGTTCGAGCGATGTCTCCTGTGCTGGTGGCGCGTGGGAAGTGGTCATGTCCTGCCCCCGGCTCCTACAGTTATGGTTGCTGCGACCATAAGTGCAGGCAGAGTTTAAGTCAATGAGACCTTTAGGGGTGCAGGTGGATGACTGGCTGAAAGACTCGAACGAGGTCGAACCCTCGTGGCTGACCGTGGACCTCGCGATCTTCACCCTCAAAGACGACCAGCTGATGATGCTCCTGATCGAGCGCGGTCTAGAACCTTTCCTCGGCAAGCCCGCAATGCCCGGAGGATATGTACAGAAGAACGAAACCCTGCGCGACGGGGCTCTGCGCGAGCTGGCAGAAGAAGCCGGCATCGACGGCAGCCGCCTACACCTGGAGCAACTCGGCACTTACGGCGACCCCGGACGTGATCCGCGGGGCAGAGTGGTGACGGTCACTTACCTCGCACTGGGGCCAGACCTGCCCAACCCCGTGGGCGGAACAGACGCCGAACGTGCCTTCTGGGCACCCGCGGCGCGCCTGGAGGACGGCACGCTCAGCTTGGCCTTCGACCATCAGACAATCCTGACCGAGGCCCTGGAAGAGGTCCGCAGGCAACTCGAGTACACCGCTGTGGCCACAGCCTTCTGCGGCGAGACATTCACACTCACAGAACTGCGCACGGTGTACCAAGTCATCTGGGGACAGGACCTGGATCCCAGCAACTTCCGCCGCAAGGTGCTCAACACCTCAGGATTCGTGCAGTCGACAGGCCACCAGCGGTTGCCTCCCACCGGGCGCCCGGCCGCTCTCTACCGCCTTGGGGAGGCATGGCTGCTCAGCCCGCCTCTGCTGCGCGCTACAACATCCCGTCGACGAGTCTGAGACGATTCAGGCTGAGGAGACGGTGAGCCACGGGCCAATTACGGGTGTGCGCCCGATACGCCTCACTGGCTCTAACAAAAGCTGCTGATCATGAGACTGTTGGCCTGCTGTCTCGTATGTCTTGTCATGGGAAACCGTCAGTCGCGACCGTGGATTGTGTCGGATGAACTGTGGTCGCTGGTCGAGCCGTTGCTGCCGAAGCCGGGACCGAAGAAGGTCGAGGGCAGACCTCGGGTGCCGGACCGGCAGGCTCTGTGCGGGATCCTCTTCGTCCTGCACACCGGCATCCAGTGGGAGTACCTGCCCCAGGAACTCGGCTTCGGCTCGGGCATGACCTGCTGGCGGCGCCTTGCGGCTTGGAACGAGGCCGGCGTCTGGGACCGCCTGCACGCACTGTTGCTGGAGAAGCTGCGGTCGATGGACCGACTGGACTGGGAGCGGGCGGTGATCGACTCCTCGCACGTGCGGGCTGCCCGGCGGGGCCCAAAAGTGGGCCGAGCCCGGTCGACCGTGCACGGCCGGGCAGCAAGCACCACCTCATCGTCGATGGACAGGGCATCCCTCTCGCGGTGTCGCTGACCGGCGGAAACCGCGGGCGACGTCACCCAACTCGAGCCGCTGCTCGACAAGATTCTCGCCGTCGCGGGCCGGGTCGGCCGCCCCCGGCGACGCCCCGACGCACTGCTGGCCGACCGCGGCTACGACCACGACAAGTACCGCCGCCTGCCCTGGCAGCGAGGGATCCGCCCCGTGATCGCGAAGAGAGGCGAGCCGCACGGCACTGGCCTGGGCATCTTCCGCTATGTCGTCGAGCGCACGATCACCTGGCTCCACGGCTTCCGCCGCCTGCGCGTCCGCTGGGAACGACGCGACGACATTCACGAAGGTTTCCTCGGCCTCGCCGTCTGCCTGATCACCTACCGGCACGCCCAACGCCTTTGTTAGGACCTCTTAACGGACGGGCGGGATGGGCGGTACGGCCGAGGCCGGTGATCAGGGCGCGCTCGGGCCGGTTGCGCGGCGGCCGGGCCCGCCACGCCGCACCCGCCGTCGACACGGCGTCCGGGCCGGGACGGAAATCGCCGGGCCCCCGGTGCTGTTCTCCGGGCGCTGAGCCCCACCAAGGGGTGAGGCGGGACGCTCCCGCCGGATGGCGGAACTGCTGTGATCATTCGCTGCGCAAAGCCGCCATGGAGAGCTTCTTCGCGCTGCTGCAGAAGAACGTCCTCGACCGCCGCACCTGGGCCACCCGCCAGGAGCTGCGGACAGTGATCGTCACCTGGATCGAACGGGCCTACCACCGACGCCGGCGCCAGAGGCGCCTGGGCCGATTAGCCTCTGTCGAGTACGAGACCGTCACGACCCCACCCGCAGCTCTGGCTGCATAAACGCCGCTGTCACCCGATCATGCAGCAGTCCCGCTTGTACCAGGACCGCCGACGCCCGCGTCACCAGCCCGCCTCCGCCTGCCTGGTGGAACGCGGAGGCCGAACGGCTCGCCCCGCGGCGGCACGGGTGGCGGTCATCGGATCGCCCTGGTCCGCACCATTGACGCAGTCATGCCTCCCCCGCATCATCGTGGGAGCGCTCCCACTAGCGTCGCGCCGAAGGCACCCCACCGATCACACACCGGGCGTCCTGCCGGCCGACGCGGCGCTCGCCCGAGGAGGACACGTCATGCCGCTCGCACACCTCCCTCGCACCAGCCGGTTAGGCCGGCCGCCCCGCAGAGCCGGAAGAACAGCGGGCAGGCGCCCCGCCGCCGCGCTCTTCTGCGCCCTGGCCACGGTCGCCGCCCTCGCCGCCGCTCCCTCGGCGCCCGCCGCGACCGGCCGGACCGCCGCGGCGACGGCCGCCGACGAGGCGTCGACCGTCGAGGTCTCCGTCAACGCGGGGGTGGGGCTCGGCACCATCGACAAGGCTGCGTTCGGCGTCAACCACGCGCTCTGGGACTCGCACATGAACGACCCCGAGGTGACCGGCCTGCTGGGCGACGCGGGCGTCGGCGTGATGCGCTACCCAGGCGGCTCCTACGGCGACATCTACCACTGGAAGGACCACACCGCCCCCGGCGGTTACGTGGCTCCCGGCACCACCTTCGACGAGTTCATGGGAAGCGTCCGCGCCTCCGGTTCCCAGCCGATGATCATCGCCAACTACGGCACCGGCACACCGCAGGAGGCCGCCGACTGGGTCCGGTATGCCAACGTCACCCGCGGCTACGGGGCGAAGTACTGGGAGATCGGCAACGAGATCTACGGCAACGGCCACTACGGCAGCGGCTGGGAGGCCGACGACCACCCGGACAAGAGCCCGCGGGAGTACGCCCGCAACGTCCTCGCCTACGCGGAGGCGATGAAGGCAGTCGACCCGACGATCAAGATCGGCGCCGTGCTGACCACCCCGGGCGACTGGCCGGACGGCATCGTCGGCCCGGGTGACTCGGCCGACTGGAACCACACGGTGCTGTCCGCGGTCGCCGGGACGATCGACTTCGCCATCGTGCACTCCTACCCGGGCGGCGCCACCGCCGACGAGGCCTTGGACCGGACCGCCCGGCTGCCCGGACAGCTCCGCGAGGTCCGCCGGCAGATCGACCAGTACGCCGGGGAACGCTCGTCGAAGATCGGCATCGCACTCACCGAGGTCAACTCCAACGTCCAGATGAACAGCCGCCCCAACGGCCTGTTCGCCGCGGACACCTATATGACGGCGCTGGAGAACGGCGTCTTCAACGTCGACTGGTGGAACGTCCACAACGGGCCCACCAAGGTGGAGACGGTGGACGGCGACACCGACTTCAACGACTTCGGCCTGCTCTCCAGCGGCGGCTGCGTCGGCGACGTCTGCCAGCCGGCCGTGAACACGCCGTTCCACCCGTACTACGGCATCAAGTCGCTGACCAAGCTGGGCCGTCCCGGTGACACGATGGTCGCCTCCGCCACCGACAGCGACCAGGTCTCCGCGCACGCCGTGCACCGGGCCGACGGCACGCTGAGCGTGATGCTGATCAACAAAGACCCGCTGAACTCCCGCACCGCGGACATCAGCTATGCCGGATACACGCCCACTACGCAGTCACCGGTCGTGCACCGCTACGGCCGCGGCGACACCGATGTCACCCGGGTGGCCGCCACCGCCGGGGGCGACCAGGTGCTGCCGCCGTACTCGATCACCACGATCACCGTCGCCCCGCACGCCGCCGCGGCCCCGGTCGGCGCGCCCGGCGCACCGAAGACCACCGCCGTGGGCAGCTCGAGCGCCACGGTGAGCTGGACGGCCCCAGCGAACGGCAAGGCGGTGCGCTACGAGGTGTACGAACGCCTGGGCAGCAACGCCCAGTTGCTCGGCACCTCGACCTCCACCTCGGCGACGCTGCACAACCTGCCGCCGGGCTCCGAGCACACGGTCAACATCCTCGCCCGGGACGCCGACGGCCGCCTCTCGCGCCCCTCCGAGCCGCTGACCTTCGCCACCACGGCTCCGGACGACAGCAGCTGCCTGGTCAACTACCGGTTGGACAGCGGCTGGGGCAGTGGGTTCGTCGCCACCGTCACGGTCTCCAACGTGGGAGACGCCCCGATCAACGGCTGGACCCTGGACTTCACCTGGCCGTCCGCCGGCCAGTCCGTGCAGAGCTCCTGGAACGCGAACGTCACCAGCTCGGGCACGCGCGTCCATGTGACCGACAACGGCACCAACGCCGAGCTGGCCCCGCGCGGAGGTTCCACCGCCACCTTCGGATTCGTCGGAGCCAACGACGGCGCCAACCCCGCCCCGAGGACGTTCACCCTCAACGGCACTGTCTGCCGCACCTCCTGAGCCGACGCCCGTGGCCCGTTCCGCCCTCCGACGGGTCGGGCCACGGGAGCGCGGGTGCGGGCGCGCCGGGTCAGGTCACCCGTCGCCCACCCCACCCCGAGCGCGGCGACCTGCTGGCGCTGCTCGATGCGCTCTCTCGCCTGCTGCAGGTGCTGATGCAGGCGCCCAGCCGGACCGCTCCGTAGAAGCGAAGATCGGCGAGCCAGTGCTCCGCCGCTTTCCTGCCCCCACCGCGCCCTTCCGGGGTAGCAAGGAGGCGCGCCACGGCGTGATGGCCCTCGGCAGGTCGCCCAGATGTTCCCCAGCCTTGGCATCAGCTTCCTTGTCACTACTGCCGCGTTCGTAACGTCCGGTGCTCAGCCCCCATCGCGACCTGGACCGGTTCCGGTACGGCAGATGGGCCCCGCGCAGCACTCGGCGGTGTGAGGCCCATCCCCCGGATCCCGCACTCGGCCCTGGAGGACTTCCTCGATGACCTCCGTGCGGGTGCTGCCGCGGCGGGCCTGCCCCCTGAGGGGCTACACGCCGGATGGAGTCTGGCGGGATGAGCCCGAGCCCGGACCAGCGCTACCACCTGACCCTGACCGCCGCAGGCTTCCCCACCATGCACGGCGTGGTGGGGGAGCGAGGCCGGGGCCCGCAACAAGTTCGTCGCCTGGGCCGGCGCGTACGGTGTGATGCCGGATGCCACCGTCACCCTGGTCGACGAGGACACCGGCGTGGTGCTGAGGACCTGGCTGGACGAGCCCTGACACCACCCGCCCTTCCCCGCGGCCGTGAGCGGCCAGACTGACGGCTCATCGGCCAGGCGGGTTCAATGATCGGCGCCGGTACGACGAGTGCACCCACACGGGCGGCGTCCTCGCCGAACACCTGATGACGCCCCCTGAGGGGCCGCTCTGAACGGCGCACGCTCAAGTCTGTGCTGCGCGGCCTGGCTGCCGCTGCGCTCGCCGTCCCGCCCCTGACTGTCAGGGCCCGCCCACGCGGCGGAGTCTCTTTCTCTGTCCGAGGCCATCGCGCGTCTGCCGGTGGCGGTCGAGTCTCGTGAGGGTTACGAGACCGGGACGCCTTCAAGCACCGGTGCGCTGAACTCCGGGTTCCGTCTGTGGTCAGGCCAAGCCGGTGAGGCGAGTGGCCGAAGGACAGCTCGGCTGTCCACCAACGGCAGCTCGGCCGCCGACACCGCGATGCCGTCAGGGGGTGACGTAGTCGCCCCAGCCGAAGGTGAGGACGTACGCCCGGCGTGCTGCCTCCCTGCCTTCCTCCGCGGTGCGGAGGAGTGCCAGCATGAGGACGAACCAGGCCGCGAAGCATCCCGCGATGATCAAGGCCCAGCGGGGCCCCGAGAAACAGGCGACCCCGACCACGGCAATGACCGTCACCACCAGGCCGATGTGCGCCCCGCCGACATCCGTCCTACCGTCTGCCATCACAACCCTTCGACGAGCACGGTTGACCTGACGAAGCAAGCTTGGTCAACGCCACTTGACCGAGCTCAGGACGCATCGTCAACAAGTCCGAAACCTTCCGGGAACTGTTCCAAGAAGGCGCGGCGGGCCGGGTCGGTCTCGGCGGCTGCCATCTCCCCGACCAGCTCCACCAGTTCCTGCCGTTGAGCATCGGACAGCGAAGTGACCCGGTGTGCGACGCCCTCCAGCGCCCTGACCGCGTCATCCGGGTCCATCTGCTCGTCCTCGCTGCCTTCGACGAAACACAGGACATCCACCAGAGCCTCGCCCAAGGCGCGAGTCAGGGACGGGTAAGACATCACGTTGGCCTCCCAACAGATCCACGGCAAGATCCGTCATCCCACCACACACCACGGACATCACTCACCGGAGCCTCCACGAGTGACGTGGATAGTGCAGAGCCGACCCGCGCCTTCGGCCGTCTGCCGGGACACCGCAGCAGGATGCCGACGCACCGCCTGGATTCCGCGAAACTGCGGGGCGAAATCTGCTGCCCAACGCCATAGCGGGTAGCACATAGTGGAGCCACACATCACCGATCAACTCAGCACTCTGGAGCATGCGGCCGTGACGACCGTGCACACCGAAACCTCTACCGAGCGGATCCCCGGGCGGGCCTGGACCGTCCGCATCGTCGGCCACGGCCGATCCTCCGCCTCCGTCACCTGCAGCACCGCGGCATGCCGGATGCCGGCCCGCTCCGAGGACCTTGCGGCGTTGCGCGCGTTCGCTGCCCGGCATGCCGCCGCCCACGCGAAGGCGGCCACCGTCCGCCCCAACGCCTGGTGCCACTACGGATCCCAGCGCTGCGGCGCTCACCCCGACACCAAGATCCACTGCGCCGGCGCCGTCCTGCTCATCCTGCGCCACGACCCCGTCATGCGCCGCGTCTGGAGCGTCGAGGAGGTCTGTGAAACCTGCGCGCCGCTCAACCCGAACGCCACCGTCCTGGCCCGCGCCGAACGGCCCCGCCGCACCCCCGACCGCCCCACCACGAAGGCGCCGGCGGCCCCTGTGCGGCCGGTCGTCGCGGGCGGCCTCTCCTCACCTGCCGCTCTGGGCGCCGATGATGGGGCTCCGGTGCGGCGCTCTCGGCGCAGCAGCCAGCGTTCCCGACCCCGGCGTTCCGGCCAGGGCTGCTGAAGGACCCGGCCCCGGGGATGGACAAGGACGAAGCCTGGAGCTTGCGGTGGCGTTCCTCGCCGACAGCCAGCGCGATGACGACAACTGCGTGCTCGCCGCGTGATCCGAGGGACCAGCTGCTGCGTGCGGTGCTCTCGCCGTAGCTTCCAGCGGCCGGGGCCCCCGGCGGCCCGGCATGGACGCTGAACCCCGCTCAGCCGCCCGTGAAGTAGGACGGCGGGCGCACACGCATACTGCTGGCGAGTTCAAGCAGAACATCGCTGCTCACTGGCGGGGTGCGGGCCTGGAGGACTGCGACAGCGTCACCGACCCGCGTGAAGTACTGGACGTAGTCGTAGTTCGACCAACGCCATACTCCGGGAGCCACTGGGCTGCAGGCGGGTGCCGGCACAGGGGAGACACTGGTGAGTGCGGCGCAGTGGGAGGGCGGGGTGAAACCCGGCTGTACGGGGCCGACGTGCACCTGGATCTCCTGATGGATCTCCTCCATGGTGGTCGCGCCCTTGCCCAGGCTGTCGGGTGAAATCCGATAGTAGAAGGTCACGTTGTCTGCGGTTGTCGAACCGGTGGTGCCGGCGCCGTTCAGGTGGTAGCCCATGGGCAGTTGCGGCCCGAGCAGGGGGACACCCGCGTCGGCCAGTTCATCGTTCTGCTTGCTCCGGGCGACCTGCGTGGTGGCCAGCGAGTCGAGCGGCATCAGCAGAACCAGGCCGACGGCCACAGCTGCTCGCGGCCAGAGCGGCCTGCGTGACTGGGTGAACCAGGCCGCCACGGCGAACGCAGCCGTGCACAGGCTGGCTTGGACGTACGGTGTGCCACCGGGCAGCCACCAGAGGGGATCGATGCCGCGGACCAGATACCAGCCGATGCCGGTGCCGAGCAGAGCGGTGAGCCACGCCGGCCGGACCGCAAGGACGCGCAGGGCGGGCCAGGTGAGCAGAAAATAGAGAACCGGCAGGAGGTACAACCACAGGACGGCGTAGCCGATGCAGCCAGAGCCCGGCGCGTCCTGGCAGGCACTGGAGTCCAGCAACAGCCACGTCGCGAGCACGGAAGCGGCCGTCGCGACAAGCCCGACCCCGGCAGCCCGTGCCGCCCGCTTCACATACCGCGACCGCTCCGTGACCGCCGGTTCGACTACCGCAGTGCCCATCCCGCCCCCCGACTCGCTCCAGAGCGTAGTGGAGCAGTATCCGTCCTGGCAGCCGACCACTGTTACGCGTAAAATATCCCGCCCTACGGAACGCTGCTGCTGACCGGCGCCCCCGCACTCCCGCCGGGCGGGACGCCGCTGCTCGCTGCCGCGGCGGCCGCCACCACCGGTGTGGGCAGGCTGCTGCCCAGCCGCCGTCCCTGTCGTGCGGTGCCCCCACCGTTTGAGCAGAAGGCCCCCGTGGATGAGTGAGTAGAGCGCGCCCCCGCCCGGTGAGTTCGGTCCCTGGCTGTCCGGGCAGGGCACGGACGCGCACGCCCTGGTGTGGGTGGACCCGCCCGGCCAGCAGCCCGGCTGGTCCGGCGGGCTCAAGTCGGAGCCGCCGACGCTGGGGAGACGCGTATCGCCCATCCCGGCTTCGACCTCGCACGATCACGGTGCAGGAGGTCGCCTACGGCCGTGAGGAGGCGCTCAGCCGCTGGCTGGACCTGGACACGGGCGCCCGCCTGCTGGCCATCGTTACTACCGGCCCCGACGGTCTGCGCGAACACACGCCGGGCGAACTCGCCGTCGTCCGCCTCCTGCACCAGGCGGACGACCCCTGGCTCACCCGGCAGCTGGCCGACTGGCTCCACCGGCGCAGCACCACCGCACCGCAGGGCGTGGACGTGGGGTGGAGCGCCGCGACGGCCGCCTGGACGTGCCACATGCGCGCCCTGAGCGACTACCCGCCGCCCTCTATCGTCTCCCTGGCGCTCAGCGCCGCCGGGCAGGATGCGAGCACCGCGGAGCTGATCGCTGCCACTGGCCAGAACGTCACCGGTCTCCTCGACCGCCTGGAAAACCCCTACTGGTCCCACGGCGAGCTGGTCGACGACTGGCACACCCTTCAGGCCCTGGCCGTCGACGTCCCGGCCTTCGCCGGGACGGCCGACTGGCTCCTGGACCAGATCGCCTTGCGCGACGCCTACGCTCAGCGGCTGCGCGCCGTTCTCGAACCGACCACCAGCACCAGGCGGCCAGCCCCCAAGCCCCCGCCCCGGCACTCGATGAGCAGCGCGCCGCCCACCTCGCGCAGGCCCGTGCCACCGTCCGCGCCTACACCGCCGCCTCCTACTTCGGCCGCCCGCAGGAAGCCCGACGCATCCGGGACTCCTTCCCCGCCCCCACCCGGGCCCTGACCGCCTCCGGCCCGGCAACCGCCTGGCGCCGCGCCTCCACCACCGCCCAGAAGGCCGTCGAGGACCTGGCCGAACAGCGCGCCGCCACCCTCGAAGACGACGCCGACTACCTCGCCGACCCGCGCTTGCTGCACGCCCGCATCGCCTACCTGTCCGCCCGCCTCGGCCAACTGCACGCCCTGCACGACGCCCTCGGCCGCCTCGCCTTCCCCACCGAACCGCCGGCCACCCTGCCCGCAGACGTCGTGCCCGTCGCGGCCGCGCAGACCGAACGCCGCCTCATCGAGGCCTTCGGCACCCTCGACCGCGCCGCCCAGGCCCTCGACGGACAGATCACCTACCAACGCCAACACGGACCAGACGCGCCAGGCACCGAAGCCGACCTCCTGACAGCCGCCCGCACCGCACTGGACCGCATCACCACACCGACGATCCCGCTCGACGAGAACGAGATCCGGGCCCGCCTCAAGCAGGCCATGGCACGCCCCGCCCCTCAGCCCGACCCCGCACCGGCCGGACCCGCCCCCACCGCGGCGCCCCCCGCGCACTACAACAGGCAGGTCCAGACGCAGGCGGCCGGCCCCAGCACACCGGGACTCCACCGGTGACCACGCAGGGCACGGAGCCCCGGTGCTGCTGACGGCCCCGGCCCCGGCCCTGGTCCTCGTGCGAGAGTGCATTTTCGGTTGCTGCTCTCCCCGCCTCCTGTCGACCATGAGGGCCAAGAAGACCCAAGGGGGCCGGATGGGACTCATGCTCAGTCCCGCAGATGACGACGTTGGCGGCCCGGACGTCGGTCGCACTACGGGTACCACCTGTTCAGGCAGTGGCTGGCCAGGGCTGAGGGATTCGCTATGCTCGACATGGTCGGCTTCGGCGGACAGCGTGCGTGGAGCAGCGTCACCACGACGCTGGAACCGCTGCTCCACCATCCCGACGACAGCGGCGACCTCACCCCCGCTCAGTGCGCGGCCATGCTGCCCCGGCTGGAAGAGCTCGCCGCCGAGCGGCTCCCGAAGCCGTCGCCGATCCCGACCTCGAACGGCGCCGCATCGATGACATTTGCCAACTGATCGAGGTCATGAAGTACTGCGTCGACAAGGGCGTCTCGCTCTGCTTCTGCTGACTGGAACAGGGCTGCCCCGCCCCGGACGGCTTGTGCAACGGGGCTGGGTGCAGCGCGTCGGCGTGGGAGGTCGTGGGGTATCGCGGACGGCCGCAGGAGACTACCCGCGATGTCTCGTGGTCCAGGCGTGCTGCAGCTTGCGGGTAAAGCGGTGCATGTGGGGGTCGAGCAGTTCGCCCGGCTCGCGGAGCACCTGCTCGCTGGTCAGCCACCGGATCGCGTCGAACTCACTCTCGTCCCAGGAGGTAATGGTGGGGGCAGCCGCGTTGAGCAGGTACCAGAGGGAGACGTCGGTGTGCGGGCCGTGCCCCCGGGTGCGGGTGACGGTCAGGAAGAAGGGACGCTCGCCACAGACCGGCGATGCCACAGCCTCGATGCCCAGTTCCTCACGGCTCTCACGGACCACCGCCGCCCACGGATCTTCACCCGGTTCGACATGTCCACCTGCCGGCAGCCACAGACCCGCCTTGCGGTGAGCGTCGAGCAGCAGCTGCCCACGCGTCTCGTCCAGGACGACGAAGTAGCTCACCAAGTGCATCGCCGGAACATCCGGCTTGCGCACCCGGTAGAGAGGGGCTCCGCCGTTGATCCACTGCGTGGCGGTCTCCAGATGCGCGTGCTCCACGTCGTCCCACGGTTCAATGGCGCCGATCAGCTCCAGCAGGCGGGCGCGAGGCTGATCAGCAGGGGCGGTGAGCAGGTGGCCGGTTGAGGTCATCTGCGCATGCTGGCAGGAGCCACCGACAACCGTTGCCCGACGGATGAAAGCGATCTCCCGGCCCCAGCGCGAATCGGACGGCGCCCGCGCCCTGGCAGACTGCCCGCCATGGACACCGAAGGGTTCTGGCGACTGCTCGACGCCGCGAAGGACAGCGACCAGTCCCTGGACACGGTTATCGTCGAGCATCTCGCAGCCCTGCCCGCGGAAGGGATCCTCGCCTTCGAGGAACACTTCTCCCGTCTGCGCCACGCGGTCTACCGCTGGGACGTGTGGGCCGCTACCTCATCGGCGGGGCTGCTCCGATGACCGCTTCAGTGACTTCACTGCTGGCCTGGTGGCGCTTGGACGCGAGTGGTACGAGCGGGCAGCCGCCTGCCCCGACGCCCTCGCTGAGCATCCCGCCGTACGCGCTGCGGCAGCCACAGACGACCAGAGCGTCGTCTTCGACGAGGACTTCAACTTCGTGTCGTCCAGAGCCTTTGAGCGGCTGACCGGCGACGCGGACGCCTTCTGGGAGGCATGGGAGGCCTACACCGACGCCCGCACCCCGACCGAAGAGGGCGACGAGGAGATGGGCGAACCGTTCGACTTCAGCGATACCCAGCAGATGCGCCGGTGTCTGCCGCGACTGACCGCGCTCCACCTCGGACCCGGACCAGACTGAGGAACGGCGGTTCGACGTGCTGTGGCCGACTGAGCAGCCACGCGAGCGGTGTTACTCAGCCCGCCACCAGCCCTGTCCGACGTGCCAGTCGCGCACCCAGTGCGCGAAGTTGCTCTCCGGCTGACCGGGCAGGGCGCTGGAATACGGTGCGGCGCATCAGTCTCTGAGCCACCACACCCGGCCGCGTTGCGGCCCGGTCACCACCAGCAGCCAGTACTCACCGGGCCCGTCGGTGCCCAGCAGCACCGAGCCGTGCTGGTACGTCTGGTGCAACGGGGCCGAATGGAGGGCGTCGTCGTAGTAGTCGTACTCCCACTCCCATACCTCCTCGAGGGGGAAGGGCTGAGCAGGCACGCGTGCGGCGGCGCCGTCGAAGGGCTGGGAGCTCGGCCACCAGTCCGCTTCCCAGACAGTCCAGCTGTCCGGCTTCGCCCCCAAGGCCACGAGTCCGCCCTCCTCCGGAGGACCATCGCCGGTGCCGTTCGCGATCTCCGCGACGAAGGTGCGATACGGCTCGGGCAGCACCACCTTGTGCCGTCGCTCCCACGCCCGTAGCTCCTCCCAGCCCAGGGGAGAGTGCCGGACCTGTGCCGGCAGGGCTTCACACAGGTCGGCGATCGCACGCGCATCATCCACGCCCTACAGGTATCAGCGGCCACCGACACCCGCCCACACGCCGACCGTGCCGGGGCGCCGTAGGGCGGACTGCTCCCGTTGAACGCGGCGCCAGGGGCTGGGAGTAGCAAGCACCCCGGCCCGCGCCACCGGACGGGGCGTTGAAGGGGTGCGGCCGGCGCTGCTGTGCTGCTCGCCACGGCGGCTCGCCCCGTAAGCCGCTGGCGCCGTCCGTCTGCCGCCCCCGGCCCCCTGGGGTCCGGCACACGGACGGCGTCCCTCTCCCGCGCCCCACAATCCCCTTTGGCAGGCAGGCGATGGCCCACGCGCAGGTCCACGACGTCCTCCGCACCACCCAGCTGGCGCCGCCTGCCCCGCCGCAGTCTCCCGCTCCGCCACCGTCCCTCGCCTCGGTCGACCAGACGCCGCCGCACACCCCGCCCACGTTCCGGGACGTGCTGCGCCACCGGTATAGCGGTCGTCTGCTGATCGCGTCGGTGACCGGCCGCCTCTCGCTGGGCATGGTGCCGGTCGCCCTGATCCTGGCGGCGCAGGCCGACGGCCACACCCTCGCCGCGGCCAGCCTCCTCGCCGCGCTCTACGGCATCGCCCCAGCGCTCGGCCTGCCGCTGCTGGGACGCCTCGCCGACGCGCGCGGCCTGCCCTTCCCGTGCCACCTCGGCGCCGTTGTTACGACAAGAGGGCCTACGTTTCCACGGCACAGTCACGGCCGCAGCGATCCGGCTCTGGCTCCGACCCTGAGCGGGCTCACCCCTTCTGAGTCGACGCCCGGGAAAACAGCAGCAGCGCGAAAAACAAGACCACGGGATAGACGCCCGCGCTCCACGGTTGCGGCACAATCTTCCAGGCGGCAACCGCCACAACTGCGAGCAGAACCCAGCTCACGACCAGCCACGGACGCTTGGCCAGCGTCCCACCCACGAACGCCCAACGGCTTCGGGAACTGTCCCCCATTGATCCCATGGCCAGACCCTAGCCTCCGCGGGGAGCAACCATCCGGGTGTATCCAGTAGACGGCTCTGTCTCACATTCGGTGGTGACTCTGCGTGGTGTTATCCGAGGAGGATGCGGTGGCGAAGGAGGGTGAAGCCTGCTCGTCCGTGCATCTGGCGGGCAATCCGCTTGGTCTTGGTGTTGACGCCCTCGGTCGGGCCGTTGCTGTACGGGAGTGTGAATGCGGCGATCACAGCGTCGCGGTCTCGCTCGAGACCGCGGGGGCGACCCATCGGTCGAGTGCATCGGCGCTTTCTGGCTGAGACTTCAGAAGTAGAGCGAAGGTCTGGGTGTGGGTTGCCAGTTGGGTCAACTCGGGGCAGGCGGCGGTGAGCCGGGCCAGGAGGCCGTGGTGCTCGGCCTTGAGGTTGTCGGGCCTGGTGAGGAGCATCCGGGCGAGTCTGCGTGCGGAGATATGGCTGCGGTCGGCGTCCGCGCGCCCTTGGTTGATGTACTTGTGCAGGAGGTTGAGGCAGCCCGTGAAGCCAAGGGCCTTGATCTCTCCGAAGAGGTGCTGGACGGGGACGGCGGGGTCGTCAGCCCGGCGTTTGCGCAGGTGCTCGCGGTAGGGATCGACGAGGCTGGCGCGGTATTTCGGGACGCGGAGCATCCGCTCGGGCCGGTCGGCTCGGGCATAGCGTTTGACGGTATTCAGGGCCAGCTGCAGACGGCGGCCGCATTCGAGGAGACCAACGCCCTGGTCGAGGAGGTCGTGAATCTTGTGCCAGCGCTCCAGGGTGGTCCGTGCACGGGGCCCGTCATACAGGGGCGCCTCCAGCACGGTGGCCCAGCAGGTGCTGTGCGCCTTGATCTCGCTCAGAGCGGCTTCGCACAAGTTGTGCCACAGATGCCAGCGGTCACCGACCTGCACTGCATCGGGCAGAGCGCGACGGATGGCCTCGGCGGAGGTTGCCGAGCCGTCACGGCACACGATCTCGACGCCCCGATGTTCGCGCAGCCAGGCTTCCAGAGTGTCAGCCGTGCGGTCGGGCAGCACGTCGATCCGCTCATGGGTCTCGGCGTCGATCACCACGGTGGCATAGCGGTGCCGCCGGCGCAGAGCGAAATCGTCGACGCCGATCACGCGGGGCGCTCGTCCCGTGGGCAACGGAATCCGCAACAGGGCACGCAGAGCCGTGTGACGCGACAGACCTACCGCGAGTATCGCCAGTACGCGCGCCCCTGCCCGGCCCGCTAACTCCTTGACTACCGCCTTGACCTGCGCGGTCAGGCGGGTGGTGCGTCGCTGATAACGCTCCAGCACCCCGGGCACCTGCTCGCGGAAGGTGTGACGGCAGCCGTGTGTCGGACAGACCAGACGCCGAACCCGTACTCGGACCACCGCTCGTCGGCCGTCGACCGGTACGTCGGCCACGGTCCGCCAGTGATAGCCGTGAACGCGCCCCGACGAGGCCCCGCACACGGGGCAGGGCGCGGTCTTCTGCGGAGTCCGCGCCCTCACCACGACCCGCTCGCCCTCGTCGACCACATCCTCAATGACCAGCGGAGATATCCCCGCAAAGACCATCTGCACAAGCTGGTTGGCATCCATCACATCGATGTCAACGACCCTCTCACCACGCAGAGTCACCACCGAATGTGAGACAGAGCCGATCGTTTTACAGTCCCAGACCCGGCCGGTGATCGGGCGGGGGCTGCCGGCCCCCGCGACAACGGTGGGTTTCCGACCGGTGAGGTCAAGATCCGAAGGGCGGACGGGTGACGCTCCGTTTACCGCGTCTTCTCGGCGCTGTCGCCCTCCCTTCCCGACGCCCAGTGCGGCCAACGCGGCTCCTCGCCCTCCGGCTTGTCGCCCAGGATCGTCACCCGCCAGCCGACCCGGCGGCCCGTGTAGTCGTTGACCGCGTAGTGCTGGGTGGCCCGGTTGTCCCACATCGCGATCGCGCCCGGCTGCCAGCGGTAACGGCACACCCGCTGCGGGCTCTCGGAGAGTTCGAACAGGTACCGCAGCAGCGCGTCGCTCTCGCCGGGAGCCAGTTGCGCGATGCGCCGGGTGAACAGCCGGTTGACGTACAAGGACCGGCGGCCGGTCTCCGGGTGCGTGCGGACCACCGGATGCTCCGCCTCACTGCGGTACGGCATGGACGGATGCACGAAGACGTGCACCGCGGTGAGCCCGTCGAGCATATCCCGTACAGGCGCGGACACCGCCTCGTAGGCCAGGTACTGGTTGCTCCACATGGTGTCCCCGCCGGCCGGCGGAGACTCGACGAGCTGCAGAACCGATGCGATCGGTGGAGAGGGCGAGAACGTCACGTCGGTGTGCCAGACGTCGGCCTTCGCGCCGCGCTCCGAGTCGAGTACCACGAGTTCGTCGTGCCCGGGCAGCTTGGGCAGGAAGGGGTGCACCTCCAACTCGCCGAACCAGCGGCCGAACTGCTTGTGCGCCTCGGGAGCCAGCCCCGCCGCGTCCGGGAAGAACAACACCAGATGCTCCAGCAGCAGTTCGCGCACGGCCGCGAAATCCGCCTCCGTCATCCGACCGAGCGGCACCCCGCACACCTCGGCACCGAGCGCGCCGGACATCGGGCGGACCTCGAACCGGGTCCCGTTGTTCGTCATCACCGCATCACCTTTTCCTGGGGTCCTTGATTGCCGCGAAAGCTGTTCCCGGGCGGGACGGGCCGATCGCGGACTCCTGCTGCCGGACGACGCTGGACGCCGGGCCTGCCGTCCGCGAGCTGCGGCACCGGCGGTCGAACCGTCGGCCGTGTATGTGTGGGCGGGGGGTGTCCGAAGGCACCACGGCCGGGAGCACAGCCGTAGGAGGACACGCCCGCCTCGCCCACGTGGGCTATGCCCACGCCGGCCGCCGCCGCGCCCTCGGGTCCGGCAGCAGCCCGATCTGATGCAGCCGGTCCAGCGGGGTCAGCGGATGCGCTCCGAGCCCGGCCATGTTGTGCATGACCGTGTAGCGGATCCGGTCGTTGGCACCCGTGTACCGCAGGGCTCGCCGCCCCAGCAGCCGGCCCGTCCACGACAGATCGGTCACCATCCGCGCGGCGTTGTGGCTGGTCTGTCCCACCTGTAGGAGGTCGGCGTGGCGGGCCCGCCCGTACGCGAGCAGCGCCCGGTCCACGGACGCGGCCGTCAGGCCGCCGCACTCCCGCAGCACCGCGGCCAGGCGATCGGCGTCGGCGACGGCGCTGTTCATGCCCTGCGCCGCCATCGGATGCACGACGTGCCCGCAGTCACCGACCAGCGCCAGCCCCGGCACGGTCAGCCGGGGCGCCAGCGCCCGTACGACCGGCAGGACCTGACGCCGCGGCAGGGCCTCGTGGATCGCGTCCGCCAGTGGGGCCAGCGCCGGGGTGTCCCGGACCAGCGCGGCGACCCAGCGGTCCAGCTCACCCGGCCCCGCTCCGCGCAACTCCCCTGGCGCGGCCTGCGCGTACAGCCGGATCCGGCCCCCCGGAAGCGGATACCGCAGCCGCAGCCCGCGCGAGGTGACGTACGCACAGAAGTCGGCCTCGACCTCCGGCCCGCTGGTCAGCTCCATGGCGACCAGCTGGTGCGGGTACTCCCGCCGGTCCAAGTCGATCCCGGCCGCTCGCCGCAGCCGGGAGGAGATCCCGTCGGCCGCCACCACCAGCGCAGCCGTCACGGTGCGCAGCGCGCCGTCCTCGGTCAGCCGTACACCCGTGACCCGGCCGTCGGTGGACCGGAACAGTTCCTCGGCGAGCACGCCGCGACGCAGCTCGACGGAGGGCGGTAAGGCCTCGGTGAATGCGCGCAGGATGGCCGGGTAGTCGTGCGCCAGCAGCCAGTTCCCGTCGACGGGCAGCCGCCGGTAGTCCAGCGCCATCCGCGCGGTGCCGTCATGGTCACGGGCGACCAGCCGGTCCAGGCGCAGCGCGCCCGTTCGCTCCAGCAGCCCGGACACACCCCAGTCGCCCAGGACCCGCAGCGAACCGGGCTGGAAGACCTCGCCCTTGGCCACCGGCCGGGGCCGGGGCTGCTTCTCCAGCAGCAGCACTCGCAGGCCCAGCCGTCCCAGCGCGCAGGCCGCCGCCAGGCCACTGACGCCCGCGCCGCACACCACCACATCCACATTCATCGGGTGCTCTCCTGCCGGTAATGGGCCAGCACCTGCAGTGCGAGGCCCTGGGTGAGCGTCGGTATGGGACAGCGCGACACGTGCCGCACGTATTCGTTGACCGGCGCGGCCAGCCATCCGCCGTCCGGCAACCGGGCCGCCAGCAGCCACCGCACGCCGGGCAGCAGCCCCCGCGGGTGCGCCCCGGTGGCCAGCAGGCCGGACAACGCCCACGACGTCTCCTCGACCGTGCCCGCGTCGGCCGGATCGCCGGTGCTCCAGGAGCCGTCGTCGCGCCGCGTCCGTTCCAGCCACCGCCGGGCGCGTACCGCGGCGGGGGCGTCCGCGAGACCGGCCCGGGCGAAGGGCTGCAGCACCGCCGAGGTGCCCGCGGTGTGCGTGCGGAACCAGACCGACTCGTAACTCCTGTCGGGCCGCTGCGCCTTGGCCAGCCAGCGCCGTACCCGCCGGTCGTCGGCGGGCGCGCCCGAGTCCAGCAGCGCGTCCAGCGCCTTGGCGGTCAGGTGCGGGCAGGGGCCGCTGTCGCCGACCCCGGTGTTGCGCACGCACGAGCCCCACGAACCGCGGCTGTCCTGCTGCAGGGTGAGCCAGGTGACACCTCGGCGGACGGCGTCGGCCTGATCGGTGCCGGGGAGCCGGGGCAGTACCGAGACGGCCTCGGCGGTCCCCAGCGTTCCAGGCCGGCCCCGGGAGCCCGGCCGGCCCCAGAAGCCGGGTGGGCTGCCGAAGGCGGCGAACGGCTCGTGCTGCTGCAGTCTCAGCAGCAGCGCCTTCACCGGCTCCAGCCGGGGTTCGTCGCCGTAGCCCGCGGCGACCAGACCGCGCGTGGCATACACGGACGAGGTCGGATCGGCGGGCCGGTGCTCCACGACCCCTCCGGAACGCCCTGCTCGTCCGTGTTCTCCCGGACCCGCAACCACCGCACCGCCCCCTCCATCATGTCCCGGCCCACCTCGGCGCGGGCCAGCCCCGTGGCGATCAGCCCCGTCACCCAGGCGTCCTCGAACCAGCTGCCGGTGGCGCCCTGGTGCTGGTACACCTGGCGGACCACGGACAGCGCGCGCGGCCCGGCCCAGCGGGCCGGCAGGCGCCGGAACCCGGCGGGCGGCCTGTGCCGGGCCTCGGCCAGGGCCGACGCCGACACGATCGGCGTGCCCACGTCGAACAGCCGCTGGTGTAGGCCCGGCAGCAGGGCCAGTTCGATCGGGAAGCGGCGCATGTCTCGCGCGTCGAGCCATCCGGCGTACGCGAAGAACTGGCGGCACCAGGCCACGACCTCCGGGTTCGGGATCGCCTCCAGTCCGCCGTGCCGCCGCGTCCACTCCCGTCCGGCCCGGACCCGGTCCGCCGCCGTCCGTGGCGCGACAAGGTGGAGGACGGTCGCGAGCGCCGTCGGGCCCGTTTCGGACGCCTGGCCCGGAACCATGCTCCAGCCGCCGTCCTCGCCCTGGGTCCGCGCCAGCCATGAGGCGCCTTGGGCGATGAGGTCCGCGGAACCTTCGGGATCGCCGAAGTGCAGTGCACCCACCGCACCGACGGTGCCCAGTGTTGACGCCGGAGCTGGCACCCCGTGGTCGAACACGCCGTCCGGCCGTTGCGCCGCGAACAGCGTGTCGGCGGCCGCGTCCATCGCATCGGAGACCTCGTCCACGAGCAGGGGAGTGGTCACGCCGAGGGATCCTTTCTCACGAGGGCGGCCGGGGCGGGCGGGAACTCGTGGCCCACACGCATCAGCTTCTGGGTGACCAGAGAGAACATCAGGACCGGCACCAGGACGACGGTGGCCGTCACCGACCCCCAGGCACCGGCGAGGACGGCGGCGGCCAGCACCAGCCGCTCCGCGACCAGCACCTCGTGGGCGCGCAGCGCGGACCGGGCGTCGATCACCGGACCCGACCGCAGCAGCGGTACGAAGGCGGCCGTGCCGCAGCCCGCGGCCACGGCGAGCAGGGACACCTGCCCGGGCGCGTCGCGCGGAGCCCATCCGGCGGCCGAGGCGACTAGGGCCAGCCCGCCCGCGTACAGGGCGGCGGCCAGCCGGACCGCGTGCCGCACGCCGTGCCGCACCGGCACCGACCGGTACCCGCCGGTCCGGTCGCCGTCCACGTCCCGTACGGTGCCGATCAGGTTCGATGCGGTGTCGTGCAACAGGAGCCCGGCAGCCACCGGCAGCAGCGACCAGGGCGGCGCGGGGCGCGCGATCATCGCACCGATCACGACGGCGAGGGCGGTCAGCGCGCCCCGGGACACGTTCCCGGACAGGCCGCGCTTCTTGAAGACCCGGCTGTAGCCGACGATGCCGGCCATCGCGAGCAGGAACAGCGGCAGGATGGCCCAGTTGGCGGTCACCACCAGGACGGCGCTGGCCGTCGCGCACACCGCCCCGCCCGCCTGAGCCGCATCCGCCGACAGCCGTCCGGAGGGGATCGGCCGCTGCGGCTTGCTGATCGCGTCCAGCCCCCGGTCGAACCAGTCACCCAGATAGTGCCCGGAGAGCCACCCGAGCGCCACCGCTGCCGCGGCGACCACCGGCCGCCCCGCACCGGCGCCTCCGGCCCAGGCGGCGCCGGCCAGCCCGACCAGGGCGGGATAGCTCGTAGTGTACGGACGCCAGGTCTGCACATGGGCCAGGACGGTCGTCCAGCCGCGTGTCCACCGGTCCGCCATCGCTAGCGGTCCCGGCTCACGGTCAGGTCTGCGATCGCCGAGAGCAGCCCGTGCGCGTCGCTGTGGGGCAGCCGGGCCAGCGCCACCCTCGCCCGCGCGATCTCGGCGTACGCCTGGGCCCGGGCGAGGTCGAGGGCCCCGGTCGCGACGACCACCTCGTGCAGCACGGCGAAGGTGGCCTCCGGAGTGAGGCTGCCGCCGAGGGCCTGCTCCAGGCGGCGCCGGTCGTCCGGCCCCCCGGCCTGATGGGCCAGCAGCACCGGGAAGGTCGGACGCAGGTTGGCGGCGTCGCTCGTGCCGGGCTTGCCGGTGACGGCCGGGCCCGCGAGATACGGCAGTAGGTCGTCGTACATCTGGAAGGCCAGCCCCAGGTGGCCGGCGAAGACGGTGACCGCCTCGGTCTCCTCCGGCGAACCGCCGCTGAGCAGCACACCGGCCCGGCAGGCCGCCCGCAGCAGGGACCCGGTCTTCAGCGAGGCCATCTCCCGGTAGGCGTCCAGGCCGCCCCCGCCGGGCCACGCGGCCGCCAGCTCCGCCTCCTGGACCTGCCCCCGGCACAGGTCCTCGCCGGCCTCCGCCAGCACCCGGACCGTGGCCAGCACAGCGGTGTCCGGCACCCCGAGCGCGGCGCACTCGGTGACCGCCGAGAACACCCGGAACAGCAGTGCGTCCCCGGTGGCGATCGCGTCCGGCACACCGTACAGCGCGTGCACGGAACTCCGGCCGCGCCGCAGGTCGTCACCGTCTATGACGTCGTCGTGGATCAGCGAGGCGACGTGCAGGTACTCCACGGCCAGCGCCGCCGGCACCACCTCGTTGCGCGATCCGCCGGTCGCCTCGGCGGAGGTCACCAGCAACAGCGGCCGCAGCAGCTTGCCGGGGGCGAGAAGCGCGTAGCGGGCGATCTCGTGCATCCGGTCCCCGTCGGCCGGCCAGCGGACGTCGAGCTCCCGGCGCAGCGCCCTGGCCGCCGGGAGCAGCGTGACCTCCCCCACCGCGGTCCGCGCCGCCACGGCCTCGGCGGTCATCCGGCACACTCCGGCGCCGGGTGCTCCTGGGCGGCACACTCCTCCGCGACGAAGTCCTGGGCCAGCGCCAGGACGGTGTCGTTGGCCTCGGGAGTTCCGGTGCTCACCCGCACGCCCGCGCCCGCGATCTCACGCACCACCACACCATGGGCCGCCAGATGATCCACGAACACCTTGTTCCGCTCACCGAGCGGCAGCCAGAGGAAGTTGGCACCGCTGGGTGGCACCTTCAGGCCCAGGTCCAGCAGCCCGGCCCGGACCCGGTCCCGCTCGCGGGCGACCTCGGCACAGCGCTCCCGCATCGCGTCCTCGGCCTCCAACGCGGCCATCGCGGCGGCCTGCGCGACGGTGCTCACCCGGAAGAACGGCGTCATGCTCCGCAGCGGCCCGACCACCGTCTCCGCCCCGGCCAGATGGCCGACCCGCAGACCGAGCAGCCCGTGCGACTTGGAGAACGTGCGCACGACCGCGATCCGCTCATCACCTTCCGCCAGCGCCATGGCGTCGGCGAGTTCGCCGGGCCCCGCGAACTCGCGGTACGCCTCGTCGACCACCACCAGCACGTGCGGCGGCAGCGCGGCCACGAAGTTCCTCAACCGGTCGTGCCCGAGCACCTCGCCCGTCGGGTTGTTCGGGTTGCACAGCAGCACCACCTTGGTACGGTCCGTCACGGCGGCGGCCATGGCTGCCAGGTCGTGCTTCTGGCCGGTCAGCGGTACCGCGACCGGTTCGGCCCGGGCGTTGCGGATCAGGAGCGGATACATCTCGAACGACGGCCAGGCATGCAGCACCTCGGTGCCGGGCCCGGCATGCACGCTCAGGAACTGCTGGAGTAGCGCGCCTGACCCCGGGCCCGCCACGACCCGGGCAGGGGGCAGGCCGAGCTGGCGCGCCAGTTCCGCGGTGAGCCCGGTGGCGAGTGCGTCGAGGGTGAGATTGACGCGCTCACTCGACTCGCGGACCGCCCGGGCCACTCCTGGTAACAGTGCCGAATGGTTTTCGTTGAGAGAGAGTTCGTAGATTTCCGGATCCACGAGGTGGCCTTCCTGTCGACGTGCCACGGGGTATGGAGAAGGCAGCCGCGACCGCGTGCTGATGACGGCGCGGTAAAAGGACTGCGCGCTGAGAGGTGAGAGGTGGTCTGGAGGAATCGGTGGGGGAGACCGGAGGATGAGAGAACAGGCGCGAGAATGGGGGCACTGTCCTGCCGGGCGGCTTGAAGAGCGCCGACTCCCTCAGTCTGACCATGAGACGGCTCGCCGCGCAAGCACGGGTTGGATGGAACCCGGAAAGGGTGATTTCTCCCGGATGGGGCGGCAAGTGGATAATCGGCGTGCCGGTGATTGGGGGCGGTCAGGGAATGTTTTCCCCTGCCACGATGTGATCTTCGCCATGTTTATTCTGCCGCGCATGCGGTCGGGCCGGCGAACGGCGGCCGCTGCGCCCACTTTGGTCGGTCTGATCTGGCGGATGACGGGCGCGGTCGGTGCCGTGCGAGTGGCGGTGACGGTGTCGCCGGCTCCTTGCGCCGGTCCCGCGCGGGCACGGCAGCCGACGACTGTCGCACTCCTAAAGGAGAGGGTTACTGATACCAACGGAATCGGTGATGCGCACGCTGTCGAAGACAATGAAGCCTTCTCAGTAACCATTCGTGACGTCTCGTGATCTTCGTTCAGGTGGTGCGGCCGTGTTCGAGCTGGAGTAGGACGAGGGCGGCTCGGGCGATCCTGGTGATGGCAGCGGGGTCGAGACTGACCCTGCGCAGTGCCTTGAAGGTGACCTTCAGCAGGGCGTTGGCGCGCTCGGCGACACCGTGGATGCCGCGGATGACGGCGTTGAAAGTCCTTTGCCATTCTGCGAGTTCGCCTCCCTTGGGCTTCTTGACAGGGTGACGGAAGCCATCGGCGGCGTTCTCGTAGCCGAGGTCGGTCAAAGTGGGGATGCCCAGAGTGGCGGCGAACCGGTTCAGGGCCTCGACCAGACCGTGGGTGCGGGCGCAGGTGATGTCGTGCTCACGGCCCGGCCGGACCGGGGAGACCCAGATGGGCCAGCCGTCCGGGGCGGCGATGACCTGCACGTTCCCGCCGTGATGCCTGTGTTTGCCGGACCACCACAGGTCGTCCTTGTTGGGGCCGGCGGCGGCCACGCGGTCGGTGCGGATGACAGTGCCGTCGAGGTTGAGGTGGGTGTACCCGGCCGCCGCCGCTCGTTCAAGAGCGGTGGACAGATCGGGCGCGTGGCCGGCCAGGACGGCCAGCCCCTCGTGCAGGTAGCGATAGGCGGTCGGCACCGAAATGCCGTTGCCCCGAGCGAGTTGGGCCAGTCGGGTGTCGTCGACGAACCAGCGCAGTACGAGCACCGCCTGCCTGAAGACGCCCAGCGCACGGGTTCCCCTGCGGGTCCCGAGCCGCTCGCACTGTCCGCGCAGCAGCCTCGCGAGGTGCTCAGCGGTCGCCCTGCGGACATCGAGCACGGCGGTGTAGGTGATACTGGATGGCACGTGGGGCCTCTGGTTGTACGGAACGTGATTTTCGCAAACCCGTTCCTACCAGGGGCTTCACTCATGTCCGGCATCGAGTCACCCGGCATCATCACACACCGCAACCGTCACGTTGCCGAGAAGACCTCATTGGTCGTCCACCGTCACCCCCACTCATCTCTCACGGCCGTGACCTGGAATCCGGTCGGCTGCGACGCGGGAGCCGTTCGCCGTAGATCATCGCGGTTCTGGGCGTCTTCGTCGCCTGCCGGTGGAGGCGGATTACCGGTGTGCCGTGCGGCTGATGTCGCCCGGATACCGGTCAGGAAAGGATGCGGAAACCACTGTGCCTCGACACCGGAACACCGGCGCCGGCAGGGAATCGGGTGGAGGCGGGCCGCCGCCGGACTCGGGGGCCGACCGCTGCCCGGCCGTCTCCCGGCGCCCGGAGGTCGGCGATGGCCCGGTGGCAGGCACGGGGCCGAGTCGAAGCCCTTGCCGGTCTCAGCCCGCGTCGACCCAGCGCGGGCCTTCCGCCGGTCCCGGTGGGCGCGCGCCCCGGAGGGACGCGACGGGTGCCGGGCCGGTCACAGCTCCGCCATTGCCCGCAGCTCGGCCGTGGTGTTGCGGTGCGGGAAAGGCTCCTCGGGTACTGGCACGTCCAGGGCGCGGCACAGCGGGCCCCATCCGTCGGCGGGGGACCACTCGACCAGCCGGTCGGCCGGCACCTGCGAGCGCACCTCGTCGTTGTGCGCTTCGTAGGCGGCTTTGGCGGCGCTCTCGTCGGACCATGCGGTCGTCAGGTGCTCGACAGTCGTGAGGTGGCCCAGTTCGATGACCCGCGCGTCCGCGTGCTCCGGGTGGGCCAGGTGCCGCTCCAGCACGGGGACGACCGTCTGCGAAAAGCTGCGCCACCATTCGTCGGTGTCACGGACCGAAAGCACCACGAGTGCCTCCGGGAATACGGTCTGCAGCTCACGCCAGAACGCCGACGTCGGGCCGCCGACCGCGGCACCATAACCGTCGAAAAGACTCTCCCAGCCGGACGGGGGGCTGCCTTCTGCGAAGGCTTGTTCCCACGGCGAAACATGCTCGGGGCGCTGGGTCACCTCGAGCATGTGGTAGCACTTCTGGCCCAGCAATACGCTCAGGCCGAGATGGAGAGAGAACGTACCTGTGCGCCCTACTCCTGCTCCGATGGCTCGTAATGACACTGGCGATCTCCGTTCGGTTCAGTGCATTCGGCTGCAATTTACGAGAGGCACCCTGCCCCTGTCAAGAAATAGAGATTTCGCGCAGCAGGATATTTTTGCAAGCAATCGGGTTTGATTTCAGGCAAGGGTGATTTGCCCATCACTGAGACGGTTGCTGGATAAATGCACCGGCGAGAGGGGATCCAAGCCGGGCCGGGGCGCGGGGTGCCCTTGACATTCCGTGGGCGGCTGGGGAACTCTCGTTGAAAGGTAAGTCTGCTACTCCGTGAAGTGCGGATATGTGAGCGGGTGGGAGTCGCTCGCGTGAATTACTCGCGGCATTATCCGCACCCGAATAAGAGTCACCGCGTTCGTGCGTCCGGACCGGACAGCCGGTGAATGCTTTCCGGCACACGATGACCAGAGATCCCTCGACGGAGGACCGATGACACAGGCGCGCCATTCCAGAGGTGGGACGCCGTGCTGGCCCAGTTCCTTTCAAGACCCACTGTGACCAGGAGAAGGGAGGAGCAGTTGCAGCCGACGAGTCCGCGACTGCTTGGCCAAGTCAATGACACGATGCACGCCGGAGTGCGTGCTCTGTGGGATGTGCAGCGGCCGGATGGGGTTTTCGACTACGGGGCGGAGGGATGGACCTCGGTTCTGGCGACGGTGGGGGCTGTCTCGGCACTGCACAGTGCCGATCCGGAGCGTTCCGCTGACCTCGTCGGGAAGGGCGTGGGGTGGCTGTGCCGCAACCAGGCCGCCGACGGCGGATGGAGCACCATTCCCCACATGCCGACCGAAGCCGGTCCCACCGCGGTTGCCGCCGCGACCTTGCAGCAACTCGCACCGGAGCGGGCGGCTCAGACCGTCCGCGCAGCGCGGTCGTGGCTCGAGGATTTCGGTGGGCTGGAGGCGATCCCTCATCGGGAGATGGCTGCGGTGTGCCGGCGGTTCTACGCCCGTGCCGGCTGGCTCGACCCCGAGGACCTTCCACGGCTCCCTCTGGCACTTGCGGCATTTCCCCGGCTGTTCCGTGAGCTGCTCGACTTCCGCGCCCCTCTCGTCGCCGCCGCGGCGCTCGCCCAGGCCCGTAGTCGCCCGCAGGGCCCGGTGCAACGGTTGCTCAACCGGATGGGCACGCCCTCCGCGCTCCGGCTGATCCGGCAGATCTATGAACACGAGGGGATGACGGGCGAGTTCAGCGAGGATCCCTGGGCGGCCGGACTGACGTGTGAGGCACTGTCACGGTCCGGTGCAGCCCCGGATCTGGTGGTGTTGACTGTGGAGTGGCTGCGGTCGAAGGCGAATCCGGACGGTTCGTGGAACATGATGCCGCTGGATCTGACCTGGTCGGTCTATGCCGTCGAGGGCCTGATGGAGGCCGGTTACAGCGCCGACCCACGGCTCGCTCTGTCCCGGTCGCTGTTCCACGACCGTCAGCAGGGGCGGCCCTTCACCGCTTTCGGTTGTCCGGCGGGTTTTTGGGGCTGGTCCTCGCCGCACGGTTGGCCAGCGGTGGTGGAGACCGCCGAGATCACGTCCGCGCTGGCATGCATGCCGGAGGGAGGGAAGGACGAGCATGTCACCCGTGGTGTGGAGTGGCTGCTCGCGCAGCAGGATGGCCGGGGTTCGTGGAGTCTGTGCGTCCGTAACACCAGGGTCGACAACTGCGGCCCCTGTCCGCACACCACGGCCCAGGCCCTTGTCGCCCTGCTGAACGCGGGGGTGCCCGCGGACGGCCGGGTCGTGCGGGCGGCGGTGCGCTGGCTGCTGGGCAGCGGGCGTCCGGACGGCTCGTTCGACTCGGTCTGGTACCGCAGTTACACCTCCGGTACGTCGGTGGTGCTGGAGGCGCTGGTGAAGGCGGGGGCCGGTGAGCATGCCGTCGCCCGGCGGGCCGCGGAGTGGCTGGTACGCACCCAGCGCCCGGACGGTTCGTGGAGTACCGGGGACGGGATCACACCGGGAACGGTGGAGGAGACCGCGTGGGCGGTGTGCGCCCTGCTGGCCGGCGGGCATGCCACGGATGACGAGGCTGTCCGCCGAGGTGTCCTCTGGCTGCTCGAGCAGGGCCCTGACGGCCGGTGGCCGCAGGCACCGGTCAGCGAGTTCATCCGCGGCACATCACGCTTCCCGAACGGCGGACTGACCAACGGCCTCGCGCTGCGCGCCCTGGCAGCCTTCCTCGACGCCTCCGGGCATCGGGCCGTCTGCTGAAGCTTCCCCTTGATCGTGCAATGCCGCGAAGTTAAGGGTTCGTGGGGGAAGTCCCCGCGGAGGGCCATCTTGTAGGCGCCGTAGCCGATGCGTTGCAGTAGTCCAAGGCGGGCCCATTTGCCCAGCTGGGTGCCGATTATCTTGATCGTCTTCGGGTCGGTGGTAGCGAGCTTCTCGGCGATGTCTCGGGCTTTCCAGGTCCGGGTGGGCTCGTTCCTCATGACCTCGGCGATGCTCTGTCGGCGGCCCAGGCGTTGCTGGTCGGAGGGAGCGATCGAAGGCGGGGAGGGCAGCGAAGGGAGATGGACGGAGACGTCGATGGTGGTGAGAGGTGAGCTCTTCAGTGGGCGTCCGTCGTGGTTCCAGGTGTGGTAGCGGGATATGCCGCGCTTGACTATGCGAGCGGAGATTCGGGGGCGGCGGCGTGGTAGCAGGTGGCCAAGGACCGCTGAACCGATCTTGCCGACAAGGTCAACTACGCGCTGGCCGAGGGGCATTGCGGGAGTCGTGATGGCGCGGACGACGGTGTCACGTGCGGCTTCCAGCGCGACAGTGAACGCGGCACGATCGGGATCGCAGCCCTTCACGGTCTCCACGGCAGTGGTCATCGCTGAGCGCAGGGCTTGGTAGAGGACGAGGAGGGCCCACACTTCCTGGGTGAGGCCGGCGGGGTCCTTCGAGCGCAGTACGCGCCCCTTGAGCAGGGTGTGCCGCAAAGCGAGGTAGGCGATTTCGATCTCCCACCGCTCGTGATACAGCCGGATGAGCCGGTCCGCGGGGTCGGTGTGGTGGTCGGTGAGCGTGGTCAGCAGACGGTAGGTGCCGTGGGTGCTGCTGCCGTCGGCCGCCCTCGCCGTGATCTCTGCCTCGATGACGCGTACGGAAAGGTTGGCTATCCGGCTCAGATACGAGCCGTCGGGCAGCAGGGCAAGCACAGGCAGGCGTCGGTTCGCCTTGCTGCGGACCAGGAACTGCGCGCCCTGCCCGGTGATGTCGGCCAGCAGGCCGGCGTCGTCGAAGGCGCGGTCGGCCAGTACCAGCATGTCGACGGTCAGTCGATCGCTCAGGCGCCGGGCCAGAGCAGATTCACCCTGGTCACGGGGTCCGAAGCACGCGGCGAGCAGACCTCGGGTGCCGGTCTCGCACAACGTCATCAACTGGAGGGCGGGATAGCTCTGGGCGCCAAAGCGATACGAGACACTGCCCAGCCAGGCCCGATTACGCTCGTGATCGGGAACGGCGAGACTGCTGCATCCGTCGAAGGCCACGGTGCGCCAGTGAGGATAATACGCCCCAGGAGTGGCCGGCTGCCCCAGAGGAACGGCGATCACCTCGAACAGCCGCCTGAGCGGGGTTGTGCCGATCCGGCGGCGCAGATCACGCAATGCCTTCTCGGACGGGGCGGGCACCCTGCCCGCCAGTCCGCCGGTCAGTTTCGCCCAAACCAGACGCGCCCCCAGGTGCTCGAACAAGCCCAGGGCCAACAGGAAGTACACCCCGACCCTGGACGGCAGGCACCGCAACCGTCGCTGCAGCGACCGGGTTTCGGCGAGTACCGCATCGATGAGCTCCACCGGGAGAATCTGCGTCAACTCACCGAGATGACCGGGAGCGAACACATCGAGATCGGGCGGACTACCCGCCATGGCAGACTGGGACACGCGGGGCCTCTGCTCTCAGGAAGATCTTGGTCGACCCTGAAACAGCACAGGCCCCGCACCTTTTTCCCAGCCCAGCGCCCCTTGAAATCGCCCAACACCCCTTAGCTTCGAAGTTTCGTGATGGGCCGCCGACGGAGTCGGTGGCCCGTTTTCGTGCCGTGAGCTGAGGGTGGGCAGGCCGAGGGCCCGAGCG
>NZ_JBIRNE010000038.1:0-42901 GCF_044331465.1 Streptomyces sp. NPDC017225 | reverse complement strand
CGTACGGCCCTCCACCGTGCCCCACCCGGTGATCACACCGTCGGTGTACGGCTTCTTCGCCTCCAGGCCGAACCCGGTCGCCCGGTGCCGGCGCAACTGCTCGACCTCACGGAAGGAGCCCGGGTCCAGGAGCAGTTCGATCCGCTCCCGGGCCGTCAGCTTGCCCTTGGCGTGCTGCGCCGCCGTCGCCTTCTCGCTCGGTCCGGCCAGCGCCTGGGCACGGATTCCGTGCAGCTCGGCCACTCGCCCGCGCATGCCGTTCCTCGTCGTCTCACCCGGCTCGTGGGCAGTCGTAGTAGCCATCCGTGGTCCCTTCCTGGGACAAGGCCGAAGAACCGCCCGGCCCATACAGCCTCATCCTAACAAACCGTCTTCGCGGTTTAGCTGCGGAAAGCGGGCCCGTACCACCCCGGTGCCGGACCCCCTCAGCGCCAGCTGCCGGGCGCCGCAAGGCTCCGCCGCGCCGTCCACCAGCTGGGGGGAGTCGTCGGCGGAATGACGCGTTCTCCCTGGCCAGACCGCTCCAACAGGACCAACAGTGCCGCCAGAAGAGCGGCGATCTCCTCTTCGCCGGCCTCTCCGCGCTCCACTCGCAGCAAGGCCCTTCCTTCGCGCTCCACAAGCCGCCCTCCTTTCGGCCGAGGACGCGGAACACGATGCCTCGGGGCACTGGAGGGCCACTCCAGGGCCGCTGGAGGGCGCCTCGGACGGTTTCGGGAGCACGCCCCCCCTGGCCGGAAACAAACCACGCGCGCCCGCACAACTCCACGGCGCGCGAGGGGGAATCGCGTAAAAGAGGCAGCTCAGAGCAGTTGTGCGAGCGACGGAGGGAGAGGCGGCAACGGGGGCGGAGCAGGCCGTTCCGCTCAGCCTTGCTGCCGGAATGACTCCTACCGCTAGAAAGTAAACCGGATGGTATGTATCTTCGCTGATGTTCAGCCGGGACTTCCACGTCTACGCGGTTCAGGGGGACCAACCATGTCTGCCAACACGTTTCGCATCGAGCGCCCGACGTCCGTCGCTCGGCCACACGGAGATCACTCCACAGAGCCGCTCTGCATCGTGGTGCCGCGCTTTCCGGCGTCGTTCACGACGACCGTCCCCAAGGAGTTCGTCCACCGCGCCAGCGTCGCCGAGGTGATGCTCACCGACTGGGAGCGCGTGGACGACACTCACTTCACCCTGTCCGCCCAACTTCCCCGCATGCACGGCTTCTTCACCGCCCTCGACGGCTGCCACGACCCGCTGCTCCTGGCCGAAACGATCCGTCAGGCGGGGATCCTGCTGGCACACGCGGAGTTCGGAGTCCCCCTGGACCAGCAGTTCGTGATGTGGGACCTGGCGATCGACCTGGAGCCCGGGCACCTGCTCGTCCAGAGCGCGCCCGCCTCGCTGGACATCACGGTCACCTGCACGGAGATCAAGCGCCGGGGGACGAACCTGGCGGGGATGCACTACACGACCGTGATCCGCCGCGACGGCGCGGTGGCCGCCACCGGAGGCGCCACCTTCACCTGCACCTCTCCGGCCGTGTACAGGCGCGTACGCGCCGCCCGGGTCGGCGACGACGCGCCCGCGCCGATTCCGCTGACGAGCCCCACGGCACCGCAGACCGTCGGCCGCCTGTCGCCCACCGACGTCGTCCTGTCCCCGGCCTCGCAGCCGGACCACTGGCAGCTGCGGGTGGACACCCACCACCCCGTGCTCTTCGACCACCCCGTGGACCACGTGCCGGGCATGGTGCTGCTGGAGGCCGCTCGCCAGGCCGCGGTCGCCTTCCTGGGCCGGTCCTGCCTGCCGACCGGCATCACCAGCGAGTTCGCCCGCTACGTGGAACTGGACGCTCCGTGCATGATCGAGGTGTGCCGGCTGCCTTCGGAGGCGCACGGCGAGGAGCGCCTGCTGGTGACCGCCCGCCAGGACGGCGCGGTCGTCTTCACCTCCGCGGTGACCGTCGCTTCGGACGGCTCCTGAGCCCAGCCGCTCACCAGCGCCGGCCGGCCGGCGCTGGCCCGGCGCGTGAACGGGCCCGCGCGGTCGGCCGCCGTCCGGCCGGCTGCCCTCATCAGTCCGGCGCGGGGATGCTCCGGCGCCGCCCGGGCGGACGGGGAGCCGCTGTCCGTTCTGTTCCCGGAGCGCTGCCTCTCGCGGTGTGTACGGGGCGGCGGGGGGAGCGCCGCCCGGGTGCGTCCTCGCTCCCGGCCGGCGTCGCCGTCACAGCCGAACCGCCTTCGGCGACTCGGGCGGCTGCGGGCGCGGGATGTCGGCGGGCCGCAGCAGCGTCCCGCCGATCGGACCGTGATGCGGTGACGGACCCCCGGGCGGGGGCGCGACGGGGTCGCCGTGCGTGCCGGCGGAGCCGGTCGAGGGCAGCCCGCGCCGACGCCGACCGGCGGCGGGACGGTACGGGCGTGAACCACCGGCACCGTCCCTTGGTGCACCGACGAACCGTCAGGCCGAGGCCGACGCCAGCCCTCTGACCTCTTGGACCACACGCGCCCCCCGGTCCGGGGCGACGTCCAGGCGCATCAGGACGGCGGGCGAGGCGACGGAGGGCATCAGATGCTGGAGCAGGACCGACACCCTGCGCTCGACGTCCTCCAGTTCGCTCTCCAGCTGTGAGTAGAGCTGGACCCCGTGGAACGCGCTGACCACCATCTCGGCGACCTCACGCGGCACCACGTGCGACAGGGTCTCTCCACGCTGGCGGGCCTGGTTCATGATGCCCGTCATCACGTCGACCCACAGCGGCCAGGCGCTTCCGTAGTGGTTGCGGCCGACGGGGTCCGACGAGAGCCGCGCGCCGGCCCGCAGGACGGGCTCGTGCAGCATCCGGTGCGCCACCGTCATGGCGACGTCCACCAGTTCCTGGAGCTTGATGTCCTGTTCGGGCAGCCGCAGGTCGGCCTGTATCTCCAGGACGCCCTGGGCAAGCGCTTCCTTGGAGTCGAAATGGAAGTAGAGCGCGCCCTTGGTGACGCCTGCGGTCTTCAGGATGTCCGCGACCGTCGCCGCGGTGTAACCGTGCTCCGCGAAGACCGTCGCGGCAGCCTCCAGCACGGTACGACGGGTCTGGACCGCTCGTTCTTGCTGGGCCACTGGATGTTCCCCTCCGCTCAACCGCACTTCGCTGCCGGGCTGGACCAGCGAAGAAAAAACCGTCTAGGAGGTACCTTACAGCGACAACCAAGCCCGATTGAAGGGCTGCGGGCGGTTCCTCCCCTATTCCCCCACAGACGGCCACGGTCCGCTCTCCTCGGCCGTGAAACCCGAACACCGCAGGTGACGCGGGGGCGGAGGGCCACCGGAGCGGCGACACCCCGCCCCGTCCGGCGGAAACGGCGTGGCACGCGAAGAAGTCCGGAACAGTGGTTTCCGCTTGAGTTTCCCGCCATTTCCTCGCGGTCAGGACACCTTCACGTGGCTCTTCGTGGTCAGGACACGCCCACGTGGCTCTTCGTGGTCAGGACGCCTTCTTCGGGTCAGGCCATCGCGGAGACACGCGCGCCGGTGCGCGGAACCGCCCGGGGCCGCGCCCGCCCGCCGGCCGCCTCGGCCTCGACGGTGCCGAGCAGCCGCTCGTCTATCCCGTCGAGGGAGGCGACGATGTGCCGCACCCCGGCCTCGCGCATGAACCTCCGCTGGAAGCTGTGCTCGAAAGCGCTCGGGTGCCCGATGAACGCGGCTCCGAGGCTCTGGGCGACCTCGGCCACGCGCGCCACGTCGTCGATGAAGAGCGCCCGGTCGCAGCCGAGCCCGAAGACGTCCTCGGCGATCTCCCGTACGCCGGGCCGGAACTTGTCGGTGCACACATAGCCGGGACCGTCGAAGTACCCGGCGAACGGCGCCAGATGCCGGTCGAAGTGGGCTCGCCCGAGACCCCCGTAGCAGACCAGTGAGGCGCCCGTGGAACGCAGCCGTTCCAGCAGCCGGCCCGCGCCCTCCTGGAGCCGCACCGGATGCGTCCGGAGGTACTCCTCACGCTCCTCGAAGTACTCCGCGACGACCTCGGCGGCCGTACCCGGCACGCCCAGCGCCGCCGCGGCCCGCAACTGGGTCTGGGACAGCACCGCCCGCTCGATCTCGGCGGTGTAGGCGCCTCCCCGGCGGACCACGAAGCGGTGGATGACCGGACTGAAGGTGTCGTTCAGCAGCACACCGTCGATGTTCACCGCGATCAGACGAACCTGCCGGAAGGGCATGCGAACCGCCTAGTGTGTCGAGTCGCACGGTGATCGCGTGCGGAGACTGAGGGATGACGTACGGCGACAATAAACCGGGCCGACGGTTTTTTCAACGGGCTATCCTGGGCCCACCGCCACCAGCCGTACGGCTGCTGACAGGAAACGGGGAAGCCGATGGGCGCGCTCAAGGACAGAACGGCTCCGGCCACCGGAGCGGATCGGGGCTCGGGCCGGATCACGGCGCGCCCGGAACGGGACTCCGGCCGGGCCGGTGAGCGCCCGCCAAGGGGCGGCTCCGACACCCCTTGCGAATAAAACCGGAGGGTACGTATCTTATTTGTCGCGGACCTGTCGTCCGACGGGTTCGTGATCGCTGCGGGGGGAGCAGTGCATGTCCTGGGTCATCTCGGCCTTGGCCTTCACCGGGGCGGGTCCGACGCTCGCGTGGTGGCGGGATCAGCGACCGAAGCGACCTGACTTCCGGCACGTGCCGGCGTGTGCGCCCCGCGCTCGGCGCCGCTTATGGGGAGCCGAGTCGCTTCGGTCGCTGCCCGCCGTGACCGGGGCACTCGCATGCGGGCACGCATGAGCGGCATACCGGTCACCGCTCCCGGGGCGGCCCCGGCGCAGGGACTGCTCCCCGAGAGCCTGACCGACCGCGGCTCCGCCGAGTTGTTCGTGAAGCTGTACGCCGGCAGCTACCGGCACGTCCCCGGCCTGGGCTGGTACCGCTGGGCGGGCACCCGTTGGCAGCCCGACGAGGACGACACGGTGCTGTGGGCGGCCGGCGACCTGGCGGAGTGCCTCGCCCTGTCGGATCCCCGTGGCCGGTACTCCGACGAGGCACTGCGCCGGCACCGTTGCCGGACCCTGTCGACCACCGGCATCAACGCCATGCTGGCCCAGGCCGGATCGGCCCCGGGCATGGTGCTCAACGCGGCGCGCCTGGACTGCGACCCCTACGCGCTGTGCACCCCGGACGGCATCGTCGACCTGCGCACCGGCGCCCTGCGCGCCCCCGACCCCGAGAAGGACCTCCACTCCCGCTGCACCTCTCTCGCACCGCTGCCGATGGCGACGCCGCGCTGGGACAGGTTCCTCACCGACACCTTCGGCGGCGACGACGCCGGCGCCGAGACGATCGGCTTCCTCCAGCTGCTGCTCGGTTACTCGGTCACCGGCGACGTGGGCGCTCAGGTGCTGCCGTTCCTGTTCGGTCCCGGCAAGAACGGCAAGTCGGTGCTCCTCGACGTCCTGCTCAAGCTCCTCGGGGACTACGCGGACGCCGCGCCCCCCGGGTTCTTGATGGCACGTCCCTACGCGGGGCATCCGACGGATCTCGCGGAGCTGCACGGGCGCCGGGTGATCGTGTGCAGCGAGGTCCGGCCCGGCGACCGGTTCGACGAGGCCCGTCTGAAGCTGCTGACCGGCGGTGACCGTGTCAAGGCCCGCCGGATGCGGCGGGACTTCTTCAGTTTCGCGCCCACGCACAAGCTCTGGCTGCTGGGCAACCACCGCCCGGAGGTCGACACCGGCGGCTTCGCCTTCTGGCGCCGGATGCGTCTGATCCCCTTCGAACGCGTCGTCCGCGACGACAGGAGGATCGACAACCTCGCCGACGTCCTGGTGGGCGAGGAGGGCCCGGGAATCCTCGACTGGCTGATCGTGGGTGCCCGGCGCTATCTGGGCGGTGAGAAGGACCTCACCGGACCGGAGCGGGTGCGGGTCGCCACCGCCGCGTACGCGGAGACCGAGGACCACACCGGGCGCTTCGTCTCGGAGGCGTGCGCCCTCGACCCGGCGCTGCGGGCCGAGCAGACCCGGCTCCACGCGGCGTACCGCGCCTGGTGCCGGGCGGAGGGCGTCCACCCGGTCTCGTCGCGTGCGCTGGCCGCGAGGATCCGCGAGACCGTGGGGCTGGCGTCACCCAAGGCGATGGTTCTCTCCCAACAGCGCAAGTACTACCCGGGCATCGGACTGCTCGCCGCGGGGGAGGCACGACTCAGCTCGTGCCTCCAGGACTGCGACGCCCTGCGGGGGCGCAGGACACCGCTCCCCGAAAGGCAGTCGGGAAACGAGTCCTGACGCTGGGGTGAGACGGTCGATCCGGCCGCCGAAGCACACGGAACACGACGTGGACCGCGTCCGTTTCATCCAGGGGCTGTACGCGGCCGACCTCTCCAGCGGCACCATCGCCGAACTCATGCCGTGCCGCGACACCCCGAGCAAGCACAACTCCGACGCCACCCTGGAGCGCATGGCCCCGCCGCGGACGAACCGGCGGTGACCCCGGACTCCACGCCGCTCTCGGCCGCGGCCACCTCCGGCCGAGCCGACACGACGGCGGTTCCCGGGCCTGTCCGCCTTCACCCCGGCCATCGATCGGTACCGGTGGGAACGTCTCAGCAGTCCTGGGTCGGAGGGCCCGGTGCCAGATGCGTCAGTGCCCGGGCGGCCAGACGGTAGCCGAAGGCTCCGAGGCCGACCACGACACCGCTGGCCAGCGGCGCGATCACCGACTCGTGCCGGAACTGTTCCCGGGCCCACACGTTGCTCAGGTGCACCTCGATCCACGGGGGCGCGTAACTGGCGAGGGCGTCACGGAGACTCCAGCCGGCGATCATCAGAGCGCCTGGGTTGACGATGGCGCCCACGGTGCTGTCGCTGTGCCGGTGAACGGCGCCGACCAGGTCGCCTTCCGAGTCGTGCTGGACGGACAGCACCTTCCAGCCCCGGTCGCTCAGCTCGTCGGCGACCGCCGCCTCGATGTCGGCGAGCGTGTCCGTGCCGTATATCTCCGGCTCCCGGCGCCCGAGAATTCCCAGATTCGGGCCGTTCAAGAGAAGCACGGTACTCAAGGAGGCCACCTCAGTATTCATATTCGCCCGCTGGTCGCGGCCGCAAAGCCCGCATTCCCTCCATGCTGTCGCCGCACCGCGCGGGCGCACCACTCCCAGAGCTGATAGTCCGGCGCCGGGCCGCTCGAGAACAACTCGTGCGCGCGTCGAGGCCGTCTACACGCCGCGTCGGCTCGCGCCGTCGCCGTCGCACCGCCGCCCTACCCTGGTCCGCGCACGGGCCCCCCACTCGGACGGCACGGATCCCACGACTGGAGATGTGATGCTCGATTCTCCGTTTCGCCTGCGGCTGCCCCCCGTTCTCTCCGTCCCACGTGTCTGCCGGAACGGCTCCTGCGGAGCTTCCGGCCTGCCCGAGTCCTCTTTTTCCGCCTGGTCCCGCGGAGACCTGGAGGAAGGTATTCGCTTGGCAAAGGCCGCTGGTCAAGAAGAACCCGATTGCACCGGGAATTGCAAGGCATTGGCAAAAACCTGGCACGCGGCACTGCTGGTCCGGGTGCGCCGTCTGGCGTCCGCGGCGCGGGTTCTGGCCGAAGTGGAGGAGCTGACCGCGGCACGGGAGGAGGCCGGCGGCCCTCTCGTCGTCGCCTCCCTGCTCTGTGCGGCGGACCTCGCGTTCGCCGGAGGGGACGTCGGCACCGCCGTCGATCTCGCCGGCAGGGGCGCCGACCGGGCGCAGCGGGCCGGGCTCCACGGGTTCCTGCCCGACGCGCACACCGTGACAGTGCTCGGCGCCCTCCGGCAGGGCGACATGAGCGTGAGCGCGGAGTTCGCCGACCAGCTGCGGGACTGCGCTCTGCTGGGCCGGACCGCGCACGGGCCGAGCCAGTGCGCCTGGGTCGCGGCCCAGCTCCTCGAAGTGCAGGGCGGCCCGGCGCGGGCGGCCCAGCTGGTCGTGGGCATCGTCACGGACGACCGGTTGCTCCTGGAACTGCTGACGTCGCAGCCCACCGCCGCCGCCTGGCTCGTCAGGGCCACCCGCAAGCTGGACGACGAGGTGCTCGCCCGGCGGGTGGTCTCCAAGTCCCGTGCCCTCGCGGTACGCAACCCCGGGCTGCGTTCCGTGGGCGCCGCCGCGACGCACGCCGCCGGACTGCTGGAAGGCGACGCGCACGAGGTGCTCGCGGCGGCCGCCTCGCATCTGGACCCGTGGGCCGCCGCCTCCGCCGGGGAGGACGCGGGGAAACTCCTCGCCGCGCGGCCCGCCGAACGCCGGTGTGCGGTCGAGGCCTTCGAATCGGCGGCGGACGGCTACGCGAACGCCGCGGCGCCGCGCGATGCCCGCAGGGTCGTGAGCCGGCTGCGCTCGCTCGGGGTGCGGCGGGGCCGCTATCCGCAGTACGCCGGCCAGTACGGCGTGAACACGAGCACACTCACCAACACCGAGGCCGCCGTGGCCGAGCTGGTGAGCCAGGGATTCACCAACTCCCAGGTCGGGGAACGCCTCTTCATCTCCGGTCACACCGTGGCCTTCCACCTGAAGAAGATCTTCCGGAAGATGGACGTGGCCTCGCGCGTGGAACTGACACGGGCGTGGAGCCGGGTACCGAGCGCGGCCGCCGAGGGCGCGAAGGCCTCCTGAGGACCAGGGTCCGCCGGTCACAGGATCCTGCGGGGCCTGCCCGGCGGGCTCTGCCGCCTGCGCCACTCGCGGGGATAGCCCACGGACACCTCCTCGAAGCGGACGCCCTCGTGGTGGGTGGTCCGCGGGATGTGGAGGTGGCCGTAGACCATCGCGGCCGTGCGGAACCTGCGGTGCCAGTCGGTGGTCAGCCGGGTGCCGCACCACATGGCGAACTCGGGGTACCACAGCACCTCCGTCGGGTGCCGGTGCAGCGGATAGTGGTTGACCAGGACGACCGGCGTCCCGTCGAGAAGCCCGGCCAGCCGGCGCTCGGTCTCGGCGACACGGGCCCGGCACCACGCCTCGCGGCTGGGGTAGGGGTCGGGGTGCAGCAGACTCTCGTCGTTGCACAGGACGCCGGTGCCGCGCGCGTAGGCGAGCCCTTCGTCCTTGGTGGCGCAACCGGCGGGCAGGAACGAGTAGTCGTAGAGCAGGAACAGCGGCGCCACGACCACCGGGCCGTCCGGCCCGTGCCAGACCGGGTAGGGGTCCTCGGGGGTGGTGACGCCCAGCTCGCGGCAGAGTTCGACCAGGTGCTCGTAGCGGGCGACGCCGCGCAGGGTGACGGTGTCGCTCGGATGGGTCCACAGCTCGTGGTTGCCGGGCGTCCAGACGACCTTGCGGAAGCGGCCCGCGAGGGTCTTCAGGCACCAGTGGATGTCGGCGACGGTCTCCGCCACGTCGCCGGCCACCAGCAGCCAGTCCTCGTCCGTCTCCGGTGCCATCCGCTCGACCAGGGCGCGGTTGCCGGCGTGGCCGACGTGCAGATCGCTGATGGCCAGCAGTCGTCCGCCGCGGTACGCCGTCGCCGTCACCTCTCGCTCCTCCCCGCCGCTCACACCGCGGCGGACGGCGGGGCCGTCAGGTCGCGTGGTGTGGTGCCGGCCAGGCCCATCTCCGCCTCGGCGTTCTCGTCGATGCGGGCCATGGCGACGCGGAGTACGGGCGGCGCCATCAGCGAGGTGACGATCGCGACGAGGATGATGATGGTGTACGCCTCGGCGCCCAGGACCCCGAGTTGCAGGCCCACCATGGCCACGACGACCTCGATCACCCCGCGGGAGTTCATGCCGGCGCCGAGCGCGATGCCCTCCCAGCGGCCGAGGCCGCTCATCTTCGCGCCGGCGTAGGCGCCGGCGAACTTGCCGAGGATCGCCACGGCGAGCACCGCGCAGGCCGCGGCCAGGACGGTGGGGTCGGCCAGCGCGGACAGGTCCATCCGGATTCCGGCCGTGGCGAAGAAGACCGGTGCCAGGAAGGCGAGGACGGTGGTCCGCAGGGGGGCCAGCTTCTCCCGGTCCAGCTCCCCGCTCGTGCCGACCAGCGCACCGCACACGAACGCGCCGAAGACCGCCTCCAGGTGCAGCGCCTGGGTCGCCGCCCCGCCCAGCAGCACGATCAGCGCCACCGTCGCGACGGTGGGCACCGGCGACGCGGAGCGGCCCGCCGCGCGCAGCGCCGCCTTCACCAGGGGGCGGCCCAGCAGCCAGGCGGCCAGTACGACGCCCATGGGGTGGAGCAGGGACGTGGCGACCGTGCCGGTGCTCAGCCCGGCGGTCGCCATCGCCGAGACGATGGAGAGCAGGAACCAGCCGACGACGTCGTCGATGACACCGGCGGCGAGGGTCAGCTGCCCGATGTCCCGGTGCAGCAGGTTCATGTCCATCAGGGTCTTCGCGATCACGGGGATGGCGGTGACGCACATGGCCACACCGAGGAAGAGCGCGAAGACCGTCGGGCTCTTGTCGTCCGACTGGATCGAGGCGGGCAGCAGGAAGCCGGCACCGACGCCGAGCCCCAGGGGCAGGAGCAGACCGGCGAGGCTCACCCGGACCGCGGTGAGCCGGCGTCGCCTGACGAGGTCGAACTTCAGCTCCATGCCGGTGATGCCGACGAGCAGCACGACGCCCACCTGCCCCACCGCGTCGAGCAGATGCATCTGGCCGGGGTCCTTGGGCAGCAGCCAGTCGGCGAGAGCGGGCCACGCGTGGCTGAGGACCGAGGGCCCGACGATCACTCCGGCGAGCAGCTCACCGACGATCGCGGGCATCTTGAAGCGTGCGGCCAACCGCCCCAGGGCCAGTGCCAGCAGGAGCAGGACGGACAGTTGGAGCAGGAACACCAGGAGCGTGTGGTGGGGGATGGTCGCTACGGGGGCGGAGCTCAAGTCGGTCACCTCAGACGCGGGCTTCGGGACGCGCGCCGACGGTCCGGCGGAGCAGGCGGTCCGCGATGAGACCGGCCAGGCGTGCGTTCTGGTCGAGAAGGAAGAAGTGGCCGCCGGGGAACACCTCGACCTCCGACGGGCCGGTGGTGTGCTCCTCCCAGGCCGTCGCCTCGTCGATCGAGACCCGGGGGTCGCTGTCCCCGGTGAGCACCGTCACGGGGCACCCCAACCGCTGTCCGGACACGCAGCGGTAGTTCTCGACGGCGCGGTAGTCACTGCGGATCGCGGGCATGATCATGTCCCGCACGTCCGGTTCGGCGAGCAGCGCCGCGTGGGGGCCGCCCAGCCGGCGCACCTCGGCCAGGAGCTCCGCGTCCGAGCCCAGATGGAGCCGTTCGTCGCGGTCACGGGACGGTGCCCGGCGGCCGGAGGCGAAGAGCCGCACGGGCGTGGGAAGGCCGGCGTCCCGCATGCGCAGCGCGACCTCGTAGGCGAGGACGGCGCCCATGCTGTGGCCGAACAGCGCCAGGGGCCGGTCGTCGAGGTGGCGTGTCACCTCGAAGATCTGGTCGGCCAGTTCGGGAAGGCTGTCGATGTTCGGTTCGTGGCGCCGGTCCTGCCGTCCCGGGTACTGCACCGCCAGTACGTCCACCGAGGGTGTGAGCGCCTTGGACAGGGCGTAGTAGAAACTCGCGGACCCGCCGGCGTGCGGCAGACACACGAGACGGACGCCGTTCTCCGTCGCCGGGCGGAACCGGCGGACCCATGTTCCGAATTGCTCCGGGGTTCGAGGCACGGCCTTCATTCCCTTCAGGAAATGTGCATATCCAGCCAGAGGATAGGAAGAGATTCACGAGACCGGCATCCCTCGGTCTGATAGGCCGTACCAGGCCGCACTCTTGAATTTTTCCGCGGGCTCGTATTTCCGGGCCGTCCTTGTTTCCGCGCGCTTGAATTCCGCTGGAGCGGTACCGGCGATCGCGCCGTGCGCGAGGGCTGTTTCGCATTCCCTCGGGCATCATGGCCGACGGCCTGCTGTGTTCCACCCCGTAGAAGGCGGTCGCTGTGAAGGTAGTCGCGGACACCGACAGGTGCGTCGGCGCGGGTCAGTGTGTGCGCGTCGCGCCGGAGCTCTTCGACCAGGGCGAGGACGACGGCGTGGTGGTCGTGCTGAACGCCGAGCCCGGGGAGGCCCTCGCACCGGCGGCCTACGAGGCCGTCGACCTGTGTCCGGCCCGGGCGCTCACCGCGGACGGCTGATCCGGCACTCCGGGAGACGCTCGAGCGCGGCTCCGGGGGGAGTCCACGGGCGCGTTGGGAGAATCGGGACAGGCGCGAGTGGCCCGGTGTCCCGCGTTCCCGCAGGCGGCCCGGGACGGGGACGCGCGTGGTGTTCCCCCGACGCCTCTTTCCGCGCCCTCCATGCCCTCGCGCTCACCGACCCCTGCGAGTAGGGACGACGATGCCCACCATGCGCCCGCACGACCAGTACGAGCCCCCCACGGACACGGACGTGGCCGTCGTCGGCAACGGGCCGATCGGTGCGGCCCTGTCGGTGCTGCTCGCCCAGCGCGGCCTGCGCGTGACCGTCCTCGAACGGCGTCCCCGGCCGTACACGCTGCCGCGGGCGACCAGCTTCGACGGGGAGACCGCCCGACTGCTCGCGGCCACCGGGATCGGTGACCGGATCGGCGGGATCACGGAGCCGGCCACCGGCTACCAGTGGCACACCGCGGCGGGGCGGACGCTGCTGGACATCGCCTTCTCCCCCGAAGGCCGTTACGGCTGGCCGGACGCCAACACCATGCACCAGCCCGCGCTGGAGGAACTGCTCGCGGCCCGGGCGGCGTCGCTGCCCGGCATCACGGTGCTGCGCGGTCACCGGGTCGTGGACATCACCGAGCGGGACGAGCGGGTGACGCTGACCGTCGAGACCGACGACGGGGCGGACCGCACGGTCGTCGCGCGCTGGGTCGTGGGCTGTGACGGTGCCAACAGCTTCGTGCGCGAGCACCTCGACGTCCCCATGACCGACCTCGGGTTCTCCTACGAGTGGCTGCTGTGCGACGTCGAACTGCGCGAGCCGCGCGAGTTCACGCCCACCAACGTCCAGATCTGCGACCCGGCGCGGCCCACGACGCTCGTCGGCAGCGGGCCGGGGCACCGCCGCTGGGAGTTCATGCGGCTGCCGGGCGAGAGCAGCGCCGAGCTGAACCGGGAGGAGACGGCCTGGCGCCTGCTCAAGCCGTTCGGCGTCACCCCGGAAACCGCCAGGCTGCTGCGCAGCACCACCTACATCTTCCGGGCCACCTGGGCCGAGGCGTGGCGGTCGGGCCGGGTGCTGCTCGCGGGGGACGCGGCCCATCTGATGCCGCCCTTCGCCGGGCAGGGCATGTGCTCCGGTATCCGGGACGCGGCCAACCTGGCGTGGAAGCTGGATCTGACGCTGCGCGGCCTGGCCGACGCGTCCGTCCTGGACACCTACGCCCAGGAGCGCGGGCAGCACGTGAAGGAGTCGATCCTGTCGTCGGTGCAGCTGGGCAGGGTGATCTGTGTGACGGACCCGGCCGCCGCCGCGGAACGGGACGCCACTGTCCTGGCCGGCCGGCGCGGTCGTACGGGGCCGGGAGCGCCGGATGCGGCGCGCCCCCTGTCGACCGGGCTGCTGCGGACGCCGGGGGGCGGGGCGGGGTCGCCGGCCGGTGCGGTGGTGCCGCAGGCGCGGGTGAGCGCGGGGGGCGGTACGGGACTGTTCGACGAGGTCGTGGGCCGCGGATTCGTTCTGCTCACCACCGCCGATCCGCGCCCCGCGCTCGGGGAGGACCGGTGGTCCTTCCTCGCGGCCCTCGACACCCACGTGGTCCGCCTGTCGCCGCCCGGGGCCACCGGGCCGGCAGCGGACACCGGGGACACCGGGCCGGCAGCGGACACCGGGGACACCGGGACAGGTCTGACGGACGTGATCGACACGGACGGCCGCTACCTGGCCTACCTGGCCGAGTACGACGCGACCGCGTTGCTCGTCCGCCCGGACTACCACGTCTTCGGCGCCGCGAGCGGCCCCGAGGACACCGCCGCCCTCGTCGACGAGCTGCGCGACCGGCTGGCGGCGGCCGTGCCGGCCGGGGCGACGCACCACACGGCCTGAGCACGACGCCCGCGTACGTGGGAGCGGGACCACTGAGGCGGTCCCGCTCCCACGGCACCGCTTCCGCCGGCGCCGCTTCCGCCCGTACCGCACCCCGCGTTCCGGGACGCGTCAGCGCTCAGGCACTCAGGCGGGCCAGTTCCACCGCGCCGCGCAGGGACGACAGCGCGCCCAGCGAGGCGGGGCGGACCGTGAGCGGTGGGTGGCCGGGACGGGTGAGGTCCGCCAGCTGTGCGGCAAGGAGGGTGTCCAGGCCCGGCAGACCGCTCGCGAAACCGCCGCCGAGCAGCAGGAGCCGCGGGTGGAGCAGTTCCTGGACGCTGACCGCGGCGGCGGCCAGGGCCCGGCAGGTGCGGCGCAGGGCGGTGGTCGCCCAGGGGCGTTCGTCGTGCCAGGCCCGCCGCAACGCGTCGTAGGTGACGTCGCCGCCCCGCAGCCGGGCCGCGTGGCGCAGCGTGGCCGGGCCCGACGCCGTCGCCTGGAGGCATCCCCGGCGCCCGCACACGCACGGCGGGCCGTCCAGCTCGACGACCGTGTGCCCGATCTCGAAGGATCCGCGTCCCAGCCCCGGGCAGAGGCCGCCCCGCAGGACGAGGCCACCGCCGACACCCGTACCGACCCCCAGGTAGAGGAGGTCGGCGCAGTCGGCTGCCCGTGCCTCGGCGAGGGCGCCGAGGTCGCCGTCGTCCGCCCAGGCGACGGAGGTGCCCGGCACCAGCGCGCGCAGGGCCGCGCCCAGGTCGGTTCCGGTCCATTCGGGCCGGCTCGGCCAGGCGGTGACCCGCTCGTCGGTTCCGACGGTCGCCGGCATGGCGACGCCCACCGCTCTCAGGGGCGCGGCCAGCCGCCCGCGCATCTCTTCGACGTGTCCGGCCAGTTGCGCGAGGTCGCGGTCGGCACTGTGCCGCGGCTGCCAGGCGAAGACCGTCTCGGCCACGCACCGCGCGCCGGCCTCCACCCGCAACGCGACCTTGGTGCCCCCGATGTCGACACCGAGGTACGGGGCGTCCCCGGTCGCACCGAGGTCCGGCGCGTCCTCAGGCACGGGGCACGAACGGGCACAGGTCCAGCAGGTCGGCGGGGCGGGCCAGGACGACGTCCGGCTGGGCGGCGAGCAGTTCGTCGGTGTCGGACAGCGCCCACAGCGCGCCGGCCGAGGTCACCCCGGCACCGTGCGCACTGGCGATGTCGGTCGGCGCGTCGCCGACCATGACGGCCTGCTCGGGCGAGAAGCCCATCAGGTCCAGGGCGTGCTCCACGATGTCCGGGGCGGGCTTCGGCCTGGCGACCTCGTCCGAGCCGATCACATGGTCGAAGAAGGGCAGCAGGCCCAGCTGGCCGAGCAGGGAACGCGCCCGCTCCCCGCTCTTGCCGGTGGCCACGGCGAGCCTGAGACCGCGTACCCGCAAGGTGGTGATCAGCTCGACTATGCCGTCGAAGACCGGTACCTGGGAGGCCAGCCGGTAGCTCTCCCGGACGAAGGGCCCCTCCATCTCCAGCGGCAGGCCCATGATCCGCATGATGTCCGGGAAGAAGCGCCCCAGGTGCCGCCGGTACTCGTCGAACGGCGCGGGGCCGTCGCCGACGACCTCCTTGTACGCGACGGCGAACGCCTCGTACATCACCGCGAAGCTGTCGACGAGGACACCGTCCAGGTCGAAGACCACGGCACGTCTGACCGGCCTGAGCGTCCCGGTGGCCGTCGCCGGCCGGGCCGTACCCGGAGCGGTGGTCCGTTCCGCGAGCCCGGCGGGTCCTGTCGAAACTGGTGATCTCACGGGCTTCCTCACCTCCTAGTGATGGGCGGGCACGGCGATCTGCTCGTGCGCGCGGCGGGCCGAGGCGTAGAAGTCCTCGATGACGCGGACCGTCGTACGGGCCTCGTGGACGGCCCTGCCGCGCCGGCCCGGGTCGGTCAGGACGTCGGCGAGGACGTCCAGTTGCCGCCGGTACTCGGTGCCGATGGGCTCCCGCGGCACCGGCAGGGATGTCGTGGTGCCCTCACGCGTCAGCGTCAGCTCGGCGTGGGGGTGGCGGTTGGGGCTGAAGCCGAAGGTGCAGCGCAGTTCGGCGGTGGCGGCGCTGCCCGTCACCCGGATCCGGGTGACGTCCCGCGCCTGGTGCGACGCCCAGCCGGCGCGGAGGCCGACGGAGACGCCGTCGTCGCGGACGAGGAAGCCCCACGCGGTGTCCTCCACGTCCCCGGCGGTCCCGGCGGGCGCATCGTCCTGCCGCCAGGCCGCGCTCCAGGCGCCGGTGCCCAGGAAGTCGTTGGAGGTGACGCCGAGGACCTGGGTGAAACGGACCGGGCCGAGCAGCGAGGCGAGCGTGTCGAGCAGGTGCCAGCCGAGGTCGAAGAGGACACCGCCGCCGGCCTTGCTGCGCTGTGTGAACCAGCCGCCGGCCTGGGGGATGCCGCGCGCCCGCACCCACGACAGGTCGACGTGGCGGACGCGGCCCAGCTCCGGCAGGAGGCGCGCCAGGGCATCCACGTCGGCGCGATACGGGGCGGCGCTGCCGGCCAGCAGCGTGGCGCCGCCGTCCCGTTCGGCGGCGGCCAGGGTGTCGGCCTCGCCGGAGGTCAGGCACACGGGCTTCTCCAGGAAGACCGGGACACCCCTGCGGAGCAGCCCGGCCGCGACGTCGGCGTGCAGGTGGTTGGGCACGGCGACGACGGCAAGGTCGACCTCCCTGGCGGTCAGCGCGTCCGGCGTCCGGTGCACGGGGACGCCCGGTGCACCGTCGAGCGCGGTCCGCGCCGTGGCCGCGGGGTCGGCGGCGTGGACCACCTCGAAGCCGGGGTGCTCGGTCAGCCGGGGCAGCCACAGTTCCCGCCCCGCCCAGCCGAGCCCGACGACGGCCGTCCTGACGCTCATACGGCGGCCACGGCGTCCGCGATGACCTCCGCCGTGCGGTGCATGTCCTGCTCGCCGGCGAGCAGGACGCGGTGGTGCAGCCAGACGCAGTCCCGGCTGATGGCCTCCGTGTGCGGGCAGCGCTCGGCGACCTGCTCCGGGGTCTCGTCCGGGGCGCCGATCTCCCAGAAGGCGTCGGTGCGGTAGATCGCGCGGAAGGCGGCGAACGCCGGCACGCCGGCCGCCACGAGCCGGTCGACCAGGGCGTTGCGGTCGTCCTCACTGATGCCGGGCAGGCGGAACATCGCCATGTAGTGCGAGGGGGAGTCGGTGCGGTCGTCACCGCGCTGCGGGACGACGCCGTCGATGGCGTCGAGGAGCGGGGAGAGCACGGCCCAGCGCTGCTGGCGGGTGGCGATCTGCTGTTCCAGGCGGCCGAGCTGGGCGCGCAGCACCGCCGCGGAGAACTCGTTGAGCCGCAGGTTGGTGCCGGCGACCTGGTGCAGGTAGCGGCGGTCGGTGCGGGGACGTCCGCAGCTGTGCCGCAGGAACGCCGCCTCGTAGGTCTCCGTGTCGGGGAAGAGCAGGGCGCCGCCCTCGCCGGCGGTCATCAGCTTGCCGTTCTGGAAGCTGAACGCGGCGACCGTGCCGAGCTCGCCGACGCGCTTTCCCCGCCAGCGGGCGGCGTGGGCGTGCGCGGCGTCCTGGAGGAGCGGGACGCCGGTGTCGGCGGAGAGCTTGGCCAGCGCGTCCATGTCGGCCAGGAAGCCCGCCATGTGGACGGGCATGATGGCCCGGGTGCGGGGCGTGACGGCCGCCGCGGCCGCCGTCACGTCGATGTTGTAGGTGTGCGGGTCCACGTCCACGGGGACCGCGACCGCGCCGAGGCGCTGCGCCGCCTGCGAGGAGGATATGAAGGTGAAGGCCGGGACGACGACCTCGGTGCCCGGGCCCACTCCCATGACCTGGAGGGCCAGTTCCAGGGCGTGGGTTCCGTTGGTGACGGCCAGGGCGTGGGGAGCACCGTGGAGTTCCGCGAACTCCCGCTCGAAGGAGTCGACTTCACTCCCGCCCATACGCCACCACTGGCCCTGCTCGAGTGCGCGGACGAGACCTTCGCGCTCCTTTTCGTCGTACTGCGGCCACTGGGGATATTCCGGCGCCTGTCGCACGTTCATGATTCTCCAAGAAACTGGATGTGGCTCGATGCAAGGCACAGAACAGCTGACGACATTCCCAAAGTAGGTTCATGCCGGGGCCGTTGCATCCCTTGGTCCGGTAGTGATCGGCGGAATTCAGCGAAGGTCGAAGAAGTCCCGGTAGGAATTCAGTTGTCCCTCGAGCATGTGAATTCCGTGATGGACACGGTGTCCGCGTGTGGCGGCCTCGCGCAGCAGCCGGGTCTCGCGGGGCTTCATGATGATGTCGGCCACGACGCAGCCCGGTGGCAGGTGCTCCAGCGGGAAGGGCAGCGGATCGTGGGCGCGCAGCCCGAGCGGGGTGGCGTTGACCGCGATGTCGACGTCCCCCGCCCGCGGCCCGCTCAGCGCGTGCACCCGCCCCGGCCAGTGGGCGTCGAGCCGGGCGACCAGCGCGTCGAGTTTCGCGGCGTCCGTGTCGTACACGTGGAGCCGGTCGGCGCCGGCCGCGAGGAGTGCCGCGGCGATGGCGCTGCCCGCGCCGCCCGTGCCGACGAGCGCCACCCGGCTGCCCTTCGGGTCGTGGCCCGCTCCGACGAGGCCCGCCACGAAACCCGAGCCGTCGAAGTTCTCCGCGAGCCAGCCTCCGTCGGCCTCGCGGCGCAGCACGTTCGCGCTGCCGACGATGTCCACGGTCGTGCCGCACCGGTCCGCGAGGTGCCGGACGGCCGCCTTGTGCGGCACGGTGACGAACATGCCGTCGAGGTTCCGCACGTGTCGCAGGCCGCGCACGACGGTCTCCAGGTGCGGGGGCCGTGCGTGCACCGGGACGACGACCGCGTCGCGGTGCAGTGCGGCGAGGAGGGGGTTGATCAGCGCGGGCGCCTGGACCTGGGCGACGGGGTCTCCCAGGACGGCGTACAGACGGGTGGTGCCCTGGATGGGCACGGCGGGGGGCTGTGCGGTCATCGCGGCCTGTCCTTCCGGTCTGCGGCGCCGTCGGCCACCAGCGCGGCCACGACGTGGGCGAGTTCCCGTGCCTGGTCCCCGTTGAGGCGGGGGTCGCAGGCCGTGCGGTAGCGCTCGGGCAGGTCGGTCTCCGTCGGGCCCCCGGTGCCTCCGACGCATTCGGTGACGTGGTCGCCGGTGAGTTCGAGATGGATGCCGCCGGGGTGGGTGCCGAGCGCGCGGTGCACGTCGAAGAAGCCGGTGATCTCGTCGGCGATCGCGTTCCACTGCCGGGTCTTGTGTCCGCCCGCGGACGTGTAGGTGTTGCCGTGCATCGGGTCGCACTGCCAGATCACCTGGTGGCCACCGGCGGTGACCTTCTCCACGATCGGCGGCAGCACGTCCCGGACCCGGGTGTGCCCCATGCGGCTGATCAGTGTGAGCCGTCCGGGTTCGGCGTGCGGGTCGAGGCGGCGCACGTAGGCGGCGGCCTCTTCGGGGGTGGTGCCCGGGCCGATCTTCAGGCCGAGGGGATTGGACAGGAGTTCCGCGAACGCGATGTGCGCGCCGTCGGGGCGGCGGGTGCGTTCGCCGATCCACAGGAAGTGCCCGAGCCCGCTGGCCAGGCGGGGTTCCGGTCCGCTGGTGTCGGCCCGCAGCGAGGAGCGTTCGTAGTCGAGCAGCAGAGCCTCGTGGCTGACGTAGACGTCGCCGCCCGGCGCGCCGTCACGGCCGAGTCCGCGGACCAGCGCCATCGCGCCGGTGGCCTCGGCGTGGGCGCGCAGCATCCGGCCGGGGTCGGGGGTGCGGGCCGCCCTCGTGGGCTCGGCGGAGTTGACCATGTCCCCGCGGTACGCGGGCAGCCCCTGGTCGTCGACGGCCCGGGAGCGGGGCTTGGCGTACTGGCCGGCCATCCGGGCGACCTTGACGACGGGCAGTCCGGTGCGGTGGGTGAGCACGTAGGCCATCTCCGCCAGCGTGCGCAGGTTGGCCCGCTGGTGGGCCGGCGTGTTCTCGGCGAAGGACTCGGCGCAGTCGCCGCCCTGGAGGAGGAACGCCTCACCCCGTGCGACCGCGGCCAGTTCGTCGCGCAGTCGGGCGGTCTCGGCCGGCGTCACGATCGGCTCGGCGCGGCTCAGCAGCGTCCTGACCTGTCCGGCCTGAACGGGGTCGGGCCAGTGCGGCTGTTGCTCGGCGGGCCGGCCGAGGGCGTCCGCGAGCCTGCCGGCGAGCGTCCGGCCGACCTGACCGGCGACGCCGGCCCGGCCGTCGAGGGGGGTGGGGCCGTCGATGGAGGTGGGGCCGTCGATGGAGGTGGGATCCTCGATCGAGGTGGCGTCGTCGATGGCGGCGTGATCGTCGTTGAGGGAGAGGCCGCGGGTGAGGGTCGGACTGTCAGGGAGTGCCGGGCCGCCGGTGCCGGTCGGCCACTGGGTCGGCTGCCTCATGAGCGTGCCGTGTCCGACGTGGCGGCGACGGGCGCGGCGGCACCGACGAGATCCGCCAGGGGCGCCCGGGGCATCTCGTCGAGGACGCGTGTGACCACCTCGGGCGGTACGTCCTCCACCAGTTCCGCGCCCTTCGGCCCGTCGAGGACGAAGGTGAGTCCGCTGACCGCCTTCTTGTCGTGCCGCATCAGCCGCACGAGGGCCCCGGTCCCGGTCCCGGTCTCGTTCCCGGTCCCGGTCTCGTTCCCGGTCTCGGCGGGCAGCGCGGCGGGCAGCCCGTAGGAGCGGACGACGTCCCGGTGCTCGGCCACCCGTGCCTCGTCGATCCGGCCGAGGGCGCCGGCGAGGCGGCCCGCGAAGACCGTTCCGACGGCCACCGCCTCGCCGTGGCGCAGGGCGAACCCGGTCGCCTTCTCCAGCGCGTGGCCCAGTGTGTGGCCGTAGTTGAGGATGTGCCGCAGGCCGGTGTCCCGCTCGTCGGCCTCCACGATGCGGGCCTTGAGGGCCACGCTCGCCGCGATCTGCTCCGCCGGCGGCAGCGCGCGCAGGTCCGGCGCGCCGATGAAGTGGCAGCGGGCTATCTCGCCGTAGCCGTTGAGCATCTCGCGCGGCGGCAGGGTGGACAGGTAGTCCGTGTCGCACAGGACCGCGCTCGGCTGCCAGTAGGCGCCGACGAGATTCTTCCCCTCGGGCAGGTTCACCGCCGTCTTCCCGCCGACGCTCGCGTCCACCTGGGCCAGCAGTGAGGTGGGCAGGTGCACGACCGCGACACCCCGGTGGTAGAGGGCGGCGGCGAGTCCGACCACGTCGGTGGTCGTTCCGCCGCCGCAGGAGACGACGACGTCGGACCGGGTGAGCCCGAAGCGTACGAACTCGCCGCACAGCCTCTCCACCGTGCCGAGGGTCTTGGCCCGCTCCCCGTCGCGGGCCGGCAGCAGCAGGGTCTCCACGCCGGTGTCGGGCACCCATTCCGGCGGGCGGGCCGACACGACGACCGCCCGTCCGGCGCCCAGCCGCCCGACGACCTCGGCGAGCGATCTACGTACCCCGGGACCGATGTGGATGTCGTACGCGTGGTCTCTCAGGCGCAGCGGAATGGATGCCATGACGTTCCTACCGGCCCGCCGTCACCCGGCGGACGCGGGCCTCGGACCGCTCCTTGCGGTCGAGCTCGTCCAGGTGCGGATAGGACGGGCAGCCGTAGACCCGCTGGAACGGCTCGAACGTGTCCCACTCCTTGCGGCGCCGCATCTCCTGCGCCACCGAGTTGTGCTCGCTCCAGAAGTCGCCCCCGATCAGGCGCATGAGGTACTTCTCCAGGGTGTCGCGGTCGGTGGAGCGGGCGGCGTCGGCGGCCATGGCGACCAGTTCGCCGTCGTAGTAGGCGTGGATGAGCCGGATGTAGGTGTCGTAGCCGGTCTTGAAGTAGTTGGAGTACCGCTCCATCTGACGGTCCTCGGCCGAGGGGTCGGCCAGTACCTCGCCGAGTGTCTCGGCGGCTCGGACGGCGGTGGCCGTCGCCACCAGGACGCCGCCGGAGAACATGGGGTCGCCGAAGCAGCCGGCGTCGCCGACCATGAGCCAGCCGGGGCCGGTGACCGTGTCGGCGTGGTAGCAGTAGTCGGTCTCGACCTTGAGGTCCATGGAGGGGCTGGTGCCGGTCAGGCGCTCGACGATCCTCGGCACCCGGGCCAGGTGCTCCTCGAACCTCTCCTCCGTCGTCGACCCGCGCAGCACGTCGCGCGGCATGACCGTGCCCACGCTGATGGTGTCCTTGGTCAGCGGGATCGCCCAGACCCAGCCGTCGTCGTGGGCGGCGACCTGGATGTCGCCCTCGACACCGGGGTTGTGACGCTCGTCGAGACCGCTGTAGTGGCGGAACACGGCGACCATGCGGAGCTTCTCCAGGGTCTTGCGCAGCCCGAAGCGGTGCGCGATGCGCCCCGAGCGGCCGCTGGCGTCGACGACGTAGGCGGCGCGCACCTCGTGCGTCTCACCGTCGCGCTCGTAACGGGCGCCGACCATCCGGTCACCGTCCATGAGCAGCTCGTTCACGTTCGCGCCGAGCAGGACCCGCGCGCCGGCGGCCTCGGCCTGCTCGGTGAGCATCCGGTCGAACTTGGCGCGCTCCACCTGGAACGCGTTGTCGTGCCGGCCCACACCCTGCTTGGTGAAGTCCGCGCGGAAGACGCCCTCGAAGAACTTCTTCTCGGTCGGGTCGATGAACTCGCCGCCGAACTTGGGCACATACCCCTGGGCCGCGACCGTCTCCCGCAGTCCGATCCGCTCGAACAGGCCCATCATGTACGGCAGCAGGGACTCGCCGATGTGGAACCGGGAGTCGCGCTCCTTCTCCAGGAGCACCACGGAGTGCCCCTGCTTGGCCAGCACGTAGGCGCAGACCGAACCGGCCGGCCCTCCGCCGATCACGACCACATCGGCTGATTCCTTCGCCATCTTCTTCCCTTTCTGGTGCCAACTCGTTTGACCGGAGCGCTGCTGGGTGACAGGAGTGCGGTTCAGCTGAATTCGTCGGACAGCAGGTGGGAGACCAGCCGCTGGTGCTCGTCGTCGTCCGTGATCGTGCGCGTCTCCTCGCGGCCGTCACGGACCGTCAGGTACCGGCGTCCCTTCAGGACGGCCTGACCGTTTCCGAAGGCCCGGCCGCACAGGATCTTCCGGCCGTCCTGAGGTGCGGTGTCCGCGGCGATCTCCCGGGCGAGGAACTCCTCCATTTCCTTCCAGTCGCTCCACTGCCGGGCCTGTAGCGTGAAGGTGTAGACGACGCTCCACCGCGTGATCCTTCCCCTGCGCTGTAGAGCGGTCCTGGAACCACGGTCGACAAGGCGGTACTGGCATCCGTACTGGCTCTGCACCTCGTCGGAGACCAGCAGGGGTTCCACGTAGGAGGGGCCGGGGTAGCCGACGTCCACGAGCCGGTCGGCGCCGTCCAGGGCGACGCGGTTGAACATGTGCTCCACGTCGAGCCCGGACGCCTCCCGTCCCTCGGCGGTGCTGGCCGCCAGCAGCGTGACGTCGTAGCCCAGTTCCGTCAGGAGCCGGGCGAACAGCCGGTTCAGCTGGAAGCAGGTGCCGCCCCGCCCCTGGACGACGCACGTCTCGAACGTGGCGTCCTCGTCGAGTTCGACGAGCCGCACGCCGTCGGCGAAGTCCTGGGTGGCGCCGTTGTACGGGATCGCCATGAGGTGGTTCCTGTGCAGCTTCCGCAGCGTCGCGATGTCCACACCGGTGTCACCGGCACAGCCGATGCGCGCCAGGTACCTGTCCACGTCGAACACTCTCGTCACCTTCTCTCGTGGGGGATCGCCGCTTCACACGGAGACCGCTACGGGGAGCGCCGCCTGTTCGCCGCACATGAGCCCGTGCAGGTGAGCGGCGAGCATTCCTGCCGTCGGGTAGTCGAAGACCAGGTTGGGCGGGAGCTTGCGCTCGGTGAGGTCGCGGAGCCGGTTGCGCAGTTCGATGGAGGTGAGGGAGTCGAAGCCGACCTCGAACAATCCCTGGTCCGCGTCGATCCGGTACGTGGCGCTGTGGCCCAGCACCGCGGCCACCTGGTCCCGGACGAGGTCGAGCAGCACCTGCGCCTGCTCGGCGGCGGGCAGGCCGGCCAGCCGTTCGGACAAGGCCTTCCCCTGCTCACCGGTGCTCGCCGTGTGGGCCGACTGGCGGCCGGCGCGGACCAGGCCGCGCAGCATGTGCGGGACTCCCCCGCCGTCCCCGGCCCGGGTGCGCAGCGACGTCAGGTCCAGCTTCGCGGGCACCAGTTGCGCGTGTCCGGAGCCCAGCGCGGCGTCGAACAGTTCCATGCCCTCGGCCGGTGTGATCGCCTGGAGGCCGCCGCGCCGGTTCATCCGCGCCTTGGTGAGGTCGTCGGTGCCCGCCGCCATGCCGCTGGTCTGCTCCCACAGACCCCAGGCCAGCGACAGCCCCGGCAGGCCCGCCGCCCGGCGGTTGGCCATCAGCCCGTCCAGGTAGGCGTTGGCCGCCGCGTAACTGCCGCTGCCCGCGCCCATGAAGACCGCCGAGACGGACGAGTAGACGACGAAAAGGTCCAGAGCCAGAGGGCGGGTGAGCTCGTCCAGGTGGCGTACGGCGTCCACCTTGGGTGCGAACACCCTCGCCAGCCGCTCCGGGGTCAACGCTGCGATGACCCCGTCGTCGGTCACGCCCGCGGTGTGGACGACCCCGCGCAGCGGATGCTCGTCGGACACCTCGGCCAGGAGGGCCTCGACCTGGGCACGGTCGGACACGTCACAGGCCACGACCTCCACGGTCGCACCCTGCTCGGCCAGCTCGGTGACCAGCTCCGTCGCCCCCTCGGCCTCCGGGCCCCGGCGACTGGCCAGGACCAGACGCCGTACACCGTGCCGCGTGACCAGATGCCGGGCGACCAGGCCGCCCAGCGACCCGGCACCCGAGACCAGAACCGTCCCCTGCCGCCCGAACGCCGTGGACGGGCCCGTGTCCTGGGCACCGGCACGGACGAGCCGGGGCACGGAGAGTGTGGTACCACGCACCGCGACCTGCGGCTCGCCGCCGGCCAGCGCCACACCCAGCGCGGTCACCACCGCTTCGACCGGGTCGGTGCCGGCCGGATCGGTGCCGGCCGGATCGGTGCCGGCCGGATCGGTGCCGGCCGGATCGGTGTCGGCCGGATCGGTGTCGATCAGGACGACGCGGTCGGGGTTCTCGGCCTGCGCGGCGCGCACCAGACCCCACACCGCCGACGCGGCCGGATCGGTCACCGTCTCCACCTCGCCGGCGGGCACCGCGCCCCGGGTCACCACGGCCAGCCGTGTCTCCTCCAGGCCGGGGCCGTCCAGCCAGCACTGCACAACCTCCAGCACTCGGGTGGCCAGCTCCAGCGCCGCGTCGTCGCCCTCACCGCCGTTGGCCTCCAGGACCGCCAGGGCCGGCGCCGGGGCGCCCGATTCCACGTCGTCGGCCAGGGTGGCCACGTCCTCGGCGGTGGTGACCGGCACCCAGGACGGCGCGATCTCCGTTCCCTGGAGTGGCAGCAGTTCGGTCCACTCCACCCGGAACAACGAGTCGGCCCGCGTGATGTCCGCCGCCGAATCCAGCTGCTCGGCGGAGACCACCCGGGACACCAGCGAGTCCATCGTCACGACCAGGGCGCCGGCCTCGTCCGCCGCCGCCAGCGACAACGCGTCCTGCTCGCAGCGCGCGATGCGCACCCGCAGGACCGAGGCGCCGACGGCATGCAGCACCAGGCCGTTCCACGCGAACGGCAGCCGCAACTCCTGCCCGTCCGGCCCGGCCTCGGCTCCGTCGCCGGCCCCGACCGCCCCCGCGATCTGCAGCAGGGGCGAGTGCAGGGCCGCGTCGAGCAGGGCGGGGTGGATGCCGAACCTTCGTGCATCCTCGCGGTGTTCCTCGGGCAGTGCGACCTCGGCGAAGATCTCCTCGCCGCGCCGCCACAGGGCGCGCACACCCTGGAACGCCGGGCCGTAGCCGTATCCCACCTCGGTGAGAAGGCCGTAACCGCCCTCGACGTCCATCGGCTGAGCACCCGGGGGCGGCCAGGTGGCGAAGTCGAACCCTCCCGTACCGGCGGCGCCCGGTTGCGGCACCTCGGCCAGCAAGCCGGTGGCGTGCCGCGTCCACGCGTCCGCGCCGGTCCGCAGGGAGGCGTCCTCGCGCCGCGAGTACACGTCCACGGTGCGCGTCCCGTTCTCGCCCGGTGCGCCGACGGCGACCTGGACCCGCACCCCGCCCTGCTCCGGCACCACCAACGGCGCCTCGATGACCAGCTCCTCCAGCACACCGCAACCGGCCTCGTCACCGGCCCGCACGGCCAGCTCCACCAACCCGGTACCGGGGACGAGCACCACTGTGCCGACCCTGTGGTCGGCCAGCCAGGGCTGCGCCTTCAACGACAGACGGGAGGTGAACACCAGCCCGTCGGAGTGCGGCAGCTCCACCATCGCGCCCAGCAGCGGGTGATCCGTCCCGGCCAGCCCGAGGGACGCAGCGTCGGTGGGGGCGTCGGTCGCCTGGAGCCAGTAGTGCTGGTGGTCGAAGGCGTACGTGGGCAGGTCGAGCTGGGCCGAGGTCGCCCCGGCCGGGAGTATCCCGGCCCAGTCGACGGTGACACCCCGCACGAACAACTCCGCCATCGACGCCAGCAGACGACGCAGCCCCCCGTCCTGACGGCGCAGCGAGCCGGTGACCACGGCGTCCGTGTCCCCGTCGGCGGCGTAGACGGTCTCGGTGATCGGCTGGACCAGCACCGGGTGGGCGCTGACCTCGACGAAGACACCATGACCCTGATCCAGAAGGCCGGCGACAGCCGGGCCGAAACCGACCTGGCTGCGGAGATTGCGGTACCAGTAGCCGCCGTCCAGAACACCCGCCGCATCCACCCACCCGCCGGTGACGGTCGAGTAGAACGGAATCGACGGCTGTGCAGCTTCGACGCCGGCGAGCGTGCCGGCGAGGATCTCTCGGATGTCCTCCACATGCCGGGTGTGCGAGGCGTAGTCCACCGCCACCCGCCGCACCCGGACACCCTCAGCAGCCAGAACCTCCAGCACCTCGTCCAGCGCCCCGGCATCACCAGCCACCACGACCGACGACGGCCCGTTCACCGCGGCCACCTCGACCCGGTCCGCCCAACGCCCCAGACGCTCAACCGCCTCGCTCTCGCTCAACGCGACCGAGGCCATACCGCCACGCCCCGCGAGCTGCCCGGCGATGGCCTGACTGCGCAACGCCACCACCCGCGCCGCATCCTCCAGCGACAACGCCCCCGACACACACGCGGCAGCGATCTCACCCTGCGAATGCCCCACCACCGCGTCGGGCTCCACACCCACCGACGCCCACACCGCCGCCAACCCCACCATCACAGCGAAACTCGCCGGCTGAAGGACATCGACCCGATCCAGCAGACCCGGATCGGCATCACCGCGCAGCACATCGACGAGTGACCAGTCGATGAACGGCTCCAGGGCCGCCGCACACTCCCCCACCCGCGCCGCGAACACCGGCGAGGAATCGAGCAGCTCCCGGCCCATACCCGCCCACTGCGAGCCCTGCCCCGGGAACACCCACACCACCTTCCCCGGCGCACCCGAACCGCTCACCCTCCCGGTGACCAGGCAGGCCGGGTTCTCACCGCGCTCCAGGGCACGCAGCCCCGCCAGCGCCTCCGCGTCCGAGTCGGCGACCACCACCGCGCGCTCGGTCTGCAGCGCCCTCCTGGTGATCAATGCGCCGGCGAGGTCCGTCAGGGAGTTCCCGTCGGCTTCGGCTTCCTCGACGAAGGCCGCGAGCCGCCTCGCCTGCCCGGCCAGAGACCCCGCGCTACGGGCCGACACCACCAACGGCACCACACCAGCAGGCGCAACCGATCGCTCCGCCGCCGCCTCCTCGGGCGCCTCCTCCAGGATCAGGTGCGCGTTCGTCCCGCTGATGCCGAAGGACGAGACACCGGCCCGGCGCGGACGGCCCTCACGCGGCCACTCCCGCGCCTCGGTCAGCAACTCCACGCCGCCCGCCGACCAGTCCACCTGCGACGACGGCGCGTCCACATGCAGCGTGGGCGGCAGGGTCGCGTGCCGCAGCGCCTGCACCATCTTGATGACGCTTCCCACGCCCGCGGCCGCCTGGGTGTGCCCGATGTTCGACTTCAACGAACCGAGCCACAACGGCCGCTCCGCGTCACGGTCCTTGCCGTACGTGGCGAGCAGCGCCTGCGCCTCGATCGGATCGCCGAGGGCCGTACCGGTGCCGTGTCCCTCCACCACGTCCACGTCCGCAGCCGAGAGACCGGCACTGGCCAGCGCCTTGCGGATCACCCGCTGCTGTGACGGGCCGTTCGGAGCCGTCAGACCGTTGGACGCGCCGTCCTGGTTCACCGCACTGCCCCGCAGCACCGACAGGACCTTGTGCCCGCGCTCCCGCGCCACCGACAGACGCTCCAGGACGACCAGTCCGACGCCCTCGGCCCAGCCGGTGCCGTCCGCACCGTCCGCGTAGGCCTTGCAGCGGCCGTCGCCGGCCAGGCCCCGCTGACGCGAGAACTCCACGAAGCTGACCGGTGTCGCCATCACCGTCACGCCGCCGGCGAGGGCCATGGTGCACTCGCCCTGGCGCAGCGCCTGCGCGGCCAGATGCATCGCCACCAGCGACGAGGAGCAGGCGGTGTCCACGGTGACCGCCGGGCCCTCAAAGCCGAAGACGTACGACACCCGGCCCGACGCCACACTCGACGCCGTGCCCGTGCTCGCGAAGCCCTCCAGTTCCGGTGCGGTCACGCCGGCCCCGTAACCCTGGCTGGACACTCCGGAGAACACGCCGACGTCCGTGCCCTTGAGAGAGGTCGGGTCGATGCCCGCCCGCTCCAGGGCTTCCCAGGAGGTCTCCAGGAGCAGCCGCTGCTGCGGATCCATCGCCAGCGCCTCACGCGGTGAGATCCCGAAGAACCCCGCGTCGAAGAGACCCGCTTCCCGTACGAAACCGCCCTGGCTGGTGTACGACGTGCCCGCGCTCTCCGGGTCCGGGTCGAACAGGCCTTCCAGGTCCCAGCCCCGGTCCTCGGGGAAGGCGGACATGCCCTCACGGCCTTCGGACACCAGCCGCCACAGGTCGTCGGGGCCCGTCACACCGCCGGGCAGCCGGCAGGCCATGCCCACGATCGCGATCGGCTCGTCGGGGTCCGCGACGGCGGCGGGAGGCGTGGCCGGTGCGCCGGCCGCCGCCGTGTCCCCGAACTCCTCACGCAGATAGCCGGCGAGGGCCTGCGGCGTCGGGTAGTCGAAGATCAGCGTGGCGGGGAGCTTCAGGCCGGTCGCCTCGCGCAGCCGGTTGCGCAGTTCCACCGAGGTGAGCGAGTCGAACCCGGCTTCGTTGAACGCGGTGTCCGCGCGGACGCTGTCCGGTCCGCTGTGACCGAGGACGACCGCCGCCTGGGTACGCACGAGGTCGAGGAGCAGGGTCTCCCCTTCCGCCTCGGTGAGCCCGGACAGCAGGCGGGGCAGGTCGTTCTCCTTGCCGGCCGCGGCTCGTGCCTGTCGGCGTCCCGCCGGTACGAGGCCGCGCAGCAGGTGCGGGACCGCCGCCCCGGCCGCCGCGCCGGCCCGTGCACCGCTCAGGTCCATCTTGATCGGCACGAGCAGCGCCTGCCCGGACACGAGCGCGGCGTCGAACAGTTCCGTGCCCTCGGTGGCGGTGATCGCCAGGACACCCCCGCGGTCGGCCCGTGCCTGGTCGGCGTCGCCGAGGTGGGCGGTCATCCCGGCGTTCTGTTCCCACAGGCCCCAGGCCAGCGAGAGTCCGGGCAGACCCGCGGCCCGGCGGTCGGCCATCAGCCCGTCAAGGTAGGCGTTGGCCGCCGCGTAGTTGCCCTGGCCCGCCGATCCGAACACGCCGGAGGCGGACGAGAACACGACGAACGCGTCGAGGTCGAGGCCCAGCTCACGGGTCAGTTCGTCGAGGTGTCGTACGGCGTCGGCCTTCGGTGCGAACACCTTCGCCAGACGGTCGGGGGTCAGTGCCCCGATGACTCCGTCGTCGAGGACGCCCGCGGTGTGGACCACGCCGCGCAGGGGGTGCTCGTCCGGTATCCGGGCGAGGAGGGCTTCGGTCTGGTCGCGGTCGGACACGTCACAGGCCACGACCGTCACGGCCGCGCCCTGCTCGGTGAGCTCGGCGACCAGCTCCCGCGCGCCCTCGGCATCCGGGCCGCGCCGGCTGACCAGGAGCAGCCGCCGTACGCCGTGCCGGGTGACCAGGTGCCGGGCGACCAGGCCGCCCAGCGATCCGGTGCCGCCCGTGATCAGCACCGTCCCCTGCGGGGCGAAGACGCGGGGTGTGTCCGGAGCGGACCCGCCGGCGCGGGCGAGCCGGGGCACCTTCAGTGCCGTGCCGCGCACGGCGGCCTGAGGTTCTCCCCCGGCCAGTACCGCGCCCAGCACGGGCACGGCTCCGTCCTCGGCGGCGGGGTCGGTGTCGATCAGGGTGATCCGGTCGGGGTTCTCCGCCTGCGCCGCGCGCACCAGGCCCCACACGGCCGCCCCGGCCGGGTCGGTCACCACACCGTCAGCGGCGGGCACCGCGCCCCGGGTCGCCACCACGAGCCGGGACTCGTCGAGGCCGTCGGCGGCCAGCCACGCCTGCACCACGCTCAACACCCGCGAGGTGAGCGCCAGTACGGCGTCCTCACCGTCGCCGTCGTCGGCGGTGACGGCCCCCAGCACCGCGATCGCCGGAACCTCGGCGCCGCCGGCGAGGTCCGCCACGTCGTCGGCCGTGAGCACCGGCGCCCAGGTGGGGGCGTCGGGGGCCGCCTGGGCGGGCGGCGGTTCGATCCAGTCCACCTGGAACAGCGAGTCGGCGACCGTCGAGTCCGTCACCGGCTCCAGCTGGTCGGCGGAGACGGGCCGGGACACCAGGGAGTCCAGTGTCACGACGGGGCCGCCGGTCTCGTCGGCCGCCTCGAGTGTCACGGCGCCGGGTCCGGCGGTGCTCAGGCGGATACGCAGCGCGGAAGCGCCGGCGGCGTGCAGTTCCAGGCCGTTCCACGCGAACGGCAGGACCGGCTGCCCGGGGTTCTGGCCCGCCGTGTCCGCCGCGTCCGCCGCCTCGGCGCCGAACATTCCGGCGTGCAGGGCGGCGTCGAGGAGCGCCGGGTGGATGCCGAACCGGTCCGCGCTCTCGCGTTGCTCTTCGGGCAGGGCGGCCTCGGCGAAGATCTCGTCGCCGCGCCGCCACACGGCGCGCAGGCCCTGGAACGCGGGGCCGTAGCCGTAGCCGCGTCCGCTCAGGTCGCCGTAGAAGTCACCGATCTCGACGCTCTCCGCGCCGGCCGGCGGCCACGCGGTGAAGCCGAACCCGTCGCGCCGGGCAGGGGGTTCGGTGGTGAGGGTGGCGGTGGCGTGCCGTGTCCAGGCGTCCTTGTCGCCGGGGGCGTCCTCGCGCTGGGAGAAGATCTCCACGGTGCGCGACCCGTTCTCGCCCGGTGCGCCGACGGCGACCTGGACCCGAACCCCGCCCTGCTCCGGCACCACCAACGGCGCCTCGATGACCAGCTCCTCCAGCACACCGCAACCAGCCTCGTCACCGGCCCGCACGGCCAGCTCCACCAACCCGGTACCGGGGACGAGCACCACTGTGCCGACCCTGTGGTCGGCCAGCCAGGGCTGCGCCTTCAACGACAGACGGGAGGTGAACACCAGCCCGTCGGTCTGCGGCAGACGCACCACCGCACCAAGCAGCGGATGATCCGCCGCCACCTGCCCCAACGACACCGCGTCGGTCACCGACCCCGCCGTCTGAAGCCAGTAGTGCTGGTGGTCGAAGGCATACGTCGGCAGGTCCACGACCTCCGGACCCGACCCGGCCCGCGGCAGCACGCTCGTCCAGTCCACGGGGACACCGCGTACGAACAGTTCCGCCATCGAGGCCAGCAGGGTCCGCACCTCCGGGCGGCCGTCACGCAGTGCCGCCACACACGTCGGGTCGACGCCGGCGGCGGTGGCCGTCTCCTCTACCAGTCCCGTCAGGGCCGCGCCCGGGCCCAGTTCGACGAAGAGCGTGGCGCCGTACTCGACCGCGGCCGCGATCCCCTCGGCGAACCGCACCGGCCGGCGCACGTGCCCGGCCCAGTACTCCGGGCCGGCGAGTTCGTCGGGCGCGGCGAGGCGCCCGGTCACGTTCGAGATCACCGGGATCGCCGGTGCCTGCCACTCCACCTCGGTCAGTTCCGCGGCGAAGTCGGCCAGCATCGGCTCCATGCGCAGGGAGTGGAACGCGTGGGAGACCGCCAGGCGCTTCGTCTTGCGGCCCCGTTCCCGCAGCCGGCCGGCCGCGGCGAGGACGGCTTCCTCGTCACCGGAGAGCACCACGGAGGCGGGGCCGTTGACCGCCGCGACCTCCACACCGTCACCGAGCAGGCCGGCGACTTCCGTCTCGTCGGCGGCGACCGCGACCATCGCCCCGCCCGGGGGCAGGGCCTGCATCAGCCGGCCCCGGGCCGCGACGAGACGCGCCGCGTCCCGCAGCGACAGCACCCCGGCCGCGTGCGCGGCGGCGACCTCGCCGATGGAGTGTCCGATGACCGCGTCCGGCCGTACGCCCCAGGACTCCAGAAGCCGGAACAGGGCGGTCTCGACCGCGAACAGGCCCGCCTGGGTGAACACCGTCTGCTTCAGCAGTTCGGAGCTGCCCGGCACCCTGCCCAGGACCACTTCCCGTACGGGATGGTCGATCCACCCGGCGAGGAAGGCGTCGAGCTGCTCGCACGCCTCGTCCAGGGCCCGGGCGAACACCGGGTGGCGGTCGTACAGCTCACGTCCCGCTCCCGCGCGCTGCGATCCCTGGCCCGGGAACACCCATACGACCTTGCCCGGCCCGCCCGTACCGGACGCCCTGCCGGTGACGACCCCGGCGGCGTGCTCGCCGCGGGCCAGCGCCCCGAGCCCGGCCGAGGCCTCCTGGGCCGAGTCGGCCAGGACCACCGCGCGTTCCCGGAGCAGCGCCCGCTCCGACAGCAACGCACCGGCCACGTGCGGCAACGGCGCCGCGTCCGGGCCGGAGCCCGCCCCGGCGTCCGATTCGGAGTCCGGGTCGGCGTCCGAGCCGGTGCGCGGCCCGGCGTCCAGGTACGCGGCCAGTCGCCCGGCCTGGCCCGCCAGGGAGGCTTCGCTGTGTGCCGACACCACCAGGGGCACCACACCCGCGATGGCCGCTTCCGCCGTTTCCCGCCCGGCCCGCTCCGTCCCCTCCTCGGTGGCCGTCTCCTCGCCGGTGCCCCGGGCATCGGCTTCCTCCCCGGGCGTCTCGTCCTCCGCGACGCGGGCGGCCTCCTCCGCGGGGGCCTCTTCGAGGATCAGATGGGCGTTCGTGCCGCTGATACCGAACGAGGAGACTCCGGCGCGCCGAGGGTGGCCGTCGCGCGGCCATTCCCTGGCCTCGTTGAGCAGCTCGACCGCGCCCGCCGACCAGTCGACCTCGGTCGTCGGCTCCTGGGTGTGCAGCGTCGGGGGCATGATGCCGTGCCGCAGCGCCTCGACCATCTTGATGACACTGGACACGCCCGCGGCGGCCTGGGTGTGCCCGATGTTCGACTTCAACGAGCCGAGCCACAGCGGGTGCTGGGGATCGCGTCCTTGCCCGTACGTGGCCAGGAGCGCCTGCGCCTCGATCGGGTCGCCCAGTGCCGTGCCGGTCCCGTGCCCCTCCACCACGTCCACGTCCGCGGCGACCAGCCCGGCCCCGGCCAGCGCCTTGCGGATCACCCGCTGTTGTGACGGGCCGTTCGGAGCCGTCAGACCGTTGGACGCGCCGTCCTGGTTCACCGCGCTGCCCCTGATGACCGCGAGGACCCGGTGCCCGCGCTCACGGGCCTCCGAGAGCCGCTCCAGGACCACCACACCCGCGCCCTCGGCCAGGCCCATCCCGTCCGCGCCGTCGGAGTACGCCTTGCACCGCCCGTCGGCGGCCATGCCCTGCTGCCGGGAGAAGACCACGAAGGTCCCCGGCGTCGACATCACCATCGCGCCGCCGGCCAGCGCCAGCGAGCACTCGCCCTGCCGCAGTGCCTGCGCGGCGAGGTGGATGGCGACGAGGGACGACGAGCACGCCGTGTCCACCGACACCGCGGGGCCCTCGAAGCCGAAGACGTACGACACCCGGCCCGACGCCACACTCGACGCCACGCCGGTGCCGGTGAAGCTCTCCAGCTCGGGCGCGACGCCGCCGGCGCCGGAACCGTAGCCCTGGCTGGAGACACCCGAGAACACACCGACGTCCGTACCCTTGAGCGAGACGGGATCGATGCCCGCCCGCTCCAGGGCTTCCCAGGAGGTCTCCAGGAGCAGCCGCTGCTGCGGATCCATCGCCAGCGCCTCACGCGGCGAGATCCCGAAGAACCCCGCGTCGAAAAGGCCCGCGCCCTGAAGGAAGCCGCCCTGGTCGGTGTAAGACGTGCCGGGATTGTCCGGGTCCGGGTCGAACAGGCCCTCGAGCTCCCAGCCCCGGTCATCGGGGAACCCCGACACGGCGTCCCGGCCGTCCCGCACCAACCGCCACAGATCCTCGGGACCCGCCACACCGCCGGGCAGCCGGCACGCCGTGCCCACGATCGCTATCGGCTCACCCGCGTGCGAGGAGCCCTGCTTGCGCAGGGTGTGCAGTTCCGTGGTGACACGCTTGAGGTACTTGAGGAGCTTTTCGTCCGTGGCCATTCGTCAGTCCTCACGAGAGATGTGGCGGTGCCGGTGCCCTGAACCGGCGTCACACGAGCCCGAGTTCTCCGTCGATGAAGTCGAGGACTTCGTCGGCCGATGCGGATTCCAGCTTCTCCGCGACCGTGGAACCGTCCGTCTGCTCGACCACTCCATTGCACCTGGCCACCAGGCCCTGAAGACGCAACGCGATACTGGTCCTCATGGATTCGTCGAGGCTCACTGCACCGAGGAGCGACTCGACGTCTTCTATCTTCGTGTTCACCCTCGACAACACGTCGTCGCCGATGCCGAGTTCGTCGCGCAGGAAGCGGGCGAGCATGAGCGGGGTCGGGTGGTCGAAGACCAGCGTGGCGGGCAGTTTCCTGCCGGTCACCTCGCGCATCCGGTTGCGCAGCTCCACCGACGTGAGGGAGTCGAATCCGACGTCCTTGAACGCGGTCTCCGCCTTGACGCTCTCCGGTCCGCTGTGGCCGAGCACGACCGCGGCCTGAGTGCGCACCAGGTCGAGGATCATGGCCTCCTGCTCCGGCCCGGGGAGCCCGGACAGCCGGCGCAGCAGGTCGCCGTCCTGTGCCGCCGCCGCCCGCGCCTGCTGCCGGCCGGCGGGCACGAGGCCGCGCAGCAGATGCGGCACCGCTCCGCCGCCCGCCGCACCGGCCCGCACGCCTCGCAGGTCCAGTTTGACCGGCACCAGCAGTGAGTCCACGGTGCCGACCGCGGCGTCGAACAGCTCCATGCCTTCGGCGGGCTGGAGCGCGACGACTCCGTCGCGGTTCGCGCGCCGGCTCATCCGGGCCTGGTCGTCGGTGCTGAGGTGGGTGGTCATGTTGGTGGCGTGTGCCCACGTGCCCCAGGACAGGGAGAGGCCGGGCACTCCCGCCGCGCGGCGGTGGGCCATCAGCCCGTCCAGGAAGGCGTTCGCGGCCGCGTAACCGCTGCTGCCGGCGCCCATGAAGACGGACGAGGCGGAGGAGTAGACGACGAAGGCGTCCAGGGCCAGGGGGCGGGTCAGCTCGTCGAGGTGGCGTACGGCGTCCACCTTCGGCGCGAACACCCTCGCCAGCCGTTCCGAGGTCAGGGTCTCGACGAGCCCGGCCTCGAACACGCCGGCCGTGTGCACCACACCTCGCAGGGGGTGCTCCTCCGGAACCCCGGCGAGCAGGGACTCGACCTGCGCACGGTCGGACATGTCGCAGGCCACGACGGAGACCGTCGCCCCGTGCTCGGTGAGTTCGGCGGCCAGTTCCCGCACACCCTCGGCATCCGGTCCCCGGCGACTGGCCAGGATCAGGTGCCGCACGCCGTGCCGGACGACGAGGTGCCGTGTGACGAGTTCGCCCAGGGACCCCCCGCCCGACACCAGGACGGTCCCCCGCGGCCCGAACACCGGGTGCGTGTCGGGGGCGCCGGCGCGGGCGAGGCGGGGCACGGAGAGGGTGGTGCCGCGCACCGCGATCTGCGGCTCACCACTGGCCAGCACCGCCGCGAGGACGGCCCGCGGCACGGTGTCCGCCGGGTCCGCGGAGAGCTGGTCGGTGTCCAGGAGGACGATACGGTCGGGATTCTCCGCCTGCACGGCCCGTACCAGGCCCCACACCGCCGACCCGGCCGGGTCGGTCACCGTGGCATCGCCACCGGCGGCAACCGCGCCCCGGGTGACGACGACGAGCCGCGAATCGTCGAGCCCGCCCGCGGCCAGCCACGTCTGTACCACGGTGAGGACACGGGAGGTCAGCGCCAGTACGGCATCGTGGCCCGCACCGCCCACGGCCTCCAGGACCGCCGCTTGTGGGGCCACGGTGCCTTCGGCCAGCGCGCCGACCTCGTCCGCAGTCCCCACCGCCGCCCACGTGGGTACCGACTCCGGCGCCGGCGCCGGCGCCGGGGACAGTTCACGCCAGTCCACGCGGAACAGCGAGTCGGCGGCGACCGTGCCCGCCGCCGTGTCCAACTGCTCGGCGGACACCGCCCGGGACACCAGCGAGTCCATCGTCACGACCAGGGCGCCGGTCTCGTCCGCCGCCTCGACCGACAGGGCGTCCGGGCCGCTCGGCGCGACCCGTACCCGCAGCGCCGAGGCACCCGCCGCGTGCAGCACCAGGCCGTTCCACGCGAACGCCAGCACCGGCCGGCCGGCTTCCTCCTCCGGCGTGTCCCCGGCGAGCGCACCACCGAACGTGCCCGTCTGCAGGGCCGCGTCCAGCAGGGCGGGATGGATGCCGAACCTTCCTGCCTCCTTGCGGTGTTCCTCGGGCAGGGCGACCTCGGCGAAGACCTCCTCGTCGCGGCGCCACACGGCACGCACTCCCTGGAACGCCGGGCCGTAGCCGACACCGCGCTCACGCAGTTCGTCGTAGAAGTCGGCGGCATCGACCTCGACCCGCCGGGCGCCCGGGGGCGGCCAGGCCGCGAAGTCGAACCCGGTTGCGCGCGCCGGGGCCGTCGCCGCGAGGATTCCGGTGGCGTGCCGCGTCCACGCGTCCCCGTCTTCAGAGACCTCATCACGCTGCGAGTGCACCTCGACGGAACGCGTCCCGTTCTCGCCCGGTGCGCCGACGGCGACCTGGACCCGCACCCCGCCCTGCTCCGGCACCACCAACGGCGCCTCGATGACCAGCTCCTCCAGCACACCGCAGCCGATCTCGTCACCGGCCCGGACCGCCAGTTCGACGAGTCCCGTGCCCGGCAGCAGCGCCATGTCGCCGATCACGTGGTCGGCCAGCCAGGGCTGCGCCTTCAACGACAGACGGGAAGTGAACACCAGCCCGTCGGAGTGCGGCAGCTCCACCATCGCGCCCAGCAGCGGGTGATCCGTCCCGGCCAGCCCGAGGGACGCAGCGTCGGTGGGGGCGTCGGTCGCCTGGAGCCAGTAGTGCTGGTGGTCGAAGGCGTACGTGGGCAGGTCGAGCCGGGCCGAGGTCGCCCCGGCCGGGAGTATCCCGGCCCAGTCGACGGTGACACCCCGCACGAACAACTCCGCCATCGACGCCAGCAGACGACGCAGCCCCCCGTCCTCACGGCGCAGCGAGCCGGTGACTATGGTGCCGGTGCCCGAGGCATCGCTCTCGTCGAGGATCTCGGTGATCGGCTGGACCAGCACCGGGTGGGCGCTGACCTCGACGAAGACACCATGACCCTGACCGACCAACTCCCCCACCGCCGGGCCGAATCCGACCTGGCCGCGGAGATTGCGGTACCAGTAGCCGCCGTCCAGAACACCCGCCGCTTCCACCCACCCGCCGGTGACGGTCGAGTAGAACGGAATCGACGGTGCCTGAGCCTCGACACCCGACAGCGTCTTGGCAAGAGCGTCACGGATGTCCTCCACATGCCGGGTGTGCGAGGCGTAGTCCACCGCCACCCGCCGCACCCGGACACCCTCAGCGGCCAGAGCCTCCAGCACCTCGTCCAGCGCCCCGGCATCACCAGCCACCACGACCGACGACGGGCCGTTCACCGCGGCCACCTCGACCCGGTCCGCCCAACGCCCCAGCCGCGCGACCACCTCTTCTTCACTCAGGGCAACGGAGGCCATACCGCCACGCCCGGCGAGCTGCCCGGCGATGGCCTGACTGCGCAACGCCACCACCCGCGCCGCATCCTCCAGCGACAACGCCCCCGACACACACGCGGCAGCGATCTCACCCTGCGAATGCCCCACCACCGCGTCGGGCTCCACACCCACCGACGCCCACACCGCCGCCAACCCCACCATCACAGCGAAACTCGCCGGCTGAAGGACATCGACCCGATCCAGCAGACCCGGGTCAGCATCACCGCGCAGCACATCGACGAGTGACCAGTCGATGAACGGCTCCAAGGCCGCCGCACACTCCCCCACCCGCGCCGCGAACACCGGCGAGGAATCGAGCAGCTCCCGGCCCATACCCGCCCACTGCGAGCCCTGACCGGGGAAGACCCATACGACCTTGCCGGGCGCCCCCGAACCGGAAAGGACTCCGGCCGTGCTCTCGCCACGGGCGAGGGCACGCAGACCAGCGACAGCCTCATCGTCCGAGCCGGCCACCACCACCGCACGCTCACCCAGCACCGCACGGCCGGTCACCAGCGCGCCGGCGACGCCCGTCAGAGAACCCCCACCGGCCTCCTCGACGAAGGACGCGAGCCGCCCCGCCTGCCCGGCCAGAGACCCCGCACTACGCGCCGACACCACCAACGGCACCACACCAGCAGGCGTAACCGATCGCTCCGCCGCCGCCTCCTCGGGCGCCTCCTCCAGAATCAGGTGCGCGTTCGTCCCGCTCACCCCGAAGGACGAGACACCGGCCCGGCGCGGACGGCCCTCACGCGGCCACTCCCGCGCCTCGGTCAACAACTCCACCGCACCCGCCGACCAGTCGACCTCAGTCGTAGGCGCGTCCACGTGGAGGGTGGGCGGCAGGGTCGCGTGCCGCAGCGCCTGCACCATCTTGATGACGCTTCCCACACCCGCGGCCGCCTGGGTGTGCCCGATGTTCGACTTCAACGAACCCAGCCACAACGGCCGCTCCGCGTCACGGTCCTTGCCGTACGTGGCCAGCAGCGCCTGCGCCTCGATCGGGTCACCCAGCGCCGTCCCCGTCCCGTGGGCCTCGACGACGTCCACGTCCGCAGCCGCCATTCCCGCGCTGGCCAGGGCCCGCCGGATCACCCGTTGCTGCGAGGGGCCGTTCGGAGCCGTCAGACCGTTGGACGCGCCGTCCTGGTTCACCGCACTGCCCCGCAGCACAGCGAGCACCCGGTGCCCGCGCTTTCGGGCGACCGACAGACGCTCCAGGAGCACGACCCCGACGCCCTCGGCCAGGCCCATGCCGTCCGCACCGTCCGCGAACGCCTTGCAGCGGCCGTCGGCGGCCAGGCCCCGCTGACGCGAGAACGCCACGAAGTTGCCGGGAGTGGCCATCACCATCGCACCGCCGGCCAGCGCCATCGAGCACTCGCCCTGGCGCAGGGCCTGAGCCGCCAGATGAATGGCCACCAGCGACGAGGAACAGGCGGTGTCGAGGGACACCGCCGGGCCCTCGAAACCGAAGACGTACGACACCCGGCCCGACGCCACACTCGACGACGCGCCGGTGCCCGCGAAACCCTCGGTTTCCGGGGTCACCACACCGGCGCCGGCACCGTAGCCCTGACCGGACAGTCCGGAGAACACGCCGACATCGGCGCCCTTGAGCGAGAGCGGGTCGATACCCGCCCGCTCAACCGCCTCCCAGGAGGTTTCCAGGAGCAGCCTCTGGTGCGGGTCCATCGCCAGCGCCTCGCGCGGCGAGATCCCGAAGAAGCCCGCGTCGAAGAGACCGGCGCCTTGCAGAAAGCCGCCCTGGGTGACGTACGACGTGCCCGGATGGTCGGGGTCCGCGTCGAAGAGTCCCTCCAGGTCCCAGCCCCGGTCCTCCGGGAAGTCCGAGACCGCGTCGACGCCTTCGGCGACCAGCGTCCACAGTTCCTCGGGCGAGGAGACACCCCCCGGGTACCGGCACGCCATGGAGACGATGGCGATCGGCTCGCGCGCCTCCTCCTGGACCTCGCGCAGCCGCTTGCGGGCAGTACGGGCGTCGGCGATGGCCCTCTTGAGATAGTCGCGGAGTTCTGCCTCGTCAGCCACTGGATTCAACCCCCAGGAAATGAATGTGTGCGATGGCCATGGGTGGGATGCCGCACCGTCCGTATGGAACCGTGCGGGACCGTATGGAGCCGTGCGGGACCGTGCGGGCCGGGCTCACGGGGGCACGGCCCGCACGGGTGCGTCTGGTGCGTCTGGTGCGTCTCGGCCGCGTCAGTCGAGCTGGTCGACGAGCGCGAACAGCTCCTCGTCACTGGCGGTGTCGAGATCCTCGTCGGACGAGTCGGCACCGCCCGGGCCCTCGCCGGGGCCGTCCGTCGCCTCGGCCACCCGCAGCAGTTCCAGCAGACGCGCGGTGATCCGCTCGCGGGCCTCTTCGTCGGCTCCCGCTGTCTCGATGGCCGCTTCCAGACCGGCGAGACCGGCCAGCACCGTGTCGGCGGGAGCCGCCTCGTCGACCGCGAGTTCGGTCCGCAGATAGCGGGCGAGGGCCTGCGGGGTCGGGTGGTCGAAGACCAGCGTGGCGGGCAGCTTGAGGCCGGTCGCCTCGCGCAACCGGTTGCGCAGCTCCACGGACGTGAGCGAGTCGAATCCGGCTTCGTTGAACGCCATTTCCACCCGGACGCTCTCCGGTCCGCTGTGACCGAGCACGACGGCGGCCTGCGCGCAGACGACCCCGAGGAGCAGAGCTTCCTGCTTCGCCGCGGAAAGTCCCGCCAGCCGGTCGGACAGCTGTCGCCGGTCGCCACCGCTGCCGGCGGCCGACCGTGCCGACTGCCGGCCCGCGCGGACCAGGCCGCGCAGCAGGTGCGGCACTCCGCCGCCCGCCGCCGCGTCGGCACGTACGGCCCGCAGGTCCAGGTCGGCCGGCACGAGCAGTGAGTGCTCGGACCGCAGCGCGGCGTCGAACAGCTCCATGCCCTCGGCCGACCGGAGCGCCATGACTCCGCCACGTCCTTCGCGCCGGCTCATGCGGGTCCTGGTGAGGTCGTCGATGTTGCCGGCCATGCCGGTGACCTGCTCCCAGGGACCCCAGGCCAGCGAGAGCCCGGGCACCCCGGCCGCGCGGCGGTGGGCCATCAGCCCGTCCAGGAAGGCGTTGGCCGCCGCGTAGCCGCCGCTGCCGGCGCCCATGAAGACGGACGAGGCGGAGGAGTAGGCGACGAAGGCGTCCAGAGCCAGGGGGCGGGTGAGCTCGTCGAGGTGGCGTACGGCGTCCACCTTCGGCGCGAACACCTTCGCCAGCCGCTCCGAGGTGAGTGCTCCGATCACCCCCGGGTCGAACACACCGGCCGTGTGCACCACACCTCGCAGGGGGTGCTCCTCCGGAATCCGGGCGAGCAGGTTCTCGACCTGCGCGCGGTCGGACACGTCGCAGGCCACGACGGAGGCCGTCGCCCCGTGCTCGGCCAACTCGGCGACCAGTTCCTTGGCACCCTCGGCATCCGGGCCCCGGCGACTGGCCAGGACCAGGTGTCGCACGCCGTGCCGCGTGACCAGATGCCGGGCCGCCAAGGCCCCCAGCGAGCCGCCGCCCGAGACCAGCACGGTCCCCTGGGGCCGGAACACCGGAGCCCCGACCGCCTCGGGGACGCCGGCGCGGGCGAGGCGGGGCACGGAGAGGGTGGTGCCGCGCACCGCGATCTGCGGCTCACCACTGGCCAGCACCGCCGCGAGGACGGAGTCCAGCACCGACTCCACACCGCTTTCGGCGTCGGGGTCGGTGTCGATCAGAACGACACGGTCGGGGTTCTCGGACTGGGCGGCACGCACCAGACCCCACACCGCCGCTCCGGCGGGGTCGGTCACCGCACCCGCTTCGCCGGCGGGCACCGCGCCCCGGGTCGCCACCACGAGGCGGGACTCCTCGCCGCCGGATGCGCCCAGCCACACCTGCACCATCTCCAGGACCTTGGAGGTTAGCGCGAGTACGGCGTCGTCGCCCTCACTGCCGACGGCCTCCAGGACCGCCACCGCCGGGGCTCCACCGTCGGCGGTCAGGGCGGCCAGCTCGTCGGCCGTCGTCACCGGCAGCCACGGTGGCGCGGGCTCCGCCTCCCGGGCCAAGGGCAGTTCGGTCCACTGCACCGCGAAGAGCGAGTCGCGGCTCTCCTCCGCTGCCTTGGCACCCAACTGCTCGATGGACACCGCCCGCATCACCAGCGAGTCCATCGTCAGCACCGGGGCGCCCGCTTCGTCCGCCGCCGCGACGGACAGTGCGTCCGGACCGTTCGGCGCGACCCGCACCCGCAGCGCCGAGGCACCGGCCGCGTGCAGCACCAGGCCGTTCCACGCGAACGGCATCACCGGCTGCCCGGCCTCCTCCTCCGGCGTGTCCGCCGCGACGGCGAAGGTCCCGGCCTGGAGGGCGGCATCGAGCAGCGCGGGGTGGATGCCGAAGGCTCCGGATTCCTCACGCTCCTCGTCGGGCAGTGCGACCTCGGCGAAGAGTTCCTCGCCGCGCCGCCACACCGCACGCACTCCCTGGAACGCCGGGCCGTACGCGTAACCGCGCTCGAGCAGACCGTCGTACAGGTCACCGGTGTCCAGCTCCACCTGCTGGGCGTCGGCCGGCGGCCAGGCGGCGAAGTCGAACCCGGAGGCGCTGTCACCCGTTTGCGGCACGACCGCCAGCATGCCGGTGGCGTGCCGTGTCCAGGCGTCCTTGTCGCCGGGGGCGTCCTCGCGCTGGGAGAAGATCTCCACGGTGCGCGTCCCGTTCTCGCCCGGTGC
>NZ_JBIRNE010000037.1:0-43697 GCF_044331465.1 Streptomyces sp. NPDC017225 | reverse complement strand
GGGTCCAGCACGTCCGCGCAACAGTCCGCTTCGCCGACGGCATCAACACCCTCCACACCAACGGCGTCCGCCACTACCTCGAACTCGGCCCCGACAGCACCCTCACCACCATGGCCCGGGACACACTCCCCGAAGACACCGACACCACCGTCACCCCCCTCCTGCACCGCGACCGCGACGACAACCGCACCCTCCTCACCGCCCTGGCCACCACCCACACCCACACCAACACCCCCGTCGACTGGACCCCCTTCACCACCAGCGCCACCACGCCGGTCGACCTGCCCACCTATCCCTTCCAGCGCCGGCGCTACTGGCTCGACGCGCCCAAACCCACCGGCGAGGCCGCGAACAGGTCCGCGCACCCGCTGCTCACCGCGGCGATCACCCTCCCCGACGGGGAAGGCGCCGTGTTCACCGGGCGTGTGTCGCTCAGGGCCCAGCCCTGGCTGCACGACCACGTGGTGCACGGGACGGTCGTCCTGCCCGGCGTCGCCTTCGTGGACCTGCTGCTGCACGCGGCCGGCTACGTCGGCTGCGATCAGATCGAAGAGCTGACGCACCACGCCTTCCTGGCCGTACCGCAGCACGGTGCCCGGGAACTGCGGCTCACCGTCGGTTCCGCGGACGAGGACGGGCGACGGTCGTTCTCCCTCTTCTCGTCACCCGAGAGCGAGGCTGCCGGGGAGACGGCCGAGTGGACGCGGCACGCCACCGGATTCCTCGCCGACTCCGCGCCGGAGCCGGCGTTCGACCTCACGGCGTGGCCGCCCGCGGGCGGCGAGGCCGTCGACATCGAGGAGTTCTACGGCCGGTTCGTCGAGCGCGGATACGAGTACGGGCCCCTGTTCCGAAGCTTCCGGGCCGGCTGGCGGGTCGGTGACGACCTCTACGCGGAGATCGCCCTCCCGGAGGACGCGGACCCCGAGACGTACGGCATCCACCCGGCTCTCCTCGACTCGGCGCTGCACCCGCTGATGCTCTTCTGGTACGAGTCGGACCGTGTACGGCTGCCCTTCTCCTGGAGCGGCGCCGCGCTGCACGCCGTCGGCCCGACCCGGCTGCGGGTACGGCTGTCCCGTTCGGAGAACGACCTGCTGTCGCTCGCGGTGGCCGACGCCACCGGTGCGCCCGTCCTCACCACCGCGCTGACCATGCGCGAGGTGGCGCCGGAACACCTGACGGCGGCCCGCGCCCGGCAGAGCGACGCCCTGTACGAGCTGGGCTGGATCCCCGTGCCGGCGCCCGCGTCCAAGACCGGCGGCCGGTGGGTGGGCCTCGACATGGCTGATCTGACGGCCGCGCTCCGGGCAGCCGGGGTCGACGCCGTGGACCACTCCGTCCTCGCCGCGCTGCGCGGAGCGGAGGCGAACGGCGGCGAGCCGCCGCGGATCGTGCTGGCGGGACCCGACCGCTCCTCCGACGGCGACCTGGCGGCACAGGCGCACACCGCGACCAACGAGATGCTCACGCTGCTCCAGGGCTTCGTCTCCGACGACACCCTCAGCGACGCGCGGCTGGTGGTGCTGACCCGTGGCGCCGTCGCCGTCGAGGAGGGCGAGCGGGTACCGGAGCCGGCCGCGGCCGCGGTGTGGGGACTGATCCGTACGGCGGCGACGGAGTACCCCGGCCGGTTCGTGCTCGTCGACATGGACGAGTCGGAGGCCTCCTGCCGGGCGCTTCCCGCCGCCCTGGCGACGGAGGAGCCGCAACTCGCCGTCCGCGAAGGCAGGCTGCTCGTGCCCAGGCTGACCCGCGCGGCCCTGACCGCACCCGAGGGCGAGGACGACGGGAACGCCGGCGGCGCCGGGCTCGACCCCGAAGGGACCGTGCTCATCACCGGCGGCACCGGCACCCTGGGAGGCCTGCTGGCCTGTCACCTCGTGGAACGGCACGGCGTACGGCACCTGCTGCTCGCGAGCCGACGCGGACCGGACGCGGAAGGCGCGGCGGAACTGGCCGAGGCACTGGAGGCGCTCGGCGCCGACGTCTCCGTCGCCTCCTGCGACACCGCGGACGCCGAGGCGCTGGCCGGGCTCCTGCGGTCGGTCCCCGACGCGCACCCCCTGACCGGGGTGTTCCACACGGCCGGTGTCCTCGACGACGCCGCCCTCTCCTCCCTCACGCCGGAACGGCTGGCGGCGGTGATGCGGCCGAAGGTCGATGCCGCCTACCACCTGCACCGGCTGACGCAGGACATGGACCTGGCCGCGTTCGTCCTGTTCTCCTCCGCGGCCGGAGCGATCGGCAACGCCGGACAGGCCAACTACTCGGCCGCCAACACCTTCCTGGACGGGCTCGCCCAGCACCGCCGCGGCCAGGGCCTGCCGGCCCTGTCACTGGCCTGGGGCCTGTGGGCCCGGACCAGCGAGCTGACCGCGGCACTGGATCAGGTCGGAAGGGCACGGCTCGGCCGCGGCGGCATCGGCGCGATGCCGACGGCGCAGGCGCTCGGCCTGCTCGACCTCGCGCTGGAGTCGCCGGACAAGACTCTCCTGGTGCCCGCGAAGCTCGACCTCGCCCGGCTGGGCGAGGTCGACGCCACGGTCCCGCCGGTCCTGCACGGGCTGATCCGCTCGCGGGCCCGCCGGGCCGCCGCCCAGGGCGGCGGGACCGGGTCGGACACGCTGCGGCAGCGGCTCGTCTCCCATGACGCGGCCACGCAGCTGGAGATCCTCCTGACCTACATCCGCGGCCAGGTCGCCGCGGTCCTCGGTCACAGCTCGCCGGACGCCGTCGACGCCGACACCGGGTTCCTGGACATGGGGCTCGACTCGCTGACCACCGTCGAGTTCCGCAACAACCTCAACCGGGCGACCGGGCTCCGGCTGCCTCCGACCGCGTTGTTCGACTACCCCACGCCGGCCCGGCTGGCCTCCATGCTGCGGGCCGAAATGGTGCCCCGGGAGGCTTCCGGCGATCCCTCGCAGACGCTGGTCGCCGAGCTGGACAGGCTGGAGGAGAGTCTGCAGACCGTCGTACCCGGTGTACGGACCGCCGTCGCTGCCCGTATGCAGGCCCTCCTGCTGAAGCTGGAGGCCCTGGAGGACTCCGAGGCTGAGCGGCGGGGACCGCGGATGGAGGTCGAGACGGCGACGGACGACGAGATATTCGACTTCATCGACAACGAGCTCGGGCTCTCCTGACTCGGCAACTAGGGAGCGACGCCGCATCATGAACGAGGACAAGCTTCGCGACTACCTGAAGCGGGTCACCGCCGACCTGCAACGGACCCGCCTGCGGCTGGCCGAGGCGGAGTCGCGCGACCGGGAGCCGGTCGCGGTCGTGGGCATGGCCTGCCGGTTCCCCGGCGGGGCCACGACGCCCGAGGGCCTGTGGGAGCTGGTGGCCGAGGGGCGCGACGCGGTGGGGCCGTTCCCGGACAACCGCAACTGGGACCTGGACGGCCTGTACGACCCGGACCCCGACGCCTCGGGGAAGACCTACGCCCGTGAGGGCGGCTTCCTGTACGACGCCGACCGCTTCGACCCCGAGTTCTTCGGCATCAGCCCCCGCGAGGCCCTCGCGCTCGACCCCCAGCAGCGGCTCCTCCTGGAGGTCACCTGGGAGACCCTGGAGAGCAGCGGGCTCGCCCCCGGGGAGCTGCGCGGCAGCGCTACCGGGGTGTTCAGCGGGGTGTCCGGGCACGAGTACGCCTCGCTGAACCACCGGGGTCCCGAAGACGTCGAGGGTCACCTGCTGACCGGCAACACGCTCAGTGTGGCCTCCGGGCGGCTCGCGTACACGCTCGGTCTCGAGGGTCCGGCGGTCACGGTCGACACCGCGTGCTCCTCGTCGCTGGTCGCCCTCCACATGGCCTGCCAGTCGCTGCGCAGCGGCGAGTCCACCATGGCGCTGGCCGGCGGCGCGGCGGTGATGCCGACGCCGGGGATGTTCGTGGAGTTCAGCCGGCAGCGCGGGCTGGCGGCCGACGGCCGGTGCAAGTCGTTCGCGGGCGGCGCCGACGGCACGATCTGGGCCGAGGGCGCGGGCATGGTCCTGCTCGAACGGCTTTCCGACGCGGAGGCCAAGGGACACACCGTCCTGGCCGTCATCCGCGGCTCCGCCGTCAACCAGGACGGCAGGAGCAGCCAGTTGAGCGCGCCCAACGGTCCCGCCCAGCAGCGCGTCATCAACGCGGCGCTGGCCGGAGCCGGGCTCACGCCCGACCAGGTCGACGCGGTCGAAGGCCACGGCACCGGCACTCCGCTGGGCGACCCGATCGAGGCGCAGGCCCTGCTGGCCACGTACGGGCAGAACCGTGAGGAGCCGCTGTGGCTCGGTTCGCTCAAGTCCAACATCGGTCACGCCCAGGCAGCCGCCGGCATCGGCGGGGTCATCAAGATGATCCAGGCCATGCGCCACGGCACCCTGCCCCGCACCCTGCACGCCGACGAGCCCAGCCCCCACATCGACTGGGAGACCGGCAACGTACGACTGCTCACCGAAGCCCGGCCCTGGCCCGAGACCGACCACCCCCGCCGCGCCGCCGTCTCCTCCTTCGGCATCAGCGGCACCAACGCCCACCTCGTCCTGGAGCAGGCCCCCGTTCCCGCCGTGGCGGAGCCGGTCGCGAGCACCGCGCCTCAGGAGACGGCGATCCCCTGGATCCTGTCCGCCAAGTCCGAACAGGCCCTGCGCGACCAGGCCCAGCGGCTCTTCGACCACGCCGCGGCGCAGCCCGAGCTGCATCCGGCCGACCTCGCCTACTCGCTGGTCACCACCCGTACCACCTTCGAGCACCAGGTCGCGGTCGTCGGCGCCACCCGTGAGGACCTGCTCGCACGCCTGGGCGCGCTCGTCCAGGACCCGTCCCTCGTCACCCTTCCCACCCGGCCCCGTACCCAGAAGGTCGCCTTCCTGTTCACGGGTCAGGGCGCCCAACGCGCGGGCATGGGCCGACTGCTGCACGAGACTTACCCCGTCTTCCGGGACGCCTTCGACGAGGTCTGCGTCACCCTGGATCGTCATCTGGACGCCGAACGCCCCCTGAGGGACGTCGTGTTCGCCGACGACGCCACCCTGCTGAACCGGACCGGTTACACACAGCCGGGCCTGCTGGCGCTGCAGATCGCGCTCTGCCGGCTCCTCGCCGACGAGTTCGGCGTGGTGCCCACCCACCTGGTGGGCCACTCCATCGGTGAGATCGCCGCGGCGCACGTCGCCGGGGTCCTGTCCCTGGACGACGCCTGCCGACTGGTCGCCGCCCGCGGCACCCTCATGCAGGCCCTGCCCACCGACGGCGCCATGACCGCGGTCGAGGCCACCGAGGAAGAGGTCGCCCCGCACCTGACCGCGCGCACCGGTATCGCCGCCGTCAACGGGCCCCGGGCGCTGGTGGTCTCCGGGGACGAGCATGACGTCGACGCCGTCGCCGACCACTTCTCGGCGCAGGGACGGCGTACCAGGCGGCTCACCGTCTCGCACGCCTTCCACTCACCGCTCATGGACCCCATGCTCGACGACTTCCGCCGCGTCGCCGAGACCCTGACCTACCACACGCCCCGTGCCGCCCTGGTGTCCACGGTCACCGGCCGGCCGGCCGGGTCCGAGGTCACCGGTGCCGGTTACTGGACCGCCCATGCCCGCGGCACGACCCGCTTCCACGACGCTCTGACGGCGCTGCACGACGACGGCGTGAGCGTGTACCTGGAGATCGGCCCGGACGCCGTCCTGACCGCGCTCGCACGTGAGGCGCTGCCCGAGGCCACCGCGGTGCCGATGCTGCGATCCGACACCGCCGAGCCGACCACCCTGCTCGACGGCCTCGTCCAGGCGCACGCGGGCGGCACGGCCGTCGACTGGGAGGGGTTCCTCGCGCGGCGCGGGGCCCGCGGCGTCACGCTTCCCACGTACGCCTTCCAGCGGCGCCGATACTGGCTCGACACGGCCGACTCCATCGGCTCGCCCGCCGGCCTCGGCCTGGAGGCCGCCTCGCATCCGCTGCTGGCCACGGCCACCGAACTCCCGGACGGCAGCCACCTGTTCACCGGCCGGGTGACGCTGGCCACGCATACGTGGCTGGCCGACCACATCGTCATGGGGACCGTGATCCTGCCCGGCACCGCCTTCGTCGAGCTCGCGCTGCACGCCGCCCGTACCGTGGGCCTGGACGAGGTGGCGGAGCTCGTGCTGAACGCCCCGGTCACCTTCGGCACCCACGACGCCGCGCTCCTCCAGGTCGTCGTCGGTTCCGAGGACCCGTCCGGGGGGCGTGCCCTCACCATCAGGTCGCGCTCCGAGGAGGACCACTCCTGGACCGAGAACGCCACCGGCACCTTGAGCAATGCCGTGACGGTCCCGTCCTGAGAACCCGGCGCGGCCACGACGGCGACCCGCGCATACGACTCCGCCCCCTCACCCGGTCCGGTGAGGGGGCGGAGTCGTATGCGCGGGAGCGGTCAGGAGGAGAAGCGGAGCGGGGTGAACGGCACCACCGAGGCGTGCGGGGCGGTGTCGGTGAGATAGGCGGCCATGCCCTCCGCGGTGACGGGCGCGAGCTGGACGCCCATGCGGAAGTGGCCGGAGGCCATGTAGACGTCGGGGACGGCCGTCGGGCCGATGACGGGCAGGTCGTCGGGAGATCCTGGGCGCAGCCCCGCGCTGATCTCGTCGAAGCGCAGGGAGCCCACGCCGGGTATCACCTTGGCGGCGCGGGCGATCAGCGCGCCGGTGCCCTCGGCGGTGGCGACCTCGTCGTAGCCCCGTTCCTCGTAGGTGGAGCCGATGACCAGTTCGCCGTCCGGACGGGGCACCAGGTAGAGGGACGAGCCCTTGGCGAAGGCCCGCGTCGTCACCTTGAGCAGCGCGGGGCTCGAGTGCAGGCGCAGGACCTGACCCTTGACAGGGCGGATCTCCGGGACCGCGCCGTCGGGAAGGCCTCCGATGTGGTGGGTCCAGCAACCGGCGGCCAGGACGAGGCGGTCGAAGGCCACCGCGTCGCCGTCGTCGAGGGTGACGGTGTGGTCACCGACCCGCACGACGCTGCGTCGGACGATGGTGCCGCCCAGGGCTTCGACGGCCGTGATCAACGCCGCGTTGAGCACGCGCGGGTCGATGGAGCCGTCGTCGGGGGACAGCAGGCCGCCGACGACCGGGGCCAGGTCCGGCTGGAACGCGTCGCACTCCTTTGGTGAGAGCCGCTGGGTGCGGATGCCGAGCGACTCCTGGAGGCCCTGCTGTCGTTCGAGGCTGCGCATGGAGTCCTCGTCGAAGGCGACGTCCAGCACGCCGTCGCGCCGGAAGCCGGCGGGGGCGAACTCCTCCAGCTCCGCCACGAAGGAGGGGTAGAGGTCGCGGGAGGTCATGCACAGGCGCAGGAGGTTCTCCTGGCCGATGAGCTGTTCGTGGCCGGGTGGCAGCATGCCCGCCGAGACGTGGGACGCCTTGCTGGCCGGGGCCGGGTCGATCACGGTGACGGTGACGCCTCGGCGCGCGGCCCGCCAGGCCGTGGCCAGGCCGATGACGCCACCACCTACGACGACGGTGTTCACGATGCGTTCTCCTGGAGAAGTCGCCGCAGATGGGAAGCCAGCCCTGCGGGTGTCGGATGGTCGAAGACGAGGGTCGCGGGCAGGGGCAGCCCGGTGCCGGCCGACAGGCGGCGGCTGAGTTCGAGGTTGCCGATGGAGTCCAGGCCGACGGCCCCGAACTCCCGGTCGGCGTCGATGTCCTCGAAGCTGTCGTAGCCGAGGACAGCGGCCGCGGACGCGCGGACGAAGTGCAGGGCCGCGCCGTCGCGCTCGTCCTCCGGCAGGTCGGCCAGGCGGAGGTTCAGCGCGTTGTCGGACGTGCCGGAGGGGGCGGGCGCCAGGTCGGCGAGGACCGGCGGGACGTGCCCGGTGAGTGCGGCCTCGTTCAGCCGCACGGGAGCGAGGACGGCCTCGTCGCCGGCGAGCGCCGCGTCGAAGAGGGCCAGTCCCTGGTCGTGTCCAAGCGGTGCGAAGCCGGAGCGCTTGATGCGGTTGAGGTCGGTGGTGGACAACTCGGAGCCCATCCCGTCCTCACTCTCCCACAGGCCCCAGGCGAGGGAGAGGCCCCGCAGGCCGAGGGTGCGGCGGTGGTGGGCCAGCGCGTCGAGGACGGAGTTGGCGGCGGCGTAGTTGGCCTGCCCCGAGTTGCCGACCAGCCCGGCGACGGACGAGAACATCAGGAACTGGCAGTCCGGGTCGCGGATCAGGTCGTGCAGGTGCAGCGCCGCGTCGACCTTGGGACGCAGGACCTGGTCGAGCCTGTGCGGGGTGAGGGTGTCGACGGTGGCGTCGGACAGCAGGCCCGCGGTGTGGATGACGGCGGAGGGCGCGGGGAAGTCCGCCAGGGCGCCTTCGAGCGACGACCGGTCGGTGACGTCGCAGGCCACCAGGTCGACGCGGGCGCCGAGCGCGGTGAGTTCGGTGTCCAGGTCGGCGGCGTTGGGGGCGTCCGGACCCCGGCGGCTGAGCAGGACGAGGTGCCGGACGTTGTGGCGGGTGACCAGGTGCCGGGCGAACAGGCGGCCCAGCGCCCCGGTGCCGCCGGTGATCACGACGGTTCCGGTGAGGCCGACGCGCCGGGACGGTGGCGGGCAGCGCACGAGACGGGGCCGGAACAGGGCGCCGTGGCGCACGGCGAGCTGGGGTTCTCCGGAGGCCGCCGCGGCGACCAGGGCACGGCCGGAGTCCTCGGGGTGGTCGACGTCGGCCAGGATGAAACGTCCGGGGTGTTCGGACTGGGCACTGCGCAGCAGGCCCCACACGGCCGCGCCCGGCAGGTCGGACAGGTCCTCCTGACTGCGGGACGCGACGGCACCGCTGCTGACCAGCAGGAGGCGGGAGTCGGCCAGGCGGTGGTCGGCCGACCACTCCTGTACGAGCATGAGGGCGCGCTGAGCTGCGGAGCGCACCGGCGAGTCCTGGTCCGTGCACGAGACCACGACCACGTCGGGAACGGACGCGCCTTCGCGGAGCGCGGTGTCCAGTGCGGCCAACGACGGGTAGGAGTCGAACGAGTGGCGGACGGACTTCAGCGCGCCGGTGACGCCGATGTGGTCGGTGCCGAGGAACGCCCAGTGCGTCCGGTGCGTGTCGGTGGGCAGCTGCTCGACGGTCTTCCAGGCGACGCGCAGCAGCCGGGTGCGCTGCGCGGCGGCGTCGAGCTGGTCGGCGGAGACGGCACGCCTGACGAGGGTGCCGACCGTGACGACAGGCTCGCCGTCGTCACCGGTGAGCGCCAGGGAGATGCCGTTCTCGTGGGGCACGGCGTGGACGTTGACGGTGCTGGCGCCCGCCCGGTGGAGGCGGATGCCCCGCAGCGCGAAGGGCAGGAACGTACCGCCCTCGCTGTCGAGGCCCGGTACCAGCGCGGCCTGCAGGGCGGCGTCGAACAGCGCCGGGTGCACGAGGTAGTCGTCGCCGCCGGTCCCGCCCTCCAGACCGGCCTCGGCGTAGACCTCCTCCCCGTGCGACCACACGGCCCGCAGGTTCCGGAAGGCCGGCCCGTACCGCAGGCCGCGCTCAGCCAGCCGGTCGTATATGTGCCCGGTGTCGACCTGCCGCGCTTCCTCGGGAAGCCCAGGCCTTTCCGTGCTGCTCATCGTCGCTTCCTCCGCGGTGGCCGGGCCGGATCAGTTCTCGGGCGGGTTGGTTATGGCGGCGGCGATCTCGCCGTGGCTCTCGCCGCCCTTCTCGTCCCAGTAGCGGCACCGGGTACGCAGCATGACCAGGGCGTCGCGCAGGTCGTTCCCGTCCCAGTCGGCGATGTCGACGATCTCGATCTGGCCGCGGAAGTCACGGCCGCTCATGGCGTTGCGGAACGTGCTCCTGAAGTCGGTGATGAACACGTCGGCGAGCTGGCGGACCCAGAACTGCTCCATGGTCCAGCGCGAGAACGGTTCGATCAGGGACTCCTTCACCGCCTTGGCCATCAGGTAGTAGGCCATCTGGTTGAAGCAGATGTTGAACTCGACCGAGTTGAAGTGCCCCGTGTCGTCGATGTAGCAGGACTCGGGGATCACGAAGGAGCAGTCGGCGCTGAGGAGGCCGCCGTCGCGGCCGTCGCCGCCGTGCAGGGTGACCGTGGCCGAGGTGAGGTACTCGCACCGCTTGGCCCGGTACGGGGTCAGCACGCGGTGCAGCAGTTCCTCGTCCGTGGGATAGACACGCCGGTCGGTGGCGTCGAGCAGCTGGGTCATGTCGGATCTCCTGATCCTCGCGCGGTACGGAGCAGTTCGGCCAGACTCATGTTCTGGATCGCCGCGGTGCGGTCCTCGGAGTCCCCCGTGTCGTCGGCCTGCTCCGGGTCCGTCTCCGGTTCGCCGAGCGCCAGTTCCTCCAGCAGGTGGCGGGTGAGGACGAGGGAGGTCGGGTGGTCGAAGACGAGGGTCGCGGGCAGGCGTTCCCCGACGGCCTCGCCGAGGCTGTTGCGGAAACGGACGGCAGCCAGGGAGTCGAAGCCCATGTCGCGGAACGACCGTTCCGCGTCGACCTCGTCGGCCTCGGCGAAGCCGAGGGTGGCGGCGGCCTGGGTGCGGACGAGGTCGAGCAGTGCCTGTTCCCGGCGGGCCGGGGTCAGACCGGCCAACCGGTCGCGCAGGCTCTCGGCGGGTTCGGGCGCGGTGTCGGTGGCCTCGACGACGCGCCGGGCCGGACCGCGCACCAGGTCCCGCATCAGGTACGGCACGTCCGCGCGGCGCTGACCGGTCAGGTCGAGCCGGACGGGCGCCAGGAAGGCCCGGTCGAGCGTTCCGGCGGCGTCGAGCAGCGCCAGGCCCTCGTCGGAGGCGATGGGCAGGACGCCGTCGCGCCGCATGCCGGCCACGTCGGACTCGTCCAGCGCGCCGGTCATGCCGCTGGCCTCCTCCCACAGTCCCCAGGCCAGCGACTGCGCGGGCAGTCCGTGGGCGCGCCGGTGGGCGGCGAGGCCGTCGAGGAAGGCGTTCGCGGCGGCGTAGTTGCCCTGTCCGGCGCCTCCGGTGACGCCGGCGGCGGACGAGAACAGCACGAACGCCGAGAGGTCCTGGCCGGCGGTCAGCTCGTGCAGGTTGAGCGCGGCGTCGACCTTCGGGCGCATCACCGCGGCCATTCTCCGCGGTGTCAGCGAGGAGATGATCCCGTCGTCGAGGATGCCCGCGGTGTGCACGACCCCGGCGAGGACGCGGTCCGCGAGTACGGTGGCCAGGGCGTCCCGGTCGGCGGCGTCGCAGGCGGCCACCTCCACGCGGGCGCCCAGCTCGGTGAGTTCGGCGGCCAGGGCGGCGGCGCCGGGTGCGTCGGGCCCGCGGCGGCTGGTGAGGAGCAGTTCGGTGACACCGTGGGCGGTGACCAGGTGGCGGGCCACCAGACTGCCCAGGGTGCCGGTGCCGCCCGTGACGAGCACGGTGCCGGGCCGGTCGCCGAAGACGGTGGAGGGGGTCGCGGACCCGGACCGGTCGTCGCTCACGCGGGTCAGGCGCGGGCGGTACGAGGTGCCGGAGCGCACGGCGATCTGCGCCTCGCCGGTCGCCGCCAGCGGGCCGGCGTCGACCGTGGCGTGGCCCGGGTCGCCGGGGTCCAGGTCGATCAGGACGATGCGCCCCGGGTTCTCCGTCTGGGCGCTGCGGACCAGTCCCCACACCGCCGCTCCGGCGAGGTCGGTGACGTCCTCGCCGCCGACCGGGACGGCGCCCCGTGTGACGACCGAGAGCACGGCGTCGTCACGGTCCTCCGCGAGCCAGGACTGGACGGTTTCCAGCACCGCGGTGGTCTCCGCGTGCACCGCCTCCGCGCTCGTGCCGCCCGCGCAGCGGTACACCACGGTCGGGGACGCGGCCGCGGCCGGCTCGACAGGGGTCCAGACGAGTTCGAACAGCGAGTCGTGGGTCCGGTCCGCGCGGACCGGCCCGCCGGCGGCCACCGGACGCAGGACGAGCGACTCGACGGAGGCCACGGGACGGCCCGTGGTGTCGGTCAGGCGAAGCGCGACCCCGTCCTCGCCGAGGCGGGTCGTCCGCAGCCTGAGGGCGGCGGCCCCGGCGGCGTGGAGGTCGATCCCCCTCCAGAGGAACGGGAGCGTGATCCGTCCGGCGTCGGCGTCGAGCAGCGCGGTGGCGTGCAGGGCCGCGTCGAGGGCAGCCGGGTGCAGCCCGTACCGTCCGGCGTCGGCGGCGGTCCGCTCGGGCAGCACGATGTCGGCGAGGACGTCGTCGCCGGACCGCCAGGCCGCGCGCATGCCCTGGAACGCGTTGCCGTACCGCAGGCCGTCGTCGGAGGCGGGGTCGTAGAAGCCGCTGAGGTCGACGGGCTCGGCGCCCGGCGGCGGCCAGGGAGTGGGCTCGTGGGCCGGCTCGGGGCCGGCCTCGGCGAGGATGCCCTGGGCGTGCCGTGTCCAGGCGGCGCCGGCGGGCGCGTCCTCGGGCCGTGAGTGGACCGACACGGTGCGCAGGTCCGCGTCGACGACCACCTGAACCGCGACGCCGCCGCGCTCCGGCAGGACGAGGGGTGTCTCCAGTACCAGTTCGTCCACGCGTCCCCTGCCGACCTCGTCACCGGCCCGTATGACCAGTTCGACGAAGCCGGAGCCGGGGAACAGTACGGTGCCGCCGAGGGCGTGGTCGGCCAGCCACGGCTGGGTGGAGAGCGACAGGCGGCCGGTGAGGAGCACTCCCCCCGCCCCGGCGACCGACACCGCGGCGCCCAGCAGCGGGTGGTCGGCGGACACCTGTCCGTTGGCCAGCGGGTCGCCGGTGTGTTCGGTGACCTCCAGCCAGTACCGCTTGCGCTGGAACGGGTAGGTCGGCAGGTCCACGCGCCGGGCACCGCTTCCGGCGAACCGAGTCTCCCAGTCGACGTCCACGCCCCGTACGTACGCCTCGGCCAGCGAGGTGAGGAACTTGTGCGGGCTGCCGTCCCTGCGGCGCAGGGTGCCGATGAGCGCGGCCGCCACGCCGGCCGACTCGGCGGTCTCACCGAGTCCGGCCAGCAGGCCGGGGTGCGGGCTGGCCTCGACGAAGATCTCGAAGCCGTCGTCCAGCAGGGCCCGGGTGGTCTCCTCGAACCGCACGGGCTGCCGCAGGTTGGTGTACCAGTACTCGGCGTCGAGGCCCGCGGTGTCCAGCGTGCCCGCGGTGACGGTGGAGTAGAACGGCACGGACGAGGTCCGCGGCGTCAGGCCGGCCAGCTCGGCGAGCAGCCGGCTGCGGATCTCCTCCACGAACACCGAGTGGGAGGCGTAGTCCACGGGGATGCGGCGGGCCTGGACGTTGTCGGTGTCCAGGCGGCTCCGCAGCTCGTCGAGAGCCTCCGGTTCGCCGCACACGACCACGGAGCCGGGACCGTTGACGACGGCCAGCTGGAGGCGGCCGTCCCAGTCGGCCAGGAGTTCGGCCGTGCGGTCGGCGGGCAGGGCCACGGACATCATGCCGCCCCGGCCCGCCAGGTCCTGGCGGATGATGCGGCTGCGCAGGGCGACGACGCGGGCGCCGTCCTCCAGCGACAGCGCGCCGGCGACGCAGGCCGCGGCGATCTCGCCCTGGGAGTGGCCGACGACGGCGGCCGGTTCGACGCCGGCGGCGCGCCACGCCTCGGCGAGGGACACCATCACCGCCCAGAGCACGGGCTGGACGACGTCGACGTCGTCCAGGGGCGGTGCGCCGGACGCGCCGTGCAGCACGTCGAGCAGGTTCCATTCGACGTGCGGTTCGAGGGCCTTGGCGCATTCGCCGAAGCGGGTCGCGAAGGCCGGGGAGTACGACAGCAGGTCCACTCCCATGCCCTGCCACTGCGAGCCCTGGCCGGGGAAGACGAACACCGCGCGCGGGTCGCCGCGTTGCACGCCCGCCACGACGGAGGCGGGCGACTTGCCGGCCGCGAGCGCGTCGAGCCCGGCCAGCAGGCCATCGCGGCCGGTGTCCACGATCACGGCCCGGTGCTCCAGGGCGGCCCGGCCGCGGGCGAGCGAGGCAGCGACGTCCAGTTCGTCCACGTCGTCGTGGGCCCGCAGGTGGGCGGCGATCCGTGCCGCCTGGGCGCGCAGTGCCTCGGCGGACGTCGCCGACACCGTCAGTGGCAGGGCCGGGGGCCGTTCGCCGCGCGGTTCCCGCGGTCCGGGTGGCGGCGCCTCCTCGATGACCACGTGGGCGTTGGTGCCGCTGACGCCGAACGAGGACACCGCGGCGCGGCGCGGGCGGCCGTGCGCCGGCCACTGCCTGGCCTCGCCGAGCAGTTCGACGGCGCCCTCGGTCCAGTCGATGTGCGGGGAGGGCGTGTCGGCGTGCAGGGTGCGGGGCAGCACGCCGTTGCGTATCGCCATCACCGTCTTGACCACGCCGGCGACGCCGGCGGCGGCCTGGGTGTGCCCGAGGTTGGACTTGACCGACCCGAGCCACAGCGGATCGCCGTTCGCGCGTTCCTGTCCGTACGTGGCCATCAGGGCCTGCGCCTCGATCGGGTCGCCGAGGGTGGTGCCGGTGCCGTGGCCCTCGACCGCGTCGATGTCGGCGAGGGTCAGGCCCGCGGAGGCCACGGCCTGCCGGATCACGCGTTGCTGGGCCGGGCCGTTGGGCGCGGACAGGCCGTTGGACGCGCCGTCCTGGTTGATCGCCGAGCCGCGGAGCACCGCGAGCACCGGATGTCCGGCGCGGCGTGCGTCCGACAGGCGTTCCAGCAGGAGCAGTCCCGCGCCCTCGCCCCAGCCGGTGCCGTCGGCCCCCGCGCCGTACGCCTTGCAGCGGCCGTCGGCGGCGAGTCCGCTCTGCAGACTCATCCCGACGAACGTCTCCGGTGTGGCCATCACGGTGACGCCGCCGGCGAGGGCGAGCGTGCACTCGCCCTGCCGCAGGGCCTGCATGGCCCAGTGCATGGCCACCAGGGAGGAGGAGCACGCGGTGTCGATGGTGACCGCGGGTCCGTGCAGTCCGAGGGTGTAGGCGATGCGGCCCGAGGCGACGCTGCCGAGGCCACCGCCGGCGGTGAAGCCCGCGAGGTCCTCGGGGACGGAGCCGGAGCGGGTGGACCAGTCGTGGTTCATGACACCGACGAACACGCCGGTGGAGCTGCCCTTCAGGGAGTGCGGGTCGAGGCCGCCCCGTTCGACGGCCTCCCAGGCGGTCTCCAGGAGTAGCCGGTGCTGGGGGTCCATCGCCTGGGCCTCCTTCGGGCTGATGCCGAAGAAGGTGGGGTCGAAGTCGGCGGCGTCGTGGAGGAAGCCGCCTTCGCGGGTGTAGGTGGTGCCGTGCTTGCCGGGCTCGGGGTCGTAGATCTCCTCGGTGTTCCAGCCCCGGTCGTCGGGGAAGGCGCTGATCGCGTCGGTGCCGTCGGCGACCAGCTGCCAGAGCTCCTGCGCCGAGGTCACTCCGCCCGGGTAGCGGCAGGCCATCGCCACGATCGCGATCGGCTCGTCCGCCGCGGCCCGCACGGTGGTCCGCGACGGGGCGGCGGCGGGGGTGGCACCGCTCACCTTGTCGAGCACGTGCTCGGTCAGGGCGCGAGGGGTGGGGTGGTCGAAGATGAGGGTGGAGGTCAACCGGAGCCCGGTGGCCGAGCCGAGCGCGTTGCGCAGTTCGACGGCGGCCAGGGAGTCGAGGCCGAGATCGGTGAAGGCGCGGCGGGGGTCGATCACGGAGCCGTTCCCGTGGCCGAGGACGGTGGCGATCTGGGTGCGGACGAGGTCGGAGACGATCCGTTCGCGTTCGGCGGCCGGCTTGCCGGCCAGCCGGTCGGCCAGCAGGCCGCCGGGGCCCCCCGCGGCCGCGGCGGCGGCGTGCCGGCGGGCGGGCGCGCGGACCAGGCCGCGCAGCACCGGCGGTATGCCCTCGGGACGGGCGCGCAGCGCGGCGGCCTCGATGCGCAGTGGCACCAGGGCCGGTTCGCCGGCGGTGAGGGCCTGGTCGAAGAGGGCGAGGTTCTCCTCGGTGCCCAGGGCGGGCAGGCCGGAGCGCTCGGCGCGACGCAGGGTCACCTCGTCCAGGCGGGCGCCCATGCCCGCGTCGCCCGCCCACAGGTTCCAGGCCAGGGACGTCGCCGCGAGGCCCTGAGCGGCGCGCCGGCCGGCCAACGCGTCGAGGAAGGCGTTGGCGGCGGCGTAGTTGCCCTGTCCCGGTGCCCCCAGGGCTCCGGCCGCGGACGAGAACAGCACGAACGCGGCCAGCGGGAGGTCGCGGGTCAGCTCGTGCAGGTGCCAGGCGCCGTCGGCCTTACCGCGGAAGACGGTGCGGACCTGCTCGGGCGTGAGTGTTCCGGCCAGTCCGTCGTCGACGACCCCGGCGCAGTGGACGACACCGGTCAGCGGGCGCCCTTCGGGAATCGTCGCGAGCAGGGCGGTCAGGGCCCCGCGGTCGGCGACGTCGCAGGCGGTGACGGTCGCTTCGGCGCCCAGTTCGGCGAGTTCGGCGGTCAGTTCGGCGACGCCGGGACTGTCCGGGCCGCGGCGCCCGGTGAGCAGCACGTGCTTGACACCGTGCCGGCGGACGAGGTGGCGGGCGACGAGGCCACCCAGGCCTCCGGTGCCGCCGGTGATGAGTACGGTGCCGTCCGGGTTCCAGTCGCCGGGCCGCGGGTCGTCCGGTACGGGTGTGCGGGCCAGCCGTGGTACGAGCACCGCGCCGTCACGCAGGGCCAGTTGCGGTTCCCCGCAGGACAGGGCGGCGCGCAGTTCGTGTTCGGGCACGTCGTGGTCCGCGCCGACCAGCACGAATCGTCCGGGGTTCTCGGCCTGTGCGGAGCGCACCAGGGCCCGGAGGGAGGCGAGTGCCGGGTCGTCCGGCGCGTCGCGCGTGACGATCGCCAGCCGGGTGTCGTCACGCAGCGCGTCCTGGATGAGCCGCAGGCCGTGCAGCGTCGCCGTCTGCGCCGCCTCGACCGGCGAACCGGGGAAGGCGGCCGGGACGAACGCCAGGTGGAACTCGCGGGCCGTGGCGTCCGGCTCGGAGGGGGCCTGGACGCTGGTCCATTCGAGGTGCAGCAGCGAGCCGTCCCGCGTGCCGGTCGGCCGTACGCCGTCCATCGCCACGGGCCGCTGGACGAGCGAGCGGACGGTGGCGACCGGTGCGCCGGTGGCGTCCGCGAGTTCGACGGAGACCTCGTCCGGGGCGGTCCGGACGAGGTGGACGCGTACGTCCGTGGCGCCGGCGGCGTGCAGTTCGACGCCGCGCCAGGCGAACGGGAGACGCACCTGGCCCTCGTCCTCGGGCCCCTCGGCGGCGTGCAGGGTGGCGTCCAGCAGGGCCGGGTGCAGGCCGAACCGCTCGCCGCCCGCGTCGTCCAGGGCGGCTTCGGCGAAGACCTCGTCCCCACGCCGCCAGGCGGCCCGGACACGCTGGAACGCCGGTCCGTAGCCGTATCCCTGAGCGATGTGGCGCTCGTAGAGTCCGGTGACGTCGATCGGCTCGGCGTCGGCCGGCGGCCACTGGGTGAACACGGACGTGTCGGCCGCGGGGCCCGGGCCGTGCTCGGCGAGCACTCCGCTGGCGTGCCGGGTCCAGTTCTCCTCGCTCTGCGCGGGGCGGGAGTGAATCTCGACGGTGCGGCGGCCCGTCGTGTCGAGTGCGCCGACGACGACCTGGATCTCCGCACCGGAGTCCGTGGTCAGCGCCAGCGGTGTCTCCAGGGTGAGTTCCTCCACCGCGGCACAGCCCGCCTCGTCGCCTGCCCGGACGGCCAGTTCGACCAGTCCGGTGCCGGGTACGAGGACGACCCCCGCGATGACGTGGTCGGCCAGCCACGGCTGCGACCGGGTGGACAGCCGGCCCGTCAGGACCAGGGTGTCGGTGCCCGCGAGGCTGACGGCGGTGTCGAGCATCGGGTGCCCGATCGTGCCCGGTGTGTTCCCGGCGTCCAGCCAGTAGCGCTTGCGCTGGAACGCATAGGTGGGCAGCGGGATTCGGCGGGCGCCCCGGCCGTCGAAGAAGCGGTCCCAGTCGACGGACAGGCCGTGGGCGTGCGCCAGGCCGAGCGCGGTGACGGCCTGGTGCTCCTCGTCGTGCCCGTCGCGCAGCAGCGTGGCGAACGCGGCGTCGGCGCCGTCGTCGGTGAGGCAGTCGCGTCCCATCGCCGACAGGACGGCGTCGGGTCCCAGTTCCACGTAGGTGGTGACGCCGTTGGACTCCAGCCAGCTCATGCCGTCGGCGAACCGCACCGGCTCGCGCACGTGCCGCACCCAGTAGTCGGCGTCGAAGCCGGTGACGGGTTCGCCGGTCAGGTTGGACACGACGGGGATGCGCGGCGGCAGATAGGTGAGGGTCTCGGCGACCCGGCGGAAGCCGTCGAGCATCGGGGCCATCAGCGGCGAGTGGAAGGCGTGCGAGACCCGCAGGCGCTTCGTCTTGCGTCCCTGCTCGGCGAAGCGGGCCGCGACGGCGAGGACGGCCTCCTCCTCTCCGGAGAGCACGATCGCGGACGGCCCGTTGACGGCGGCGATGCCCACCCGTTCGGTCAGGTACGGGGCGGCCTCCGTCTCCCGCGCCTGCACGGCGACCATGGCGCCCCCCTCGGGGAGCTCGTCCATCAGCGTGCCGCGGGCGCCGACCAGCAGGGCGGCGTCGGCGAGGTTCATGACCCCCGCGACGTGCGCGGCGGCGATCTCGCCGATGGAGTGCCCGGCGAGCAAGCCCGGCGTGACGCCCCAGGACTCCAGCAGCCGGAACAGGGCCACCTCGACGGCGAAGAGAGCGGCCTGCGCGTACCGGGTCCGGTTCAGCAGGGCGGCCCGCGGTGAGCCGGGTTCGGCGAACAGCACCTCGCCCAGGGGTTCGTCGAGGTGGAGGTCGAGGTGGTCGGCGGCCTCCTGCAGCGCCTGCGCGAACACCGGGAAGGCGCGCACGAGTTCGCGGCCCATGCCGGGGCGCTGGCTGCCCTGGCCGGTGAACAGGAACGCGGTCCGGCCCGTGGCCGGCGTCGTTCCGGTGTGCAGTCCGGGTGCGGTGGTGCCGGTGGCGAGGGCGGTCAGGGCGCGGCGCAGCTCCTCGCGGTCGGCCGCGACGACGGTGGCGCGGTCGCGCAGCGCGGCACGCGTGGTGGCTGCCGAGTACGCGACGTCCAGCGGGGACGCCTCGTCGACGGTCCGCAGGAGCCGCTCGGCCTGGCCGCGCAGCGCTGCCTCGCCCTGGGCCGACAGGACGATCGGCACGGGGCGGTCGGCCGCGGGCGCGGGCGCGGCGGCCTCCGCGCTCTCGGCGACGGCGACGGGCGGTTCCTCGATGATGACGTGGGCGTTGGTGCCGCTGGCGCCGAACGAGGAGACGCCGGCCCGGCGCGGCGCGTCCGCGGCCTGCCAGGGAACGGGCTCCGTCAGGATCCGGACGGTGCCCTGCGACCAGTCGACGTGCGGGGTCGGCTCGTCCACGTGCAGGGTGCGGGGCAGCGTGCCGTTGCGCATCGCCTGGACCATCTTGATGATCCCGGCGGCTCCCGCCGCCGCGCCGGTGTGCCCGATGTTGGACTTCACCGATCCCAGCCACAGAGGCTTCTTTGGTGAGCGTCCGCGCCCGTAGGCGGCGACCAGTGCCTGGCCCTCGATGGGGTCGCCGAGCATGGTTCCGGTGCCGTGCGCCTCGACCGCGTCGACCTCGTCGGCGGTCAGGCCCGCGTCGGCGAGGGCCTGGCGGATGACGCGCTGCTGGGCCAGGCCGTTGGGGGCGGACAGGCCGTTGGAGGCGCCGTCCTGGTTGATGGCGGTTCCGCGGATGACGGCCAGCACCTGGAGTCCGTCACGCCGCGCGTCCGCGAGGCGGGTCAGGACGAAGACGCCCGCGCCCTCGGCGAAGGAGGTGCCGTCCGCCCCGGCGGCGAACGCCTTGATCCGTCCGTCGGGGGCCAGGCCGCGCTGGCGGCTGAACGTGGTGAACGTGCCGGGGCTGGAGATCACGGTGACGCCGCCCGCGAGCGCCAGTGCGCACTCGCCGCGCTGCAGAGCCCGGACGGCCAGGTGGAGTGCGGTGAGCGAGCCCGAGCAGGCGGTGTCGACGGTGAGCGTCGGCCCTTCCAGGCCGAGCGTGTAGGCGACGCGGCCGGACACGACGCTGGGCAGGTTGCCGCCCAGGACGTAGCCGTCGAGGCCGTCCGGGGCCTCGTGCGTGCGGGGCCCGTACTCGTGCGGCTCCACGCCGATGAACACGCCCGACATGGTGCCGCGCAGGCGGCCCGGATCGATGCCGGCGCGTTCGATCGCCTCCCAGGTGGTCTCCAGCAGCAGCCGCTGCTGGGGATCCATGGCCAGCGCCTCTTTGGGATTGATCTGGAAGAAGTCCGCGTCGAAGTCGGCGGCGTCCGGCAGGAATCCGCCGCGCCGCACGTAGCTGGCGCCGGTCACCGACGGGTCGGGGTCGTAGAGACGGTCGAGGTCCCAGCCCCGGTCGTCGGGGAAGTCGGTGAGCACGTGCGTGCCGTCGGCCAGGAGCCGCCACAGGTCCTCGGGCGAGGTGACCCCGCCCGGATAGCGGCAACCGATCCCGACGATCGCGATCGGCTCGTCGAACACCGTGGGCGGCGCGGACGCCGCGGTGTCGTCGGATTCGCCCGGCTCGGCGGTGCCGTGCACCACCTCCGCCAGGTGGCGGGCCAGGGCCGTCGGCGTCGGGTGGTCGAAGCCGACGGTGACGGGCAGCTCCACCCCCAGCTCGGTGGTGAGCCGCCGGTGCAGCTGGACCAGGCCCAGCGAGTCCAGGCCGCCCGCGAGGAACGGGCGGTCGGCCGCCACGCCGGTGGTCCCGTCCCCGTAGGCGTCGGGGTCGGCGGCCCGCAGCACGGCCGCGGCCTGCGCCAGGACCAGTTCCAGCATCGCGGCCCTTGACTGCTCGGTCATGTGCATACTCCGCAACGAAGAAGAGGCGTGGAGGCCATCGGGGCGGTCAGGACGTCGCGAGAGTGGTGAGGACCGCGCGGTCGACCTTCCCGTTGACGGTCAGCGGGAACTCGCCCACCGCGTGCAGCCGGTGGGGCACCATGTAGCCGGGCAGTCCGGCGCGGCAGAACGCGATGACATCCTTGGTGGCCGCCCCGGGACCGTCGGGGGCGTGGGTGACGAACGCGTGCAGCAGCGGGTCGCCGTCCTCGCGCGGCACCATCATGGCGACCGCGCCGGTGACGCCCGGGAAATCGCTGATGCGGCGCTCGACCTCGCCCAGTTCGACGCGGTTGCCGCGGATCTGCACCTGGGAGTCGGCACGGCCGTGGAAGTACAGCTCGCCCTCGGCCCCCATGGAGGCCAGGTCGCCGGTCTTGAAGACCCGCTGTCCCGACCTGGGGTCGATCGGGTCGGGGACGACGACGGCGTTCGTGGCCTTGGGGTCTCCCCAGTAGCCGGAGAACAGCGACGGGGTGCGCAGGTAGATCTCGCCGAGCACCCCGGGCTCGTCCACGGCGCCGTCGGGTCCGACGAGCATCATCTCCGCGCCGGCGACGGCGTAGCCGATCGACAGGCGTTCGGTCTCGGGGGGCAGCGGGTTGGGCACCTCGGTGAGGGACGCGGCCATCGTCTCGGTGGCCCCGTAGCCGTTGGTGAAGCGGACCTTCGGCAGCAGGGCCTGAAGGCGCCTCAGCTCGTCCAGCGGGAAGCTCTCCCCCGAGAACGCGATGCGGCGCAGGGTGCCCTCCTCGCCGAGTTCGGCCAGCAGGCCGGGCTCGTGCCGCAGCGACGGGCGCCAGGCCGAAGGGACGGCGTCGACCTGGGTCGTCCCGGTCTCCCGCAGGTACGACAGGAAGCGGCGGGGCCAGTTGAGCCGGTCGCGGGGCACGGGCACCAGGGCGGCACCGTGGCTGAGGGCGAGGCCGATGTCGACCAGCGCGAAGTCGAACTGGAACGGCGCCGTTCCGGCCACCCGGTCCTCGGACGTGATGAGTTCCGCGGCCTCCGCGCCCCGCAGGAACGCGATGACCCCGCGGTGGCTCATGACCACGCCCTTTGGCCTGCCCGTCGTGCCCGAGGTGAAGGTGATGTACGCGGCGTCGACGGGCGTCACCGTGCGACGGCGGCGGACGCGCGGCACGGGCGGACGCTCCACGGTGAGGCCGTCGGGGCCGAACCGGCCCGTGCCGACCGGCTCGGGGATGCCGCTTCGCTGCCCGCGCACGGACTGCAGGTACAGCGCGGGTTCGGCGCTGTCGATGATCGTCAGGAGCCGCTCGTCGGGCGCCTCGGGGCTTGCCGGGACGAATGTCAGTCCGAGGGTGGCACAGGCCAGCAGAGCCGCCACGGCATCGGCGTCGGTGTCGGACTCCAGGATGACGCGGTCGCCGACGTCGAGTCCGAGGGCGTCGAGTGCGGCGGCGTAGCGGTCGGTACGCCGTTCCAGCTCGCCGTACGTGATCGTCTCCAGCGCCCCGTCGGCCGCTGCCTGGATGACGGCCGGCCGGCCGGGTCCCTTCCGGGCGGCGGCCAGCAGATATGTCCGCAGGTTGTCCACCGATGCGTGCGCCCGAGCCGGACGCGCTCCATTCGGACTCATGCGCCACCTTCCATTCGGCGTTTTCAGCCAATGCCAGGCTTTTTCTAGCAGGGTGCTTTTACGCCACACAAGGATCTCTGTCCGATCACCGGCGATCTAGGGGGCCATAGGGGTTATGCCGGCACGGGGGGAGCCGACAAGAATGACCGGAAACAGTAGGGTCGAGCAGCCTGCCTTTCGAGACACAGGCCACGAGCGCGACAAACAGGGAGGGCGAGAATATGTCGGCGATTGTCTTTCCCGGAATCGGCCCGACACGGTTCGCTGAATTGGCACGGTTCCTGGTGGCCCATCCCGTGGCACGCCGGTTCGTCGCCGAGGCGGACCGGGCACTGGGGCATTCCCTGGTGGACCGGTACCGGGAGGCCGAGGCCCGGGGCGACCAGGGGGCGTTCCCCGAGTCGACGCGGCTCGTCTTCCTGGTCTCCTGCCTGGCACTGGCCGAGTGCGCGGTCGCCGAGCAGGACGCCGCGCCGGTGGCGTGCGCCGGCGCCAGTTTCGGCGGCATAGCGGCGGCGGTGCAGTCCGGGGCGCTGCCGTTCTCCGAGGCCGTGACGATGACCGTCGACTGGGGCCGCCGCGTGGACGCCTACTTCGCCCGCGAGCACCGCGACATCGTCACCCAGTCGTTCGCGCGCGTCCCGCCCGACCGGCTCGCCGAGATCCGCGCCGAGCTGGACGCGCGCGGCGAGTGGAACGAGGTGGCCTGCCACGTCGACCACGACTTCCACATGCTGTCGGTGCGCGAGGGCACGGTGGACTGGCTGGAGGGACGGCTGCGGGCGGCAGGCGGTCTGCCCCTGTACGTCATGCGGCCGCCGATGCACTCGGCGCTCTTCGAGGAGCTGCGGGAGGAGATCGCGACCGAGGTCGTCGCGGACGTCCCGTTCTCCGATCCCGGGACCGTCGTCGTGTCGGACCACGACGGGTCACTGGTGCGGACCGCGGACGGCGTACGGTCGCTGCTGCTGGACGCGGTGACGCACACGGTGCGGTGGCCGGCGGTCGCGGAGACACTCAAGGGCCTCGGCGTCGAGCGGGTGCACGTGGCCGGGCACGACGCGCTGTGGGGCCGGGTGGAGGTCATGACCGACGCGTTCGAGGTCGTGGCGGTGCGACCGGACACGGCTATGCGACCGCGCCGGCGCAGCACGATCGCATAGCCCGGACGGAACCCGGATCAGCGCATGGCCGACAGGGTTTTCCAGAGGGTCTCCGGAGTGGCGAAATTGCCGAGGTCGAGGGCATCGTCGACAAAACGCACGCCGTACGTGGACTCCAACGAGGACAGCATCGCGACCATTCCCATGGAATCGAGTCCGTGATCCCGCAGGCTCAGATCGGCGGTGAGCTCGTCCCCCGATTCCAGTAGAGGAAGATTTTTTCGCAGGAGTTTCTCGAAGGAATCGTCCCACATACGCGCTCCCGTATTTTGGCCGGTGTTCAGAAAATAGTCGACGTCGCGGCCAACGTAAACCTCGCGCCGTGCGGGTCGGCACCCCTATCCACCCCTTTTCTTCCTGCGGAGGAAGAACAATGATCGAATCAGCCGTCTCCGGACGCGGCCTGCACGAACGATTTCTGCGCGGCCTGGAGCTGTCACCCGGCCGGACCGCGATCCGCGTGGACGCCGAGAGCCTGACGTACGAGGCGATGCACGAACTGGCGTTGCGCCGGGCGGGGGCCCTGCTGGCCGGGGCGCCGCGCAGCGTCGCCGTGCTGGCGGACAAGAGCCTGTCCGCGTACGTCGGGATCCTTGCGGCGCTGTACGCCGGCGTCACGGTCGTGCCGCTCAATCCACGATTCCCGGCCGAACGCACCCGCCGGATGCTCACCGCGGCCGGCGTCTCCACGGTCATCGCCGATCCGGTGGGCCGGGCCGCGCTCGCGGAGACCGGACTGGACCTGCCCGTCCTGGACGAGTCCGCGCCCGGCCCCGCGCTCGACGCGCCGGTGGCCGTCCGGCCGTCCGACACCGCGTACGTGCTCTTCACGTCGGGCTCGACGGGCCGTCCCAAGGGCGTGCCGATCACGCACGCGTCCAACGAGCACTATTTCGATCTGCTGGAACGGCGCTACGACTTCGGTCCCGAGGACGTGTTCTGCCAGAACGTCGGCCTCAACTTCGACTGCGCGATGTTCGAGCTCTTCTGCGCCTGGGGCCACGGGGCCCCGGTGCACGCCATCCCGCCGGCGGCCCATCGGGACCTGCCGGCGTTCTTCGCCGAACGGCGGATGACCGTGTGGTTCTCCACCCCCAGCGGCATCTCCTTCGTCCGGCGGATGGGCGGCCTGACCCCGGGGGCGATGCCCACCCTGCGGTGGAGCTTCTTCGCGGGCGAGGCGCTGCTGTGCGAGGACGCAGCCGCCTGGCAGGCCGCCGCGCCCCAGTCGAAGATCGAGAACCTGTACGGGCCGACCGAGCTGACCGTGACCATCACCGGGCACCGCTGGTCGCCGGAGACCTCACCGGATCTCGCGGTGAACGGCGTCGTCCCGATCGGCCGGGTGCACGACGGCCACGACCACCTGCTGCTGGACGAGGGCACCGAGTCGGCGACGGAGGGCGAACTGTGCATCACCGGGCCGCAGATGACACCCGGGTACCTGGACCCGGGGGACGACCGGGGCCGGTTCCTGGAGCGCGACGGCCGTAGCTGGTACCGGACGGGCGACCGCGTGCGACGCCTGGACGACGGTGAGCTGGTCTATCTGGGCCGCCTGGACGCCCAGGTGCAGATCCAGGGCTTCCGGGTCGAGCTGGCCGAGGTCGACCACGTCGTCCGGCAGTGCCCGGGCGTCCAGAACGCGGCCGCCGTGACCCGCCCGGCACCGGGCGGCGGGCTGGAACTCGTCCTGTACTACACCGGTGACCGCGTCCCGCCGGCGACGCTGCGCCGCGCGCTGTCCGCCCACCTACCCGATCCCATGGTGCCCAGGGCGTTCCTGCACGTGGCGGAGTTCCCGCTGAACTCCAACCACAAGGTGGACCGGGCCCGGCTGGCCCGCGAGGCGGCCGCGATGTCAGACGGCCGCCCCTGACCCGAAGTGCCGGGCGTCCTCCACGACCGTCCGCAACGCCTCGGCGAGCGATTCGCCCGTCGAGGCGTGCTCGGGGTCGACGACCCACTGCATCATCACGCCACTCAGCAGGGCGTGGTAGAACTGCCCGACCGCGGCCTCAGTGCGCTCCGGCAGTTCACGGCCGCCCCAGAGGAGTTCGACGAGGCCTTTCTGCGCCTGCTGCTGCGCCTCGACGAAGAAGCTGCGGACCTCGGGCACATGGTCACGCTGGGAGACCGCGTCGAACTGGGCCCCCCACACCGGGCGGTGCCGCTCGAACAGCTCGATCACCCGGGCCCAGACCACCTCGAACCGCGCGATCGGGTCGTCGGGCAGATCTCCCACGTCGGCCAGGGCCCGCTTCAGCTCCTGGACCCACTCCTCCAGCGCCTCCATGATCGCGGCGTTGAGCAGTGCCTCCTTGGTGCCGTAGTGGTACCCGATCGAGGCCAGGTTGGCGCCGGACGCCTCGACGATGTCCCGCGCGGTGGTACGGGCGTACCCCTTCTCGTACAGACAGCTCTTCGCGCCGGCCAGCAGATCCTCTCGGTGTCCCATGTCCGGGATTCTAGCGGCCCGGCAGGAAACGTCTTACACACATGTCTTAGACAGGCGTCTTAAACAGAATCTGACATAGACAGATTACCTATACAAATCTAGAGTCGGTGTCATGAACCCCGAACGCGCGACCTTGAAGGAGTGGGTCGGCCTCGCCGTCCTCGTGCTCGCGGTCCTGATGATGTCGATGGACACGACCGTGCTGTACTTCGCGCTGCCGTTCCTCGGTGCCTCCCTGGAGCCCAGTGCCACACAGCAGCTGTGGATCGTGGACATCTACGCGTTCATGCTCGCGGGACTGCTGATCAGCATGGGCACCCTCGGCGACCACATCGGCCGTCGACGGCTGCTGATGATCGGCGCGTTGGTGTTCGGCGCCTCGTCCTTCGCCGCCGCCTACGCGAGCAGCGCCGAGTTGCTGATCCTCGCGCGAGCCGTCCTGGGCATGTCCGGGGCCGTGCTCGCGCCCTCCACCCTCGCTCTGATCCGCAACATGTTCCGCGATCCCACCCAGCGCCGTACGGCCATCGCGGTGTGGACGGCCGGCCTCTCCGGCGGCGCCGCTCTGGGCCCGATCGTGTCGGGACTCCTGCTGGAGCAGTTCTGGTGGGGCTCGATCTTCCTGATCAACATCCCGGTCGCGGTCCTGATCCTGGTGGTCGGCCCCATGCTTCTGCCGGAGCACCGCGACCCACGACCCGGCCGCTTCGACTTCCTCGGCGCCTTCCTGTCCCTCGGCGCCATGCTGCCGGTCGTCTACGGCATCAAGGAACTCGCCGACGACGGCTTCGCCTGGAAGTACGCGGCCGTCACGGCCGCCGGTGTCGCGGTGGGCGTGCTGTTCATCTGGCGTCAGCGCACGGCCCCGAATCCGCTGATCGACCTGAGTCTGTTCCGGGACCGTGGGTTCAGCGCGTCCATCGGCGTCAATATGGTGGCCCTGTTCGCAATGGTCGGCTTCCTGCTCTTCGCCACTCAGTGGATTCAACTGGTCTACGGACTCAGCCCGCTGGAGGCCGGGCTGTGGACCCTGCCCGCGCCGTTGGCGGTCGCGGTGACGACCTCGGTGGCCGCCATACTGGCCAAGACGGTCCGCCCCGGCTACATCATCGGTGCCGGCATGCTGATCGCGGCAGGCGGTTTCGCCATCCTGACGCAGCTGCGCGCCGATTCGAGCCTGGCCGTCGCGGTGACCGGCGCGAGCGTCATGTCGGCCGGGGTGGGCATGGCGATCCCCCTGACCGCCGACCTGATCGTCTCCGCGGCTCCACCGGAGCGCGTCGGCGCGGCCGCCGCGCTGCCCGAGACCAGCAACCAGCTCGGTGGCGCGCTGGGCGTGGCGATCCTCGGCAGCATCGGTGCCGCTGTCTACACCCGTGATGTCGCCGACGCGACGGCGGGGCTACCGCCCGAGGCCGCCGAGGCCGCCGAGGGTTCGCTCGGCGGCGCCACGGAAGTGGCCCAGCACCTGCCCGCGGAGGCGGGCCGGGCTCTCGTGGACGCGGCCGGGGAGGCGTTCACCGACGGCATGACCATCGCCGCCGCGGTGGGCGCCGTCGTCATGCTGACGGGTGCCGCCGCGGCCGCGCTGCTCATGCGCCACGTCCGCACTCCCGGCGCCGAGCCGACGTCGAAAACACAGCCGAAGGGCGACCGCGTCTCCGCCCCGAGCTCCGAATGAGGGCCGCCCCTGCGTGACGATCGCGCGGGGACCCTCGCGTCACGGATGGTACGGGCCGGTCGGCGGCCGGGGGCTCGGTGGGAGCGTGGCGTAGCCGGTCGGGCCCATGACGCCGCGGTGCTCGGGGGCGGAGGCCGGCTCGGTCTCGGGGAAGGTGTCGAGCGGTGCCGGAAAGAGCTCGGCGGCCCCCGGCCTGGCGAGCGAGCCGCCGAAGCAGTGTGGGCTCCGGCGCTGAGGCTCAGGCGGGGGCCGTCGTCGTGAGGTCGGGATCAGACGGTGCGGGCCGGGGAACCGGTTCCGGCCCGGTTGGCGGCGGCGAGCAGGGCCGCGACGAGGACTGCCTCGGAGATCCCTCGGTGCCGCCGACGCGACGCTCCTGTCCCCGCGCCGGCGGTTCGGCTCGTCGGGGTGGTCCACGAGCGCGCGGCCATGCCGGCCGCGACGAGGCCGGTGGTGGCCGAGGACCGGCGGTGGCACCAGGACGGGCGCCGTCAGCTCGTCCTCGTCGAAGGGGCCGCCGTCGACTTCTTCACGAGCGCGGACGGCAGGCGCTCACGCGGGTCGGCGCGACGTGCGTGGATCTGCTCGCGGAAGTAGCCGGACGGTTCGTCGGCCGTGGCGTCGGCGCTCGCCAGGACCTCCCCGGGGCACATGCCGGCGAGGACCGGGACCAGTCGTCGGCCGGCGCCCGGAGGCGCTCACCGTCCTCGGCGGGCATGCCGGGCGTCTCGCAGACGACCACGCCCGGGAAGGGCGTGGCCAGGTGTTCGGCGAGGCCGACGGCCGACCGCTCCACGAGGCCTTCGATGAGGCCGCGAGTGAGCCGCTCCACCGCGGGGCCGCACCACCTTGGTCTTGTCCGGGGCAGAATCCCGGCCGGGACACGGACCCGGCCGTGGTCGGCCCGGTCCGGGCGCATCCGGCCGAGGATCCGGGCGCCGCTGTGCACGTCGGGCCGTTCGGGAACTCGGTGATCTCGGCGTGTCCGGACAGCACCCGTAGCCCGGGTGCCGTGCTGTCGTGGACCCGGCTCACTGACTGGAGCGTCTCGTAGAAGGGGAACGGGTCACTGGGGCGGGGCGGCACGAGGAGCCCCCGTCGCCCGCTGGTGACTCGCGGTCGCTTCGGTGGTCATGAGGTGGTTCCCCTCTTGTCAGTGGTGGCGCGGTGCCCTGCGCGTCCGTCACGAGGACCGTGTGTCCAGTTCGTCGTCCAGGACGTCGAACAGCTCGTCGGTCGAGAGCGAGTCCAGATCCACCTCCTCGCTCTCGGCCGGCCGGTGGGTCACGATCCAGCCGGCCGTCAGGGCACGCAACCGGTCGGTGACGCGGCCGTACGCCTCGGCGTCCGGCGACGCCGACTTCAAGGCCTCCTCCAGGTAAGCGAGTTGGGCTTCCAGGGGCGCTCCGGCGGGCTTCGGGCCGTCGGTCAGCCGCGCGCGCAGCTCGTCGGCGACCGCGGCGGGCGTCGGGTGGTCGAACACCAGGGTGGCAGGCAGTTTCAGCCCGGTTGCCGAGCGCAGGCCGTTGCGCAGCTCCACGGCGGTGAGCGAGTCGAAGCCGAGTTCCTTGAACGCCCGGTCGGGCCGGACGGCCCCGACGTGGGCGTGGCCGAGCACCGTCGCGACCTGCGTGCGCACCAGATCCACCAGGAGGCGGTCGCGTTCGTTGTCGTCCGTCTGGGCCGCCAGCCTGCGCCGCAGCTCCACGCCGTCGTCCGCGCCGCCGACCGCGACCGGGCCGCCGACCCGGCGGCGATGGGAACGCACCAGGCCGCGCAGCAGAGTGGGGAGCCGATCGGTCTCACGGGCCCGCAGGGCCGCCGTGTCCAGGCTGAACGGCGCCAGCGCGGGCTCTCGCGTGCGCAGCGCGTCGTCCAGGAGTGCCAGGCCCTCCTCCTGCGTCAGGGCGGGCAGGCCCATGCGCCGCATGCGGTGCAGATCGGCCGCTTCCAGCTCGCCGAGCCCGGTATCGGCCTCCCAGAGACCGAACGCCAGGGACGTCGCCGGCAGGCCGGCCCGGTGGCGGTGCTGGGCGAGCCCGTCCAGGAACACGTTGGCCGCGGCGTAGTTGCCCTGGCCGGCGGCCAGCAGGGAACCGCCGAGCGAGGAGAACAGCACGAACGCCGACAGGTCGCGGTCGGCCGTCAGCTCGTGCAGGTTCCAGGCCCCGTCCACCTTGGGCCGCAGGACCGTCTCCACGCGCTCCGGCGTCAGCCCTCGGACCAGACCGTTGTCCACAACGCCGGCCGCGTGCACGACCGCGTCGACCGGATGGCGGGCCAGCACCCCGGCCAGCGCGGCGCGATCGGCCACGTCGCACGCCTCGATGTCGACACGCGCTCCGTGAGCCGCCAGTTCGGCGCGCAGTCCCGCCGCGCCCGGTGCACTCCCGCCCCGGCGACTGGTCAGGACCAGCCGCCGTACGTCGTGGGCCGTCACCAGATGCCGGGCGACCAGGGCACCCAGGCCGCTGGTACCGCCCGTGATCAGCACCGTCGATGCCGGGTTCCAGGGGGCCTGCGCCCCGTCGATCGCCGCGGCGGGAACTCGGGCGAACCTGGGGACGAGCACTTCGCCGCCCCTGACCGCGATCTCGGGCTCGTCCACGAGCGGTGGCACGGTCGCGTCGTCGTCGAGGTCGATCAGCATGAACCGGCCGGGGTTCTCCGCCGCGGCGGCCCGGACCAGGCCCCACACGGGCGCCTGGCTCAGTTCGACGTCCGTGCCCTCGGCCGGCACCGCGCGACGGGTGACGACCGCGAGCTTCTCCTGGCCGTCATGTTCCTCGGTGAGCCACTCCTGGATCCGCGCCAGCACCGCGTCGGTGACCGTGCGGACGGCCTCGGGCGTGTCGCCGTCGGCGCGTGGAGCCTCGTACACCACGCCGGGCGTCTGCGACACGGGGGCGGCCGCTTCGGTCCAGGTCAGGGTGAACAGTGAGGCGCGGTGGTCGCCTCCGGCCCGCAGCTGCTCGACGGAGACGGGCCTCGCGGCCAGGCCCCGCACCGAGAGGACGGGTTCTCCGGTCCCGTCGGCGACCAGCACCGTCGAGCCGTCCTCCCCGTCGTTGCGTGACAGCCGGACGCGCAGTGCCGAGGCACCGGCCCGATGGAGCGTGACGCCGGTCCAGGAGAAGGGGAGTTCCGGTGCCTCGTCCTCGCCGTCCTCGATCAGCCCGACGTGCATCGCCGCGTCCAGCAGCGCCGGGTGCAGGCCGAAGCGGGTCGCGTCCGTCCCCTCCGGGAGCGCGACTTCGGCGAACACCTCCCCGGCACCGCGTCGCCAGGCCGCCCCGAGTCCTCGAAAGGTCGGGCCGTAGTCGTACCCACGGGCGAGCAGCCGCTCATAGGCGCCGTCCACCGGGAGCGGCGTCGCGCCCTCGGGGGGCCAGACGGTCAGGTCGCTCGACGGCGATCCGCCGGACGGCGTGATGCCACCGGTCGCGTTGCGGGTCCAGGTCTCGTCGTCGGGGGACGAGTAGATCTCGACGGTGCGCGCCTCGGAGTCGTCCGGGCCGCCGACCACGACCCGCACCGCGACCCCGCCCTTCTCGGGGACGACGAGGGGCGCCTCGAGGGTCAGCTCGTCGATCGCCGCGCATCCCACCTGGTCGGCGGCTTGCAGCGCCAGCTCGACCAGGCCGGTGCCGGGCAGCAGGAGGGTGCCCAGCACGTCGTGGTCGGCGAGCCAGGGATGGGAGTCGAGGGAGAGCCGTCCGGTGAACACGGCTCCGCCGGTGTCCGGCAGCACGACCCTCGCGGTCAGCAGCGGGTGATCGACCAGATCGAGTCCGGCGACGGCCTTCTCCTGCCCGGTCACCCAGTACCGTTCGTGCTGGAAGGGGTAGGTGGGCAGCTCGACGCGCCGCGCACCGCGCCCGGCGAGGACGGCGCTCCAGTCGACCGGCACACCCGCGGCGTACAGTCGTGCGACTCCGGCGAACAGACTCTCCGTCTCGGGGTGGTCGCGGCGCAGCGTGGCCGCCGTCGTTCCCTCGACGTTCTGCTGTGTCATGGCGGTCAGGACGCCGTCCGGACCGATCTCCAGGAAGCGCGTCACACCCTCGTCGTGCAGTCGGCGCACGTCGTCGGCGAAGCGGACCGCGTCGCGTACGTGCCCCACCCAGTAGGCGGCCGACGCCACGTCCTTGACCAGCCGGATCTTCGGCTCGTGGTAGGTGACGCGCTCGGCGGCCTCGCGGAACTCCTCCAGCATCGGGTCCATCAGCGGCGAGTGGAACGCGTGCGAGACCGCGAGGCGGTTCCTTCTGCGGTCGGCGAAGTGTTCGGCGATCGCGTTCACCGCGTCCTCAGCGCCCGAGACGACCACCGAGGAAGGACTGTTGACCGCGGCGACACCCGCCTCGGCGGTGAGCAGCGGAGTGACCTCGTCCTCCGTGGCCTGGATCGCCACCATCGCCCCGCCGGGCGGCAGCGCCTGCATCAGCCGTCCCCGTTCCACCACCAGGCGCGCCGCGTCCTCCAGGGCGAAGACCCCCGCCACGTGGGCCGCCGCCAGTTCACCGATCGAGTGCCCGGCCACGAAGTGGGGCCTGATCCCCCACGACCGCACCAGTCGGAAGAGGGCCACCTCCAGGGCGAAGACCGCGGGCTGGGTGAACTCGGTCCGGTTCAGCGCCTCCTCGTCGCCCCACATGACGTCCTTCAGCGGCAGCCCCGTCGCCTCGCACACCTCGTCGAACGCCGTCGCGAAGGCGGGGAAGACGTCGTACAACTCGCGGCCCATGCCCAGCCGCTGGCTGCCCTGGCCGGTGAACAGGAAGGCCGTCTTGCCGTCACCGCCCGTATCGGTGATCGTCTCCGGTCCGAGGAGCACCGCACGGTGTTCGAGGGCAGCGCGACCCGTCGCCGCCGAGAACGCCACGTCGAGCGGGTCGTGGCCCGCGGCGAACGCGCCGATCCGCTCGATCTGGGCCCGCAGCGCCTCGGGCGTCCTGGCCGAAACGACGACCGGCGCGACCGGCAGTTCGCGGCGCTCCTCGGGCTCGTCCTCGGCCGGCGGTGGCTCCTCGATGATCACGTGCGCGTTCGTTCCGCTGATCCCGAACGAGGACACCCCCGCGCGACGCGGGCGGCCGTCGCCGGGCCACTCCCGCGCCCGCGTCAGCAGTCGGACGTCGCCCGCCTCCCAGTCCACCCGCGGCGTCGGCTCCTCCACGTGCAGGGTCCTCGGAAGCTTCGCGTGCCGCATGGCCTGCACCATTTTGATGATCCCCGCGACACCGGCCGCCGCCTGGGTGTGCCCCAGGTTCGACTTGACCGACCCCAGCCACAGCGGCCGGCCCTCGGGGCGGTCCTGCCCGTACGTGGCCAGCAGCGCCTGCGCCTCGATCGGATCGCCCAGTGTCGTGCCCGTACCGTGTGCCTCGACGGCGTCCACGTCCGCCGCCGACAGCCCCGCGTTGGCCAGCGCCTGGCGGATCACCCGCTGCTGCGACGGCCCGTTGGGTGCCGTGAGGCCGTTGCTGGCGCCGTCCTGGTTCAGGGCGCTCCCCCGGATCACCGCCAGCACGGGGTGCCCGTTACGGCGCGCTTGCGACAGCCGCTCGACCGCGAGCACTCCGACGCCCTCACCCCAGGAGGTGCCGTCGGTGGTGGACGAGAAGGACTTGGAGCGGCCGTCGGCGGACAGGCCGCGCTGCTCACTGAAGTCGATGAACGTCTGCGGCGTCGCCATGACGGTCACACCGCCGACGAGGGCGAGGTTGCACTCGCCCGAGCGCAGCGCCTGCGCCGCCCAGTGCAGAGCCACCAGCGACGACGAGCAGGCGGTGTCCACGGTCACTGCGGGACCCTCGAGGCCGAGGGTGTAGGCGACGCGGCCCGAGACGAGGCTCCCGCCGCCGGTTCCACCGGCGTAGTCGTAGTACATGACACCCGCGAACACCCCGGTCGAGCTGCCCTTCAGCGTGGTGGGGTCGATTCCGCCCCGCTCCAGTGCCTCCCAGGACACCTCCAGGAGCAGCCGTTGCTGCGGGTCCATTTCACGGGCTTCCCGCGGGCTGATGCCGAAGAAGTCCGGATCGAACCGGGCGGCGTCGTGCAGGAATCCGCCGTTGCGCACGTAGGTCTTCCCGGGCTTTCCCGGTTCGGGGTCGTAGATGCCCTCGACGTCCCAGCCGCGGTCGGCCGGGAACTCCGATATCGCGTCGATGCCCTCGTCGACCAGCCGCCACAGTCCCTCGGGCGAGTCCACGCCGCCCGGATAACGGCACGCCATGGCGACGATGGCGATCGGCTCGTCGTCCGCGGGGGTCACGACGGAGGTGGCGGAGGTCCGCGTCACGGCTCCGGACAACTCCTCCAGGAGGTGCCGCGCCAGGTCGCGGGGGGTGGGGTAGTCGAAGACGAGGGTGGCGGGCAGCCGGATTCCGACGACGGCGCTCAGCAGGTTCCGCAGTTCGATCGCGGTGAGGGAGTCGAACCCGAGGTCGTGGAAGGACAGGTCGGGATCGACGGCGTCGGTTCCGGCGTGGCGCAGGACGGCGGCGGCCTGGGAGCGGATGATGCCGACGAGTTCGGGGACGCGCTCCTCCTCGGGGAGCCCGGCCAGCCGCCGCAGCAAGGTGTCGGCCGCGGGTGCGGTGGCGTCAGAGACGCGGCGCGACCGGTTGCGGACGATGCCGCTCAGGAGCGGCGGAGGCATGACGAAGGCCGCCGGATCGAACCGGGCGAGCACCAGCGCGGGCTCGGTGACGCCGGCGGCCGCGTCGAACAGCGCCAGTCCCTCCGCCGGCGCCAGGGTGCGTATGCCGCCTTGGTCGAGGCCGCCCGCCATGCCGCCCCCGGCCCACGGGCCCCAGGCCAGGGACAGCGCGGGAAGTCCGTCGGCGTGCCGGTGGCGCGCCAGGGCGTCGAGGAAGGCGTTGGCGGCGCCGTAGTTGCCCTGTCCGGGGGCGCCGAGGACGCCGGCGACGGACGAGAAGAGGACGAACGCGGTCAGCCCCATGTCGCGGGTGAGTTCGTGGAGGTGCCATGCCGCGTCGGCCTTCGGGCGAAGTACCCGGTCGACGCGCTCGGGCGTCAGCGAGGGGATCACGCCGTCGTCCAGTACGCCCGCCGCGTGCACGACCCCGCCGATGATCCGCCCTTCGAGCAGTGTGGCCAGGGCGTCGCGGTCCGCTACGTCGATGGCTGCCACCTCGACCTCGGCGCCCAACCCGGTGAGTTCCGCGGTGAGTTCCGCGGCTCCCGGTGCCTTCGGGCCACGGTGGCCGGTCAGCAGCAGGCGCCGCACCCCGTGCCGGGTCACCAGGTGGCGGGCGACGGCGGCGCCGAGGGCACCGGTTCCGCCGGTGATCAGGACGGCGCGTTCGGCGTCCCAGACGGGGGTGTCCGGGCCGAGCGGCGCGCGGGCCAGCCGCGGCACCAGCACCTCGCCGTCGCGGATGCGCAGTTCGGGCTCGCCGTACTCCAGGACGGCGCCCGGCTCGACGGGGGCATCGGTGTCGACCAGGACGAAACGGCCGGGGTTCTCGCCCTCGGCTGCGCGCACCAGTCCCTGGACGGCGGCATGACCGAGGTCGGAGCCGTCGGCGGCGCCGTCGGTGACGACGACGAGGACGGCGTCGTCGTCGAGCGCGGCCTGCACGGCCGCCAGCACGCCGACCGTCACCGCGCGCACCGCGGCGGGCGTGTCGCCGTCCGTCGGCGGGCAGTGGTGGACGAGCACCTCGAAGTCACCGGCAGGCGTGCGCCCGCCTGTGGCCGCAACCCACTCCAGGCGGAACAGCGCCTCCGCGACACGGGCCGGGGCGGATGCCAGATCGCCGGCGGTCAGGGGACGCAGCGCCACCGAGCCAACCGACGCGACCGGGCGCCCGGTGACGTCGGCCAGCTCCAGTTCCACCGAGTCACCGTTCCCGGGGCGCAGGCGGACCCGCGCGATCGTGGCGCCCTCGGCGTGCAGGGTGACGTCCGACCACGAGAACGGAAGTGCCGTCGCGTCCTCGTTCGTCAGGTCGAGCGCGTGCAACGCCGAGTCGAGCAGGGCGGGATGGAGACCGAAGTCCCCGGCGCCGACCCCCTCCGGGAGGTTGATCTCGGCGAACACGTCGTCGCCGCGCCGCCATGCTGCGCGCAGCCCTCGGAACGTCGGCCCGTACTCCAGCCGTTCGTAGAGGCCTTCGACGGCAAGGGGCTCGGCGTCGCGCGGCGGCCACACGGTGAGGTCGTCGGACGGCTCACCGGCGTCGGGAGCCAGGGTGCCTTCGGCATGCAGGACCCACTCGCGGTCGAGCGGGGCGTCGTCGGCGCGGGAGTACACGGACACCGGGCGGCGTCCCGAGGCGTCGGGCGCCTCGACGGCCACCTGGATGTGGACGCCGCCGTGTTCGGGCAGAATCAGCGGCACCCCCAGCGCGAGGTCCTCGATCCGGCGGCATCCCACCTGGTCGCCCGCCCGTACGACCAGGTCCACATACGCGGTGCCGGGCAGCAGGACGGAGCCGGCCACGGTGTGGTCGGACAGCCAGGGGTGGGCTCCGAAGGACAGACGTCCGGTGAACACCACACCGCCGGAACCAGGCAGTTGCACCATCGCGCCGAGCAGCGGGTGGCCGGGCCGGCCCAGACCGGCGGACGTGACGTCGCCGCTCAGGCCGCTTTTGTCGAGCCAGTACCGGGCGCGCTGGAAGGGGTAGGTGGGCAGGTCGGCCCGCCGGGCGCCGCGCCCGTCGAACACGCCCGCCCAGTCGACGCGCAGGCCCGCGGTGTGCAGGCGGCCCAGGGCGGTGAGGGCGGCGACGGGCTCGGGCTCGCGGCGGCGCTGGGCCGGGACCAGCACGGCGCTGTCGGCGGTGGTGGTGAGGCACCGGCGGGCCATGGCGGTCAGGACGCCGTCGGGTCCCAGCTCCACGTAGCGGGTGACGCCTTCGGCCTCCAGCCGGGTCACCGCGTCGGCGAACCGCACCGCCTCGCGCACGTGCCGCACCCAGTAGTCCGCGTCGGTCACCTCGCCCGCCGCGACGACCGGCACCCGCGGCTCGGCGTAGGTCACGTTCCGCGCGACGCGGCGGAACTCCTCCAGCATCGGGTCCATCAACGGCGAGTGGAACGCGTGGGAGACCCGCAGCCGGTTCGTCCTGCGCCCGCCCAGGCGCTCCACGGCGGCGGCGACGGCGTCCTCGGTTCCGGAGAGCACCACGGAGGACGGGCCGTTGACGGCGGCGACCCCGACGTCCTGTCCCAGCAGCGGGTGAACCTCTTCCTCGGTGGCCTCGACGGCCACCATCGCGCCGCCGGGCGGCAACGCTCCCATCAGCCGGCCCCGCGCCGTGATCAGCGCGGCGGCGTCCGGCAGGGAGAACACCCCGGCAACGTGCGCGGCGGCCAGTTCACCGATCGAGTGACCGGCCACGAAGTCGGGCCGCACGCCCCAGGACTCGAACAGCCGGAACAGCGCCACCTGCAAGGCGAAGATCGCCGGCTGCGCGAACTCCGTACGGCCGAGTGCCTTCTCGTCGCCCCACATCACCTCGCGCACCGCGGGGTCGAGTACCGCGCACACCTCGTCGAAGGCGTGCGCGAACACCGGGGACGCCTCGTACAGCTCACTGCCCATCCCCAGCCGCTGGCTGCCCTGCCCCGTGAACAGGAAGGCGGTCAGCCCGGTCGTCCGCGCGGCGCCGTCCAGGGGTGCGTCCAGCGCCAGCGCGTCCAGTCCGCCGAGGATCTCCGCACGGTCGCGGCCCATCACGACGGCCCGGCGGTTGAGTCCGGCGCGGGTGGTCGCCAGGGTGAACCCCATGTCCACGGGGCTCAGAGAGGGGGTGGTCCGCAGGTGGTCGGCGAGTTGCCGGGCCTGGGCACGCAGAGCAGGCTCGGACCTTGCCGACAACGGCAGTGGCACGGGCATGTCGGGGGCCGGGCGCGGCGCGGCGGGCTCAGGCCCGGGCTCTGCGTCCGCCTGCTCGATGATCACGTGGGCGTTGGTGCCGCTGACGCCGAACGAGGAGACGGCGGCCCGGCGCGGGCGGCCGACGTCGGGCCAGGCGCGGGCCTCGGTCAGCAGACGGACGTCCCCGGCCTCCCAGTCCACCTGCGGCGACGCCTCGTCGGCGTGCAGTGTCCTCGGCAGCGTGCCGTGCCGGATGGCCTCGACCATCTTGATGACGCCCGCGACTCCCGCGGCGGCCTGGGAGTGGCCGATGTTCGACTTGATCGATCCCAGCCACAGCGGTCTGCCGTCGGGGCGGTCCTGACCGTACGTGGCCAGCAGGGCCTGCGCCTCGATGGGGTCACCCAGCGAGGTGCCGGTGCCGTGGCCCTCCATGACGTCGACGTCGGCGGACGTCAGCCCGGCCGCGGTGAGCGCCTGCTGGATCACACGGCACTGGGAGGGGCCGTTGGGCGCGCTGAAACCGTTGGACGCCCCGTCCTGGTTGACCGCCGTCCCGCGTACGACGGCCAGTACGGGGTGTCCGTTGCGGCGGGCGTCGGACAGCTTCTCCAGCATCAGGACGCCCGCGCCCTCGCTCCAGCCGGTGCCGTCGGCCAAGGCGCCGAAGGAGCGGCAGCGGCCGTCGGGCGAGAGTCCGCGCTGCTCACTGAACTCGATGAACGTCTCGGGCGTGGCCATGACACTGACGCCACCGGCCAGTGCCAGGGTGCACTCCCCCGAGCGCAGGGCCTGCGACGCCCACTGGAGCGCGACCAGCGACGAGGAGCAGGCCGTGTCGACGGTGACCGCCGGGCCCTCCAGACCGAGGGCATAGGCGACTCGGCCGGAGACCAGGCTGCCGTCGCTGCTGGTGATGCCGTAGTCGTGGTACATGGCGCCGGCGAACACGCCGGTGCGGCTGCCGCGCAGCGACACCGGGTCGAGCCCGGCCCGTTCCATCGCCTCCCAGGTGATCTCCAGCAGAAGCCGCTGCTGCGGGTCCATGGTGAGCGCCTCGCGCGGGCTGATCCCGAAGAACTCGGGGTCGAACAAGGCCGCCTCACGCAGGAATCCGCCGTGGCGAACATAGCTCTTGCCGGGCTTTCCGGGCTCGGGGTCGTACAGGCTGCTCAGATCCCAGCCGCGGTCGTCGGGGAACGGACCGATGGCGTCACGGCCCTCGTCGACCAGCGCCCACAGTTTCTCCGGGGAATCGATGCCACCGGGGAAACGGCAGCCCATACCGATGATCGCGACGGGCTCGGCGGCCGCGTTCGCGGCGGCGCGCAGGCTCTCGTTGTCCTGCCGCAGGCGCTCGTTCTCGATCAGCGAGCCACGCAGCGCGTCGACGATCTCCTCGACCTTGGCATCCACCGTCGTCTCAGCCTCCGCTCACCGTCGTGGTCCGCGCGCCGATCGCGCCGACCGAGTCAAGGAATGCGCCGAGCACCTCGTAGAAGCGGTCCGGTTCCTCGAAGTGCGGGGCGTGGCTGGAGTCCTCGAAGATCTCCCAGCGGGCGTTCGGGATGAGTTCCTGGAAGGGGCGCACCGTGACCGGGGTGGCCTCGTCGTGGCGGCCCGAGAGGACGAGGGTGGGCACGTCGATACGGGGCAGGCAGTCGATCACCGACCAGTCCCGCAGGCTGCCGACGACATGGAACTCGTTGGGGCCGTTCATGGTGCGGTAGACCGTCGGGTCGGTGACGGCCTCCAGGTACGAGGCCATGAGGTCGTTGGGCCACGGTTCGATGCGGCAGACGTGCCGACCGTAGAAGACCAGCATCGCTTCGAGGTACTCGTCGCTGTCGGTGGTGCCCGCGGCCTCGTGCCGCCGCAGCGTCTCGTCCACGCCGGGCGGCAGTTGCGCGCGCAGCACGTCCATCTCCGACAGCCACAGCGGGTAGGAGGCCGGGGAGTTGGCGATGACCAGTCCGCGCAGTCCGGCGGGGCGGGCCGAAGCGTGCCAGGCGGCCAGCATCCCGCCCCACGACTGCCCGAACAGGACGTAGTCGTCGGCGACGTCGAGCCGGTCCAGCAGGTTCTCCAGCTCGTCCCGGAACAGCCGGGGGGTCCAGAAGCCGGGGTCGGCGTCCGGCAGGTGGGTGGATCCCCCGTTGCCGATCTGGTCGTAGTGCACCACGGTCCAGCCGCGTTCGGCGTAGACGGACAGGCCCTTCAGGTAGTCGTGCGTGGAGCCGGGGCCCCCGTGCACGACGACCAGCGCCGGGCGGCCCGTCTTCGGCCGCCCTGTGACGCGATACCAGGTCTCGTACTCCCGGAAGGGAATGGTTCCCTTGGACGTGGACGCCATTACTCAACCACCTAAGTTCGGGTCGTTCTCTGCAGCGGTGCCGCGTGCCCGCACGCGGCGTGCACTTCTTCCTGGGGAAAGCTGACGCCGGCCCGGGTTCAGCCGGGCGTCACCAGCCACTCCTCGATGGTCCGGGCGGTCGCCGGGGCGTGCTCCTGCCCGAGCGTGAAGTGGTGTCCTTCAACGGTGCGCAGGGTGTGTTCGGGATCCCACGGCCAGGCGAGCATCTGCGCCGGGTCGACGCCCTCGGGCGGGTCGACGAAGGGCTCGGACGCCTGGAGGAACAGGGTCGGCACGGCCAGCCGGACGGGATCGAAGCCTTCCAGCACTGAGAAGTAGTGCGGCATCGCCGACAGCCGTGACGCGTCGTAGCGGCCGAGGACGGACTCCATCTCCAGCACCTCCCCGATGAGGCGGCCGAACCCGACGTCCATCGCCGTGTCCTCGACGCGGAAGGTGTCGACCAGGATCAGCCCGGCGGGCGGGGTCCCGACCGTCTGCTCCAAGTGACGGGCGAGGACGTGGCCGATGATGCCGCCGGAGGAGTAGCCGAGCAGTGCGAACGGCTCCCCCTCCGCCGCCTCCAGTACGGCCTCGCCCAGGACCCGGGTCAGCGCCTCGGCGGAGTCGGGAAGCGGTTCGCCCCGCTGGAATCCGGGCAGCGGCAGCGCCGACACATGCCGGATGTCCCGGAACTCGGCACCCAGCCGGGCGTGTTGGTGCACGCCCCCGCCCGCCATGGGCGTGGCGAGGCAGATCAGCCGGGGGCGCCGCGGGCCGTCGGCCAGCTGTACCGTCCTCGGGACGCGGCCGAGGTCCTCCGAGGAGGTGAACCGGGGCCGCAGCGCCGCGACCGCCGCCAGCAGCGTCAGTGCTCCCGAGCCGTCACCGGCCCGGACCGCCCGACGGAACAGTTCGGTGACGGTCTCGTCCTCCTCCGTGGAAGGTTCGGCGGCGGAGTCGGCGGCGCGGGAGAGCACCGGTGCCAGTTCCTCCTTGACGACACCTACCAGGCCGGCCGGGTTCTTGTTGTCGAACACCGCCATCGTGGGCAGGTTCAGTCCGGTGGCGGCGTTCAGCGCGGTGCGCAGCTCCATCGCGGAGAGCGAGTCGAACCCGGACTCCAGGAAGTCACGGTCGGAGTCGATCGCCTCGGCGCCCTCGTGCCCGAGCACGGCGGCGGAGAGGCTCAGCACGAGATCGCGCAGCACGGCCTCCCACCGGTCGGCGGGCAGGGCCGCCAGCTCGCGCCGCAGCGCCTCCGGGTCGGCGGCGCGAGAACCGCCACCCGCCGCATCGCGCCGCGTGACCGGGACCAGGCCACGCAGCAGCACGGGGGGTTCGCCGACGGCCCTCCCGCGCAGCACCCGCAGGTCCAGGCCCATCGGTGCCAGCACCGGCTCGGTACGGGCCGTCGCCGTGTCGAACAGCGCGAGGCCGTCGCCCGGCGTCAGCGCAGGCGTGCCCTGGCGGCGCATGCGCCGGAGGTCGGCCTCGCCGAGGCTGTCCCCCATCCCGCCGCCGTCCCACAGACCCCAGGCCAGGGACTGGGCGGGCAGTCCTTCGGCGCGGCGCCGCACGGCGAGCGCGTCGAGGAACGTGTTGGCGGCGGCGTAATTGCCCTGACCCGGCGCACCGAGCACGCCCGCCGCCGACGAGAACAGTACGAAGGCGCCGAGGTCCTGGTCACGGGTGAGGTCGTGCAGGTTGAGCGCGCCGTCCACCTTGGGACGCAGCACCTGGTCGAGGCTGTGCGGCGTCAGGTTGGCGATCATGGCGTCGGCCAGCACGCCGGCCGTGTGCACGACGGCACTGAGGGGCCGATCCGCCAGCAGCTCCCGCAGGGCGTCCCGGTCCGACACGTCGCAGGCCGCGATCTCGACCGTCGCGCCGAGGCCGGTCAGCTCCCGGCGGAACTCGGCCGCGCCCGGCGCGTCGATGCCCCGGCGGCTGGTCAGCAACACGTCGCGGACGCCGTGCTCGACGATCAGATGGCGGGCGACCAGCGCCCCGAGACCGCCGGTGCCACCGGTGATCAGTACGGTTCCGGGCCTGCTCCAAGGAGTTTCCTCCCCTTCGGGCGCCGCCGGGGTGCGTGCCAGGCGTGGCACCAGGAGGTCGCCGTCGAGGACACGCAGCTCGGGCTCGCCGGACGCGACGGCGCGGGCGGTCGTCTCCGGGTCGTCCCCGTCCGTCTCGAGCAGGGCGAAGCGCTCGGGATCCTCGGCCCGGGCGGCGCGCACCAGGCCCCAGGCCGCGGCGTGTGCGAGGTCGTCGTCGCGGGTGACCACCATGAGTTTGCGGTCGGTGAACCGTTCGTCCGCGAGCCATGCCTGAAGGGCCCGGAGTGTGTGGACCGTGACCGTTCTGACGTCGTCGGCGATGTTCCCCGTACCGGCGGGCAGTGTCAGTGCGACGGTCGCGGGCACCTGGCCGGAGAGCTCTGACAGGTCGGCCACCGTCGCCCATGACGCCTCGGCGGCGGATGTCATGGAGGTGGCCGTCGTGGCGGGCGTCCACGTGATGTGGAAGAGGGAGCCGTCGGATCCCGTGCGCACCGGCGCGAGCTGCTCGGCCGAGACCTCCCTGGTGATCAGGGACTCCACGGACGCGACAGGACGTCCCTGCGTGTCGGTGACGTGGATCTCCAGCTCCCCCTTCCCCTTCTGGATCAGCCGGACCCGCGCGGTCGTGGCGCCGCTCGCGTGCAGCCGGACTCCCTTCCAGGCGAACGGCAGGGACGCCGGGGCGTCGTCGCCCCGGCCGAGCATCAACGCGTGCAGGGCGGAGTCGAGCAGTGCCGGATGCAGCAGGAAGGGCTGGGCTCCGCTCTCCTCGCCGAGCGCCACCTCGGCGAACGTCTCGTCACCGACCCGCCAGGCGGCCCTGAGCCCCTGGAACACCGGGCCGTATGCGAACCCGAAGTCCCGGAGGCGTTCGTAGGCGCTGTCGACGGTGAGCCTCGCAGCCTCGGGCGGCGGCCACCGCGTCGGGTCAAGGGCGGCGGGGACGGCGGCTTCCCCGGGCATCAGCGTGCCCTCCGCGTGCAGCGTCCAGGCCGTGTCCTCGTCGGCGGCCTCGGCACGCGAGTGGAGGGTGAGAGAGCGCCTGCCCCCGTCGGCCGGTTCACCGGCCGTCAGCCGCAGCCGTACGCCGCCCGCCTCGGGCAGGATCAGCGGCGCGCGCAACGTCAACTCCTCGAGGACGCCGCAGCCGAGCTGGTCGCCGGCGCGCACGGCCAGTTCGACGAACGCCGTGCCGGGCAGCAGGGTAGCGCCGAACACCGCGTGGTCGGCCAGCCAGGGCTGGGTGTCCGTCGAGAGGCGTCCCGTGAACAACACCGCCTCCGAGCCCGGCACCGCGACCTCGGCACCGAGCAGGGGGTGTTCGAGCGCGGTGAGCCCCATGGACGCCGCGTTGCCGCCGTTCCCGGTGGCCGGTCCCGACAGCCAGTAGCGCCTGCGCTGGAAGGGGTAGGTGGGCAGGTCCACCTGTCTGGCGCCCCGCCCGGCGAGCACCGCCTCCCAGTCCACCGGAACACCGTTCACATAGAGCTGCCCCACCGCTCCCAACAACGCCGCGGTCTCCGGACGCCCACGACGGAGCGCGGGCACGGCCACCGCACCGTCCACCATCGCCGACAGCACACCGTCCGGCCCGATCTCCAGGAACCGGCTCACACCCTCGTCCCGCAGACGGCCCACATCATCGGCGAACCGCACCGCATCACGAACATGCCGCACCCAGAACTCCGCCGACCCCACATCCTTGACCAGACGAATCCGCGGCTCGC
>NZ_JBIRNE010000036.1:0-50270 GCF_044331465.1 Streptomyces sp. NPDC017225 | reverse complement strand
GCCGAACGCGGCCTGGTCGACGACGTCATCGACCCCGCCGAGACCCGCGAGGTGCTCATCAAGTCCCTGGCGATGCTCCACACCAAGCACGCCGACCAACCTTCCCGCAAGCACGGCAACCCCCCGCAGTGAACGGACGAACGACAGGCGCGGCAAGACGGCACGGGGTGCCCTGCGCGCCGTGGAACCAGGGCCCCAGCCAGGAGACGATTGATGGTCAAGCAGGAGCGGGCGCTCCGTACTCGCCAGGCGCTGATCCGCGCCGGGGCCGAACTCTTCGCGAGGGAAGGGTTCGCGGCGGCCTCGCTGTCGACGATCAGCAGATCGGCAGGGGTCAGCAACGGCGCCCTGCACTTCCACTTCGAGAACAAGAGGGCGTTGGCGCGGGCCGTCGAGGAGGAAGCCCTGGCGACGCTGCGCCGGATCCTCCAGGAGGCGCTGGACCGGAACGCGGGCGCACTGCCCGCCCTGGTGGACGCGACGTACGGCCTGGTGGGCCGCATCGCCGACGACGCCGTCGTACGGGCCGGCTTCGAGCTCGGTGACGACCCCGGCCGGGATGAGGGCGCCTCGCTCCGGCGGGAGTGGCAGCTCTGGGTCGAGGAGACGGTCGGGCATGCCGAGCGGGACGGCTGGCTCGCCCCGGGCGTCTGTGCCGCCGACGCCGCGACCGCCGTCGTGGCCGCCACGGTGGGCTTCGAGGTACTCGGCGGCGAGGACAAGTCGTGGCTGGCGGAGGAGCGGGTCGAGGGCTTCTGGAAGCTGCTGCTGCCCCGCCTGACGGAGCGCCACGGCCTGGTCATCGCAGGCAGAGGGTAGCGAAGCGGGCTCGAAGCGGGCTCGAAGCGGCTGTTAAGCAACTCAAAAAGAGACCGTGGAGTCGCCTGGAATATCCCTATTTGCACGGGTCGTCTAGGGGCCGAGTGGCACTCAAGCGTGGTGCGTAGAATTAAACAGCGCAGTTGGTTTGGTATTGACAAACCATCCGTCCTGTTTTTTAGTTGGGTCATGCCAGAAAGCGGCTGTGTCAGGACGACTCATGCAGGGACTAGGGGAGACGGCATGGACATCGACGTTCTGGGGGCGCTCGGCGTCAGGGAGAACGGCATCTCGGTCACCCCGACGGCGCCGAAACCGCGTCAGGTGCTCGCGCTGCTCGCCCTCCAGGCGGACCAGGTGGTGCCTGTCCGGACACTGATAGACGAACTGTGGGGCGAACGGCCGCCGCGCAGCGCGCGCACCACGCTCCAGACGTACGTGCTCCAGATCCGGGAACTGATCTCGGCCGCCCTCCGGCACGATCCCGAGAACGCCGTGGGACGCACCGCCAAGGACGTGCTCGTCACCCTGCCGGGCGGGTACCTGCTCAACACGTCGGACGGCACCAGTGACGTCCGCGAGTTCGAGCGGCTGGCCGGCCTGGGCTACCGGGCCATGGACGCCGACGACTTCGCGGGCGCGGCCCGCCATCTGCGCGACGCCCTGGGACTGTGGACCGGGGGCGCGCTGGCCGACGTGCAGACCGGACCCCAGCTGGAGATCGAGACCAGGCGGCTGGAGGAGACCCGGCTGTGCGCGCTGGACCAGCGCTTCGAGGCCGATCTGCGGCTGGGACGCCACCGCGAACTGCTGGGTGAGCTCACCGTGCTCGTCAGCCGCTACCGCACCCACGAGAACCTGCACGGCCAGCTCATGCTCGCCCTGCACCGTTCCGGCCGGCGCAGCGAGGCACTCGAGGTCTACCAGCGACTGCGCAACGCGCTGGTCCGGGAACTCGGCCTCGAACCGTCCGCGGGCCTGCGCCGTATGCAGCGCTCGATCCTCATGTCGGGCCCCGAGTCCGTGCCGGTCGGCGCGGCAGCCGGTGGCGAGCGGCTCAGCCGGGTCGGGTAGGCGGGGGAACAGCCATGCAGGCCAGGTCGGAGAGGACGCGACGCAGGCTGGTCCGCGCCGGGGCGCGGATGTTCGACCGGAACGGCTACGCCAGCGCCTCACTCGAACAGATCGCGGACGCGGCGGGTGTCACCAAGGGAGCCCTGTACTTCCACTTCGCCTCCAAGGACGGATTGGCCGACGCCGTACAGGAACAGGCGCACGCCGTGCTGCGCGACTTCGTGCACCGGCAGCGCGAGGCCGGAGTGCCGGCCGTACAGAGCCTCATCGACACGTCGCACTGGCTGACGCGGGTGCTGCACGAGGACCCCGTGGTCCGGGCCGGCCTGCGCATCACCGACGAGTGCACCGGACGGCAGCCCCCGGTCGCCGACGTCCGCCAGGCGTGGACCAGCGAAGTACTGCGGCTGGTCACCCGCGCCCGCAAGGCCGGCGAACTGCGCGAACACCTCGGCGCTCAGGGACCCGAGACCGCGCTGTCCGCGGCCGTGTGCGGACTGGCGGTGCTCTCCGGTGCCGGGGAGCACCCCGACGGGCCCGGACTCCGGGTCGCGGCGCTGTGGGAGTTCCTGCTGCCCGCCCTGGTCCCCGCCGAGCACGTGGGGCGCTACGACGTCCATTCCACGAGCCTGTGCCCACGGCCCGCGGAGGTGGCCTGACCGTGGCCGCCGCCTTGCCGCCCGTCTCCCGCGCGTGCCGGCCTCACCAACGACCCGTCCGTCACCGGCCCTCCGGAACGGAACCCCAGGAGTCAGACCATGTCCTATGACAGCAGCCGGACACGTCCGCCCACGGCCTTCGAGCCGCCCCCCGACGACCTGCTGACCGAACTCGTCGGCATCCTCGCCGCCGTCCTGCACCTCAAGTCCGAGAAGATCGACCCGGAACAGACCTTCCGGTCGCTGGGGCTCGACTCGCTGCTCACCGTCGAGTTCGTCGCCACCGTCAACGCGCGCTACGGCACCGCGGTCAAACCCGACGCGCTGTTCGACCAGCCCACCCCGCTGGCCTTCGCCCGGCACGTGACCCGTGAACGGGGAGCCTCGGGCCACCCCCGGGCCGGGACGCCGGTCCACCCCGGCGCGCGGCTCGCCCAGCCCCCGGCACCGGCCTGCTCGGCGCCGGGGCCCACGACGCCGGCGGCGCCGGAACCGGGACGGCAGCGGCCCGGCGCGCCGGCCGGACCGGCCCGGACCGACGCCTCGGCGCGGGAGGCGGTGCTGGAGGTGCTGCGCGAGGAACTCGCCCGCATCCTGTGCTGCGACCCCTGGGAGATCAGTACCACGGCCGCCTTCAACGTCCTGGGCATCGACTCCATCCTCGGCGCGCAGTTCGTGGCGACGATCAACGAGATCTACGGCACGCGGGAGCGCGCCGTCTCGCTGTACGACCACCCGGACCTCGCGGTGATGGCCGCACACATCACCTCCGTCACCGACCCCGGGCCGGCCCCGGGCGGGGTTCCGGACCTGGCGGACCTCCTCGACGCCGTGCGCGACGACCGGATCTCCGTGGACGACGCCCTCGCCCTGCTGCCCCGGCGGGCCTGAACGGACCGGTGTGCCCGATGGACGAACGTGAGATCCTCACCCGGTTCAAGGCCGGAGCCCTCGGCCGGGACGACGCCGCCCGCCTGCTGACCGGAGCGCGGCAGGCCGGGACCGAAGCCCCGCTCCCGTCGGCCCGGCCGGACACCGCGCTCCCGCGTGCCCGTACGGACGCCGTGGCCCCGCCCGCCGATCCGTACGCCGCGCCGAGTGCCGTGCCGCCCCGTGACGGCCCCGCCGTGGACGACCGCTACGCCGTCGTCGGCATCGCCGGCCGCTACCCCCTCGCCCCCGATCTGCACGCCTACTGGGACAACCTGCGAACGGGCCGTGACACGTCCTCGGCCGTGCCCGCCACCCGGCCCGGCCTCGCCCCGTCGGCACCCGGCCGGCGCGGACACTTCCTCGACGGCGTGGCCGAGTTCGACCCCGAGTTCTTCGGCGTCGCACCCGTCGAGGCCGCCCTGACGGACCCGCAGGAGCGGCTCTTCCTGGAGGTCGCCTGGGAAGCGCTGGAGGACGCGGGATACACCGGCTCCCGGCTGGACGCCCTGACCGCCGCGGGCGGACAGGCGCGCGCCATGGGCGTGTTCGTCGGAGCGAGCAGCCACGACTACGCACTCCTGGCCGCGGCGGCCTGGGCCGCCGACGGACGGACCACACCCTCGGCGGGCCACTGGGGCCTGCCCGGCCGGCTGGCCGCGTCACTGGAGCTGACCGGGCCCGCACAGGCCGTCGACACCGCCGAGTGCTCCGCCCTCACCGCCCTCCACCTCGCCGTCGGCGCGCTGCGCCGCGACGAGTGCGCGGCAGCCGTGGTGGGAGGCGTCGAACTGCTGCTGCACCCCTCACGTGTCAGGGACGGCGCCGGCGAGGGCGTCGGTGCCGTGGTGCTCAAACCGTTGCGCCGCGCACTCGCGGACGGGGACCGTGTGCACGCCGTCGTCCGCGACACCGCCGGCGGCCACACCGTCCGGCGCCGCGGCCGGCCGGACGCCGCCGCACCCCACCGGACGAGCGGAGCGCACGAGTCCCGCGAGACGACCTCACGGCGGATCGGATCGGCCGGCGCGGTCACCGGGATCGCGGCCCTGACCGCCGCCGTGCTCCAGGTGCGGCACGGGGTGCTCGTGCCCGGCGCCGGTGAGACCAGGGAGGTTCCGTGGCCGCGGCCGTGCGACGAGGCGGGACGAGAGGTGCCGCGTACCGCCACGGTCGAGATCGTGGCCGACGGCGGCGCCGTGGCGCGGGCCGTGGTCGAGGAGTACCCGGGGGCGTTGCCCGGCGCGGCGGACACCGACGGGGACGGAGGGCCACTTCTGCTGTCCGCTCCGACCCCCGCCCATCTCGCCGCCACCGCCCGTCGGCTGGCCGACTGGCTGTCCGAAACCGCGGACGCCGGCCGCCCGGCGGCAGGCCCCCCGCCCGCGGGCGTGGCGCGTGCCCTGCGCGTGGGGCGCGCCGCCATGCCGTGCCGGATCGCCCTGCCCGCGTCGGACGTACCCGGGCTCGTCGCCGTGCTGCGGCACTACGCGGACACCGGGGGCGTCGGCGACGAGGCCGGCACGGCCGATCTGCGCGACGGCGGAGGAGACCCACTGGGCCTCAACGACCTGCCGGAGACCCGCGACTACCTCGCCGCCCTGTGGCGCGCCGGACGCACCGCGCACCTGGCCCGGCTCTGGCTGAACGGCGTCGACGTCGACTGGGCCGCACTGGAGGCCGCGTCGCCGTGGACGGCACCCGCCGAGCCGCCGCCACCGTCCGCCCGGCTGCGCCGGCCGCTGTGGCTGGGCGCGGACGGCGCCCCGGAGGAACCGGAGCCGAACGGATGACGACCGAAGTCCTCGCGGCCGGCGCCGCCCCGGCCCTCCGGGACCGGCCCGAGCCCGTGAAACTGTGGTTCTGCCCCAACGACGAGCTGGCCCCGGGCATCGCGGCCATCCTGGCCCGGCACTGGCTGGACGAACACGAGCAGGAGATCGCCGGCCGGTTTCTCTTCGAACGCGACCGGCGCCAGTACCTGGTGGCGCACTCCCTCGTACGGCGCGTACTCGCCCTGGAGAGCGGGCTGCCGGAGGCCGAGGCCGTCATCTGGCGGTCCTCGCGCGGCCGGCCGTTCCTGCAGAAGCCGCCGGACGGGCTGCCCCGCGGCGGCCGCGATCTGGACTTCAACCTCTCGCACGCGGGCGGTCACAACCTGCTCGGTGTGGTGCGGCGCCACCGTATCGGCGTGGACGTGGAGCGTCTCGACCGCGGCGACCAGGGCTTCGACACGATTCTGGAGACGTTCGCCGCACGGGAGCGGGACTGGGTCACGCGGGCCGCCCCAGGCCGCCCCCGCGACCGGCGGCTGCTGCGGCTGTGGACGCTGAAGGAGGCGTACTCCAAGGCGCGCGGGCTGGGTCTGGGCCTGCCCTTCGACGCGTTCTCCTTCACGCTGGCAGAGGACCGGGGCGTCCTCGGCTTCCAGCCGCCCGAGAACGACACCGAGCGGCGGTGGCGGTTCGTCGAGCTGGAGCCGGTGCCCGACGTGCTGGTCGCGGTGGCCGTCCTGGCCGACTCCGACGCGCCGCCCGTCCTCCAGCTCCACCACGGCTTCCCGTGGGGCCGGTCCGCCCCGCGGCTGGTGACCCTGCCCGAGCCGGTGCCGGCGACGGGATGAACGCGAGGGGACGGCTGTGGAGCTGATCGGGCGCGAGGACCGACTCCGGCTGCTGGAGGGTCTGCTGACGGACGCCCGGCAGGGGCGGGGGAGCGCCGCCGTGATCACCGGCAGCCCGGGCACCGGCAAGAGCGCGGTGCTGCGAGCCTTCGCCGACCGGGCCGCCGGCGCCGGCGCGACGGTGCTGAGCGCCTGCGCGACCGAGGCCGAGTCGGAACTGCCGCTCGGCGTGGTGGGCCAACTCCTCAGCAGCGCCGCCGGCACGGGCCCCGCGCCCGGCGGAGCCGGTGACGGGGACGCGAGCCGGCCCGAGGCGCTGTACGAGGCGCTGCGCGCGCTCGGCGCCCGGCGGCCCCTGGTCGTGACCGTGGACGACGTCCACCACACGGACGAGCCGTCCGCCCGCTGCCTGCTCTACCTGTGCGGGCGACTGGCCGCCACCGGCATCCTGCTGGTGCTGGCCGGACGGCCCCGGACGGCGCCCTCGCTGCCACTGGCCGAGGTGCTGCGGCACCCGCGCTGCGTGCCCGTGCCCCTGCGCACCCTGTCCGAGGACGCGGTCGCCGAGTTCCTGCGCGCCGGCCCGGCGGGCACCGGCGACGCGGAGGCGGCCCGGCGGCCGGCCGCCGACTGGCACCGCTTCACGGGCGGCAACCCGCGGCTGCTGCACGGTCTGCTGGCGGACCACCGGGACTGCGGACCGGTGCGTCCGACCCGGCCCGTCGCCGGCACCGCCTTCCGGCGCGCCGTCGTCGGCTGCCTGCCCGGCGCGGAAACCCCCGTGACGCAGACCGCCAAGGCCCTGGCCGTGCTCGCGGACCAGGTGACCCTGACGCTGCTCGCCCGGTTCCTGGGCGTGCCCGAACGGGCCGTGGTCCCGCGTCTGGCCGCGCTCGAGGCGACCGGACTGCTCGACGCGGGCCGCCTGCGCCATCAGGGGGTGAGCGCCGCCGTACTGGAGTGGCTGACCGCCGAGGAGAGCGCCCGGCTGCACGCCCGCGCGGCCCGTGTGCTCTACGACCACGGCGCCGAACCGCCCGCCGTGGCCGGTCACCTCGTCGCCGCCGAAGCCGCCCGGGCCGCCGACGGCGGCGCCGGCGACACCCCGGCATGGGCCGTCCCGGTGCTGGCGGAGGCGGCCCGGCACGCGATGCCGGCCGGGCAGGCGCGCCGCGCCGCCGAGTTCCTGCGCACCGCCCACCGCCTGCGCGACGGCGGGCGGCGCCCCGACGGCATGCTGACCGCGCTCGCCCGGGCCGAGTGGGAGAGCGATCCGGCGTCCGTCATCCGCCATCTGCCCGCCCTGGAGCGCGACCTCGCCGCAGGCCGCCCGGACGACGGGCGCTGGGCCGAGGCGGCGGCCCTGCTGCTGTGGCACGGCCGGTACGAAACGGTGGCCCGGGGCGCGGCCGGCGCCGGGGACGGCCCGCGGGCCCGGGAGGTGAGGACCGCGCTCGGCCACCTGTGCCCAGGTGCGGGCCGGACGAGCGCGGAGCCCGACCCCGACGCCGTGGAGCGGGTGCTGGAGTCGGTCGCCCACGCCCTCGCGCCACCGCCCTCCGTACCCGCCCTGCTCGTCGCCCTGTTGTACGCCGGTGAGACGGAGCGGGCCGCGCGGTGGTGCGAACTGACCGCCGGTGCGCAGCCGGCCGGCACCACCGCGGCCCGGCAGGCCGTCGCGGTGGCCGCGGCCGCCGTGCTGCACGTCCGCACGGGCTCGTACGACACCGGCGCGGCACACGCGGCACGGGCGCTGTCCCTGATGTCGCCCGCGGCCTGGGGCGTGGCCGTGGGCATGCCGCTGGCGGCGGGCGTGCGGGCGGCGACCGCACGGCAGGAGCACGAGGAGGCGGCCCGGCTGCTGCGCGTACCGGTGCCGGACACCATGTTCCGTACCCGGGCCGGGCTGCACTACCTGCTGGCCAGGGGCGGTCATCTGCTGGCCGCCGGACGGGCGCGGACCGCGCTCGCCGACTTCCACGCCTGCCGCGACCTGCTGGCCGACTGGGGTGAGCCGGCGCGGGACGGAACGGACTGGCACACTCCCGCCGACGAGGCGCTGCGCCGCCTCGGCGACACCCAGGACGGCGACCCGGCCGCCGTACTCACCCGGGCCGAGCGGCGCGTGGCGATGCTCGCCGCGGCCGGCTGCACCAACCGGGCCATCGCCGCCCGGCTGTACGTCACGCCCAGCACCGTCGAGCAGCACCTGACGCACGTCTACCGCAAGCTGCGCGTGACCTCGCGGGGCGACCTGGCGCGGTTGTCCGCCGTCCACCCCGCCGGGACGGCCGGCACCGCTCCCCAGGTGTACTGACCCGTGGCCGGTCCCGGTCAGCGGGCGGCGGTGCGCAGGCCCCGTTGGTTCTTGCGGCCCAGCAACCCGGCCGACACGAGATCGGCGAGGGCGTCGGAGGGCTCGTGCTCCGGCGTCTCGAAGTGGTCGAACAGACGGTGCTGGATGGCGAGCGAGACGTCCAGGCCGATGGTGTCCAGCAGTGCGAACGGGCCCATGGGATAACCGAATCCGCGCTCCACGGCGGCGTCGGTGCGCTCGACGACGCGGTCGTCCGCGCCGGGACGGTCCAGCAGCGCCAGGGCCGCTCCGAGGTAGGGGAAGAGCAGGCTGTTGACGATGAAGCCGGTGCGGTCGGGGCACTCCACCACGGTCTTGCCCAGCCCGCGGCAGAAGGCGCGGGCGGTGGCGAGCGCGCCGGGGTCCGTGCCGGGCGCGTGCGCCAGCTCCACCAGCCGCATCACCGGTGCCGGATTGAAGAAGTGCACGCCGACGACGTCGGCGGGCCGGCCGGACGCCTCGGCGCAGGCGGCCACGGACAGGCTGGACGTCGTGGTCGTCAGGACGGTGCCGGGAGCGCAGGCCTCGCCCAGCGCCGCGAACATCGCACGCTTGACGTCCGGGTCCTCGGCGACCGCCTCGATCACCAGGTCGCAGTCGGCGAACGCGTCCAACCCGGTGGCGGTTTCGAGCCGGTCCAGGGCCGCTTCCCGCGCGGCCGGGGCGACCTTGCCGCGGCGTACTGCCCGGGTGAGCGAGCCGGCGACGGACTCCAGCGCGGCGTCCGCCTTCGCCGCACTACGGGCCACCAGGACGGTGGGGTGACCGGCGAGGGCGGTGACCTCGGCGATCCCCCGGGCCATGGCACCCGATCCGAGGACGCCGACCCGGCGTACCGGCCGGGCGCCGGTCTCCTGCGGCGCGTCGCTCCGCTCGCGGACGGGGGCGCCGGTCTCGTCGTAGGTGTAGAAGCCGTCGCCGCTCTTGCGGCCCAGACGCCCGGCCGCGACCATCCGGCTGAGCAGCGGCGCCGGTTCGAAGGCGGTGTCGCCCGTGCGCCGCCACAGGTCCGTCAGGGCCGCGTGGGCGGTGTCGAGTCCGATCCGGTCCAGTGTCTCCAGCGGTCCCGCCGGCAGCCCGCAGCCCAGACGCATCGCGGTGTCGACGTCCTCGTGGGAGGCGTAGCCCTCGGAGCACAGGACGACCGCGCGGTTCAGCAGTCCGAGCACCAGGGCGGCCGCGTCGGCGGCGGGTCCCGCGCCGACCTCGACCTCGGTGAGTTCCGCCGAGGCCACCAGCTCGCGCACCGCGGCGGTGGCCTGCGCGGAGGTCAGACACGTCGGCACCGGCTCGGCGGGGCCGCCCGGGGCGGGCGGGGTGAACAGGCGCAGCCCGGCGAGGTCGGCGGGGCGCCCGCAGGCGATGCCCAGCCGGGCGACGGACAGGGTCGCCGTCGTGGTCAGCAGGGGGGTGCCGGGCGGGCAGACCTCGGTGATGCGGCGCAGCACCCCGGTCTTGACGGCCCGGTCCTCGGGGACGGCCTCTACGGCCAGGCGGACGCCGCCGAGCCGCGTCAGGTCGTCCGTGAGAACCGGGTCGGGTGTCCCTTCGGGGGCGGGCGAGGCCTTCGCACGGGTGCCGACCCGGGCGAGCGCGTCGAGGTCGGTGTCCACACCGACGACGGGGTGGCCCGCCGCGCGCAGCAGGAGCAACAGCGCCTCGCCCACGGAGCCGAGGCCGACGACGCCGATCGGTGCGGTGGGGGTGTGCGGGGTCTGCTGGGTCATGGGGTCGGAGCCTGCCCTTCGCGGAAGCGGTTGATGGCGCCGATGTGCCGGGCGCGCAGCTCGTGGTCGGTGACACCGAGGCCCTCCTCGGGCGCCAGGCACAGCACGCCGACCTTGCCCTGGTGGAGGTTGCGGTGGACGTCGTACGCCGCCTGGCCGGTCTCCTCCAGCGGGTACACCTTGGACAGCGTCGGGTGGATCCTGCCCTTGGCGACGAGCCGGTTGGCCTCCCACGCCTCGCGGTAGTTGGCGAAGTGGGAGCCGACGATGCGCTTCAGCGACATCCACAGGTAGCGGTTGTCGTACTCGTGCCGGAAGCCGGAGGTCGAGGCGCAGGTGACGATCGTGCCGCCCTTGCGGGTGACGTAGACGGAGGCGCCGAAGGTCTCGCGGCCCGGGTGCTCGAAGACGATGTCCACGTCCTCGCCGCCGGTCAGCTCGCGGATGCGCTTGCCGAACCGCTTCCACTCCTTCGGATCCTGGTTGTGCTCGTCCTTCCAGAACCGGTAGTCCTCCGCGCTGCGGTCGATGACCGCCTGGGCGCCCATCGCCCGGCAGATGCCGGCCTTCTGTTCGCTGGAGACCACACAGACCGGATTGGCGCCGCCGGCCAGCGCCAACTGCGTGGCGTAGGAGCCGAGTCCGCCGCTCGCGCCCCAGATGAGCACGTTGTCGCCCTGCTTCATCTGGGCGCCGTTGCGGGACACCAGCTGGCGGTACGCGGTGGAGTTGACCAGTCCCGGCGCCGCGGCCTCCTCCCACGTCAGGTGGGCGGGCTTGGGCATCAGCTGGTTGGACTTGACCAGGGCGAGCTCCGCCAGTCCGCCGAAGTTCGTCTCGAAGCCCCAGATGCGCTGCTCGGGGTCGAGCATCGTGTCGTCGTGCCCGTCGGCCGACTCCAGCTCCACCGACAGGCAGTGCGCCACCACCCGGTCGCCCGGCCTCCATCGGTTCACTCCCGGGCCGGTGCGCAGCACCACCCCGGCCAGGTCGGAGCCGAGGACGTGGTACGGCAGGTCGTGGCGGGCGGTGTGCGGCGACAGCCGGGCGTAGCGCTCCAGGAAGCCGAACGTGGGCAGCGGCTCGAAGATCGACGACCAGACGGTGTTGTAGTTCACCGAGGAGGCCATCACCGCGACCAGCGCCTCGCCGGGGCCCGGCAGCGGCACCGGCACCCGCTGGACGTGCAGTGACTTGCGGGGGTCCTTGTCCCTGGAGGTCATGCCCTCGAACATCGCCACGTCTTCGCGGCGCACGACGGCGCCCCGGTAGGACTCCGGCAGCCGCAGCCCTCCGAAGTCCTCCGACGAGGCGTCACCGCGGGCAACGGCATTGATGATCTCGTCCACGTGAGTTCCCGGTCCTCTCGCCACGGCTGCGCAACGGCACGTCGGACAGCAGCGTGGAACACCGGGGCGGTCCCCGGGCACCCCAGTCCACCCCCGGACTTCCGCCGGGACCGGTTCAGGGGGGAGGACAGGGGGCCCGGGGGGCCCGCCCGTGCGCATGCTGGTCCGGGCCGGTGGTCAGGGGGCGATCTTCTGGGGTGAGGGGCCGCCGGCGAGCCGCGCGACCATCGTGTCGTAGCGGCGTACGAGGGCCTCCTGGGAGCGGCTCAGTTCGTCGATGCGCCGTTGCAGGCGGGCGATCTCCCCACCCAGCTCCAGCGCCTCCGACAGGGTGGTGGGCCCGCCCCGGGGGAGCAGGTGGGGCGGTGCGGACAGGTCGGGGGCGTGGTTGAGGACCGCCTCCATCCGGGCACGCAGCGCCGGCCCCGGCTCGATGCCGAGCGCCTCCACCAGCCGCCGGCGGGCCCGCTCGTAGACCCCGAGGGCCTCGGCCTGGCGGCCACTGCGGTACAGGGCGACCATCAGCAGGTCGTAGAACCGCTCGCGCAGCGGGTGGTCGATGGTCAGCTTCTCCAGTTCGCCGGTGATCTGGCCGTGCTGGGCGCAGCACAGGCTCGCCTCGTACAGCGACTCCAGCGCCGTCAGCCGGTGTTCCTCCAGCCGGTCCGCCTCGCTCGTGCACAGGGGGCCGAGCCGGCTGTCCTGGAGGGCGGGACCGCGCCACAGGGACAGGGCGTGCCGCAGCAGCCGGACCGCGTACCCCGGGTCGGCCGACACCGCCGCCCGGCCCAGGGCGGACAGCCGTTGGAAGCGCTGGACGTCGGTGGTGGCGGGGCCCAGGCTCAGCAGGTAGCCGGTCGGCAGGGTGCTGATCCACTCGTGGCCGTCCGGGCCCTCACCCGTCTCGGGCAGCAGCCGGCGCAGCCGCGCCACATGGGCCTGCAAGGCGTTCGGGGCGTTCGTCGGCGGCCGGTCGCCCCAGAGCTCCTCGGTGAGCCGGTCGACGGACAGGAGGCGGTCGGCGTGCAGGACGAGCGCCGACAGGAGGGCCCGCTGCTTGGAACCCGAGGGAGCGATCTCCGCGCCCGTCGCGCCGTCGTGCAGCTCGACCGGTCCCAGCAGCCGGAACTCCCTCTCCCCGCCGGCCTCGGGCGCCGGCGGCCGGCGGCCGGTGGCCGTACCACCCCGCGCGATCGGCGGGGCACCGTCCGGTGGGTGTTCCATGAGGGCTCCCTTGTCGGTCGGTCGGCGGGCCGGCGGGTCGGTGGGCCGGCGGGCCGGTGGAAGGGCCGGGCCGTGGGCCGGTGCGCCGGCGGACCGGTGGTTCCCGGACCGGCCGGCCCGGGAACCGGAGGGATGTGATCCGGTCTGGTGACGGTCGGGGGGCACAGTGATGGGCTCTTCGGACGGTAGCCGTCGCGCGACGTCCCCGGCCGGGCCCGCGAGTCCCGCTCCAGCGGTCGTACAAGCGTTCTTGAGCAGGGCGTCGACAGGGCGGAAGTCGGCCTGTGGAGAGTCGCTCGAACGCCACTGGAGATACCGGGGGACACGGACCGGACGGGGCTAGCTTGCTCCACGGCCGACGGCTTTGAGCCACCGAGGGGCCTCGACCATTCCGACCGGTACGGGGAGGAAATCGTGGAGATACAGGTTCTGGGTCCGTTGCGCGCCGACGTCAACGGGGTCTCGATCGTTCCGACCGCGGGCAAGCCGAGGCAGATCCTCGCCCTGCTCGCCTTCTATCCGGGCCGGGTGATGCCCGTGCCCACGCTCATGGAGGAGATCTGGGGCACGAACATGCCGCAGAGCGCCATGACGACCATGCAGACGTACATACTCCAGCTGCGCCGCCGGCTCGGCACCGCGATGGGGCCCGACGCCCCCGGCGGGGCCAAGGAGGTGCTCGCCACCCGGCACGGCGGCTACCTGCTCCAGGTCCCGCCTCAGAGCGTCGACGTGCACCGCTACGAGCAACTGGTGACGGCCGGCCAGGCCGCCTTCGAGGAGGCCAGGGACGAAGAGGCCGCGGACCTGCTCCGCGACGCGCTGGCGCTCTGGCAGGGCCCTGCCCTGGTCGACGTCCGGGTGGGACCGATCCTGGAGATCGAGGTCATGCGGCTGGAGGAGAGCCGCCTGGGCACCGTCGAGCGGCGCATAGACGTCGACCTCAGGCTCGGCCGGCACGCCGAACTCATCGCCGAGCTCACCGACCTGGTCGCCCGTCACCCGCAGCACGAGGGGCTGCACTCGCAGGCGATGGTCGCGCTGTACCGCTCCGGACGGCAGGCCACGGCGCTGGACGTCTACCGCCGGCTGCGCGGCCGGCTGATCGAGGAACTGGGCGTGGAGCCGTCGCCGCAGCTTCAGCGGCTGCACCAGGCGATGCTCACCGTCGACCCGGCCCTCGACGTGGTGTGCGGCCCGCGCCGCACCTCCACCTTCAACCTGTACGCCGCCTGAGACCGACAGCGGCCCCAGGCCCGCCGGGCCCGGGCGCCCGCAGCCGCCGGGCGGGCGGCGTGGCCGCCGGGGTCCCGGACCAGTGCACCCCGCGAAGGAGGGACGGTTCATGTCCGACGCACCGCCGGTGCCGCTGCACTGCTTCGCGCACGCCGGCGCCGGGGTCTCCGTCTTCCACGGCTGGGCCGCCGGCCTGGGGGACGGCGCCCTGCCCGTGCCCCATCTGCTGCCGGGCCGCGACCGCCGGCGGCGCGAACCCCGGGCGACCGGACGCGACGCGCTGCTGGCCGACCTGCTGGACGGCTTCCGTTCACCCGCCGGCCCCTACGTGCTCTACGGCCACAGCCTGGGCGCGCTGGTCGCCTACACCCTCGCCCGGGCGCTGCACGAGGCCGGCCTGCCCACCCCGGCGCTGCTCGCCGTGGGCGCCTGCCCGCCCCCCGACGCCGCCTCCGTGCTCTCCGACGCCTGCCGGGAACCCCCGCAGCGCCTGCGGGACCTGCTCGACACCGTCGGCGCCGGCCCCAGGGACGCGGTCCCCGGCGGCCTGTGGCAGCGCAAGGTGCTGCCGGTGCTGCGCGACGACCTGGTCCTCGCCGACGCCCTGCGCGAGGCCGCCCGGCAGCCGGTGTCCGGCCGCCCGTTCCGGGTGCCGGTGCTGGTCGTCTCGGGCGCGGACGACCCGCTGGCACCGCCCTCGGCGATGGCCGGCTGGCATCGCTGGACGGCGGGACGGGTGGTCACCCGCACTCTGCCGGGAGACCACTTCTTCGTACGGGGGCATCCACTGCCCCGGCTGCTCGGGCGGACCTGCCGCGTCGTACGCCGAATGGCGGCGGGGCCCGCACCGTCGACCACCCAAGGACGAGCGTGAGGGACAGCCGATGAGACGAGTCGCCATCACCGGGATCGGGGTGGTCGCGCCCGGTGGCGTGGGCACCGCCGCGTTCTGGTCGCTGCTGACCGACGGACGCACCGCCACCCGGCCCATCACCCTTTTCGACGCCTCGGCGTTCCGGTCGCGGATCGCGGCCGAGGCCGACTTCGACCCCGCCCGGCACGGCTTCACCGCCGAGGAGGCCCGACGCCTGGACCGGGCCGCCCAGTTCGGGCTGGTCGCCGCCCGGGAGGCGGTCGCCGACAGCGGCCTGGACACCGCCGCGGCGGGGGAACGCACCGGCGTCGTGCTGGGCAGCGCCGTCGGCTGCAGCACCGGCCTGGACGAGATCTACGCGCACGTCAGCGAGCACGGCGCCGACTGGCGACTGGACCACACCCGGGCCGAGGCCCGGCTCGGCGACTACCTGGTGCCCAGTTCCCTGGCCGCCGAGGTCGCCCGGGACGCCGGTGCGCTGGGACCGGTCGCCGTCGTCTCCACCGGCTGCACGTCGGGCCTGGACGCGCTCGGCCACGCCGTCGGCCTCATCCGCGAGGGCAGCGCCGACGTGATGGTCGCCGGCGCCTCCGAGGCGCCGATCACCCCGATCACCCTGGCCTCCTTCGACGCCATCCGCGCCACCTCGGCCCGCAACGACGAGCCCGCGACCGCCTCGCGCCCCTTCGACCGCACCCGCAACGGCTTCGTCCTCGGCGAGGGCTGCGCCATGCTCGTCCTCGAGGAGTACGGACACGCGCTGCGGCGCGGGGCACCCGTGTACGCCGAGATCGCCGGGTTCGCCGGACGCTCCAACGCCTACCACATGACCGGACTGCGCCTGGACGGCGCCGAGATGGCGGAGGCCATCCGTATCGCGCTGCTGGAGGCACGGGTGAACCCCGACGACGTCGACTACGTCAACGCCCACGGCTCCGGCACCAAGCAGAACGACAAGCACGAGACCGCCGCCTTCAAACGCGCTCTGGGCGAGCACGCCCGCGAGGTCCCGGTCAGCTCCATCAAGTCGATGATCGGGCACTCGCTCGGCGCGATCGGTTCCCTGGAGATCGCCGCCTGCGCCCTGGCGATCAAGCACGACACCGTGCCGCCCACCGCCAACCTGCACGAGCCCGACCCGGACTGCGACCTCGACTACACGCCGCTGACCGCCCGGGAGCAGCGCACCGACACCGTGCTCAGCGTCGGCAGCGGCTTCGGCGGCTTCCAGAGCGCGATGGTCCTCACCGGCGGCCGGCCGGAGGTGGCCGCATGACCGCCGTCGCCGGACAGGAGAGAGGGCTGATCGGTGCCCGCGACGTGACGGCCGCCGTCACCGGCGTCGGTGTCGTGGCGCCCGGCGGCGTCGGCACCGAGGCCTGGTGGGACTCCGTGCTGCGCGGCCACAACGCCATCGGCCCCGTCACCCGCTTCGACGCCTCCGGCTGCCCCGCCCGGCTGGCCGGGGAGGTCCGCGGGTTCGCCGACGAGGAGCACGTCTCCGGACGGCTGCTGCCGCAGACCGACCGCGTCACCCGGCTCGCGCTCGCCGCCGCCGCCGAGGCGCTCGACAAGGCCGCGCTGGACCCCGGCCGGCTGCCCGACTACGCCGTCGGCGTGGTCACCGCCAACGCGGCCGGCGGGTTCGAGTTCGGCCAGCGGGAGCTCCAGGCCCTGTGGAGCCGGGGCAGCCGGCACGTCGGCGCCTACCAGTCGTTCGCCTGGTTCTACGCGGCCAACTCCGGCCAGATCTCCATCCGGCACGGACTGCGCGGACCCAGCGGCGTGGTCGTGTCCGAACAGGCCGGCGGCCTCGACGCCGTCGCCCAGGCACGCCGCCAGCTGCGCCGGGGCGTCCAGGCCGTGGTGACCGGCGGCGCCGACTCCACCCTGTGTCCCTGGGGCTGGACCGCGCACCTGGCCGCCGGCGGCATGAGCACCGCCGAGGACCCCGGCCGGGCGTACCTGCCGTTCGACGCCGGGGCGCGCGGTCACGTCGTGGGTGAGGGCGGCGCGCTGTTCGTCGTCGAGGACGGCGACGCCGCGCGCGCCCGGGGTGCCGACGTCCTCGGCCTCGTCGCGGGCTGCGCGGCCACCTTCGACCCCGCCCCCGGCACCGGCCGCCCCCGGCTGCTCGCCGCCGCCGAACTCGCCCTTGCCGACGCGGGAATCACCGCTGCCGAGGTGGACGTCGTGTTCGCCGACGCGGCGGGTGAACGGGCCGCCGACCGGGCCGAGGCGCAGGCGCTGACCACCCTGTTCGGGCCGTTCGGCGTGCCCGTCACCGCGCCCAAGTCGATGACCGGCCGGCTGCTGTCGGGCGGCTCGGCGGTGGACCTGGCGGCGGCCCTGCTCGCCCTGCGCGACCAGGTGATCCCGCCGACCGTCGGCACGTCCCGCGTCGCCGACGACTGCCCGGTGGACCTGGTGACCGGCCGGGCCCGCCCCGCCCGGCTGCGCACCGCGCTGGTCCTGGCCCGCGGCCGGGGCGGCTTCAACGCCGCGACGGTCGTACGGGCCGCCGGCTGACGACGACACCCGGGCCGGGCGACCGCGTCCGCTGCCCGGACCACCCACGGACCCAAGGAAGAAGAGGCACCTCGTGGACCGGCTGGAGCTCACCGAACTCACCGCCCTGCTGCGCACGTGCGCCGGCGAGGGAGAAGGCATCGACCTGAACGGCGACGTCCTCGACACGCCGTTCCTCGACCTGGGCTACGACTCGCTCGCCCTGCTCCAGGTCACCGGCATCATCGAGCGCGACCACGACGTCACGCTCGACGAGGAGGCGCTCGACGAGGCGGAGACGCCGCGCCAGTACCTCGACCTCGTCAACAAGGCCCTGTCCGCGCGCACCGCCGCCTGAAGGAGGACCACCTCATGACCTCGCCGGGCGTGCCCGAGATGAGCCGCGTCGACACACCGCGCGTCGACGTCTGTGTGGTCGGCGCGGGGCCCGCCGGGCTCGCGCTCACCCTGATGCTGCTGCGTTCCGGCGTCGAAGTGGCCCTGGTGGAGCGCTCCACCGGCCTGCGCCGCGACTTCCACGGCGAGATCCTCCAGCCCGGCGGACAGCGCGTCCTGGACGAACTCGGGGTGCTGTCCGCCGCCGGGGCCCGGGGCGCCCGCGAACTGGAGGGCTTCCAGGTCCTCCAGGACGAGCGGCTGCTGCTGGACATCGACTACCGGCGGCTGCCGGCGCCGTACGACTGTCTGCTCGCGCTGCCCCAGCGCCACCTGCTGGACGAACTCCTCGCCGCCTGCCGGTCCCTGCCCGGATTCACCTTCCTGGAGGGGCACCGCGTCTCCGGGCTGGTGCGCGAGGGCGAGCGGATCGCGGGCGTGGCGGCGCACCGGCGCGACGGCGGGACCACCACCGTGCGGGCCGGGGTCGTGGTCGGCGCCGACGGACGCCACTCCCGCACCCGGATGCTGGCCGGCATCGACGCGGGCCGCCGCGAGGCGTTCGACCAGGACGTGGCCTGGTTCGCGCTGCCCGCGCCGGGACGCGCCACCGGCGCGGTACGGGTGCACCGCACCGACACCGGCGCACTGCTCGTGCACGACACCCATCCGGACCGGCTGCGCGTCGGCTGGACCCTGCCGCACCGCACCTGGAACCGGGTCGCGGCCCGCGGCATCCACGACGTCCGCCGCGAACTGGCGGACGCCCTGCCCGCCTTCGCGGACCTGATCCACGAACATCTGCGCTCGCTGTCGGACCTCACCCTGTTCGACGTGTTCGCCGCGCAGGCCGGCCGGTGGGTGGACGACGGGCTGCTGCTGGTCGGCGACAGCGCCCACACCCACGGGCCGATCGGCGCGCAGGGCATCAACCTCGCCCTGCAGGACGCGGCCGCCGCGCACCCCGTCCTGCTCGACGCCGTGGGCGCGGGCGACGCGAGCCGGGACCGGCTGCTGCCCTACGAGCGACGGCGCAGGCCCGCGGCGGCCACCGTGCACCGGATCCAGCGGATCCAGGCCAAGGCGCTGCTGGGCCGCAGCGGCCCGGTCGCCACCCGGCTGCGCTCCCGGGCCGCCGCCGTGGTCACCCGCTCCCGGATCGGCGCGCTGATCACCCACCGCATCGCCTACGGCCCCGACCCGGCCACCGTGCGTACGGACCTGTTCAGCACGCCCGGGCCGGCGCCGGTGTCCGCGCCCGTGTCCGCGGCCGGCGTCGACGAAGGGAGCCGCGGATGAGCGCGCCGGGTGGTCCCGGGCGGCTGGTCGAGGTCGCCGACGGGGTGCACGCCCACATCCAGCCGGACGGCGGATGGTGCCTCAGCAACGCCGGGCTGCTCACCGACGCGGGCGAATCCGTCCTGGTGGACACCGCAGCGACCCGGGCACGCGCCCTGCGGCTGCGCGAGGCGGTGCTGCGGACCGAGCCGCGCCCGCCGCGCCTGCTGGTCAGCACCCACTTCCACGGTGACCACACCTTCGGCAACCACCTCTTCCCCGAGGCACTGGTCGTCGCCCACGAGCGGGCCCGGGACGACGTCACCGCGGCCGGGCTGCACCTGACCGGTCTGTGGCCCGACGTGTGCTGGGGCGACCTGGAGGTGGTGGCGCCCCAGCTGACCTACCGCGACCGGATGACCGTGCACGCGGGCGCGCTGCGCGCCGAACTGCTGCACCTCGGACCCGCGCACACGACCGGCGACACCGTCGTCTGGCTGCCCGAACGGCGGGTGCTGTTCACCGGCGACCTCGTCATGGCCGGGGTGACACCGTTCTGCCCGATGGGATCGGTCGCCGGGTCGATCGAGGCGCTGCGCACCCTGCGGGCCCTCGGCGCGCGCACCGTCGTCCCCGGCCACGGCCCGGTGGGCGGTCCGGAGCTGTTCGACGTCAACGAGGAGTACCTGCGCCGCCTCCAGCGGCTGGCCGCCGACGGCCTGGCCGCCGGGCTGGGCCCGCTGGAGACCGCCCGCGAGGCGGGCCCCGGCCCGTACGCCGACCTGCTCGACGCCGAACGGCTGGTGCCCAACCTGCACCGCGCCTTCCACGAGGCCCTGGGCGGCCGGCCCGGCGACCCGCTGGACATCCCCGCGCTGTTCGCCGAGATGACCCGCTACCACGGCGGGCTCCCCCTCTGCCGCGCCTGAACCGCGCCGGCCCCGGGAGCCGTCTCACCGCGCGGCGCGAAGCGGCTCAGAAGGACAGATGGTCCGGGACGGCCCGGCGCTCACGGGTGAGCAGCGCGCCGTCCTGGATCACCAGCAGGTCCTCCACCACGCTGCTCGGCCCGATGGCCGGCACCGGGTTCCAGGGCCGGGTGACGGCCACCAGCGTGTAGTACCGCGTGTGCAGCGCCCCGTCCGGGCGGACCGAGACGCGCAGCATGTTGTACCAGTGACGCCTGCGCACCTCCTCCGAGCGGAACCGCCGCTCGTGGGCGGCCACCAGCGCCGCCGCGATGGCCGCGCGCCCGTGGGCGGCCGGAACCGAGGGCGAGGGCGCGAAGACGCCGTCCTCGGTGAACGTCGCCGCGAACTCCTCCGCCCGCAGCTCGTCCAGCAGCACGACCTGGTCCGCGTAGAACTGCTGCACGCGCGCGTACAGGGCGGTCTCGTCGGTGGCGAGCCCTTTCCCGATGGTCTGCACCGTCATGTCGTCAGCCCCCTTCAGGCCAGGTCGTCCCGGGTGACCACACGTCGCCGGGTCTGCCACTCGCCGCCGTCGCGGACCAGCTCGTCCTCCATGACGCACACCCGCAGCAGCTCGGAGCCGCCGCACCGGGGGGTGACGTACACCAGGGCGTAGCAGCGGGTGCGCAGCGTCCCGTCCGGACCGGAGCGCACGTCGAGCATGCCGATCCAGTGCCGGTGCTGTTCGCCGCTGTCCTCCTGGCGGCGCCTGTTGCGCAGCACGTTGGCCACCAGGCCCGCCCGGCCGCGCACCGGCGCGTCCAGGGTCGGCACGCTGAAGACGGCGTCCTCGGTGAACGTCGCGGCCCAGCCGTCGGCGTCGTGCAGGTCGAACAGCTGCATCTGGTGCGCGTAGAACCGCTGCACCTGCGCGTACAGGTCGCCGAACCCCGTCTGCCCGGCGAGGCCTTCGAAGCGGTCGAGCGTCTCGGTGATCATGCGGACCAGCCTTTCGTTCCGTCGGATGCGCCCACTGTCCGCCGTCCGGATCGAGCATTCTTCGAACCTTCCTCAAGCGGTCCGGCAGAACGTGGTTAGCGCCCCCCGAGACCCGCTGGAGGACGAGCCGTGCCGAACCTCGCCTACCCCGACATGACGGTGGACGGCCTGCTGCGCTCGGCCGCCGTCCGTGACCCCGACGGGCTCGCCGTACGCACCGAACGCGGTGCCTGGACCTTCGGCGAACTGGACGCGCTGGCCGACCGGATCGCCGCGTTCGTGCGGCGCGAGACCGGGCGGCGTCCGGGAGCGCGCGTGGGCGTCGCCTCGGTGCTCGACCCGGTGTTCGCAGCCGCCTACCACGGAGTCGCGCGCGGCGGCGCCACGGTCGTCCTGATCAACCCGCTGATCGGTGACGACGGGCTGCGGCACGTCGTCACCGCCGCCGGCGTCGAACTCGCCCTGGTGCCCTCGGCCACCGCCGCACGGCTGGTCCGGCTGCGCGGCGCCCTGCCCGCCCTGGACACCGTCGTGGTGACCGACCCCGCCGACGGCGGGGTACCGGCCGGCTGCCTGCCGCTGGACACGGCCCTGGACGGCGCGGCCGGGCCCGCCCTCGGGCGCCCGGGCGGCGCGGATCCGGACGCGGTCGCCTGCGTGCAGTTCACCACCGGCACCACCGGCCGCCCCAAGGGCGTCCTGCTCACCCACCGCAACCTGGTCGCCAACGCCCGGCAGACCGCCCTCGCGCACGGCCTCGGACCCGGCTCGGTCACCGTCAACCACCTGCCGCTCTACCACGTCATGCACCTCAACAGCGCCCTGGACGCGGGCGCCTGCCAGGTCCTGTGCCAGGACCCCGACCCGGTGACGTCACTGGCCGTCGCCGCCGGCACCGGCGCCACCCACTACTACGGGCTGCCCGCCCGCCTGCACCGGCTCGCCGCCGACGAGCGGCTGCCCCGCACCGCCCCCGCCGCCCGCGGCGGCACCCGGCTCACCGCGGTCCTGTCCGGCGGCTCGGCGCTGCTGCCCGAGGCCGCGCGCACCCTCGGCGACCTGCTCGGCGTTCCGGTCGTGCAGGGCTACGGCATGGCCGAGCTGTCCCCGCTCACCCACTGCCAGCGGCCCGGCCTCCCTCACCGGCCCGGCACCGTCGGCACTCCCGTGCCCGGGACCGAGTGCCGGCTGGTGGACCTCGCCACCCGCCGTCCGGTCGAGCCCGGCTCCCTCGGGGAGGTGCAGGTCACCGGGCCGCAACTGATGGCCGGCTACCTCGGCGAGCAGACCCGCACCCCCATCGGCCCGGACGGCTGGTTCAGCACCGGGGACATCGGCTCGGTCGACGACGACGGCACGCTGCGACTGGTGGACCGGGTCGACGACATCTTCAAGTACGACAACGAGATCGTCTCGCCCGGCCGCGTCGAGCGGGTCCTCGCCCGGGACCCACGGGTCGCCGACTGCGTCGTCGCGGGCCTGCGCGACCCCGAGCACGGCCGGGCGGCCTGGGCGGGCGTCGTCCTGCGCGAGGACCCGGGCGCGCGGGCCGCTGACGACGTGCTGCACCGGGTCGTCGCGCGCGCCAACGAACAGCTCGCGCCCTTCGAACACGTCCGGGCCGCCGAAGTCCTGTCCGCCGTACCGCGCACCCCCACCGGCAAACCGGCACGCGGCCGTGTGCGCCAGACGCTCGCCGAGCGGGCCGCGTTCCGCACCGGGCCCGCACTCCGCCCCTTCGACCTCCTCCAGGAGCAGACCATGGTGACCTTCGTCAACAAACTGACCGTGCACGGCGACCTCGACACCTTCCTCGCCGTCAAGCACAAGCTCACCGCCTACATGGCCGCCCAGCCCGGCTACGTCAGCCACCAGGTCATGCGGCACGCCTGGCACTCCAACGTCTACCTGGAGCTGGCCGTCTGGGAGGACGCCGACGCGCACCAGAAGGCCGTGCGCAGCGACGAGTTCCAGTCACTGGTCAAGCAGCTCGGCCCGCTCGCCAGCCCCGAGCCCGGGCTGTTCGAGACGGTGGAGGCGAGCGCCTGATGGCCGCCCCCGGGCAGCCCCGAGCCGTCGTCGTGGGCGCCGGCCCCGTCGGCCTGACCGCCGCCCACGAACTCGCCCGCAGAGGCGTCGCGGTGCGCCTGATCGACGCCGCCGACGGACCCGCGCGCACCAGCCGGGCCGTGGCCGCGCACCCGCGCACCCTGGAGACGTTCGCCCAGATGGGCATCGCCGACGCCGTGGTCGCGCGGGGCCGCCGGAACCGGGCCTTCACCATGTTCTCCCGCGGCCGCCGCCTGGTGCGCCTGGAGGCGGACTACTCCACGATGCCGACCTCCCACCCGTACTCGCTGATCGTCGCCCAGACGGACACCGAGGCCGAGCTGCGCCGGGCCGTGGCCCGGCACGGCGTCGACATCGAGTGGGGAACCCGCCTGACCGCCTTCGAGCAGGACGACGACCGGGTGGTGCTGCGGCTGATACGCGACGGCCACGAAGAGGTCGTCGAGACCTCGTGGCTGGTCGGCTGCGACGGCGGGCACAGCACGGTGCGCAAGCTGCTCGGGCTGGAACTGCTCGGGGAGACCAGCGAGACGTGGATGCTCGCCGACGCGCCCGTCGACATCGACCTGCCGCCCGACACCATCTACTGGGCCCACACCGGCAGCCAGGCGATGATGATGGTGCCCTACGCCCGAGACGGGTACTGGCGGCTGCTCGACACCGCCCCCGGCCCCGGGGCCGCCGACGACGTCGCCGCGCGGTTCGGCGCCAAGCTGTCGGCCGGACTCGGACGTACGGCGCGGGTGGGTGAACCGGAGTGGACCTCCGTCTTCACCTTCCAGCAGCGGATGGTCCGGCGGATGCAGCAGGGCCGGGTCTTCGTCGCCGGAGACGCCGCCCACGTGCACAGCCCCGCCTCCGGCCAGGGCATGAACACCGGCATCCAGGAGGCGTACAACCTGGCCTGGAAGCTGGCCCAGGTCGAGCAGGGGCACGCCGGACGGGAACTGCTGGAGAGCTACAGCGAGGAGCGGGTGCCCATCGGCGAGGCGCTGCTCGGCTCCACCCGCACCGCCACCGTCCTGGTCCAGCTCAAGAACCTGATGGCGTCGGTCGCGCTGCCCGTCGTCTTCACCGTCGTCCGCAACGTGCCGCCACTGCGACGGGCCATCCAGCGCAAGGTGCTGGGCGGCATGTCCGGGCTGCGCATCGGCTACCTCCAATCCTCACTGACCAGCCCCGACCCGCACCCGCACCTCTCCGGCGCCGGGCCCGCGCCCGGTGAGCGGGTCACGGCCGCGCGGGTCCACGACTCGCGCGTGCCCGGCTTCTGCGCCCTGCACGAGGAACTGCGGGACCCCCGCTGGTCGCTGCTGCTGGCCGCCGGGGGCACCGGACCGGGCGACGGGCCCACCGGCGTGGCCGTCACCGCCGCCGTGCAGTACGGCGAGTGGCTGTCCGTCCGGACCCTGGGCGGCGGCCCCACCGAGGGCCCCGCCCCGCTCACCGACCCGGACTCCGCGCTGCGCCGGGCGCTCGGCCTGGCGGCCGGCTGCTGGGTGCTGGTGCGCCCGGACGGCTACGTCGCCGCGCGCGGCCGTTCCCTGACCCGCACCGCGCTGGAGCAGTCGCTGGCCCCGCTGCGGCCGGCCACCCGGCTCGCCGGGCAGCCGCCCCGCGAGCCGGACGTCGTACGCCCCGCACCCGCACCCCGCACGAAGGAGGACCGAACGTGACCGCACAGCCCCCCCTCGCCCTCGTCACCGGCGGCACCAGCGGCATCGGACTGGCCGTGGCCCGCGAACTGGGCCGCGCGGGCCACCGCGTCTTCCTGTGCGCGCGCACCGACGCCGACGTCAAGCAGACCGTCGAGGAACTGCGGGCCGAGGGCCTGGAGGTGGACGGCAGGGCCGCCGACGTGCGCTCCCGCACCTCGGTTGCCGACCTGGTGCGCGCCGCGGTGGAGACGTACGGGCCCGTCACGGTCCTCGTCAACAACGCCGGACGCAGCGGTGGCGGCGTCACCGCCGACCTCACCGACGACCTCTGGTACGACGTCATCGACACCAACCTCAACAGCGTGTTCCTGGTGACCCGCGAGGTACTCAAGAACGGCGGCCTGGCCGGCGCCGCCCACGGACGGATCGTCAACATCGCGTCCACCGCCGGCAAGCAGGGCGTCCTGCTCGGTGCCCCCTACAGCGCCTCCAAGCACGGTGTGGTCGGCTTCACCAAGGCGCTGGGCCGCGAACTCGCCCCCACGGGCGTCACCGTCAACGCGGTCTGTCCGGGCTACGTCGAGACGCCGATGGCGTCCCGCGTACGGCAGGGGTACGCCACCGCCTGGGACACCACCGAGGACGCGGTGCAGGAGCAGTTCGAGGCGAAGATCCCCCTCGGCCGCTACTCCACGCCGCAGGAGGTCGCCGCACTCGTGGCCTATCTGGCCTCCGGGCCGGCCGCGTCCATCACCGCGCAGGCGCTCAACGTCTGCGGCGGACTGGGCAATTTCTGAAACAACGTCAGGGAAGAGGTGTGTGGTGACGGGTGAGCGCGTGCACAGGACGTCGCACTCGACCGAGGTGGACGCACCGGCCGGGATCGTCTACGGACTGATCGCGGACGCCGTGCGGTGGCCGCTGTTCTTTCCACCGAACGTCCACGTGGAGCGGCTGGAGACGGACGGTACCAACGAGCGGCTGCGGATGTGGGCGACGGCCAACGGCCAGGTGCGGTCCTGGATCTCGCAGCGGGTGCAGGACCCGGCGACCCGGCGGGTGGAGTTCCGCCAGTCGCATCCGCAGGCGCCGGTGGAGACGATGCACGGAACCTGGGCGGTCGAGGAGCTGCCGGGCGGCACCACGCTGCTGACCCTGCTGCACGACTTCACCGTGTACGGCGACCGGGCGCAGGACGTGGACTGGGTGGAGCGGGCCGTCGACACCAACTCCCGGGCCGAGCTGGCCAGCCTGAGGCAACTCGCCGAACGCTGGCGGCGCTTCGACACACTGGTCCTGTCCTTCGAGGACTCGGTCCACGTGGACGCTCCCGCCGAACCGGTCTACGACTTCCTCTACCGGGTCGGCGACTGGCCCCGGCTGATCCCCCACGTGTCCCGGCTGGAGGTCACGGAGGACGCACCCGGCGTCCAGGTCATGGCGATGGACACGCTCACCGCGGACGGCACCTCGCACACCACCGAGTCCGTGCGGATCTGCTTCCCGCACGCCGGCCGCATCGTCTACAAGCAGACGGCCACGCCCGCGCTGATGGAGGCGCACACCGGTGAGTGGTCCGTGGTGTCCGACGGCAGCGGGACGACCGCCGTGGCGCAGCACAGCGTGGTGCTGCGCGAGGACGCCGTCGAACGCGTCCTGGGCCCGGGCGCGGACCTCGCGCAGGCCCGCCGGTACGTCCGCGAGGCACTCGGCCGCAACTCCACGAACACCCTGGAACTGGCCCGGGAACACGCCGAGTCAACGGTGCGGTCCGGGTGAACGGCCGGTGCGCCCGGGGTCCATCGCGGCTCCGGGCGCACTCCAGCGCCGGCCTGGACAGTCGATGCCGGGAGCCTTCGACGGACCCCCGGCGGGGCCACCGCGACGACAGGACGGTGAGCGATGAGCACGGACGCCAGGGCCAGGACGGCGGCCTACCTCTCCAGGTTCTTCCCGGTCCACGACCTCGGGGACGACGACGACATCTTCGAGCTGGGCTACGTCAGTTCCCTGTTCGCGATGCAGCTGGTCGCCTTCGTGGAGCGCGAGTTCGGCGTCACGGTGGAGGACGAGGACATGGATCTGGAGCACTTCCGCACCCTCCGCGCACTCGACGCCTTCGTCGCACGGAAACTGTCCGCGCGCGCGGGAGTCTGACGGCCCGCCCCGGGGCCGGGCGCCGCCGTGGTCCGGCCGGGCTCCGGCACCGCTCCAGCGCCGCTGTGGCCGCTCACGAGGCGGCGCCGTCAAGGTGGCGTCCGGGCGTGCGAGAGGGCCGTCAGGGGACAAAGGAGCTGATCACCGCGCCATGACCGGCATAGCGGAGACCGCACCCGCACCCGGGTCCGGCGGCCCGCCGGGCCACTGGGAGGCGGACGCACGCGCGCGTGCGGCACGGCTGGAGACCCTGCTCGGTGACCCGTACGACCCGGCCAACCCGCACGGACTGCGTGCCCTGTTCGCGGCCGACGACCGGCGCGCCCCGCCGCCCGAGACCGAGGCCCTGCTGGACGAGGAGGGCTGGGCCGCCGAGTTCGTGCCCGTCGCGTACGGCGGCCGGCTCACCCGGGCCGACCTGCTCGCCCGGACCCTGCGCCCGGTCTTCCGGCGGGACGTCGCCCTGGGCTTCGGCCACGGCATCACGTCGATGTTCGCGACCGGCGCCGTCTGGGCGGCCGGGAGCGAACGCCAGCGGCACGAGCTGGCCGGACTGCTGCTGGCCGGCAAACGCGCCACGATCCTGCACCACGAGCTCGCCCACGCCAACGCCATCCTGCGGGACGAGTTCACCGCCCGTCCGGCGCCCGGCGGCGGTCACCTCCTGCACGGCCGCAAGGACGTCGTCATCAACGCCGCGCGCGCGAACGCCCATGTCGTCTACGCCCGCACCGACGCCGCGCGGGGACCGCGCAGCCACTCCGTGTTCCTCCTCGACCCCGCGCAGGCCGGACCCGGCACGACACGTCACCTGCCGCGGGTGGAGACCTCGGGCATGCGCGGAGCCCTCTTCAGCGGGCTGGAGTTCGACGGCCGTGCGGTGCCCGGCGACGCGCTCGTCGGCGGTCCGGGGGACGGCGTCGCCCTGGCCCTGCGCACCTTCCAGGTCAACCGCAGCGTGATCTGCGGTGTCGTCACCGCCGCCGCCGACACCGTCCTGCACTCCGCGGTCCGGGCCGCCACCACCGGGCGCAGCGGCCCCGTCGCCCGCCGCTGGCACAAGGCCCTCACCGGCGTCTTCGCCGACCTGCTGGCCTGCGACGCCATGGCCACCGTCGCGCTGCGCGCGCTCGGCCTGCTGCCCGGCCGGGCCCACGTCTTCGCCGCGGCCGTCAAGTACGTCGTCCCCGACCTGCTGCGGGAGAACCTGGAGGAACTGGCCGCGGTGCTGGGCGGCCGGGGCTACGACCTCGGCAGCCCGGAGTACGGAGCCCTCGGCAAGCTGGTCCGGGACCTGCCGGTCGCCGGACTCGGCCACGCCGGCACCGCCTCCTGCCAGGCCGTGATCGTCCCGCAGCTCAGGACGCTGGCGGAGTCCGCCTGGTTCGCCGAGGAGGAGCCGCCGCCCGAACTGTTCCGCTCGGGCGCCGACCTGCCCGCGCTGGACTACCGGACGCTGGGCATCGCGGGCGGCGGCGACTTCATGGCCGCGTCCCTGGCCGGTTCGGCCGCCCGCCTCGCCGCGGGCCGCCGGGTCGGCGGCCAGATCGGCGCGCTCGCCGAACTCGCCGAGGCGTTCGTCGCCGAACTGCGCGCCCTGCGGGAAACCTGCCGGACGCTGCCGCCCTACGGCAGCCGGGCGCTCGCCGACCCCGCCGTGTGCGTGCTGAGCGACCGCTACAGCCTGCTCGTCAGCGCCGCCGCGGTCCTCGGCGTCTGGGAGGGCCAGGACGGCACGGACCCCTTCCTCGCCGACGCCGCCTGGGCCGTGCTGGCCCTGTCCCGGATCGGCACCCGGCTCGGCGTCCCGGTACCCGACCTGCCCGACGGCTGCACGCGGCAGGTGCTCGACGAGCTGATACGCCGCTACCGGTCCGGCCTCGCCTGTGACCTGGACGCCACCGTCCTGGCCCAGTGACCGCCTCCGGCACCGCGGCCGGTCCCGGCGGCGGTGCCCGCGCGCGGACGGCACGCACCGCACCCCCGAGCGCCCGACCCATGGAAAGGGTGGACCGAAGTGAACCCCCTGACAGACGCAGTGAACCCCCTGACACGCGAACCGGACCGCCCCACGGACACCCCCCTGGCGGACACCCTCCCGGCACACACCGGAGCCGCCGGTACCGACCGCATCAGCGAGCCGATCCACGTCGGCGGCCCCGACGGCCCGTGGCAGGCCGTGCGCGAGGGCATGCGGCTGCGGGGCAACGCCGTGGTGTTCACCACCTGGGGCGAGTGGCTCGGCACCGCCGTCACCGATCCGGGCCTGCGTCCGCTCCTGGGCCGGGACTGGCAGCGCTACCGGCGCACCGAGGACCCGCTCATCCGCTACCGGTTCGTCACCTCGCGCCTGGTCACCAAGTTCACGGCCGCCGCCGCCCTGGGCGTCCGGGCCACCGACCTCAACCTGGCGTACAAGATCGGCGGCCGGCCCTATCTGCGCGGACTCGACCAGGTCGACATCAGTCTCACCCACACCGACGACCTGATCGCGGTGGGCGTGAGCCGCAACGGCAGGATCGGCGTGGACGCCGAACCCGCCGACCGCGCCATGTCGTTCGACCTGCTGCACAGCCATGTCTGCAGCCCCGCCGAACGCGCCGAACTGGAACTGCTGCCACAGGCGCGGCGGTCGGCGGCCCTGCTGCGGCTGTGGACCCTGAAGGAGGCGTACACCAAGGCCATCGGGCAGGGACTGCGGCTCGGCTTCACCGAGTTCGGATTCGGCGCCGACGGAGCGGGCCTGCTGACCCCCGGGGGCCGGCCCGCCTCCCGCGGCGAATGGGCCTTCAGCACGCACCGGGTGCTCGACCGCTACCTCCTGAGCGCCGCCTGCCACGACGCCGGCCTCGACGCCTCCCGCGACACCGCGGCCCGCACCATGCTCGACGAGGGGTTCATGGGAGCCGTCGCCGGCCTGCTCGCCCCCGAACCGCCGGTCGGGGCGGCAGCCGGGACCGGGACCTGACCCGTCGGGACCTGCCCGTGAGGAGACACCCGTCCGGGCGCCGGCCCCGTCCAGCGCCGTGTCAGCGCCGTGTCGGGGCCGTGTCGACGCCCGCGCGCATACTCGTCGGGCGTTCGCACAGAGGGGAGGGAGGGGCCTTCGAGCCGCACGCCGAGGTCGTGCACACAACCGTCGTGCACACAGCCGTACGCGTGGACCCTACGCCGTACGCGCGACCCGGAAGGTGCCCGCCCCGGACCGTCGATGACCGCCCACCACACCTCACCACCGCCGCCCGGCCGGGACACGACCATCGTGCTCGACCTCGGGCCGGCCCCCCACGACGACCCGGCACTGGAGGTGCACGGCCCGCTGGACGGGGACCGGCTGGAAGCCGCCCTCGACCAGGTCGCCGTCCACCACCCGGACGCGCCGGCCCCGCCGCACCGGATCGACCGCCACGGCCCGGCGCGCCACACGCTGCGCCTCAGCGCAGGGGCACCCGGCGCCGCCTTCCCCTGGGGCCTGCTCGCCGACCTGCTCACCCATCCGGCGGCCGGTGCCCGCGCCGCCCGGTCCGTGCCGCCCACCACGCTCCAGCGCGAACTGCTCGCCGACGCCGACGCCCACCCCGGCCGTCACGTGGAACGGCTGATCTGGGCCTGGCACGGCCGGCTCGACCTCGACCGGTTCCGTGCCTCCTGGCAGTCCGTCGTCGACCGGGAGAGCGTCCTGCGCGCCGCCTTCGGCGACGGGCCCGAGCCGCTGCTCCTGCTCCACGACGACGTGGACGCCGACGTCCTGTGGCTGCCGCAGGGCACCGTGGGCTGGCCCGACCTGGTCGAGCACGACCTGCGGCGCGGACTCGACCCGCGCCTGCCGCCCGGCCTGCGGGTCACCGTCCTGGGCGGTGGCTCCGCCGGGCGCGGCGGCGACACGCCGTCCAGGGTGCTGCTCACCTACCACCACGCGCTGCTCGACGACTTCAGCGCCCGCCTGCTCGTGCGCGAGTTCTACCGCGCCTACCTGGCCGGCGGCCGGCTGCCCGGCGGGGAACGACGCCCCGACATCCGGGACTACGTCCGCTGGCTGCACCGCCAGGACACCGCGCCGGCCCGGGACTACTGGTCGCACGCCGCGCCCCGCGCCGACGCCGTCTCCCCCGTCCCGCTCACCGCGGCCCCCGTCCCGCTCACCGCGGCCCCCGGCCCCACCACCGGGCGCACCGAGGTGCGCCTGGACGCGGCCCTCACCGAACGGCTCACCGCCTGGGCCGCGCACTGGGGCAGTACCGAGAGCGGTGTCCTGCAGACCCTGTGGGCCGTGCTGCTGTACCGGGCCAGCGGGGCAAAGGGCCCGGCACGGGTCCGCTTCGGCGTCGCCGTCCCCGGCCGCGGCATCACGCTGGAGGGCGCCGAACGCCTGCCCGCCCCGCTGCGCTCCCCGCTGCCGCTGAGCGTCGAGGTCGACCCCCGGTCCACGGTGGCGACCCTGCTCACCGAGGTGCGCGACCGGATCCTGGACATGACGGCCTACGAATGGGTCTCGCCCGGCCAGATCCGCGACTGGGCCGAGTCTTCGGTGGCCGGGTCTTCGCCGCCTGTGCCTTCGCCGTCCGTGTCATCGGGGACCGTGTCTCCGGCGGCCGAGTCCCCGCCACCCGTACCTCCCGCGTCCGCACCCACCGCGTCCACCCCCGCCGCGTCCGCGGCTTCGGCGGCCGCGCTCCCGGACGGCAGCCTCCTGGTCTTCGAAGGCGGCCCCCGTAACGTCGACGACCTGACGGCCGAACTCGCCGCGCAGGGCGTCCGGGTGGGGCGGCCCGAACCGCTGGGCGCCCGGACCGCCTTCCCCGTCACGCTCGTCACCCGGCGGGACGACGACGGCGGACTCGTCCTGACCGCGTCCCACGACCGCTCCCCGTACGCCGACGCCACCAAGGCGCTCACCGACAGCGCGTCGCTGCTGACCGAGGTGCCCTACCTGGCCGCCGACTCCACCACCGTCGCCGATCTGCTGCGCCTGCTGTCCACCGCCCCCGCCGCTCCTGTCCCCGCCGCGGCCGGCCCGTCCCACGCCCCCGTGCCCGAGGCACCGGCGGAAGCCCCGCTCGCCCCGCTGCGACCGGCCACCGGCCCCGGCGCGGGCACCGTGTGCCTCGTCCAGACGCACGGCCTGCCCCGGGCGCGCTACGAACGGCTGGCCGAGACCTACCGGGGCCCCGAGTCGGTCGTCCTGCTGCGCACGACCGCGGGCGGCGGCCACGCCGCACCGGGCCCGCCGCACGACACCGACCCCCCGCTCGTCCTCGCCGCCTTCTCCGGCGGAGGCACCGCCGCCTGCGAGATCGCCCGGCGCATCGCGACGGACGGAGGACGGCCCCCGCTCGTGGTGCTCACCGGCGCCACGACCGACGACGCCGCCTTCGCCCGGACGCTCGAATCCGTCGCCGCACGGGCCGGACACCCCAGGTGACCGGCTCGTCGGCGGCGCAGCGGCGGCCGGGTCCGCCGGCCGCCGTCGAAGGCCACACCACTGGAGAGTCATGTCCCGTCGCCTGTTCACCTCGGAGTCCGTGACCGAGGGCCACCCCGACAAGATCGCCGACCAGATCAGCGATGCCGTCCTCGACGCCTTGATCCGCGAGGACCCCGGCGCCCGTGTCGCCGTGGAGACGCTCATCACCACCGGTCAGGTGCACGTCGCCGGCGAGGTCACCACCACGGCGTACGCGCCGATCGCCCAGATCGTCCGGGACACCGTCCTGGCCATCGGCTACGACTCATCCCGCAAGGGATTCGACGGCGCCTCCTGCGGCGTGTCGGTGTCGATCGGCGCTCAGTCCCCGGACATCGCGCAGGGCGTCGACACGGCCTACGAGGCCCGGGTCGAGGGCGAGGACGACGAACTGGACCGGCAGGGCGCCGGCGACCAGGGCCTGATGTTCGGCTACGCCACCATCGAGACGCCCTCCCTGATGCCGCTGCCCATCGAGCTGGCCCACCGGCTCTCCCGCCGCCTGACCGAGGTCCGCAAGGACGGGACCGTGCCCTACCTGCGCCCGGACGGCAAGACCCAGGTCACCGTCGAGTACGAGGGCAGCCGCCCGGTACGCCTGGACACGGTCGTGGTCTCCTCCCAGCACGCCTCCGACATCGACCTCGACGCGCTGCTCACCCCGGACATCCGCCGGTACGTCGTCGAGCACGTCCTCGCGGAGCTGGCCGGGGACGGCATCAAGCTGGAGACCGACGACTACCGTCTGCTGGTCAACCCGACCGGCCGGTTCGAGATCGGCGGCCCGATGGGTGACGCGGGCCTGACCGGCCGCAAGATCATCATCGACACCTACGGCGGCATGGCCCGCCACGGCGGTGGCGCCTTCTCCGGCAAGGACCCCTCCAAGGTGGACCGTTCGGCTGCGTACGCGATGCGCTGGGTCGCCAAGAACGTCGTCGCCGCGGGGCTGGCGGAGCGCTGCGAGGTCCAGGTTGCGTACGCCATCGGGAAGGCCGAGCCGGTCGGCCTCTTCGTCGAGACCTTCGGCACCGGACGGGTCGGCCAGCGGCGTATCGAGGACGCCGTCACCAAGGTCTTCGACCTCCGGCCGGGCGCCATCGTCCGCGACCTCGACCTGCTGCGCCCCATCTACGCCCAGACCGCGGCGTACGGTCACTTCGGCCGTGAGCTGCCCGACTTCACCTGGGAACGCACCGACCGGGTCCAGCAGTTGAGGGACGCGGCCGGCCTGTGAGGACCGGCGCCGGGAACCGCCGGGCCGGATGCCTCGACCGGTCCGGCCCGGCGGTTCCCGGCCCGCTCACCGTCCCCGGCCCACCAGGCTCGCGGCCAGCAGTACCAGGCACGCGAAGGCCGCCGACGTGGCGAAGCCGCCCGGCATGCCACCGGTGTGCGAGGACACCGTGACGAGGGTCGCGAGGCCGACCGAACCACCCACGGACTGGAGCGCGTTGAGCACTCCGGCGGCACCGCCCGCCTCGTCGCCGCGCAGCCCCGAGGTGGCCAGCACGGTCGCCGGCAGCACACTGCACGCCATTCCGGCGCCGAGCAGCAGCAGCGCCGGCAGCACGGACGTGACGTAGGCGTGGTCCGTCGACAGCGTGGCCAGCCACAGGTTCCCGGCCGCCAGCATCGAGGCACCGGCCACCCACATCCGCCGGGCGCCCGTGTACCGCTCCAGGCGGGCCGCGGCGACCGCCGTGACCGCCATCGTGACCGGCAGCGGCAGCAGCGCGCAGGCCGTGGCGAGCGCCGACCACCCGTGCTCCCGCTGGAAGAACTGGTTGAGGAAGAAGTACGTCCCGATCAGCGCGCCCGGCACCGCGAGCGTGCCCAGGTAGGCGAGGAGCCGGTCACGGTCGGCGAACAGCCGGGGCGTCACGATCGGCTGCCGGGCCCGCCGCTCGACCACCGCGAACACGGCCAGCAGCGCGACCCCGGCGCACACCCACCCGGCGACCCCCGGGTCGCTCCACGGCAGTTCGGCGGCCCGGGTCAGCCCGTACACCAGCGCCGCCGCGCCCGACGCCGACAGCAGAGCCCCGGGCAGGTCGAACCGGCCGCGGTGGCGGGGCGTCTCGCGCAGCACCAGCGGCGCCAGCAGCAGGATCGCCAGGCCCACCGGCACGTCCAGCAGGAGCACCCAGCGCCACGAACCGAGCGAGGTCAGCGCCCCGGCGAGCAGCAGCCCGCCGGCCGTGCTGACGGCGCCCACGGTGGTGCACAGGGCGATGGCCCGCTTGCGGCAGCCGCCCTCCACGAAGGTGCTCAACAGCAACGCGAGCCCGCTCGGCGCCGCCAGGGCCGCCCCGGCGCCCTGCACGGCCCGCACGGCCACCAGGAACTCGCCCGACGGGGCCAGTGGCCGCAGCGCCGCGGCGACGGTGAACAGGGCGACGCCCGCCATGAACACCCGGCGGCGGCCCAGCAGATCACCGGCCCGGCCGCCGAGCAGCAGCAGCCCGCCGAAGGCCAGCAGATAGGCGTTGACCACCCACGAGGCGTCGACGGCGGACAGCCCGAGTCCCTCGCGCATGCCGGGCAGCGCGATGTTCACGATCGGGTCGTCGAGCTGGATCATCGCGTTGCACGCGGCGATCACCCCGAGCGCGGCGGCCGACCGGCCCCTGATGCGCGGGCGGGGCGCGGGCACCTGCCGCTCCCGCGTGACGGGCTGCTCCGAAACCTGCGCGGTCATGGCGGCCTCCTGGCGTTGTGACGACGACCGACGAACGCCGGTCACCCTGTCAACGCCCCCCGGAGAACCGCTCAGGAACCGCTTGAGGACGGCCGTACCCGTACCGCCCCGGCACCGTTTTCGAGCGGCTCTCCAGCGAGTCTCGAGCGATGGGGGCCACGGTCGGTACCACGCGCGCGGTCAGGCCGGGATGATGGACGACGGCACCGCCCGCCGACCGCCCCCCCCACCACCTGGAGATGCCTGTGCGACTGTCCTCACCCACCGCGTCCCGGGCGCATTCCCAGCTCACCCTCGAGGAGGTCACCAAGCGCTACGACGACCACGTCGTGCTGGACCGTGTCTCCCTCACCGTCAGACCCGGTGAGAAGGCCGGCGTCATCGGTGACAACGGATCGGGCAAGTCGACCCTCCTGCGGCTGCTCGCCGGCGTGGAGGGCGCCGACAACGGTGAGGTGACCGTCGCCGCTCCCGGTGGCGTGGGCCATCTGCCGCAGCGCCTCGACCTTCCCGCCGGGGCCACGGTGCGGGACGTCCTGGACCGGGCGTTCGCGGACCTCAGGGACCTGGAACGGCGGCTGCACGCGGCGGAGACGGCTCTCGCGGGTGACGACGGCCCGCGCCGGATGGCCGAACTGGGCGATCTGCAAGCCGAGTTCGAGGACCGCGGCGGCTACGAGGCCGACGCCCGCGCCGACGCCGCGCTGCACGGCCTCGGCCTGCCCGGCCTGGACCGGGACCGGGCCGTGGACACCCTTTCCGGCGGTGAGCGCTCCCGGCTGGCCCTGGCCGCCACCCTCGCCGCGGCCCCCGAACTGCTGCTGCTCGACGAACCCACCAACGACCTGGACGACCAGGCCGTGGACTGGCTGGAGAGGCGTCTGCGCGAGCACCGCGGCACGGTCGTCGTCATCACCCACGACCGCGCCTTCCTGGAGGCGGTCACCACCACGATCCTGGAGGTCGACCCCGACCGGCGCACCGTCAACCGCTACGGCGACGGCTACCAGGGCTACCTGACCGCCAAGGCCGCCGCCCGCGCCCGCTGGGAGCGCGAGTACCAGGACCACCTGGCCGAGATCGAGCGGCAGGAGACCCTGGCCGCCAACGCCGGACGGATGCTCGCCACCATCGCCAAGAGGGGGCCCTGGGCGTTCAGCGGTTCCGAGCACCACCGAGCCCGGTCCTCGAGCAGCTCCACCTCCAGCAAGGCCCGCAACGCCAACGAGCGGCTCAAGCGGCTCCAGGACAACCCGGTGCCGCGCCCGCCGGACCCGCTGCGGTTCACCGTGTCCCTCACCCCGGCCGGCGAACCCGCCGCCGACCCCGCCGATCCCGCAGACCCCGCCGCACCGCTGGCCGAGGTGACCGGCCTGGAGGTCGACGGTCGGCTGCGGCTGGACCACATGGCGGTCGCCCCCGGCGAACGGCTGCTCATCACCGGGCCGAACGGCGCCGGGAAATCCACCCTGCTGCGGGTTCTCGCCGGCGATCTGGAACCCGACCGCGGCACGGTCGTCCGCGCCGGGCACACCGGGTGGCTGCGCCAGGACGAGCTGCCCAAGCAGCCCCGCCGTTCGGTCCTCGCCGAGTTCGCCGACGGCCGTTTGGGCCACCCCGACGAGTACACGGAGGAACTGCTCGCCCTCGGCCTGTTCCGGCGCTCCGAACTCGCACTGCCGGTCGGCTCCCTGTCGGTCGGCCAGCGACGCCGCATCGACCTGGCCCGCCTGGTCACCCGCCCGGTGGACCTGCTGCTCCTGGACGAGCCGACCAACCACCTCTCGCCGCTGCTGGTGGAGGAACTGGAGGCCGCGCTGGCCGACTACACCGGCACGGTCGTCGTCGTCACCCACGACCGCCGGATGCGCCGCGCCTTCACCGGCACCCACCTGGAACTGGCGGGCGGCCGGCGGGTCACCGGCTGACGGCCCCGCGGGCGGTCCGTGTCAGACCTCGACGCGGACCGCCCGCGCCCGTGTCTCGTCCAGCAGTTCGGCCTGCCGCCGGGACTCCTCGCCCAGCGGACGCAGCCGGGACGACATCGCGCCGCGGTCGTGCACGGCGGCCGCGAAGAACCGCAGCACCGCCTCGAAGTGGTCCTCGGCCGGCACCGTGATCTCCTCCACGTCGCGGCCGGACGCGAGCCGGATCACCGGCGCGTGGCCGGCGGCCGTGGTGTAGACGTGCTCCACCGCGAGGGTGCCCGCGGCGCCCTGGACCTCGTACCAGGAGCGGTAGTGGTGCTCCATGCCGAAGCGCAGGTGCGCCGTCGCGCCGTCGGGCGCGGTCAGCAGGACGGCACCCGACAGGTCGACGCCGAGGCGCCGGCTGTGCCGCAGGCTCGCCCCGGCCACCGTGAGGCCGCGGCCGAGGAAGCGCAGGGCCGCGCGCAGCGGGTAGACGCCGCTGTCCAGCAGGGCGCCGCCCCCCAGCAGCGGGTCGTGACGCAGGTCGCCCTCGGGGCGGGGCGGGATGGTGAAGGCCGCGGACACGGCGCGCACGGGGCCCAGGACGCCGGAGTCGAGGAGTTCGGTCACCTTCCGGTGGGTGCCGTGGTGCAGGAACATGAAGTTCTCCAGCAGCACCAGTCCGCGGTCGTCGGCCAGCGCGAACAGCCGTCGCGCGTCCGCGCCCGTGGCCGCCAGCGGTTTCTCCACCAGTACGTGCTTGCCGGCCGCCAGTGCCCGCTCTGCCCATCGCGCGTGCAGCAGGGTCGGCAGCGACAGGTAGACGGCGTCGACGTCGGGCCGGGTGAGCAGATCCTCGTACGAGGCGGCGGGCGTGCCGCCGAAGCGGTCCGCGTAGCCGGCCGCGCGCCCGGCGTCCCGGGCGGCCACGGCCGTCAGCCGGAGCTCCGGGGTGCGCAGCAGCGCGGGCAGGGTCCGGCGGGCGGCGATGTCCGAGCAGCCGAGCAGGCCGAGGCGCAGAGGAGGGGGCATGACCGTCCGTGGGTGAGGGGCCGTCGGCCGTCAGTAGAGGGTGTGGGCGCAGACCACCAGGGTCCGCAGCTCGACGTTGAGATAGTTGCCGTGCGCCAGCAACTCGGTGAGCTGGGCGAACGTCAACCAGGCGTAGTCCGCGGGAGGTTCCTCGGGGAAGCCGTCGGGGGCCTCCACCACGGCGTAGCGGTTCTCCGCGTGGTAGAAGCGGCCGCCCTCCTCGGACTGCACGGTGTCGTAACGGAACCGCTCCGCGGGCGCGGTGAGCACGTCCATGAGGAACGGCGGGAAGGGCTCGGAGCCCGGTCCGGTGTGGTCGGCGGGCCGGCAGTGCACGGTCGGCGCCAGTTCCGCCACGTTCAGGTGCCCCACGTCCACCCGGGCCTGCACCAGGGCGTGCAGGGTGCCGCGGATGCGCTTGACGACGAGGGCCATCAGCCCGGGAACCTGCGGCTGGATCATCGGCTGCGTCCAGGAGCCCACCTCCCGGTTGCTGGCCGCGACGTCCGCGCCGATCACTCTGAAGCGCCGGCCGCTCTCGTGTCCGATCTCGGTGCCGGAGAACAGCCAGCCGTCCTCCGCGACCTCCCGCAGCGGCACCCGCCGCTGGTCGAGTTCGCGCAGTGCCCGTACACCGGTCAGCCAGCTGTGGATCTCCGTCATGCCGTGCACCGACGGGGCGGCGGGATCGTGGAAGGAACGAAGCACCGCGGCTGCGGCTGGATCGCCGTCCGGGTCGCCGGCCGGGTCCGGGCGGGCGCCGGCCGTCGGCAGACACGCCAGCACGGAGCGGCTGTCCATGTTGACCACGTTGTCCAGGCGCAGCAGCCGGAGCAGCTGGCCGAGCGTGAGCCAGCGGAACTCCTCGCCGGTCTCCACGTCCTCGTCGATCTCGACGATCATGTTGCGGTTGCGTTTGGCGAGGAACCAGTCGGCCTGCTCGGACTGGAGCACGTCCACCAGCACCCGGGAGCGTCCCCGCTCCAGGAACAGGTCCAGGAAGGGGATGCGCCGGCCCTGGTGCACTCCGGTGAAGTTGCTCCGGGTGGCCTGCACGGTGGGGGAGAGCTGGAAGGAGTTGACGTTGCCGGGTTCCATCTTGGCCTGCATCAGGAAGTGCACGACCCCGTCGATCTCCCGGGCCACGATGCCCAGCAGACCCACCTCCGGCTGCACGATGATCGGCTGACGCCGGCCGCGCGGGGGCAGGCCGTCGGCCGTCACGTGCAGGCCCTCCACGCTGAAGAACCGGCCCGACTCGTGCCGCAGGTTGCCGTCCGGCTCCTCGAAGTGCCAGCCACGCAGCTGGGAGAACGGCACCGGGGTCACCCGGTACTCGCCCCGGCGGGCCTGCTCGGCCAGCCACGGCCGCACCCGGCCGGCCGGCATCGGCGCGCTCTCGGGTGTCCGGGCCGACAGCAGCACCCGGCGGGCCGTCAGGGCCCGGTCCGCGGCCAGGGACACCGGTCCGGCCGGTGCCGGCAGGTCAGTGAGCATCGCCCAGTTCCTCCTCGATCAGCGAGCAGATCCCCGCCGTGTGGTCGTTGAGGAAGAAGTGGCCGCCGGGCAGGACGTGCAGGCCGAACGGCCCTGCGACCACCTCCGACCAGCGCCGGGCGTCGTCGGGTGTCACGTTCGGGTCGGCGTCGCCGGTCAGTACGGTGGTCGGCACGGACAGCGGCGGGCCCGGCCGGTAGCGGTAGGCGCCGGCCATCGCGTAGTCGTTGCGGATCGCCGGCAGCACCATGCTCAGCAGCTCCTCGTCCTGGAGCAGCGTCGGGTCGGTGCCCTGCAGACGGGTCACCCGCTCGACGAGCGAACGGTCGTCCAGCAGGTAGGCCGTGTCGGTGCGCGGGACGACCGGCGCCCGGCGCCCGGACAGGAACAGGTGCGCCGGGCTCCGGCCGGACGCCGCGAGCCGCCGGGCCGTCTCGAAGGCCAGGGTCGCGCCCAGGCTGTGCCCGAACAGCGCGAACGGGCCGTGCGTCCACTGCCGTACTTCCGGCAGTACCGCCTCGACCAGCTCCTCTACGGTGTCGACGAACGGCTCGCCGCGCCGGTCCTGGCGGCCCGGGTACTGCACGGCCAGCACCTCCACACCCGCCGGGGCCAGAGTGGCCGCGAAGCGCAGGTAGGCGGAGGCCGAGCCGCCCGCGTGCGGGAAGCACACCAGGCGGACGGTCGCGTCGTCGCAGGGGCGGTAGCGGCGCAGCCATCCGGTGGGGACGGCGGCCGGCCCGCGTGCGGTGGTGGGGGCAGTCACGGTGGTGTCAGCTCCTCGGACGAGGGGGAGAGGGAGAGGGAGCGGGCGGCGAGTAGTGCGGCAGTCTGCCGGAGGCGAGGACCTCTGCGAGCGAGGGGGCCGCCGCGTCCTTGGCCGAGCGCACGGGCGGACCGGCCAGGTCCCAGGGCAGTCCCAGCTCCGGGTCCAGGGCGTCCAGGTCGACCATCGCGCCGGGCACGTACTCGGTGGACAGCAGGTAGTTGACACAGGTGCCGTCCTCCAGCGCGAGGAAGGCGTGCCCGACGCTGCCCGGCAGGTACAGGGCGACCCCGTCGTCGGCCGACATCCGGGTCACCTCGTACCGGCCGAAGGTGGGCGAACCCACCCGCAGGTCGACCATGACATCCAGCATCGACCCGCGTACGCAGGTCACCAGCTTGCTCGCGCCGTCGGGTACGTCGTTGCAGTGCACGCCGCGCAGCACGCCCTTGCGGGACACGGAGTTGTTGACCTGGCGGACCGAGAACGGCAGTCCGGTCCGCTCGGTGAGCACGCTGTACCTGGCGGCCTCGTAGAAGTGGCCGCGCTCGTCGGACAGCCGCTCGGGCAGCACCCGGTAGGTGCCGGGGATGCCGGTCTCATCGACGCGCACGGCCACCCGCCTCCCGAGAGTCCGCCTTCAGCGGCTCCCACCAGGCGCGGTTGTCCCGGTACCACGCCACCGTGTCCGCCAGCCCCCGGTCGAGGCCCGTCCGCGGGGCGTAGCCCAGCTCGGTGGAGATCTTCGTGGTGTCCACGGAGTACCGGCGGTCGTGTCCGGCGCGGTCCGTGACCGGGCGCACGGCGGAGGCGTCCCGCCCGCACAGCTCCAGCAGCCGGCCGGTCAGTTCCCGGTTGGTCAGTTCCGTGCCGCCGCCGATGTTGTAGACCTCGCCCGGCCGGCCCTTCGCCGCGACCAGCGCGATGCCGCGGCAGTGGTCGTCCACGTGCAGCCAGTCCCGGCTGTTGCCACCGTCCCCGTACAGGGGCACGGTCAGCCCGTCGACGAGGTTGGTGGTGAACAGCGGGACGAGCTTCTCCGGGAACTGGTACGGCCCGTAGTTGTTGGAGCAGCGGGTGACGCACAGTTCCAGTCCGTGCGTACGGTGGAAGGCCAGCGCCATCAGGTCCGAGGAGGCCTTGGACGCCGCGTACGGCGAGTTGGGCGCCAGCGGGTGCTCCTCCGGCCAGGAGCCGGTCTCGATCGACCCGTACACCTCGTCCGTGGAGACGTGCACGAACCGCCCCGCGCCGGCGCGGACCGCGGCGTCCAGCAGCGTCTGCGTGCCCTGCACGTTGGTGCGCACGAAAGCGGACGCGTCCTGGATGGAGCGGTCCACGTGCGACTCGGCCGCGAAGTGCACCACCAGGTCGACGTCGCGCATCAGCCGGCCGACCAGCGGCGCGTCGCAGATGTCGCCGTGCACGAACTCCAGCCGGTCGTCGGCGCGCACCGGATCGAGGTTGGCCCGGTTGCCGGCGTAGGTCAGCGCGTCCAGGACCACCACCCGGGTCGCCGCCAGGCCCGGATAGGCGTCGGCCAGCAGTTCTCTGACGAAGTGCGAGCCGATGAAGCCCGCTCCTCCGGTCACCAGGACACGCATCGGCAAGGGCCTTTCACGAAGGGGTGGTTGGGTGGGGGCGCGCCGCTCAGGCGGCGGAGAAGCCGACGGCGTGCTCCGAGGCCCGGGCCGCGGCCCGGCGGGCGGTCTCCTGTACGTAGCGGCCGTAGCCGGACTCGCCCAGCTCCCGGCCGAGCGCGTGGCACTGCTCCGGACCGATGAAACCCATCCGCAGGGCGATCTCCTCGACGCACGCGATGCGCTCGCCCTGGCGCTGCTCCAGCAACTGCACGTACTGGCCGGCCTGGAGCAGGGAGTCGTGGGTGCCCATGTCCAGCCAGGCGAAGCCGCGCCCCAGAGCGGTCAGCCGGGCCCGGCCCGCGGCCAGGTACGCGCGGTTGACGTCCGTGATCTCCAGTTCGCCCCGCGCGGAGGGGGCGAGCGACCGGGCGATGTCCACCACGTCGTTGTCGTAGAGGTACAGGCCGGTGACCGCCAGGTTGGAGCGCGGCTTGACCGGCTTCTCCACCAGCGACACCAGACGTCCCTCGGCGTCGACCTCACCGACGCCGTAGCGCTGCGGGTCATTGACCGGGTAACCGAACAGCTCGCAGCCGTCCAGCCGGGCCGCGGCCTGGTGGATCACGGACGAGAAACCGGGGCCGTGGAAGACGTTGTCCCCCAGGATGAGCGCGACCGGGCTGTCCCCGATGTGCTCCTGCCCGATCAGGAAGGCCTCCGCGATGCCCCGAGGCTCGTCCTGGGCGGCGTAGCTCAGCTCCAGACCGAGCCGCGAGCCGTCGCCGAGCATCGAGCGGAACATACCGAGGTGGTCCCGGGCCGAGATGATCAGGATGTCCCGGACACCGGCCAGCATCAGCACCGACAGCGGGTAGTAGATCATCGGCTTGTCGTACACCGGGAGCAGTTGCTTGGAGATCGTGCCCGTCAGCGGTCGCAGCCGGGTGCCGCTGCCGCCGGCCAGGACGATCCCCTTCATCGGCCGCCTGCCCGGTCCGGTACCGGCCGCCTGCCACGGCGCCGGCCCGGCCGGGCTGACCGAGGTGTTCCGTACAACGTCAATCATGACTGGTCTCCGTCGCCTCGCGGACCGCCGCGATGACGGCCGTGACGTCCTGCGCGGTCAGTTGCGGCCCCATGGGCAGGCTCAGCACCTCGTCGGCCAGGCGCTCACAGCGGGGCAGCGGCCCGGTGGCCGCTCCCGCGTACGCCTCGGACCGGTGCACGGCCACCGGGTAGTGGACCAACGTCTCCACCCCGGCGGCCTCCAGCGCGGACACCAGCGGGGCACGGCGCGCGGCACGCACCACGTACTGGTGCCACACCGGCTCGGCCCACGACCGCACCGCGGGCACGGCCAGCCCCGGCAGCCCGGCCAGACCTTCGGTGTAGTGGGCCGCGACCTCGGCCCGGCGGGCGTTCCACCGGTCCAGGTACGGCAGCTTCACCCGCAGCGCGGCGGCCTGGATCTCGTCGAGCCGCGAGTTCCTGCCGGGCACCTCGTGCCGGTACTTGACCCGCGAACCGTAGTTGCGCAGCAGCCGGACCCGCTCCGCGAGCCGCGCGTCGGACGTCACCACCGCGCCCGCGTCGCCCAGCGCCCCCAGGTTCTTGCCCGGGTAGAAACTGAACGCGGCCGCGTACCGGGAACCGGCCCGCCGGCCCCGGTACCGCGCCCCGTGCGCCTGCGCCGCGTCCTCGAGGACCGGGATGCCCCGGGCGGCGGCCACGGCGTCGATCGCGTCGAGGTCCGCCGGATGCCCGTAGGGATGCACCGGCATGACGGCCCGCGTCCGCGGGGTGATCGCGTCCGCCAGCCGCTGCGGATCCATCAGGTACGAGTCGGCCTCCGGCTCCACCGGAACCGGCCGCGCCCCGACCGCAGACACCGCCAGCCAGGTGGCGATATAGGTGTGCCCGGGCACGATCACCTCGTCCCCGGGGCCCACCTCCAGAGCCCGCAGGATCAGCTCCAGCGCGTCCAGGCCGCTGCCCACGCCGACACAGTGGTCGTTCTCGCAGTAGCGCGCGAACTCCGCCTCGAACGCGGACAGTTCCGGGCCCAGCAGATAACGGCCCGAGCGGGCCACCCGCAGCACGGCCGCGTCGACGCGCTCCTGCACACCGTCCAGCGCGTGCAGGTCCCGCAGGTCGTGGAAGGCCACCCGCCTCGCGCGCGCCGGCGCCGCGGCGGTCACCGCGGCCTCCCCGCGGCGGCCCGGAACTCGGCGTAGTCGCGGTAGTAGTCCGCCTCGTCGTAGTGCAGCGAGGCCAGTACCAGAGCCACCGCGCCCGGTGAGAAGTCCTTCAGGTTCCGCCACACCATCGGGCCGACGTACAGCCCCCGCCCCGGGTCGTCCAGCCGGAAGTCGGCCTGGTTCGTCCCGTCGTCCACGGTGATCGTGAAACCACCGTGGACGGCGATCACCAGCTGCTCCAGCGCCCGGTGCGCGTGACCGCCGCGGGAGGAGCCCACGTCGGGGTCGTGCAGGTAGTACACCCGCCGGATCGGGAAACCGGCCGTCCATTCGGACTCCACGACCGAAAGGCTGCCCCGTTCGTCGACGTGCTGCTCCAAGTCGATGACGGTGCAGGGCCTCAGCCCGCCCACCGTCACTTCCGTAGTCATCCCCACCGCCACGATCGAGCTCCCTGTATGAGGGCCCGCTCAGCCGCGGGCGACGGAGACCGGCAGATGACGGGCGGTCAGCTGATCCGCCTCGTAGAACTCCGCCCGGTCGTGGTGGACGGTGAACGAGGAGAACGCGTCGAGGACCAGATTGAGGAAGACCTTCGCCTCCATACGGGCCAGGAACGCGCCCAGGCAGTGGTGGATGCCGTGACCGAACGCCATGTGCTTGTTGGCCGAACGGTGCACGTCGAAGGTGTCCGGGTCCGGGAACTGACGCGGGTCACGGTTGGCGGACTGGCTCCACGCCACCACCATCTGCCCCGCCTTCATCGGCACACCGAGGATGTCGGTGTCCTCCTTCAGCAGCCGGAAGATGTTGTTGAACGGGCTGCGGAAGCGCAGCGTCTCCTCCACGGCCGCCGGGATCAGCGAGCGGTCCGCACGCAGTTCGGCCTGTGCCCCGGGGTGCTGGTCCAGCACGATGAACAGGTTGCTCAGCAGCGTGGCACTGGAGATGTGACCCGCCGTCAGCAGCAGCGCGACGATGTTGACGATCTCCTCGTCGGTGAGCCGGCGCCCGTCGACCTCGGACTCGATCAGACCGCTCATCAGGTCGTCGGCCGGCCGCTCCCGCTTCTCGGCGATCTTCGCGTAGAGATAGGCCGCCCACTCCTTGATGGCCGGGCCCATCGTCTCGGCGAAGTCGTCCGGCAGGTTCGGGTACTCCATCCCCTCGTTGTTGAGGATGACGTCGACCCACTCCCGGAACAGGTCCTGGTCCTCGGCCGGCACCCCCAGCAGCTCCGCGATCACCGTCACCGGCAGCGGATACGCCAGGTCCGTCACCACGTCGACCTCGGTGCGCCCCTCCAGGTCGGCCAGCAGCCGACGGGTGATCTCCTCGATCCGCGGCTCCAGCGCGGCCATCCGGCGCGGGGTGAACGCCTGGCTGACCAGCTTGCGCAGCGGACCGTGCCGGGGCGGGTCGATGCCGCCGAAGGTACCCGGGCCCATCAGCAGGGCCAGCTCCTCGGGCACCGGGAACACCGGCGAGAAGTCCGAGGAGAAGAGCTGCGGGTTGGTCGAGACGGTGTTGTAGTCCTCGTAGGAGAACACCTGCCACGCGAACCGCGTCGCGTCCCAGAACACCGGCGCCTCGCGGCGGGCGCGCGCGAACCAGTCGAGCAGCCGGGCGGCGTCGGCGTCGGCCGGCTGCGCCAGCGGGTGGGGTGTCTCGGCGTCCTGGCCGGTCTCGGCGGTGACCTCGGCGGTGACCTCGGCGGTCTGTGTCGTCATGTCGCTTCCTGAGGGTCGTGAGAAGTCGGAGAGTGGCTTGTGCCGCGGCACTCAGGCCGCGGCGGCCGCAGCCGGAACGAGCAGTGCCTCGACCGCGTCGGCGGCCGCCGCGGGACCGCCGGCGGCCTCGATCTCGCCGCGCAGCCGCGCCACCGCCGCCCGCACCTCGGCACTGCCGGTCAGGGCCAGCGCCGTCTCGCGCAGCCGCTCGGGCGTGACGTCCTTGCGCAGGACCTTGGCACCCACACCCAGCTGCTCGGCGCGGGTCGCGGTCGCGTGCAGCTCCGCCATCTGCGGTACGGCGATCACCGGCACGCCCTCGGAGACGGCCTGCAGCACGGTGCTCGTACCGCCGTGGTTGATCATCAGGGAGGCGTGCGCGAGCACCGCGCCCTGCGGCGCGAAGTCGTACACCCTGACGTGCGGCGGAACGTCGCCGAGTTCACCCTCGGCCACCCCGCCCGCGTGCGTGACGACGACGTCCCAGTCGGTCTCGCGGAAGGCTTCCACGCAGGCCCGGAAGAAGTCCGGCTGCTTGTTGTACAGCGTGCCGAGGCTGACCAGCGCCAGCGGCCGGCCGGTGCCGGGCGGCTCCCACTCGCCGTGGAAGGAGTTGGCGCTCGTGCACGGGCCGACGAACCTGACCTCCTCGCCGAAGGTGTCACCCGCGTACTGGAAAGCCCGCGGCAGGTACACCAGCGCCGGACCCGAGTGCACCTCGGCCGCGAAGTCCCCGATGGACTTCTCCACCCGGTGCTCGGCGAGCAGCCCGGCCACCGCCTCGAACAGGGCGCCCGTACGCGGGTCCTCGGCCTGCTCCTCGGCCGTGTCCACCGGCGGATGCAGCGACCAGTGCTCGTTGGCCACATAGGTCGGGGTGCTGCGGATCACCGGCACACCCCACTTGGCCGCCAGGATGTGCCCGCTCCAGAACGACGACGGATCGCACACGAACACGTCGGGCCGGCCGGCCCCGTCGCCGAAGTGCCGCTCGAAGTCCCCCAGTGTCTGCCGGGTCAGATCCAGCATCCACGTCATCATGTTCACGAACTCCTGCTGGTCCGTGTACTCGGCCGCGTCCTGCTTCGGCACCATCGTGTCCCAGAAGCGGTCCTGGTCCAGGGCGTACGGAAGGAACTCGGCACCCGTGGCGAGAACACGCTCGCGGTAGTTCTCCGACAGGGCGTACGTGACCCGGTGTCCGCGCGCGACGAGTTCCCTCGCCACGGACAGCGTCGGATTCACATGACCTGCCGCGGGGAGAATGAAAAAGGCGATGTGCGCCATCGGGCCAGCCCTTCGAGGCGAATCGGATACGACGTGCCGGCACACCCCCGACCAGGGGGCGAGACACCACGGCCGCCGGTACTGACCCGGCGCGGTCACCAGCCGGCCGGTGGTGCCTGACCACCGTGCACCGGCGCCCTCTAATGCTCGTCGCTGGTCGCTCGCATTCCGCTCCAGCGCCGCTCGAATTCCCGTTTTCCATGGTCGCCGGTTGGCACAATCCCTTTCCTGCCCGCGAAATCCGTGCCGCGGCGCCGTCGGGTGCTGTTCCGGTGAAAGGTCCCCCCGGGTCCGTACACAGAGGAGATTCCGCCATGACCTGCCCTCATGCCGCCACGGCCGTCGGAACCGTCCGCACCTACCCCTTCGGCGACCACGCCGACCTGCGACTCGACCCCGCCTACGCCGAACTGCGCGCCACCTCGCCCGTGGCCCGCGTCCGCATGCCCCACGGCGGCGAGGCCTGGCTGCTGACCCGGCACGCCGACGTCAAGAAGGCCTCCGCCGACCCCCGGCTGAGCATGCACGCCGCCGCCGACCGGGACGTGCCGCGCGCCGCGCCCCGCGCCCTGGACTCCGTCGGCCTCATGGGCATGCCCCCCGAGTCGCACGCCCGGCTGCGCCGCCTGGTCTCCCGCGCCTTCACCGCCCGCCGCGTCGCCGCCCTGCGCCCCCGCATCGCCGAGATCACGCACCACCTCGTCGACGACCTGATCGCCGACGGCGGCCCCGCCGACCTCGTGGCCCGGCTCGCCCTGCCCCTGCCCACCGCCGTCATCTGCGAGATGCTCGGCATCCCCCGCACCGACCAGCACATATTCCGGTCCTTCACCGAAGCTCTCATGTCCGCCAGCCGCTTCACCGAGGAACAGGTCGCCCAGGCCGCCGAGGAGTACGCCGACTACCTGCGCGGCTACGTGGCCCAGCGCCGCGCACACCCCGAGGACGACCTCCTGAGCGCCCTCGTCGAAGCCCGCGACGAGGAAGGACGGCTCAGCGAGAACGAACTCCTCATGCTCACCGGCGGCATGCTCGTCGGCGGCCACGAGACCACCGCCAACCAGCTCGCCGGCCAGGTCCTGGTACTCCTCGACGACGACCGCCGCGGTTACGAGCGGCTGATCGCCCGCCCCGACCTGGTCCCCGCGGCCGTCGAGGAACTCCTGCGCTACGTCCCCCTGTGGGCCAGCGTGGGCCCGAGCCGCGTCGCCACCGAGGACGTCGAGATCGGCGGCGTCACCATCCGCGCCGGCGAGGCCGTCGTCTACTCCCTCGCCTCCGCCAACCGTGACGAGACCGTCTTCGAGGCCCCCGACGCCGTGGTGCTCGACCGCGTCGCCAACCCCCACATCGCCTTCGGCCAGGGCCCTCACTTCTGCCTCGGCGCCCCCCTGGCCCGCGCCGAACTCCAGTGCGCGCTCGAGGCCCTCACCGGCCGGCTCCCCGCACTGCGCCTCGCCCGGCCCGCCGCCGAACTCGACTGGCACCGCGGAATGCTCGTCCGCGGCCTCGTCGAACTCCCTGTCACCTGGTGATTCCAGCGGCGCTCATGCCGCATTCCCCATTCTTGCCCGTGGGCCCTCGCACCTCATCCCTGGCTATGGAGAATTCATGACCCCGAAGACCCGTGAGCAGCACACGGAGGACAACGACATAGCCGTCGTGGGCATGGCGTGCAGGCTTCCCGGAGCCGCCACCGTCGGGGAGTTCTGGCACCTGCTGCGGGACGGCCGCGACGCCGTCACCCCGCAGGCCGACGGCACCCGGCGCGGCGCCCTGCCGGCACACGGCGAGTTCGACGCCGGATTCTTCGGGATGAACCCCGCCGACGCCGCCGCCGCCGACCCCCAGCACCGCCTGGTCCTCGAACTCGGCTGGGAAGCGCTGGAGCACGCCGGGATGATCCCGGCCCGCCTCCGCGGCACCCGCGGCGGCGTGTACGTCGGCATCGCCTCCGACGACTACGCCACCCTCACCCGCGCCGCCGGACGTACCGACGGCTACACCGCCACCGGCCGCCACCGCGCCATGGCCGCCAACCGGCTCTCCCACCTGCTCGGCCTGCGCGGGCCCAGCATGGCCGTCGACACCGCCCAGTCCTCCGCACTCGTCGCCGTCCACCTCGCCTGCGAGAGCCTGCGCCGCGGCGAGAGCGACCTCTGTCTGGCCGGCGGCGTCAACCTCATCCTCGCCGAGGACAGCACAGCAGCCATGGAGATGATGGGCGCCCTCTCCCCCGACGGCCGCTGCCACACCTTCGACGCCCGCGCCAACGGATACGTGCGCGGCGAGGGCGGCGGCGTCCTCGTCCTGAAGCCGCTGCACCGCGCCCTCGCCGACGGCGACCGCGTGCACTGCGTCATCAAGGGCGGTGCCGTCAACAACGACGGCGGCGGCCCCAGCCTGACCACACCGGACCAGGCCGCCCAGGAGGCCGTGCTCCGCGAGGCCTACGAGCGCGCCGGCGTCCCCGCCGGACACGTGGGCTACGTCGAACTGCACGGCACCGGCACCCGCGCCGGCGACCCCGTCGAGGCAGCCGCCCTGGGTGCCGTCCTCGGCACCGCCGCCGGCCGCCGCACCCCGCTGGCCGTCGGCTCCGCCAAGACCAACGTCGGTCATCTCGAAGGCGCCGCCGGCGTCGTCGGCCTCCTCAAGGCCGCCCTCGCCGTACGCGAGGGCGAACTGCCGCCGAGCCTCCACCACACCACGCCGAACCCGGACATCGACCTGGACGGGCTCAACCTCACCGTCCAGACCGAACTGGAGTCCTGGACCACCGACCCCCAAACCCCACGACTCGCCGGCGTCTCCGCCTTCGGCATGGGCGGCACCAACGCGCACGTCGTCCTGTCCCAGGCCCCGGCGCCCGCCCCGGCCGAAGGCGACGACGCCGAGCCCGGCCACCACCTGCCGGTGGTACCGGTCGTCGTCTCCGGCCGTACCGCGGAAGCCCTGCGCGACCAGGCCGCCCAACTGAGCGCCCATGTGGAGCACACACCGGAACTCGCCCTGCGCGACGTCGCCCGGACCCTCGCCGACACACGTACGGTCTTCGCCCACCGCGCCGTTGTCCTGGCGGGCGACCGCGGGGAACTCCTGACCCGCCTGGAGCGCTCCGCCGTGCACGGCGTGGTCACGGAGCCGAATGCCTGCGGTCGGACGGTGCTGGTGTTCCCGGGTCAGGGGACGCAGTGGGCGGGGATGGGGCGTGAGCTGCTGGACACGTCGCCGGTGTTCGCGGCTCGTCTGGG
>NZ_JBIRNE010000035.1:0-54301 GCF_044331465.1 Streptomyces sp. NPDC017225 | reverse complement strand
ACGAGCACACCCGTCAAAGGTCACGCATTCGACACACGGACCCCCGTTCCCTCCCCCCGCCACCACAGCACATCCCGCCTCCGAACCGCACCCCCACACTCACTCACACACGCCAGAACACACTCATACGCAGTCAAACGCGAGCAGTTCCACACCCCACCGCCCAGATCAGCCTCTTCACCGAGGAACGCACCGCGCCCGTCGCCCCCGACCTGAGCGTGGAGGTCGAGGACGTCGACGCGGTGTACGCGCGGGTCGCCGCGTCGGGCGCGGAGGTCGTACGGGAGCTGCGGGACGAGGAGTGGGGCGTACGGCGCTTCTTCGTACGGGACCCGAACGGGCGGGTGGTGAACGTACTGACGCACCGGACCTGAACCCGGTCGGGTGGGACCTCGCCCAACCGCCGGGCGGACCTGCCGGTGAGTCCGGTGTCCCGCCGGTCAGTCCCGCCGGTCGGCGACCGCCCAGGAGGCCAGTGCCACGGCCCCGGCGACACCGAGGACGGCGGGCCAGGCGCCGACCTTCTTGGCCAGCGGGTGGGACCCGGCGAAGCCGGCGACGTACGCGGCCGTCAGCGCTCCGGCGGCCCTCCCGCCGGCCCGCTCCCGCCACCGCTGCGCGGCCCGGGCCCCGGCGCCGGCGAGTACGACCCCGCCGAGCTGCCGCTTCTTCGTCCAGCGGGCCACGCCGTACCCGCCCACGAGACCACCCGCGGCGACCACCGCGCTGGGAACCTTCGCCATGTCTGCCTCCTGCCGTACCGGCTACCGGAACCGAACCCAATCCTCGCGGGGCGCGCCGCACGCGCCGGGGTGGCCGCCGGTGCGCCGCGCGTCGGCGGCAGCGCGCAGGCCCTTCGGCCGAACACCCTGCCCCGGGCGCGTCACTTCCGGGCATCCGCCGAGTTAGGGCTGAGGGGGAGGGGAGCGGGGTAGTACGGACGGAACGAGGGAGCGAACAGCCGATGAGTACGCAGAGCCCCGGCACGGACGGGTCCCGCGCCCGGTCGGTCACGGTGGACGGTGGTGCCCGCGTGGCCTGCTGGGAGTCGGGACCACCCGACGCCGAGCCGGTCCTCCTCCTGCACGGCTACCCCGCCAACCACCACTGCTGGCGTCACCAGATCCCGCCCCTGTCGCGGCAGTACCGGGTCATCGCCCCGGACCTCCTCGGCTGGGGCGAGTCCGACCGCCCGCTGCACCTGCGCTTCGACTACGACACCGAGGTCGCCCGGCTCGGCCTGCTGCTGGACGCGCTGGAGCTGGAGCGGGTGAACCTGGTCGGCCACGACTACGGCGGCTTCCTGGCCCTCGGCTTCACCGAGACCCACCCCGAGCGCGTACGCCGGCTGGCGATCCTCAACAGCCGCGCGCACGCCTCCTTCGCCGGCCACTGGTACGCCGTCTTCAGCCTGATCAGCCTCGCCGGACGAACGCCCGTACTGCGACCGGCGGCGATGCGCCTGCCCTTCGCCGCCATCCACCGCCGGGCCTTCGCGCCGCTGGTCCGCGCGGGCCACCTCGACGCGGGCGTCCTGGACGGTTACGTCGGCTGGATGGACACGCCGGAGGGCCGCCGCCGGCTCCTCCACTTCTTCGGCGACTACCGCACCCCGCCCCGTCCCCGACTGCGCCGACGCCTCCCCGGCATCACCTGCCCGACATCGGTCGTCTGGGGCCGCGAGGACACGTACCTGCGCCCCGCGATCGCGACCGAGCTGGCCGAGGCGATCCCCGGGGCCGAACTGACGATGCTGGACGACACCGGCCACTGGGTGATGGACGAACGCCCCGCCGAGGTGACGGCGGCCCTGCGCCGGCTGCTGGCGCGAGCCACCCCGGACGGCTGAGACGCAGGTCACACCCGCCATCTCCCCGGGCCTGTCACATCCCACCCCCCGCGCTCCGTCGTAGCGGTGTACACCCAAGGGCGCGAGCGACAAGCCCGAAGACCGAGCCCGACAGGCAACTCGCTTGCCGATGACCGGAGGAAATCATCATGGAAGCCCGTCTCAACATGTTCACCAGCCCGCTCGCCGGCAAGTTCCTGCGGCACATCAACTCGGCGGCCAAGACCCTGGAGTCGTCGCTGCCGGTCACGACCCAGGAGCTGGTGAAGATCCGAGCCAGCCAGATCAACGGCTGCGGTTTCTGCCTCGACATGCACACCAAGGACGCCGAGAAGGCGGGCGAGACCGCTCTGCGCCTGAACCTGCTCGCGGCGTGGCGGGAGGCCAAGGTCTTCACCGACGCCGAGCGCGCCGCCCTGGAACTGACCGAGCAGGGCACCCGTATCGCCGACGGCGGCGGCGTCACCGACGAGGCCTGGGCGAACGCGGCCGAGCACTACGACGAGGACCAGCTCACCGGTCTGATCGGACTGATCGCCGTGATCAACATGTACAACCGCATGAACGTCATCACCCGCCAGCCGGCGGGCGACTACGTGCCGGGCATGTTCGGCTGACGCCCGCGGGCCACCGGCGGACGGCTCGCCCCCGAGGTCCCGGGCGGGCCGTCAGGCCGCACGGCCGTCAGGCCGCACAGGCGTCAACTGCCCCGTCTCCAGGGCTTTTCACGCCACCCGTACGGCGGCGGCACTAGGTTGGTGTCCGGATCACTCGAGCCAACCCCTAGGAGACCCTGCCGTGTCGGACACCAACTCCCAGGTCGCTGCCAGCGCGGAGATACGGGCCCGGATCGACACCGCCACCCCGCACTCGGCCCGCTTCTGGAACTACTTCGTCGGTGGCAAGGACAACTACGAGGTCGACCGGGAGATCGGGGAGCAGATCAAGGAGATCTTCCCCGGCCTCGTCGACGTGGCCCTCACCAGCCGGCTCTTCCTGGGACGCGCCGTCCGCCATCTGGTCCGGGAGCAGGGCATCCGGCAGTTCCTGGACATCGGCACCGGGCTCCCCACCGCCGACAACACCCACGAAGTGGCGCAGCGCGCGGCTCCCGACGCCCGGATCGTGTACGTCGACAACGACCCGATCGTGCTGACCCACGCCAACGCGCTGCTCACCAGCACCCCCGAGGGCCGGACCGCCTACCTGGACGCCGACCTCTACGCGCCCGACACCGTCCTGGAGGCCGCCGCCGGCACCCTCGACTTCTCCCGGCCGATCGCCCTGATCATCCTCAACACCCTCGGCCATGTCGCCGACTACGACCAGGCACGCGACCTGGTACGACAGCTGATGGCGGGCCTCCCGTCGGGCAGCTACCTGGTGATCAGCGACAGCACCGCGACGAGCGAGGGCATGATCGCCGCCTCGAACGCCTACAACGCCAGTGGCGCGACGCCGTACCACGTGCGCGAGGTCGAGGAGATCGCCGGTTTCTTCGAAGGGCTGGAGCTGGTCGCTCCCGGTATCGCCCAGGTCCCGTCCTGGCGCCCGGACCCGGACGCTCCGGGCACCGCCGCCGTCGACGCCTACTGCGGAGTGGCGCGCAAGCCGTGAGGCCGGCTCGTCCCGCTCACCTGGTGCACCGCTGAACCGGCGGCGTGAGCCCAACCGGTGCGGCGTCCGGGGCCGCGTCGCCGCCCCGGACGCCGTGACCAGGCCGATGGGCGCCGCCCCTCACCCGGCCGCGCCGGGCCCGGGTGCGCCGAGTGCCACCGCTCGCAGTTCGTTGCCCGGGCTGCCGGAGCTGAAGTAGAGCGTGCCGTCCGCGACGACCGGAGTCGCGGATACCGGGCCCTCGGACCTGTAGGCCCACAGCTTGCGGCCCGTGGCGACGTCGACGGCGTAGAGCTTGTGGTCGCGGTTACCGACGTAGACGGTGCCCGCGGCGACCGTCGGAGCCGTGGACGAGTCGCCGCCGAGGGTGATGGTCCAGCGTCGCTTTCCGGTGGCGGCGTCGACGGCGTACAGCTTGTCCGAGTAGCCGCTGATACAGACGGTGCCGCCGGAGACGGCGGGCCGCACGGTCGCCCGTTCACCGGTGCCGAAGGTCCAGCGCTTTCGGCCGGTGGCGGCGTCCACGGCGTACAGGGTGCCGTCTTGGCCGCCGGCGTAGACGGTGCCGTCCGCGACCAGCGGGGCCAGGTGGAGACGCTGCCGCGGCTCGGGGAGCGACTTCCCGCCTGTGGGGACGGCCCAGCGTTCCCGGCCGGTGGCGGCGTCCACGGCGTACAGGGTGCCGTCCTGGCCGGCGACGAAGACCGTGCCGCCCGAGACCACCGGGGGCGGCACGTTGGCGAAGTCCGCGGAATAGGTGAAGGCCCAGCGTTCCCGGCCGGTGGCCTCGTCGACGGCGTGCAGCCTGGCTTCGATGTGCTCGGCGCCGGTGCGTCTGCGGCTGAGGAAGTGGACGATGCCGTCGGCGACGGTCGCGGACATGCCCACCCTGCCCTCGGCCGCCACCGGGGAGCTCCAGCGCTTGCCGCCGGTGCCGGCGTCGATGGCGTACATGTTTCCGTCGCTGCTGCCGAAGTAGACCGTCCCGTCGGCGACGGCCGGGGGGTGACCGGTGCTGTCCGTGGGGGCGTCGAAGGCCCAGCGGCGCCGGCCGTCGGCGGCGTCGATGGCGCGCAGGCCGCCGGACTGGCCCACGTAGAGGGTGCTGCCGACGACCGCCACCGGGGAGGACGTCGTGAAGTCCCCGAGGGCCCAGCGCTGCTCGACACCGGCCGGGGGTCTCTCGGCGGCGTCGGCCCTGTCGCTCCGCACCTTCAGCAGGGTGAAACCGGCGCCCACGGCCGCCACACCGCCCAGGGTGCCCAGCACCCGGCGACGGGTGACGACCGGCGGGTACGGGACCGTGGAGGGCGGTGACGGTGACGGGCGCATGTCCGCCGGTTTCGGAGTCACCGGTATCCGGGGCCGCTCGGGCCTCACCTCACGTGCGGGTGGCGCCAGCGCGGTCGGAGGATGGACCGGAGCCGGGGGCACAGCCGGGGGCGACTGCGGGCCCGTCCGGGTCGGCGCGTGGTGGGGCGCGGGTTCGCCACCGCCGGACAGCGGCGTTCCCCGCCGCCGCTCGTGCCGCTTTCCCTCTCGCTCTCCCTCTTCTTGGCCCTGTACCTGTTCCCGCTCCCGCTCGTATTCCCGCTCCTGGCCGTGCTTTTGGGGGGCCGCGGTGCGGGTGTGCGCCCGTTCCCGCAGTACGCGGGTCACCGGCTCCGGCAGCCAACCGCCCTGTGACAGTGGCCGGGACGCCTCCTGCCCCTCGTCCGACAGGCTTCGCCCGAGGTCGCGCACCAACGCGGCCACGGAGGGCCGCCGTGCCGGGTTCTTGGCCAGACAGCGCCCCACCACATCGGCCAGCACCGGCGACAGGCCGCTCAGGTCCGGCTGCTCGTGGACGATGCGGTAGTTCAGCGCCTGGGCCGCGCCGGCTCCGAACGGGCCGGAGCCGGTGGCGGTGAACGCCAGCACCGCCCCGAGGGAGAACACGTCGCTCGGCGGCCCGACCTCACCCCCCACCAGCTGCTCCGGCGACATGAAACCCGGCGTGCCGATGACCGCCCCGGTCTGCGTCAGTACGCTCGCGTGCGCGCTCACCTCGGCCAAGACCGAGATCCCGAAGTCGATGACGCGCGGGCCGTCCGCGGCGAGCAGTACGTTCGACGGCTTCAGGTCCCGGTGGACCACGCCCGCGTCGTGGACGGCCTCCAGCGCCTCGGCCAGCCCGGCCCCCAGCGCCAGCACGTTCCTCTCGGGCCACGGCCCGTGCTGTCCGACCGCCTCGCCCAGGGGCATCCCCGGTACGTACTCGGTGGCCAGCCACGCGGGGGAGCCCTGCGGGTCGGCGTCCACCACCGCGGCGGTGAAGAACCCGGTGACCCGCCGGGCCGTCTCCACCTCCCGGGCGAACCGCCGCCGGAACCCGGCCTCCTCGGCGAGCTCCGCACGCACCACCTTCACCGCGACCGACCGGCCTCCGGGCGAACGCCCGAGATAGACCCGGCCCATGCCTCCCGCCCCGAGCCTGGCCACGATCCGGAACCGGCCCACGCGACGCGGATCCGTCTCCTCCAGCGGTGCGAACACCGACACGCCCTCCCCACCCAAGCGCTCCACGGGCCGTAACCGCTGCCGCCCCGGGACCGGCCCGAGAGCCGGACCCGGAACACGGGCACGACGACGCACACTACCCACTCGGCCGGGAAGATCAACAGGTCCCCGCCCGCCCGGCAACACGCGCACCCGAAAAGGGAAATGAGCAATCGGACCTCACTTGCTATCGTGCGCCGATGTCATCGATCAGGCAGGTCCAAGTCACCTTCGACTGCGCGAACCCCGAGCGCGTCGCCCGCTTCTGGTGCGAGGTGCTCGGGTACGTCGTACCGCCGCCCCCGGAGGGCTTCGCCACGTGGGACGATTTCGATCGCGCCCTGCCGCCCGAGCAGCAGGGCTCGGCGTTCGCCTGCGTGGACCCCTCGGGCGCGGGCCCGCGACTGTTCTTCCAGCGCGTCCCCGAAGGCAAGGTCGTCAAGAACCGGGTCCATCTCGACGTACGAGCCGGTACCGGGCTCGTGGGCGAGGAGCGCCTCGCCACGCTCCAGGCCGAGTGCGACCACCTGGTCGCCCTCGGCGCGACGTGCGAGCGAGTGATGGTCGCCGACGAGTACAACGAGTCGTGCATCGTGATGCGGGACGTCGAGGGCAACGAGTTCTGCCTCGACTGAGCGTCCGCCGAGACGGTGGGCCCCGGCCCGTGACCTGCTGCCGCGCGGCGGCCGGCAGCAGGCCCCGCCGACGCTCCGGGCGCCGACGCTGCGGGCGCCGGTGCTGCGGGCGCCGACGCTGCGGGCCGGGGGCGGGGCTGTCGACGCGAGGCCTCCCACTCCACTCCCGGCCCGCTCCGTCACGATCCGGAGCTCAGCTGGTCCGTGATCTCCTTGATCCATTTGACCTTGCCCGCCGAGTTCCGGAGGCTCGCCTCCCACTCCTCCCGTTCCATGTTGTGCTTCTCGGGGCCGGCCTTGAGCGCTACCAGCAGCTCCAGGGCGGAGTGGCGCAGTTCGGGCGCCACGTCGGGACTCGACGCCATGTTGTAGATCTTGTGCGCCGCCAGCTGGCGCTTGTGCCTCTCCACCTTTTTCCAGACCTTCATGGCGTGCTTCAGCGATTCCCAGGTGGGCTTGGCCACCGGCGTCGGCTCGCCCTCCGGCGTATAACGCTCGGGGTGGTGCTCCTGCTGGAAACGCTTGTGGGCCGCCCGGCCGCCCTTGTAGCCGGCGACCGTGACGACGAGGCCCGCTCCCACCGCGGCGATGATCCAACCGGCCGGGTTGCTCCCGAGAGTTCCCGCGGCGATCGTGGTCGCGGTCACGATGCCGGCCGCGCCCTTGAGGCCCTCGCCCACGACGCCGCCCGTCGCCTCCTTGCCGATCTTGAAGGCCTGCTTCCTCTTCGCGAACTTCTGCATCTCGGCCAGCGTGCCCACGTCGCGCAGGGCGCGGTCGTAGGCCTCCCGGGTGTCGCGTGCGCGCTCCTCCGCCGCGGTGGAGGCGGCCAGGGGCTCGCGAACCTGCTCGGCCCACAGCTCGGCCGGCCGGCCCGCGTTGGCCGCCCTGATCGTCTCCACGGCGTTGAGCGCGTTGTTGGCCTGCTGGTACGCGCCGTTCGCCTCGCCTGCCAGCCGGGCCAGCAGCTCGGCGTGGACGGCGCGGTTTTCGTCCCCGAGCTTCTTCAGATTCCTGTACTTGCTGGACGCTCTTCCGACCTTGCCCATGGCGCGGATGCTCTTCGCCAGACCGGCGATGGCGCTGAGAATGCCGCTCGCTTCGGCGGCGGTCGCGGTGTTCGCCGCCCCTTGGAGCTTGACCGCGTCCTTGGCGATGGCGCCGCTGTTGGCACCCGTACTGGCGACGCTGACACCCGCGTCGGTCGCCTTGGTCTTGCCCTTCTTCCTCGCGTTGTGGTGCCCGGCTCCGGCCCTCTCCTTCAGGGACGTCTTCAGGTTCCTGAGCGAATCCGCGACGCTGGCCCCGAGGGAGAGGAGCTCCGTGAGGGTGCTCAGCGACGCCCCGGACACGCCCGTGGCGGCGGCGTCGTGCTTCAGGGCGGCGGCCCCCGACGCGCCGGAAGCCCCCCCGGTAGATGTGCCGGGCTTCGGGGCGGCGCTCTCCAACGCGGTGGCCTCCTGACCGAGGCCGGCGGCGGTGGGGGCCTGGACACCCTTACCCAGCGCGTCCGTGGGCTCGAGGAGCCTCTTCCCCTGATCCGCGTTCTCGGCCACCGCCTTGAGACGCTCACTCCTCTTCTCCGCGGCGGCTTCCGCCCTCTCCTCCGCGGCGCGTGCTTCCTCGGCCGCGCGGGCTTCCTCCTCGGCGGCGCGTGCGGCTTCGGCGACGCGTGCCGCTTCCCTCTCGGCGGCGACGCGTGCGGCCTCCGCGGCGCGTGCGGCTTCTTCGGCGGCGACGCGCGCGGCTTCCGCGGTGCGTGCTTCCTCGGCCGCGCGGGCTTCCTCCTCGGCGACGCGTGCGGCCTCCGCGGCGCGTGCGGCCTCCTCGGCGGCGATACGCGCCGCTTCGGCGATGCGCGCCTCCTCCGCCGCGCGAGCTTCTTCGGCGGCGACGCGTGCGGCTTCGGCGGCGCGTGCCGCTTCCTCTTCGGCGAGGCGTGCCGCTTCCGCCGCGCGTGCTTCCGCGGCGGCCCGCGCTTCGTTCCTGGACGTTTCGACGTGGTCCCGGAAACGGGGGTCGACCTCCATGTCTCCGAGGCCGGATTCCGAGCCGCGCCGGGTGCGGCCGGCCGGGGCACGCCGGGCGCCGGGGCTGGAGCCGCTCCGAGTGCGCCCGGCCGGGGCGGTGCGGGGTTCCGTGGTGCTCTCGGGGGTCGCGACGCGTTCCGGGCTGCTGGTGGTGTGCTGGGCCTCGGCGTACGAGTCGCGCCGGGCGCGTTTCCGGGCACCGGTGGTGTGCGGGGCTTCGGAGTCCGAGTCGCGGCGGGCGCGTTTACGGGTGCGGGCGGCCGGGGTTTCCGTGACGGCCTCGGGCGTCACAGCGCGATCCGGGGTGACCGGCCTGGGCGTTTCGGCGCGCTCCCGGAAACGGGGGTCGAATTCCAGGTCTGCGAGGCCGGATTCCGAGCCGCGCCGGGTGCGGCCGGCCGGGGCACGCCGGGCGCCGGGGGCCGAGCTGGGCCGGGCGGTGTCGGTTTCCGGGGCCCGTTCCAGGGTCCTGCCCCTGGCGCGTTGCACCGTAGCGGCCGCAGCACGGTTGCCGGCACTGGACTGGAGTCTGAGTAAGGCCTGCTCCGCCGAGGTCCCGGACCCGGAGGAACTTCCCGCCCGGCTTCCCGCCCGGCTTCCCTCCCGACGCTCCCGCGCCGCTGTCAGTGCGGCTACGGACGGCTGTTCGGAGGTGCGGTGGGCAGGGGTGCTCATGGACATACCTCTCCAGCTGCCGGACCGGGCGAGGCGAAGGTAGCCAGGCACGGCGAACGGGAGGGGTGCGGAGGGGAAACACCGTACGGACGCACGCGGAACGGGTCAGCGTCGCGGCGGACCGCCAGGGCGCCGGCGCACACTACGAGTTCACTGAGGCCCAGGCACCGCGCTCACCTGTACGCGAGCGCGTGGTGAGGGCCCTGGGGTTGCTCGGCCGCCGCGCATGTGGCGGTCCGTGGACATCTGACCCGAGCATCGACGGACCTCGAAACCCGAGCTGTCGAAAGCACGCCACAGCGGCGGGAGAGCCGAACGGCCGCCCGTCACGTGTGCCGCCCTCAGCCCAGTACCGGCATCAGCCACGCTTCCCTGAAGAGCGTCCGCCGCAGCGGCCCGGCAGCCGGACGTGCCGGCCAACCGCGAGTGCCTCGGGGACGGGAGGCACGGTGGGTCCCTTGACCTATAAAGACAGGCGATGGCGGCCACGCCGCTGACGTGCAGGAACACAAAACCGCTCTTCCAATGCTGGATACGACCATTCAGACCTGTATAGATGGCCTAGGCTATGCAGCACCGAATCGTTCCGCATCGGTGCTGGAACAGACGAGTCAGCGCTGCATGCTTTCCATTCACCCTTGGGAGTACTCTGTGCGTGCGGCCCGGCGAGTGACCCGGATCGAGACCGTGAACAAGGGGACGGGCGAGGTGAACGACTTCACCGTCCACTCGTCGGTCTCGGCCGCTCACGCCCTCTGGTTCAGGGGAGGAGGCTTCACCACGATGGGTTACGCGGCCCACAACGCCCTCGCCGACGCCGACCTCAGCGTCAGCGCCTACAAGCTGTTCCACAAGATGTGCGCCCTCCAGAACCGCAAGGACCACGGTCTCGTCCTCGTCGAGAGCCAGGTGAGGTTCGCCGAGCAGGTGGGCATGTCACAGGCGTCCGTCTCACGCAGCCTCAAGCAGCTCGCCGCCCAGGGCTTCATCTACCGTGAGGGCCGCAACTGGCGTATCCGGCCCGACTTCGTGTTCAACGGCAACGGCGCGGCCCAGGGCCAGGCCATGCAGAACATCCCCGAGGGCACACCCGACCCGTATGCCGGCACGCGCACAGACCTGACCGTCATCGACGGCGGCAACGAGGACCGGACCGACGACCGGGCGTGATGCTCCGCAGAGAGCAATGGACACGGTCGCGGCGTGCTGCCGAGAGAGCCCTGCGGCACGTAGGTCGACTGACCTACTCGGAGGTCCCGTCGTCCGGGGTCACCGAAGTGATCGCGACCGTTGGTGGTGGAGGTGCCGGTGTGTACACGTATGCCACCGCGAGCCCCGGTACGTCGGAAGTCGGCTCGATCCTGGTCTTGCGTACCTCTATGCCGTCCTGACCACGCGGTCCGAGAAGCACTCCGAGGCGGGGCACCAGCTCCAGTTCCCGTCGTAAGGCTTCCAAGGCCTGCTCCGCACCGAGTTCTTTCGCCCGTTGGGCCGCTCGCACTGTGACGGCTGCGATGACGCCGCTCACTCGCCCCGCGCCTCCCGCTTCAGCCGCATGGCGAGATCGATGCCCTCCTGGACGGCGATGTCGAAGTCGGGATCCTGGTACAGGCGGATCCGCCCCCGGTAGTCCACGATCACCGCGGCCACGGCCTTCAGGTCGGTCTCCGAAGACGCCTCCAGCGCGCGCTGCAGGTCGGTCTCGAAGGCGTCCCGATCGCCGGGAAACCCGTGGCCGGAAAGCAGAGCAGCTCTTATGTCGCCGATGGTCTTCAACGGCAACGGTGCGGGAAAACCGCTCTCCGCATGCTGTGCGCTCACGATCATCTGCTCCTTGGTCTCCTCTGCCCTACGTGGAGTGTCCTACAGGTCCGCGCCGGTCGCAGGCCCCGCTCAGGCGCCTCTGACACCGCCGAATGGCGACACTGTCCGCTCGGCCGGCCTGTGCGGTGCGCCACCGCACCGCAGCTCCGAGGGCCTACGCCCAGCCCCGACGCACCGCGCGCGTGAAGGAACGCCACGCGGGAGCCCCTACGGCTGTGACGTGTCCATCGGCGATCTTCGTGTCGCGCAGGAGTATCCGCCCACCGTCAGCGGCGCACTCGACACATTCGCCCCCCGCACCGTTGCTGTACGACGACCTGAACCAAGCAAGAGACGGCTCGGTACCGCTGGGACCGATGTTCACCGTGCCCACTCCTTCACCACGTTCCTGATCAACTGAATGCTCTGTCGAGGACTCAGGGCCGCCGCCCTCAACTCGTCGAAGGCCCTGTTGTACTCGCGGACATGAGGCTCCCCTTCCAAGTACATCGCATCGGTGATGCCGTCCCGGTACACGATGTCCGGGTCTTCGGGATCCGGGAAACCCAGCATGGTGAACTGGCCCGTGGTCGGGCAGGTACCGGCATCGAAGGGAAGCACCTGAAGAGTCACGCTCGCCTTCTGCGCGACGTCCAACACATGTTCCAGTTGCGCTCGCATCAGCTCGCGATCGCCGATGACCCTGCGCACTGCTCCCTCGCTCACGACGAACCAGCAGTCGGGAGCGTCGGGAGCGCTGAGCATCGACTGGCGCTCCAGACGTACCCGCACGGCACGGTCGATGTCCTCGGGAGGCAGGTACGAGCCGCAGGTGTGGAGCTCACGTGCGTACGGCTCGGTCTGGAGGAGTCCGGGCATCACCTCGCACTGGTACTGACGCAGGGCGGAGGCGTCCTGTTCGAGACCGATGTAGATGGAGAACCACTCGGGCACGCCGGAGCCGTGGACCTGCCACCAGCTGCGCGTCTTGGCCTGCCGAGCCAGCGACTTCAGGAACTCGCGCAGCTCGTCCGTGGTCTCGTAGAAGCGGCACAGAGCATCGATGTCGGACGGCTGTACCCGCCCACTGCCGGTTTCCATGCGATTGACCTTCGAGCCGCTCCAGTCCAGCGACGACCCCACTTGGGCGCAGGTCAACGCGTTCTGCTCCCGAAGCTTCTTCAGCTCGATGGAGAGCCGACGTCGGCGTGCCGTCGGTGAACCGGCCATGTGAACCCCCTTCTTGACGAACGGCGTTCAGTCTCCGCGCCAAGGGCATCACGTGCCAATCACTCGATCGTGGGATTCTCTCCGTGCACATTGCACGACGGGATTTGTGCCGGCCATTCTGTTGACGCCGAACGGCACGGGGCCCGATGGATCGGAGCCTCCGACGACGGCCGAGTGAACCGGCAGCGACGAAAGGCTCGAAGGTGATCCCGAAGGCGTGCATGGTGCGATCCCCGTACGTTGTGGAATTCACTGCTCAGGAGGAAGAAGTCGCAGAGCTGCGACGCAAGGTGCGGACGCGACTGGACACGTGGGGACTTCAAGGCCTCGTGGACGAGGCGCAACTCTGTGTGAGTGAGCTGGTGGCCAATGTCATCACCCACGTCGGAGCAGGTACTCCGACCACCCTGGCCGTACTGATGAACGGCACGTTCCTCCGCATCGAGGTACACGACCCGGACACCCGCGCGTTGCCCACGTTGGTCGCCGCGGACGTACAGGCAGAGGCCGGGCGCGGTGTGGCGCTTGTCGACGCGGTCACCGACCGTTGGGGTGTACTGCTCCACGCCGACCGGAAGGTGACCTGGTGCGAGCTCGCCACGGCGCCCGAGACTCGGCCTGAAGCCGGCAGCACCCCGCAAGCAGCACGGGCGGTGGCGCTGATTGATCTCTACGGTGCAGCCGGACCGCCGAGCCACTCGCGTTCGGGCCGGCTGTGGGCCACCGAAGCGGAGGAGACGGTGATCCTCATCATCACCGACCTCCTCCACTGGCTTCGGGCGCATGGGCGGGACACGGACGAGGTGTTGGACCGAGCACAGATGCGCATCGATGCCCTGGAGGAGCTGAGTCGGCAGGTACACGCGTGACCCTCGTGGGGTTCAAGTCGCCCCACAAACGAAATTGTTGCACGCGGCTCACCGCAAACGTCTTTTGCTATCATCTGTTGCTCCACTTGGTTGACTTGGGGGCACGGTGGAAGCAACGGACCAGCGACAGGATTTCGGGGCCTGGCTCGAGAAGCAGCTGCGGCTGCGTCAGATGACACAATCGGCGCTGGCAGAGGCCCTTGCAGTCACGCCGGCTGCGGTCTCTGCCTGGGCCACAGGCCGTGCTGAGCCTCGCGAGGACAGGAAGCGAGCGATAGCCGCTGCCCTCGGTGTTGACGAGGAGACGGTGCTGCGCCGTGCCGCCGAGGTGCTGTCCTCAAGTGCTCTCAAATGGCATCACCGACCGGCACATCGTGACGGCGGGCGGGAGTTTGGCAATGCTGCGGCCTTTGCCTTCGACGCGGACCTGGCTGTGCTCGCGCGTGAAGCCACGCAGAACAGTCTCGACGAGCAGCTTGATCCGCAGAGCCCTGTACGGGTCCGGTACACCCTCGAAGAATTGTCGGGCGAGTACTTGCGCACATTCCTCGATGCGCTCCAGTGGGATGAGATACGCCCGCACTTCGAGGCCTCCGCCACGGGCCGGCACAAGGTCGGAAGGGTCATCGCGGAAGGGCTTCGCGAGATGACCGAGTCCGACTCTCTACTGCTCCTGCGCGTGGACGACTACAACTGCACGGGCCTGACGGGCCCGGATTACGGGGACGACAGCAAGTTCGCCGCCGTTCTCAGAGACCAGCTCAACAGCCACAAGGGCAACAGCATGGCCGGAGGTTCTTACGGGCTGGGGAAGATCACGCTCTGGGCGACCAGCCGACTTGGACTCGTTCTGGTCAACAGCACCCTGTCCAGTTCCCACGAGGGTCGTACGACTCGTCGACTGTACGGACGCCTCGAGCTGCCCTGGCACAGCAGGGACGGCCAGAACTTCGCAGGGCTGGCGGGCTTCGGTGAGACCGACACCGAGCCCGGACGAGAGGGCACGGCCCGCTCTTGGTGGGCGGACGAGACGACGACCGGAGCTCTGCATCTGGAGCGGGAGGGACGTGATCCGGGTACGTCCTTCCTTGTCGTCGGTGCGCACGATGCGGCAGGTGATGCGCAGACACTCCAGGAGATGCACGAGAAGTTGGTCAGGGCGCTCGCCGACAACTTCTGGGCCGCCATGACCGCGGCCAGGGACAGCAGTCCGGTCCTGGAAGCCTCGGTAACGACTCTGCGAAATGGAAACGTGGTCATTCCCGAGCAGCGGGTCGACCCGGCCGTCTACCAGCCCGCCCGTACCCGGGCGCTCAGCGCCTACCTGAACGGCGAGGCCGTCGAGCAGCGGACCGATACCACGCAGGTGGCCGTGGCGTACGTTCCGCTTCAGGTGCCCCCGGCGAAGGGTGGACCGCGCAAGAACGAGGAGCACAAGGCCGTGCTCCTTGTCACGGCAGCAGATGACGATGACCGGGAGCCGAACCGCCTGGTGTGTATGCGAGGGAACCGCATGACCGTCATGACACGGCGAGTGACCGACCTACCGCTCGGTACGGATGCCTTCCAGGCGGTTCTGCTGGCGGGGCGGGCAACCGGATCGCACGACCCAGAAGCACGTGCGGCGGATCAGTTCCTGCGCACTTCCGAGCCGCCCGAGCACAATGACTGGACCAAGACGGAAGACCTCGTCACCACCTATGTCCGTGGTGCCAGGCAGCGCATCGAGGACTTCCGCAAGGACATGCTGGTCGCAGTACGTCTGCTCGTCGGTCGCCGTGAGCAGGTGAAGACCGGTGGGCCGGCAGTGTTGCGGGAATTGCTGCGCATCGACGCGCACACCACGGGAGCCCGCCGGCCGGACAGGTATCCGGTGGTGCGCCATGTGGAGGGCAGTGTCGACGCACGGGGTGCCTGGAACGTACGGGTCGAGGTCAAGCTGCCGAGGCGCACTGATCCCTGGTCGATGACGCCGACTGCCCGGTTCGACGTACGGTCGGGCTCCAGACCCGCGATTTCCTGGGCGAAGCTCATAGCAGGCGAGAACTGCCGAGTGGAGAACGGCGTGCTCCACTTCGAGGCGGGGGCCACCAGCGCTTCGTTCGAAGGTGTCACAGACGTGTCCAGTCATCCCGTGACAGGGCGAATGGCGCGCGTGGTCGTCGACCTTCAGAAGGGCAGGTGACCCGTGAACACCGTTTTCCCCTACCAGGTCCTGACCGGTGAGATCAGGATCGAGGTCACTTCCGTGAAGCTCGACGGCCGACCGCTCCCGCTGTCCATGATCTCGCGGGATCACAAGGCCGTGGCACTTCACGAGGTAGAGCGGTCCAGGTGGGACGAGGCTCGCTTGGACCTGCGGGTCGTCCTACCGGAGAACGAACTTGCCGAGGGGCCCTGGGACGACGTGGTTTGCCTAGCGGCCCTCACAGAGTCCGCGACGAATGCAAGGACGACCGTCCGGCTACGGCGCTCGGACGCGGGTTGGTGGACCGGCAGCCTTGTGTTCTCCCGCGACGCCCACCTGACACGCGCCTCCCTCACGGTCGCGGTGGCGGCCACGGTGGACGGCGAGTCCGGTCGGCTCATCGGCACTGCGGAGGAACCCTGGACCATCGAACTGGATGAGCGTGTACCCGCACGCAAGCAGGAGCTGAACATCCACGAGACGGACTTCCGCCACGGCCCCGAGACATGGTTGCGAATGTTCCAGGATGCCCCCTGGCTGGTCGAGACGACTGGTGACATGCCCACCGTGCATCTCAACACCGGGTTTGAAGGCCTTGTCGAGTTCTTGAACGGCGGCGGAGCGCCCGTGGAGAAGGCAGTACGGGGCATGCTCGCCGCACAGATCGCGGCCGAGGCGTGGACGGCCATGTTCAACGCGGCAGTCGATGAACTGGAATGCGACAAGACTGGAAGACCGCAATGGCCCACAGGATGGCGGGACGGTGTTCTTCGCTCCATGCTGCCCGACGTCCTGCCTGACCTCTCGATCTCGGACGCGCTGATGGAGGTCCACCTGCGACTCACCGAGGGCGGTTGGCAGGAATTGCAGCCTCGAATCCAGTATGCGGCGGCCCGACGGGCCAAGACGCCCAAGAGCATAGCCAACGGCCTGAGAGCCATGAGCCGTGACGTGGAGACGGAACGATGAGTGCTGCGCCCCTCGATCTCCCCGAACAGATCGCGCTACTGCCTGACATCGTCGCGTCCAAGTACCTGACGCGTAGCGTGCTCGCGGGAAGTGAGAGACCGCCACAGCTTGCCCTGCTACGGGGGAGCGAGCCGATGAGTAAGCCAGCGATGCGATGGAGCGTCGAACCGCTGCGTCAGCTGGTAGACGTCGCCATGCGCCGGTACGGCGGAGACCGGGCGTCAGCAGACGCCTGGCTGGCGCCGAGACTGCACGCGACTCTCAGAATCACCAGGAGGGAAGCGGCGGATACGAGGATATGGAACTTCCTGGCCATGGTGGTGGCACCGGACTATGTGCTGTGGCGACACAAGGGAGTGACCAAGGAGGGGGAACGGGCGACCGCCGACCGCTTCGTCGGCCTCCACTACAATCAGACCTTCGCCCGCCTCTGGTGGGCCGCGGAGTTGTTCAGGGACGGAGACGACTATGAGCCGGTTCACCTGGCTTGCAGCGTTCAGGACATTCTCAACACGACGCTGCGCCTGGCGGTCATCGATCACCGTCCCACGGCACGTGCCTTCGTTCGCCTGATGGAGAAAGGGCTGGTGCGCACGGGCCGTGATGTGAATGCGCTGGGAACAGCGATCAACACGGCCGCCGGCACGCTCGTCTACGATGTCCTCGCTCCGGATGAGGCGCCGGACGCCGACTCGCGCCGCTACTGGATAGACGAGGCGGAACACGCGGGGCCAGTGTCCCTGGACAACCTCCCCTTCGGTCCCGATGACGGCTGTGTCCCGAGCGACTCCGTCGACGAGTTGGTCCGACGCTTCGCACAACTCTTCGCCGAGGCTCCGGTAAGGGGGAAGGAGGAGGGGCGGGAAGGAACGGAACGGCCCAGGAACGAGGGAGTCAGCCTCGCCAAGCCGTACTCACCGTTCTAGGCGCGCGTGAATCACTTGTGCCAATGCCTTCCCCAGCCCGATCGGCACCGCGTTGCCGATCTGCCGCGCGATCTGGACCTTGGAGCCGAACCACTGGAAATCAGCCGGAAAGCCCTGGATGAGAGCAGCCTCGTAGTGGGTGATGGGCCGGTGGTGCTCGGGGTGTAGGTAGCGCCCCTTCTCGGGCTTGTAGAACTCCGTGCGGATCGTGACGGCCGGGCGATCCGCGTGCATGCGGCCCATGACGTCCCCGGAGCCGGTCTTGTGCTTGTCCCAACTGGCTGTCGAGAGATACGTCTTGACGCCATCAACCTCGTCGTACTTGCCCGTGAGGTTGTGTCGGTTGCCGCCGGGGGGGATGGCTCGATACCGGGCCAGTGACAGTTCCGTGGGATTGCGGCCGATGTGGAGTTCGGTCGTCCGGTACGGGCCGGGCAGCAGGATGCCCAGAGGTTTGTCGGTGCGCTCCGGCAGGTCGACGGACGGAGTCTCGGCGGGCGTGTGATCGAACACCTCGCTCTGGACCGAGACCCAGGGGAGCGGCTCCGCGGACGCGCCCTCCTCGACTTCGAAGCGGGCCTGCGGTGAAGTCGCCGTGTCACGGGTGTGGGTAGGACGCGGGTGCTTCAGCGGTTCACCGAGATCATTACGTGTGGCGATCACGATGGCGCGCCTGCGGGCCTGGGGCACGCCGTAGTCGGCAGCGTTCAGGATGCCCGAGCGGAGCGTGTAGTTGGAGAGGTCGCCTCCCTCGGAGGTGGCTTCCTGTAGGTGTTGGAACTCCCGGGACGTCAGGAAGCGGTCCACGTTCTCCAGAACGAAAATCTTGGGCTGGATGGTCCGAACCACCCGCACATACTCGGCCCACAGTTGGTTCCGCGGGTCTTCGGCCTTGGGCTTCTCGGGGTTGTTCCGGTGCAGGGCTGAGAACCCCTGGCAGGGCGGCCCGCCCATGATTACATCGACCTGGCCGGTGTATGACGAGGGATCCCAGGTGGCGATGTCCACATTTGCAACATGTGCGCTGCCGAAATTGGCGGCATATGTGGCCGCCGCCGCCTCGTCGAACTCCACGGCGGCGACGGACCGGAAGGGGGATGATCCGGGGCCAGTCGGCTCGTAGGCGCGAAAACCTGCGGAGAAACCGCCTGCACCCGAGAAGAGGTCGACCACCGTGATCGAGGAGTCCGCCGGCATTGTACCGGCTGTCTTGACGGTCTTGTTGGTGGCCATGGGATGAGAGTCTAATGGTGGCTCGTTCAGGACCCGAACCAACCCCAAGGAATGACTAAGAGTGACTCGACTTGCACTCAACGCGATTAAGGCTCGATGATCGGTGCCCGACAATCGCGATCAACGTCCCAGAGCCACGGCAATCTGCCTACCTAGCGCGGCAGCCACCGGGGGCGGTGTCGTCTGGCTGATCTGTCGATAGGCCGAGGTCTTCCGCCCGGTGATCTGCCAGCTGGGCTCGAATCCTTGCAGTAGGGCCACTTGGTTGACGGTCAGGCGGGGCAGGCCGAAGCGGGGAGCGATTTCTGCATCCAGCCGGAAGTCGGGTCCGGGCACGGCGTCCGCGATGCTGCCGCCGTAGATTCCCCAACGCGCCCAGATGGCTTTGGCCCGGCTCGCTCCCAGGTCCGCGCCCCCGCGCCCCGCCGCCCCGCCCATGACCAGTGGCGCCGGCTCGCAGGCGCGTGCGGCCCACTCGGCCGCGCCGGTCCAGCCGCCGGACCCCATCGACGCCGACAGTGTCTCGCCCAGGGTCGGGCATGGGCCGGACACCGGGGACGGCCACTCGAAACGGGCCATGTCCTCGGAACGCATGGCGACGATGAATGCATGAGACCGATGCTGTGGCACCGCGAAAGAGGTGGCGTCGAGGACCGTGGAGACCATCTCGTAGCCGAGGTCTTCGACGGCCTCGCGGACCTTGACACGTTGCGCCTCGAACTTGGGAGCACGAAGGAATGTGGGGATGTTCTCCAGAAGAAGGACCCGGGGACGTACGAAGGAAGCCATGTCCAGCACGGCTTGAAGGGTGTCTCGTGAGTCGCTCGTGGCGAGTTGCTTCCCCGCAATGGTGTAGGGGGAGCGGGGCAGGCCGCAGCTGAGGATGTCTGCGTGGTCGAGCGGCGCGTGATCCAGTGGATTCAGGCGCTTCAGGTCGGCATGGATCACATACCAGCCGGGACGGTTTTTCGAGACGGTCCGGCAACTGTCCTCGTCGATGTCCACGGCTGCCGTCACCTCGAAGCCTGCTTGCTCGAGGCCGATGGCTTGTCCTCCCACCCCTGAGCAAAGTTCGACGGCCGTGAATTGCTGGTCGCCCATATAGTCGCTCCCCCTCGGATCATCGCTCCGTCGTGAGACGTGCCTTCCGGCGGCAGGATCTCAGATGTGAGGGGCGCAGACGTACGGCGCACTGCGGGCTCTGTGCCACCGGGCGAGCCCGCAGTGCCACTGTGATGAGGTGGCTGAGTTAAACCTGCTGACGAGGGATGATGGCGTTGTTCGACGAATCGATCGTGGTGAAGACGACTGCCTTCCCGTCTCGCCCGTGAGCCGCCGCCGGAGCAACGAAGGCGAAGGCCATGACCAACTTGCCGGAGTCGATCCGGCCTGAGGCCTCGACCTCGTCCCTGTGCTGAGGCTCGACGACGGGATACAGCGACACCACTCCGCGCCGCTCCGCCACGTGACGCTCGGTCGCGCCGTTGCCACCCGCAGGGAAGGCGCCGGCGATGCGATAGGCGCTGGGGCGGTGCTTCGGTTCGCTGATGGCGCTGAAGAGCGGGCCGCGTCGACGCTTGCGACTGAACCAGGAGTACGAACGCTCGGACGAGTCGATCGCCAGCTTCTTCTTTCCGGTCCTGTGCTGCGGGGCGAGGACGAGCCAATCGTCCACCTGGGGTGTCGAGCCCCCACAGATCTCGGTCAGGTAAGCGAGGTGGGGGGCAAATTGGCTGTCCGCACCCCACTTGAGTGACTGCGCGAGCGCGAGGAACCCCTCACCGGAAAGGGAACCGGTGAACGCGTCGAACCCGAAGGTCTCGCCGTCGGTCGAATACTCGAACGTGGTGGGAGCGATCGAGAGGGATTCGAGCACGGGCAACCACAGGCCCGTGTTGTGCCGCAACGCGGGCGCACCCGCGGGGTAGGCGGTGGGCTCCTCCCACCTACCGGGCGTCCGCTTGTTGACCAGTCGAGCATTGAACATCTTGTTCTTGCTCGCGGGTGGAAGCCAGGACAGATGCTGCGAGACGAGCGGCGGCACCTGAGCGGGAGTCACCTGAGCTCGCCCGTCGACAAATTCCGAGTACTGTCGCAACTCCTGTCGAAAGGCTTCTTCATCGCGGCAGATCGCCTCGAAGGCCTCATAGAGGTCGACATCCCTGGCCTTCATGGTCTCCTCGCGTCCCAGGTACAGGCGGACGAGATCTCGGTAGCCCTTGCGGAAGCCGAACCAGCGCCCCATCTGCATCAACGTGGAGGCGTTGTTCGTGAGGCGTCGGTAGTAGGTGACGGTGAGGCCTTCGACGGTGAATCCACGGGCCAGTTTCTGCCCGCCGATCAGGATCTTCCAGATGGACCGCTTGTCGAAGTCGGCCTCGCCGGTCTCGATGTCCTTGTCGCCGTTGATGACGATGATCGGGTGGTCGTCGCCCCCGATCCGAATGGCGGCGGCACCGATGTGGGTACTCAGCTCCTCGTACGTGGCCGGCACTGCGTGGCCGTCCGCGCGCACTCGGGACACCGGGAGTACATCGTTCTCGAAGAGCTTGCGCAAACGCTGGTGGCCGCGTTCCCCCGAGTAGCCGGCGTTCCACCAGAGCCTGGTCACCCGTGCCAGCAGTTCACGGTGGTCCGCCGTGCGCACGCTCTCGTGGATGAGCATTGTGTGGTGTTGGAAGTAGCGGTCGCCCAACCCGTGCACCTCGCGGTACAGCTTCATCGCGGCCGTCAGGACGAACATGTCCATGGCTTGCTGAAGCGGCTCGTCGTCCTCCTCGTCAGAGAGGATGATGCCGCGGACATGGGCCTTCTCGTTCGAATTCGCGAAAGTGCGCTCCGCTTCAGGGATCGCCGAATCGAGATCGTGGAAGTCCTGGACGCCCATGTAGCCCGCGGGTCGCGGTAGGGAGACGATGAAGTCCTTCGGGAAGACGTCCTCCGTGTCGCCGGGGTCCACGAAGACGTTGGCGAAAGGGGTCGCGGTATATCCCACGTACTGGGCCCGGGGCAGTATGCGGAGAAGCTCTGAGATCTTCTGATTGATTGCAGTGCGCTCGGCGTCCGGCTTACGGAGGTTGGCCGTGTTGACCGATGCCTCGTCGGACTCGTCATCGATGATGAGCACCGGAATCTCGGTGAGCGGGGTCTTGATCTTGTTGAGGTCCTTGACCAGTTTGGTGAGGACGCTCTTGTTCTTCTTCACTACCATCAGACGCGCCGAGGCGCGATGGAGATTGTGCGGTTCGTACAGTGGAAGATTAGGCTCCTGCTTTTCGAACTCGAGCGCCACGATGCCCTGGAGAAGGCTCTTGTAGTCGTTGTCGCGCGTCGTCATGCGAACGATGTCAAAGGCTCCCCGAGTGGACGGGAGTGCTTCGTGCGACAGGAACTTACCCATCGGCCAGGCGGGGTCGTCCGCATAGTCGGATTCGTAGTCCGCCGCTCCGCGCAAGATGTTCTCACGACCCACGAGCTCCATGTCCAGGCGTCGTTGGGTCTGCGCACGCAGATGGTTGAGTGTGCCGCCCAGGACGATGATCAGTCGATAACCGGCGTCAATAGCCTTGGCGATGACCGCCGTGAAGTTCGCGGTCTTACCGGACTGTACGTATCCGACGACGAGACCCTTGGTCTGGTAGGCGGCTTCATCGATCGGGTTCGCGAGTCTTTCGACGACTCGGTCCGAAGCTTGATCGAGAGCGGCGACTGCGGTTTCGGGCCATTCCTTGCCCTCGCTCAGCATTCGTCGGTAGGCGGGCCAGTACCACGCCCGGCCCTGCTGCGACTGAGGGGTGTACCACGGAGTGAACTCGTCGCTGATTACGACCGTTCCGTCTGCCCGGGGAACAGGAATCAGCGAGGTCAATAGTTCTCGGGTGTCGTCCTGGAGGGCCAGCAGATCGTAGACGGCGACTCGACGCTCGACGGACCTGGGTGCCGTATCAGACCAGTCGGGACCTTCCAAGTAGTCCCACTGCGTGAGTTGCTTGCGCCAAAGGTCCACCAACTGGTCCGTGGAGTGCGACAAGTCGAGCGTCCGCTGAAAGTCCGTCTCGCGAGCGAGATCCTCTGCCTCGGGGCCTTCATCCTCCGCCTGGTATTGCAGGGCGCGTTCCAAGTTCTTAGGTCGGCCGGCCTGCATACCGCCGAGTGCCGACCGGTGCAACGTGAGTCGTAGGATTTCTGCGTTGTTCATGGACAGCGTTCCTCGGTATCTCAGGGGAGTCGGAAGTGACTCAGAAAAGGCGGCGGAGTGAGCGTAGGCGTCAGCCCTGTGACGTCTATGACGTATTGGACGCCGGATATTCTTTCCCGGACGAAGTTGGTGAGTTCCGACGCGTCCAGCCGCGGCAGTGCGGAGGAGTCGAGGAGGGCCGGGGCGGAGCGGACTGACCACTGCTCGTCGTCCTGGGTGTCCGTCCAGCCGGCCGAGGCCAGTTTGCGGTCGAGGTGGTCGAGTACGGCTGGCGCGCGTTCGCCGACTGCGGAGCGTACCGATCGGACGCAGCCCGAGAGTGTACGTCCGGCCGCGCCGCCTCGAGTGAGCTGTATCGACATGAGCCACAGCGGACGTCCGAGCTTGGCTTCCAATTGACCGAACCCGTGGATCGTGTGCTGGCGGGTCTCCGTCGCCGTCGTCTTTACCTCGAGGTCGAGTTCGGGCAGACCGAAATCGTGTTCTTCACCCTTCGGCCCGGTCCAGGACCGCACGGCGGTACTCCAGCCGTATGCTGCGGCGACTGAGCACATGGCACCGAGTTCACCCATCAAGCCGAGACGTTTCTGCATGTCCAGGCCGTGGGGCCGGCTCAGCAGTGAGCTCCAACCTCGAATGGTTTCCGCGTACGCCTGGTCCAGTGTGCGCCCGTGGGCCACGATGCGATCCGCTACCGCCGTCAGCAGGTCGTGGAAGTCGCGCATCAGAGCGACCTCGGTGGTGCTGATGCGCGCCAGCCGCATTCCCCGCTCCGCTATCTGATCGATGCGGATCGTCGGCAGGATCGACCGAGGCGGGCGGCCCCCACGGTCCAGCTCCACGTGGAGGGCTATGTCCCGGCCTCCATGACCGACGACGTACGAGACCTGTGGGTGCGTGGAGCGCGCTGAGAGAGGGAAGGTCGTTGCCTGCTTCCTGCCGAGGAAGTGCTCGACCTCGGACCAGGGCACGTGGGGGCAGTCATTCATCGTCGCCGCCTCGCTGGGCCTCGGCTCTGGCTGCCGCGACCAGGATCGACTGCCACAGTTGCAGGTTGTCCTTCTCTCGACTTCCGCTGTATTCCTTTTCGAAGACCTGGTGCAGCACGAGCCACATCAGGGCCTTGAGAAGCGGAACGTCGTTGAGGCCTCCTCGACGCCCACCCAGGATCGCTGTTCGATACTGCTGGTTGAGGACCATTGTCCGGTTCTCGCGGTCGATGTCGAAGAAGAGGCCGTTGTCGAGCTTCTGCCAGCGGACCGCGATCGGCTCCTCGTGAGGTATGAGGGGCAGCTCTTCGGTGATCGCCTCGCGAAGTCCCGGGTCGAAGCCGCGCCCCGGCGGAATCACCGCCCTTCGCGTGGTGCTGGTGCGTCTGCGAGCCTCCCGGTGGACGGCGTCCGCAGCCGCCAAGTAGTCGAGGAACGTGCGGCCCTCTGCGTCGGTGGCCTTCTCCAACGCCGAGGTGAACTCGGAAGAGGCCTGGACTTCCGACTTCTTCACGGTCAGACCGAAGACGTCATTCGCTACATCCGGCAGATCGACTGACACGCGTGCAAGGGACAGGCGCTGTTCGGGCTGCCGGAAGTTGTTCCAACTGCCTGCCTGCACCAGGCGATCGTGTCGGTAGAAGTAGAAGCCCTGTCGTTCGATGACCGAGCCGACAGCCTTGTACTCGTCGACCGTGGATCTGGGGGTCCAGATGTGTGCCTCCAACCGTACGTCACCGACGGACGGGACAGGAGCCAGGAATGTCCGCGGGTATTCGGGATCGCCACTCACCGGGTATCCGAACGGATCGAGAGGCTCCACGCCGAAGGCCAGATAGACAGTGCTGGTGCGTACGTCTTCGACCGCGATGGTGATGTTGAAGTCGTCCCGTGACAGGAAGCGGTGCAGGTGCAGTCCCAGGTGCAGTCCCAGTTTGTTGATGGTGCGTTGCACATAGCGATCGGTCTGGCCGCCGCCACCGTGCTTGGGAAAGTCCTTTACCCCGTCCCACCGAACCACGGTGCCCTGCCACGTGATGGGCCGCCCCGCGTAGCGGTCGAGGAGGGCCTGAGCGTACGACGGGTCCACGATGTCGCACTGGAAGCCCGAGACAGCTCGCTCCATCAACCAACGCCGTCCCGTGGCGCGGGTCCGCTTGGTCGTGCTGACGACAGTGACCGCCGATGCATGACTCAGGGACGCCGACTTCAGACCGGTACCGAACATCCCCAACGCGTCATCCGCGTAGTCGCGGCGACCACCGACGGTCATGGCGACGTCCAGGCCATCGTCGGTCATGCCCTTGCCGTCGTCCACGACCAACAGGCTGACCAATTGGTCGCCGTCCCGAAGAAAGTGGATCACGACATCCTTGGCGCCGGCATCGATCGAGTTGTCGACCAGGTCGGCGATGGCCACTTCGAAGGCGTACCCCTGACTACTGAGAGCTTCCATGTAGCGTGCTTCAGGGGGCAGAAATTTGCTTCCGGCCGTGGGGACGTCGAATTGCCAATCCGTCTTCATCTACTCGCCTCGGGGTCAACGGTTTGATGCGATCAATGGCGACCGTAGCGCCAGGCTCGGACATTGGGTGAAGAGCCCACGCGTCTGCTTGAGCGGCGCTCAGTCGTCACCCCTCGTGCGGGCATCCGGACCGTTCACGGCCCTCCTTGCCTCTTGTACGGCCAGAGCGATGGCGTCGGGGGCCTCGTGCTCCCAGAACCGGAGGACGGTCCACCCTTCCTTGCGCAGGTGTTCTGAGGTTTCACGGTCGCGCGCCATGTTCTTGTCCAACTTGGTCCGCCACCATGCGGCATTCGCCTTCGGGTGCGTTGCGTGCTGGGGGCAGCCGTGCCAGAAGCAGCCGTCCAGGAAGATCGCAACGCGTGCCTTGGTGAAGGCGATGTCGATCGTGCGACGTGGCATCCCGGGAACGGGCATGTTGACCCGGTACCGCAGACCGGCGGCGTGCAGTAGACGACGTACGGCGATCTCGGGAGCAGTGTCGCGGGAGCCCTGTCGGCTCATGCGGGCGGACACGGCGGCAGAGGAGGGCACAACACCGGACACGGCATCCATTGTGCCGGCCGGCGGGTCGGCACAGACGCTCAGTGTGGAGGTCGCTCGGGGAGAGGGATGTCCGGACGTCACCTCCTGTGGCACTCCTGGTCAGTGTTTCCGACCCACGCCGACCCTCAGCCCTTGCTGTGGCCGCGGCGCCACCGAGCCACCGCATGCCCTCCTGCCGCCGGTGTCGCCGCGTACTTTGGCAGAACGCAGGAGTGTGTTTGGTGGTCCGCAGCGAGCCGTATCCCGTTGAACTGGAGCGATGCCCTCTTGGCGGTGAGGGGCGCTCGGAGGCGATTACCGTCCCTTTCCACCCCGCAGCGACGACAACACCAGGCGCCCGTACCGAGTCGTCAGCACCCCGCCCGTCGCGGCCACCGACAGAGTCAGGGCGATGAGCAGGTGAGACAGGGAGTCGTCGTCGAGGACCTGGAGGATGCCAAGGGCCGTACCAAGGGGGAGACCGAGGATGGTCAGGACGCCCAGGGCGCCGCTGATCTGCTGGCTTTCCTGGGTTTGGACCAACCGGCTGTAGTCAGCGGCCTCGGTGAGGATCTCGGCGAAGCGGGCCGGTAGCCGGTGCTGGTTCTGAAAGGCGAGCAGGAGTTCGTTCGCGGGGCCGTGGGCCGTGAGGTGTTGCCGCCAGTAGCCGCTGCGGAAGAGCGCGATGTTCCTCTCCAGACCGGCGACGCGACGGGCCAGGTGCCGGGGAGAGGCGAAAACCTCCGAGAGCTCGTCAGTGAGTTCGTCGATATGGTCGCGCTGGAGCGAACCGAGCAGCAGGGCGTCGAGGTAGATGGTGCGGGAGTGCAGCGCGCCGAAGCCGTAGAAGTCTGCCTCGCCGGTGTCGGGCCGGTGGCCGAGGAAGGCGGCGCCCTGCCGCAGTACCAAAGCGCTCCAGTCGGCGGAGATACGTACGGTGTCCCTCAGGTGCTCCGCTGTTGTCTCTGGAGCCAGGGGAAAGTCCTGTGGGTTCGAGCGGGAGGCCAGCTGCCACAGCCAGCTGTCGGCGGTGGTCGGCAGGCTCCCTTCGGGCCCGTCGCGGAGTGCGGAAGTGTGGTGTGACGTCGGAGTGAGGAAGGCGATCGTGTACGGCCTGGCTATGGCGAAGGGTGCGGCGGAGTCATGGACGTCGGCGATTCCACTCAGGAGCAGGGCAGGGTCGAACGGTCCGGTGAGTCCAGTCAGGCGTTCGTCACCGGGAGCTGAGCCGCGGCCGGCGATCGCCCGGAGTACTGGGAGGAGTGGTCGTTCCACGCCGAAGTGCAGAACGGCCAAGGCGTGTTCCGGATCGCGAGCGGTGCCCGCGCGGAGCAGCTCCACACCGAGCAGGCTCATCCCCTCGTGCTTCACGTCCAGGGGTAGATGCCAGCGGCGGGGCCGCCCCGGCGCGCCGTAGAGAGCTCGGGCGGAGGCCGGGGCGAAGTAGGTGGACCGCGTCTGCGTGTCCGTCCGGCGACTGCCGAGTTCGAACGGAAAGGGGCCTTCAGCCCAGTTGGGGACACGATGCAGCCGGGCGGGCAGGACGACGGTCAGCTCCTGCCGAGCGCCTGTGATGCCGTCGAGAGGTGGTGCGGCGTCGGCTGTCGTCACCGGTAGTACTCGGCAGGGTCGGGCTGGTCGAGACGGATGACGAACTCCGCCTGGTCGGGGCTCGTGGCACTGGTGTGGAAACGGACGTGCTCGCCTGTACGGATAGTGCGAAAGCCCTCGGTCACGATCTGCCGGTAGTCGAAGTTGTAGTAGTGCTCGTCCTCGTCGTCCCGGACGATGTAGGAGCCGAGCGCCCCACTCGCTCCGCCGCCGCTGGGCCGCCGGGTGACGATGGTCCCGTGCCGTGGCCCGCCGCTGCCGGCGATACCACCGCCTTCGCTGCCACCACTCATGCCGTCGTCTCCCTCACTTCAGTCGCGCCGATGCTCCCGGCCGTGGCGGGGCCTTCTGCCGCGTCCACGTCCTCGACGCAGCGGAAGCCGACCGCGTTGCTTCCGCCACGCTTGCGGTAGATGCCCTTGGTGCTGGCCTGCACTGCGCGCATCGGGTTGTCGTAGCTTCCGCCGCAGATGACGGCCTCGGCGACGTCGTCCACCGATGTGGAGGTCCACTCCCAGCAGTTGCCCACCATGTCCAGCACTCCGAACGGAGAGCGGTTGTCCGGGCGCTCGTCAGCGGGGGTGACGCCTGCCCGGCGAACGGCGTCGCCCGCGAAGTCGCGGTACCACGCCTGATAGGTCACGACGGGGCGGCCGACCCAGGCGTCGGCGCAGTTGACACGACTGCTGTCCGGGGTATCACCCCAGGGGAAAAGCCGTCCGTCGGTGCCGCGTGCGGCTGCCTCCCATTCGAGCGAGGTCGGCAGCCGTTTACCCTCGAACGCGGCGAAGGCGTAGGCGCTCCACCAGTTGACGCAGACCGCCGGATGGTCGTCGTAGCGCCGGTTCTCGTAGTAGTCGGGGTGTCGCAACCGGTCGGTCCAGGGGCGGTGGGTGACATGGGACGGCTGGTCCGGGTGGTCCCACCGTGAGGTGCCGTCCGTGTCGAGCGCGCCAAGGAAGCGCCTGTAGCGGGCGACGGTCACAGCCTGGCGATCGAAGCGTACGGAGCGCTTGACGCGGTGGATCATCAGTCGCTCGGCCGGGCCGACGAGATACGCCCCGGCGGGCAGCACACAGTCGTCGTGCGCCGAGGCGTCGTCATCGCCGTTACTTCCGTTGTTGGTCAGTTCGGCGAGGAACGCGCGTACCTGCTCCGTCAGGAAGGCTCCACCCGGGAGGTCTGTCACGGCCTCCCGGTGAGCCGGGTCGGCGAGATACCGGGCAGCCAGTAACTCCTGGTACGCGGTGTGCACGAAGGCGACGTGGTCCGGTCCCGCTGGGCGCAGCAGCGATGCGAGGACACAGGCAGCAGAGTCGATACGGCCGTCCGCGAAGGCGTCGGCGCCCAGTTCGCGGTGCAGGTCGAGGAGAGAGAACACGGTTCGGTCGGTGAGGAACGCCCGACCGAGTGATGCGGGAAGGCGCTGTTCCAGCTCGGGATGCCCACGCTCAGTCAGCGTCTGCGTGAGGTGGGCGCTGATGATGTCCGCCAGAGGCAGGCCCGGAAGAAGGCCGAGTCGCGCGGTCAGGTGTCGTTCGAGCGGGGTTTCCTCCGGCTCGGTGAGGCGTACGACGTGGAAGTGTGGCACGCGGGACGGGTCCACACCGTTCGCGTACATCTGCTCCACCAGCTGCTCTGAGCGCCCGGCGCCGCTGTCCAGTAGCTGACGTACTTGGGGCGAGTCCGCGAGGAAGGAGACCCGGGAGCTGATCACGACCGCGGACTCGGCGGAGAGAACCGCCGAGAGGTCCGTGAACAGGCGCAGGAACCCGGCTGGGCTCGGCTCCACGACTCCCTCGTCGAAGGCGTCGAGTACGCACAGCGCGGTCCCGGAGCGAATGAGGTAGAGGAAGAGGTCGTACGCGCGGGAACGGTCCGAGGCCATGGCCGGCGCCAGAATGCGTGCCGCGTACTCGGAGAAGGGTTCGTCCTTCGGTTTGAGGCCGAGGTCGAAGTAGAAGCGGAAGCGGCGGACCTCCGGGTCGGCGGCCAGGGTGCGCAAGAGAGTGCTCTTTCCGCTGCCTGGACGGCCAGTGACCAGGACATTGGCACTACCGCCTGCGAGACGTGCGAGGAGTTCCGCCGCGTCACCGGACTCCGTCACCATCGATTCGCCAGTGCGCGGGTCGGTGCTCAGGACCGTCGCGGCGACGGCGGCTCGCGGCTCGGGCGGAGCCCCGGCAGCGTCCTCGGGGGCCGTGGCACCGGTGAGTCCTGCGAGGTGGGTGTCAAGATTGACGACGGTGTCGACGAACCCGTCGTACCGCACGATCCGGAAGTCCGTGCCCAGCAACTGGTGAAGTGCTCCGGGGGCCGCACCGCCGTCATTGTCCACGACCACGAACCGGGTGAGCTTGGGCAGCCGAGTGCGGAGCAACTCACCTCCGCGAGAAGTGAGGACAGTTCCGAGGTCGTCGGCGTCCCGGGAGAGCATCAGCTCCACGTACTCCAGCCGCATCCCCGATTCCCGGCAGAACAACAGGTACACCGTGTCAGAGCTGAGTACGAATCGCTTGGCCTGGCGGTAACCGAGAGTGACGTGAAGCCCGGCGAGGAACTCGCAGCGCCGTGCGACCTCGGGGGCCAGGTCCGGTTCCCCGCCGAGCAGGGCCGCGCTCCCCGTATCCGTGAACCAGATGAGGACGTCGACGAGTCTGCGCACGGCGAGCAGCCCGTCCTCGTCGCTGATGTCGTACCCGTCGTGGGTGGAGCGGTTGCGTAGACGCCGGATGTCGTCGAGCGCGTCCAGCACTGTGCTGCTGCGGATGTACGGGCGGCAGCGCTTGACCAGGTCGTTGAGCGCCTTGGTGGACGGGTCACCCTCGACGTCGTGGTGCCTCCACAACTCCTTGAGGAGCTTTTCGGTCAGTTTCCCGATCAGCGCGACCGCGTTCTCCGGGTAGCCGTCGTTGAGCGACCGTAACGGACGCTCCAGGTCAAGACCGAGACGGTCGGCGATCCGCGTGTGGTCGTCGAGTTCCCTCCGCAGGCGCCGCAGCCGTTCGTCGACGACGGTGTTCACGCGCTCTCCTCCACCCGTCGGCCGAGAACGAACGCGAATCGGTCCGGGAAGACCAGTACGGGTTTCGGATGGGCGGCGCGCATCTCCTCGACACCTTCCTCGATCTCGCTGTCACTGAAGGTGGAGAGCAGGGACATGTAGCGGGCGCGGACCATGCCGAGGTACCTGTCCCGGTCGATGCGGAGCTCATGCTCGACATGGCCGATGTGGGTTTCCAGGCCAGCCTGTCGCAGATGGCCTTGGATCACGGCTGGGTCCGGTTGCAGTTCCTCGAAACGGGTGAGGGCCGCTTTGAACAAGGGGTATCGAATGGTGGCCGGTAGCATGACGATCAGCAGCCGACCGCCCGGGGCCAGCCGGTCGGCGAGGCCGCGCAGCGTGCGGGCCTGGTCGGTCACATGGTGCACCGACTCCTTCAGCCAGATCGCGTCCAGCTCTTTGTACGGCAGCCTGGTGCGGCCTTCGGCGAAGTCTTCCGCAGACGCCACAACCGGAGTCAGCCCCGCTGGGGGAGGGGTGCCGAGCTCGCGGAGCATCGCTTCCGAGGGGTCGACGCACAGAATGGGATGGCTCGGGCGCAGTTGCCTGGCCACCTCCCTGGTGAACAGGCCCGTCCCTGAGCCGATGTCGGCGATCCGGTCGGCCGGGCCGAGGCGCAACGCTTCGGAAATCCGGCCGGACATCCACGGAACGTACTCCGGCCCGTAGACCCAGTGCTCGTCGTATTCGGCTGCGAGGCCGTCGTAATGCCCTCGCACATCGCGCCGTCCCACGGTCCCCCCGCCCAGCCCAGCCCAAGCTATGCCGCCAACAGTCACCAGGCAGGCTATCGGGAGTGGCGAGACAGCGACAGTGTGTAACTCGACAGCTGATGGCCGACGTACGCGGGAGGCTGCAGGCCATCGAACCCGCTCGCCCGTGGCCTCGGACGGGCCGTGATCCATCAGTGAGCCTGCGCCAACGACCTGGGCGGGCGTCGTGGGAGACCGCCTCGTTGGGGGCCGGCGGGCTATGAGGGGCCGGTGGTCGGGAGGAGGGATCGACCCGGACAGGGAACGCGGCGACTCCGCCGTCCACCAGACGAACGCCCCGCTCGTCGGCCAGCGGCCGGGCCGTGGCGAGGGCGTCGTCCACCAGGTCGTAGATCGACACCCGGGTCAGGGCCGGCTCCAGGGAGCGGGCCTGGATGCGGGAGAGCTCGAAGAGGTCGTCGACCATGCCGGAGAGCCGGTCGCCCTCGATGCGGATGCGGGTGTGGAAGCGGCCGGGATCGGAGATGACGCCGCCCTCCAGCGCCTCCGCATCCCGGTGGCCGAGACCTTACGCGTCGAGGACGGATGGACCGGGGACGCTGACGGGTGTCACCGGAGCCATGTGACTGTCGATCACCAGGCGCGCCGTAGCAGACGGACAGGCCTGCCGGACCAGGAGTACGAGAGGCAACTTCCTGGAGGCGGATCCGCGGGCCCGCTGGGATGTTCCAGGGTGACCGATCGCTCGCATCCACCACGTGCAGCCCATGCCCACCAACACCGCGATGACGCAGCCAGGTTGGAAGGGGCTTATCTTCTCGGATATGGATCACCAGGGAGAGTTTCGTCGGGCAGCGCTTGAGTTGGGCATCCCGGACGACGAGATCAGCAGGTTCGGCCGGCACCTTCGTTTGGTGATCGGATTGCCCAGGTACGGCGATGGTTCTCCGGTCGGGCACATCGGTGGGCTGCCCCGGCTGCCGGTGGGCATGAAGTGGCCGTCCGCCGGGGACATTCCGTTGCCGTTGTTCCTTTCCGTCGACTGCGGGGCGTTGCCGAGGGTCGACGGCATCGACCTGCCGGCGGACGGGACGCTGCTCTTCTTCGTGGATCAGGAGATGGACCATGAGGACGGTTCCGGGAGGTACGCGCGAGTCGTGTACGTACCGGACGGCACCGAGACCGCGGTCGCGGAGGCCCCCGGCTCCGCGTGTGTCCGCGAGCGGGCCGACGTCAGAGCCGAGCTCAGAGCCGAACTGCCCCTTTGGCTCGAGGAGGGCGAGGACGAGGACTGGCACGAGTTCTGGGAGGATCTCGACTGGGAGGACATGTCGCCCTTCCAGCAGCAGTTGGTCCGGTACATGGAGCGTGAACTGCCGCACCTGGACGAACTTCGCGCTCTGGCCGAGAGTCTCTGGTCGTCCGGCGCCTACCTCGCCATCGGCGGGTATGCCGATGACGAGGTGATCAACAGCATCGCGGAGCAGACCCTCGCGGGACGCGAGAAGGCAGGCGAGATCCCGGCCATCCCGACCGCGGAATGGTATTCCCGTCTGGAGAAGGAAAAGCACCGGCTGACGAGCGAGTGGATATCGCTGGTCAGTGAAGGCGAGATCTACGAGGAGTACTACACGAGTTTTGTGATCCGCCGCGACGACCTTGCCGCCGCCCGGTGGGACAAGGCGCTGGCCGTGACCAGTTTCGAGGCGCCGTGACCAGGTTCGACGCTCCTCTACCGAAGCGACGGAGGGGTGGCTGGAGCAGCGGCGAGACTCGCGGACTGTCCTGCGGTCGCGCTCGTCTGAGCGGGGCGTGAACTTTCCGGCGGGAAAGTTCACGCTTTTCATGACCAGGGGGCCTGAGGCCGCCGCGAGGGCTCAGGCCTCCGCCCCGTCCGACAGGAAGGCCGTCAGGCCGTCCAGGAGCATGCCGCTGCCCTGTTCCGCCATGTCGCGTTCCTCCGCCGTGTCGCAGGTCTGGCGGAGGGTGATCACGGTGTTGCGGGGGCCCTCCTCGGTGAGTTCCATGGTCATCGTCGCGGGGTCGGGGCGGCCGGGGATGTCCATGCCGAGGGTCAGGTGGCGGTTCTCGGTGACCTGCTGGTAGGTGCCGGTCAGGGGGACCTCGGTGCCGTCGGGGGTGATCATCGTGGACTTCCAGGAGCCGCCCGGCCGTACGTCCAGTTCCACGGAGCCGGGGGCGGCGTGGGCCCACTGGGCGTACTGGTCGGGGGTGGTCCAGGCCTGCCAGACCCGGGCCGCGGAGGCGTCCAGGGCGCGGGTCAGGGTGTAGGAGAAGCCGTGCGCCGCCTCGGTGGTCTGTTCGGTGCTCATGTCGTCCCGCTCCTCGGATCGGTGAGTTCGGCTCGACGCCTCGCGTTCCTCGTCGGTTCGAGAGGCTGTCGCACCTGTAGACGGCCGCCGGCGCGGAAACTCATCGGTCCGTCGCGCCGGTTCCCTCCGGGCCGTGGCACCGCGCGTACGGCTGGTCCGAGCCGCACCAGCACGCCGCGCCCCGCTGCGGCGGCCACGCCACCGCGCGTCCCCGGGCCGCGAGCGTCGTCGCGTACTGGGGGAGGAGGTCCGGGTCGGCCGGGGACGCGCTCTCCGAGGCCGCGAACGCCTCGTACGACGGGACCGTGCCCCGGACCACGCCCAGGTTCGGGGTGCCGGACGATGCCAGCTCCCGCAGGGCCGCCTCTATCGTCGCCAGGTGCTCCTCGTACGAGGGGTACTCGGCGGCGAGGGGCGGGTACGCCTCGACGAGTTCCGTCAGTTCGCCGGCCGGCCAGTGGAGCATGGCCACCGGGAAGGGGCGGGAGAGAGCCTCGCGATACGCGCCCAGTTCGGCGCGCAGGCGGGAGATCTCCGCCTCCAGGTCCGCCGGATTGTCCGAGCCCAGCGACCAGACGCGCTTCGGGTCGTGCAGCTCGTCCAAGGAGACCGGCATGGAGTGCAGGGTGTCGGCCAGGGCGTCCCAGTCGTCGTGGGGCAGACCCAGCATCCTGCGGACGCGGTGACGGCCGTAGAGCAGCGGATGCGTCGAGTACGGGGGTTCCGCCACGCCCGTCAGGAGCAGGCGGGCGCCCTCCGTGAACGACTCGTGCGCCGCCTCCAGCTCGTCATGGGCCTCCAGGGCCTCCGCCACGATCACCCAGGGGGCAGGGTCGCGCGGCGACGCCGCACGGACGCCGTCGATGATCGCCCGGGCCTCCGCCTCGTGGCCGTACTCCCACAGGTTCGACGCCTTCAGGGCACGGACCAGAGACGGGTTCTCCAGACCGGAGGGGCCGGTCTCGGAGGGCGACAGCAGACGGTCGTAGAGCTTGGTCGCGGCGGGGCGGTCGCCGGACAGTTCCAGATGGGCCGCGGCGCGCAGGAGCAGGGCCTCGGCGTCCTCGGGATAGAGGCCGGCGGTTCGCTCCAGGCGGGCCGCCTCGGCGGCGTGGTCGACGTTTTCGGCAGGCGTGTCGGGGCGCATGGGTGACACCGTACTGCCGAGAGGTGACCGAGGTGAGGTCCCCGCAGGCCAGAGGCTCTCCCGAAGGCGACCGCCCAGGTGCGCGAGCCGGTCAGAAGACGACGAAGTCGGGCCGCAGTGCCCGGACGGGAGGCAGCGAGCCGGTGCCGTCCTCGGCGATGACGAGGTAGCGGTCGCCGCGGACGGTGAGCGAGACGGGCTGGGCGTGACCGAGGCCGTAGCCGCTGAGAGTGCGGACGCGACGCCCGCTCGCAAGGTCGACGCGGAACAGGTCGTCCCTGCCGAGGACCCAGACCGAGCCGTCGCTCACGGTGATTCCCCGTGTCTCGTCGTCGAGGCCGGAGGTCCACCGCCGGGTGCCGTCGTCGAGGGAGACCGCGACGAGCCTCCCGTCGTACTGGAAGGAAGAACCGTGTCTGCCCGGGATCACGCGCCGGTCGCCCGGCTCGACGGCGGGTGCGATGAGCAGACCCCGGTCGACGACCGCGGCCGGTATCGGGCGCGCCCCGAACGTCACCGTCCCGTAGGTGTCGAAACCGTCGACGAGCAGCGTGTGATCCTCCGCCTCGGCGGGGATGGTGGTGCGCACCGCGCCCCGGCCGTCGATGACCAGGACGGCGCGGGTACCTCGTGCCACCGACTCGCCCACCCAGAGGACGAGCGGGTCGGCGGAGAGAACGGCGTAGCGGGTGAGACCGTCCTGGACGGGCAGGACGGTCCGGGTGAGAACGGCGCCCGTGTCCGGGGCGATCCGCAGGGCCGCCGCCCGGACCGGCCCCGACTCCGACTCCGACTCCGACTCCGACGAGCAGTGGACGACGGCCACGACCGAACCGGGAACGGCGTCGACGAAGGCGGGAAAGCAGCCCTCACCCGCTTCGGTGCGCCAGAGTTCGCGGCCGTCGGCGGCGGACAGGGCCTGCCAGCCCGAACCTCGACGCACGACCGCGACATCCCCCGCCAGGGCCAGCCGCATGACGAACGGCTCGGTCGGGAACAGGGCCGCGGCGTCATCGTGGTGCGCCCACCGCGTCGTGCCTCCCCGCAGGTCGAGTGCGACCGTGGCGACGCACGGCTTCCCGGCGGGCGCGTGGCCGATCAGCCCCAGCCCGTCATGGGTCGCGGCACTCATGGCGCAGACGGTGTCCCTTCCGGGCGGTTCCCACGTCCACGCGACGGCGCCGTCGGTGATCCGGTACGCCGTCACCAGATCGGCTCGCGCCCGCACGGCCAGGTCCGGAGTAACCCAAGCCCCGACCGCCTTCAGGGCCTTGGGACGGTCGTTCGGCACCGCCCACGCCTCCTCGACCCGGTTCGACCGGTACCAGAGGAACAGCGACGCCGCGGCGACGACACCGGCGAGCACCCCGCACGCGGCCGCCCACGGCCCCTTCCTCAGGATGCCCCTGCCGAGTGCCGTGTAGAAGAATCCGACCGTCCCCGCCACGAGCAGCACCACGACCGGGGGGAACGACGGGCCGTCCATCACCAGCAGCACGACCGAGCCCACCACCAACCCGCCCGCGAACCCGCCCAGCAGACCCAGTCCGCAGGCGGCTGCCCGCAGCAGCCTCCACGGGCTGCCGACGCCGGTCCCTCCCATGTGCCGCCCCCCGTCCGCGCGGGCGCCGGTCGGAAGAGCCCAGTGGCCACGACCTGTACCTTCCCCGCGCGCTGGCAGGAACCTATCCGGCCTGTGCGTCCCGGTCATTGCCCGGTTCCGGCAACGTGCGGGTATCGCCGGCTGCGTCGGGGACGGACGAGCCCCGCGCCAAGTCCTGTATAACTGGGGCAAACGCGCGCACGAGAGGGGGAGTGGCCGATGACCCGAGGACGGGCCGTTGGACGCCCCCTGCTCGTGCTGCTGCTCGTGCTCCTCCCCGTCGCGCTCGTCGACGTCGGAAGCCTCTCCGCCACCGTCGCGCTCGCCGCGACCGCCGCGGCCGGTTCCGCGCTCGCCGTCTGCGCCGTCATCGCCGCGCGTTGCGCTCCCGTCGTGCCACCCACCCGGGTGCGCACGGCGATCAGGGACCGTGACCTGCGTACGGCCTTCCTGCCGCAACGCGATCCCGACGCCCGCGGCCGCCGCCGGCCCCGAGCACCCGGGCACGCCCTCCCGGCGACCACCGCGTAGGGCACAGCCTCTTCCGTACCTCTGGCCCCGCGCCGGTCGTGTCGTCATGCCGCCATCCCCTTCACCCGGCACGACGAGACCCCCGGAGGGCTCACCCACCCATGTCCGTTTTCGCCACCCTGGTCGAGCACCTGGCCGACCTGCTCCAGCCGCTGTTCGGCGCCTGCGCCGTGGCCGCCGCCATCGTCCTGTTCACCGCCCTCGTACGGCTCCTCGTCCACCCTCTGTCCCGGGCCGCCGCGCGCGGGCAGAAGGCACGCACCGAACTGCAGCCGCGGATCACCGAACTGCGCCGCAAGCACGCCAAGAACCCCGAGAAGCTCCAGCAGGCCGTGCTCGAACTGCACGCCGAGGAGAAGGTGTCCCCGCTGTCGGGCTGCCTGCCCAGCCTGTTGCAGCTCCCCGCCTTCTTCCTCCTCTACCACCTCTTCTCCAGCTCCTCGATCGGCGGCGAGGCCAACGCACTGCTCTCGCACCAGCTCCTCGCCGCCCCGCTCGGCGGACGGTGGGCCGACGCGCTGGGCGCCGGCGGCGGACCGGCCGGGGACGCAGGGCTCGTGTACGTCGCGCTGTTCGCGCTCGTGGCCGCAGTCGCCACCTTCAGCTACCGGCTCACCAAGCGGACGACGGCCGACCGTCCGGCGCTCCCGGCCGGCGGCGCCGGTGGAGCCGGAGGCGGGGAGCAGGTGCCGGGGCTCGGGGCGATGACCAAGGTCATGCCGTTCATGTCCTTCTTCACGCTTGTCACCGTGGCCGTGGTGCCGCTCGCCGCCGCGCTGTACGTCGTCACCAGTACGACGTGGAGCGTCGTCGAGCGGGCCGTTCTGTATCGGTGAGCCACGGACGAACGGCACGGCTACGGTCCAGTACGTGAACGGGGTATTGCGGAGTGGACCAAGACCTTGGACGATCGACCAGTCCTCCGATGGCTGCGCACTGCCGCATCCAGGTCGCACCTCATCGGGCGGGCTGCCCGAGACCGAGGAGTTGGGGATCATGAAGCTGTTGCGAGTCGGTACGGCGGGGTCGGAGCGACCCGCGCTGCTCGACGCCGACGGAACCCTGCGAGACCTGTCGGCCGTGGTGTCGGACATCGACGGAGCGCTTCTCGCCGACGAGGCCGCGCTCGGCCGGATACGGGCCGCCGCCGAGGCCGGTGAACTGCCCGCCCTGGACGGCACCGGACTGCGCGTCGGACCGCCCGTGGGGCGCATCGGCAAGATCGTGTGCATCGGGCTGAACTACCACGACCACGCCCGCGAGACCGGGGCCGAGCCGCCCGCCGAGCCCGTCGTCTTCTTCAAGGCGCCGGACACGGTCGTCGGGCCGGACGACACGGTGCTCGTGCCGCGCGGCTCCGCCAAGACCGACTGGGAGGTGGAGCTGGCGGTCGTGATCGGGCGTACGGCCCGCTACCTGGAGTCGGCAGAGGAAGGCCTCGCGTGCGTCGCCGGGTACGCGGTCGCGCACGACGTGTCCGAGCGGGAGTTCCAGATCGAGCGGGGCGGGACCTGGGACAAGGGCAAGAACTGCGAGACGTTCAACCCGCTGGGGCCGTGGCTGGTGACCGTCGACGAGGTACCCGACCCGCAGCGGCTGTCGTTGCGGCTGTGGGTGAACGGCGAGCTGAAGCAGGACGGGACGACCGCGGAGCAGATCTTCTCCGTGGGAGAGGTCGTGCGGTACGTCAGTCAGTTCATGGTGCTGCGCCCCGGTGACGTCATCAACACCGGGACGCCGGCGGGGGTGGCGATGGGGCAGCCCGAGCCGAAGCCGTACCTGCGGGCGGGGGACGTCGTGGAGCTGGAGATCGAGGGGCTCGGGCGGCAGCGGCAGCAGCTCAAGGACGCGTAGGCGCTCCGCCGGGGGCGCGGGGAGTGCGGTGCGTTGTCGGCCGGGAGTGGGTCGTGGCTGGTCGCGCCCACGCGGCGGAGCCGCACATGGCAGAGCCCCGCGCCCCTTCGGGGCGCTTTGCCTCAGGTCAGGAGTGAAGCGAGGCGGCGCCAGCCCTCCCTGGGCAGGGGTGCCATGTCGTTCTCCACCAGCTGGAGGGCCACATGGTCCGCGCCCGCGGCGTGGAAGGCGTCGACGCGGGCGCGGACCGTGTCGTCGTCGCCCCAGGCGAAGACCGCGTCGATCAGACGGTCACTGCCGCCGTCGGCGACATCGGCGTCGGTGAAGCCCAGGTTGATGAGGTTCTTGGTGTAGTTCGGAAGCTTCAGATACCCGGCGAGGTAGGCGCGGGCCGTCGCGCGGGCGCGGGCCGGGTCGGAGTCGAGGACGACCTTGAACTCCGGAGCCAGCAGCGGGCCCTCGCCGAGCCTCTCGCGGGCCTGCGCGGTGTGCTCCGGGGTGACCAGGTACGGGATCGCGCCCGCCGCCCGGTCCCGGGACAGCTCCAGCATCTTCGGGCCGAGCGCGGCCAGTACCCGGTGGCCGGCCGGCATCCCCGCCCTGTCGAGGTCGTCGAGGTAGCCGACCATCGTCGAGTACGGGCGCTTGTACCCGCCCACCATCGGGCCGTGGCTCACGCCGAGGCCGAGCACGAAGCGGCCGGGGTGGGCCACCTCCAGCTCGGCGAAGGCCGCGGCGGTGGCGGCGGCCTCGTGCTCCCAGATGCTCTGGATGCTGGTGCCCACGACGATGCGCTCGGTCGCCTCGATCAGCGGCGCGGCGTGCTGGGCGGAGGTGTTGCCGCCCAGCCACACGGCGCCGAAGCCGAGCTGCTCCAACTCGGCGACGGCCTCGGCCCGTTCGCCGGCGCCGTCCGGGTCCCCGGAACGCAGCTGCGCGCTCCAGGCGCCGTACCGTCCGACCGATTCCTTCAGAGAAGCCGTCGCGTCGTTCATCGGTTGCGATCCCTCCGGTGGGCGCCGTGATCATCCTGCGTACCTGCCTGCCAACCACAGGTACCCACCGGTGATTCCCCGATCACGCCGTCCGGGGCCAGTCGGGCTATCGGCCCAGGAACCGCTCCAGGGCCTCCACCACGAGCCGGTGGTCCTCCACCTGCGGCAGTCCGGACACCGTCACCGAACCGATCACACCGACGTCCGCGACGGTGACCGGGAAGGAGCCGCCGTGCGCCGCGTACGTGTCGGGGTCGAGCCGCGAGGACTCCTCGAAGGTCGTGCCCTTCGCCCGGAAACGGGATCCCACCAGGTACGACGCGGAGCCGTACCGCTCCACCACCCGGCGTTTGCGGGCGATCCAGGCGTCGTTGTCCGGGGTCGAGCCGGGCAGGGCCGCGTGGAAGAGCTGCCGGCCGGCGCGGTGGATGCCGATGGCCACCGGCGCCCGGCGCTCCCGGGCCAGCTCGACCAGGAGGGAGCCGAGCGCCCACGCGTCGTCGTTCGTGAACCGGCGGAAGACCAGGCGGCGTTCCTGCGCCTCCAGCTCCTCCACGGTCGGGACAGCGGTGTCGGGGGAGGGACTCACAGGGTGACCACCATTCCGTCGCGGGCGGACCGGCGGGCCGCCTCCAGCACGTCCAGGGCGTCGGCCGCCTCCCGGGCGCCGACCGGGTTCGGACCGGACTCCAGCAGGGCCTTCGCCACCGCCGTGTAGTAGGCGGGGTAGTCGCCCGCCACGGTCGCCTCCACGTGTCCGCCGCCGGTCAGCGGGGACTCCCCGGAACCCACGCGGCCCCACAGCGACTCGTCCTCCTCGCCCCAGCCCGGACCGGGCCGCTTGCCCTCGCGCAGCGCCGCCTCCTGCGGGTCCAGGCCGTGCTTGACGTACCCGGCCTTCGAGCCCAGGACCCGGAAACGGGGGCCGAGCTGGGCGGCGGTGGAGGAGACGTAGAGGTGGGAGCGGACGCCGTTCGCGTGCGTGATCGCGATGAACGTGTCGTCGTCCGCCTCCGCGCCCGCGCGCCGGACGACCGACTCGGCGTACACCTGCGTGGCCGGGCCGAAGAGCACGAGCGCCTGGTCGACGACGTGGCTCCCGAGGTCGTAGAGGAGACCTCCGATCTCTGCCGGGTCGCCGGACTCGCGCCAGCCGCCCTTCGGCTTCGGCCGCCAGCGCTCGAAGCGCGACTCGAAGCGCCATACGTCGCCCAGCGCGCCCTCGGCGAGCAGCTTGCGGAGGGTGAGGAAGTCGTTGTCCCAGCGGCGGTTCTGGAAGACCGAGAGCAGCAGGCCGTGCTCCTCGGCCAGTGCCGCCAGCTCCCGCGCCTCGGCCGCCGTGCCCGCGACCGGCTTGTCCACCACGACCGGCAGTCCGGCCCGCAGGGCCCTCGTCGCGAGCGGTACGTGCGTCTTGTTCGGGGACGCGATGACGATCAGGTCCAGCTCGGCGGCCCGGTCGAAGAGCTCGTCCGGACCGGTGACCGTCCGCACGTCCGGGAACTCGGCGCGGGCCTGCTGCCGCCGCTCCGGGTTCGAGGTGACCACCGTGTCCAGGGTCAGGCCCTCGGTGGCGGCGATCAGCGGGGCGTGGAAGACGGAGCCCGCGAGGCCGTAGCCGACGAGGCCGACGCGCAGCGGGCCGCCCGGGGCGTTACCAGGGGCGTTGCCGGGGGGAGTAGCAGTCATACGCCCTACTTTGGCAACGGTGTTGCCAAAGTGCAAGCGCCGGAGACAATGGGGGATGTGAACAGGACGAACGGTGGAGGCGCGGGTACGGGTACGGGTACGGGTACGGGTACGGGCGCGGACGTGGGTGCGGATGCGGGTGTCGGGGCGAGTGCCGGGGCCGGCACCGGGTCGGGTGCGGGCTCCGTGAGGGGCGGCGGGATACGGGGTGCGGCGGGTGGCGCCAACCTGCTCGCCCTGCGCAGCCACAACACCGCCCTGGTACTCGACCTGCTGCGCACCGCCGGTGCCCGGGGCATCAGCCGGCTCGAACTCGCCGAGCGGACCGGGCTCACCCCCCAGGCGGTCAGCAAGATCACCGCCCGGCTCCGGGACGAGGGCCTCGCCGCCGAGGCCGGACGCCGCGCGTCCACGGGCGGCAAGCCGCGCACGGTACTGCGCCTGAGGCCGGGTGCGGGCCACGCGGTCGGTGTCCACCTGGACCGGGACGAGCTGCGGGCGGTGCTGGTCGATCTCGACGGTGCCGTGGTGGGGGAGCGGCGCTCCCCGCTCGACCTGGGCGCGGGCGCGGAAGCCGTGGTGGAGGCGGTGGCCCGGGTGGCCCGGGAACTGGTCGCCGGCACTCTGGCATCGCCGGGTAGTGACCTTTCCGCCGCGCCCACCCTCCTCGGCCTCGGCGTCGCCCTCCCGGGGCCGCTCGACCACGTCCGGGGGGTGCTGCACCGGGTCACCGGGTTCCCGGAGTGGAACGGGTTCCCGTTGCGGGACGCGCTGGCGGGGCGGCTCGGGGTGCCGGTCGTCGTCGACAAGGACACCAACGCGGCGGCGCTCGGCCTCGCGGTCGGTCTCCCGGTCGGCGGTGGGGGCGGTGAGGGCGGTGAGGGCGCTGAGCGGGGCGACGCGGGTGACCGCGACGGTGACGGTGAGGGTGGTCGCGCGGGCGGCGGTGAGGGCGGTCGCGAAGGTGGCGGCGCGGGCGGCGAAGAGAGTGGCGAAGAGGGCGCTGGTGCGGGTGGAGGCGCAGGTGGGGGTGGGGGTGGCGGCGCGCGGGGTGGCGCGGGGGGCTCCTTCGCCTACCTGCACCTCGGTACGGGACTCGGCGCCGGCCTCGTCTTCGGCGGTGGTGTGCACCGGGGCGCCCGGACCGGGGCCGGGGAGTTCGGGCACCAGGTCGTCCAGCTGGACGGGCCGCCCTGCACCTGCGGCGCCCGCGGCTGCGTAGAGGCCCTGTGCCTCGGGGCCGTCGCCCGCGGCGACCTCGCGGAGGCGGCCCGGGTGCTGGGCGCGGGCGCCGCGAACCTGGTGGGGCTGCTGGACATCGACCTGGTGCTGCTCGGCGGCCGTACCGTCGCCGCCGCGCCCGAGGCCTTCGTCCACGGCGTCGGCGCCGTCCTCGACGCCCGCGCCCGGCGCGAGGGCGGACACGACGGCGCCGTACCGGTGCGGATCGCGCCCGGCGGGACGCGCGCGGTCGCGGAGGGCGCCGCCCAGCTGCTGCTCGCGCCGCTGTTCGGGCGGGGGGACGCCTGACGGGGCCCGCCCGGCGTCCGGGCGCCGGGCGGGCTTCTGTGCGGGCCTGCGCCGCCGGTCAGCGGCCCACCGCGCACGCGTCCTCGTTGAGCATGAACCGTGGCGGCGGCGACGCGTCACCGGTGTGCCCGACGAGGTAGCCCAGTGTGACGCTCGCACCCGGCGCGATCGTGGCGTTGTGCGCGGCGCTGCCCGCCGAGACCGTGTTGCTCAGCTGCGTCAGCTCCGTGTTCCAGTCGGAGACGACGGTCTGCCCGAGGGGCAGCGTGAACTCGAGCGTCCAGCCGTTCACCGGAGCGTCACCGGTGTTGGTGACGGTGAGGTCCACCGTCGAGCCGGTGCCCCAGGACGTCACCGTACGGTCCACCCGGCAGGTGGGCTCCTCCCGCGCGAACGACACCCGATGCAGGCCGCCGGGCAGGTCGTTCACCACGTAGAACTCGCCGTCCACCGTCGTGCCGATGTTCGTCACCTGGGTGGGCATGTCGCCGATCTCGGCCTGCTCGTAGCCGCCCCGGCCGTCGGGGCGCAGCGCCCAGACGGTGGACGAGCAGTAGTCGGTGGCGATGTACGTGCCGCCGACCAGGCCGGCGTAGCGCTCGCCCCGGTAGACGTGGCCGCCGATGACCGAGCAGCCGCCGGTGTAGGGGGAGTAGGTGAAGACCGGCTCGGTGTACTCCTCGCCGGGAACGCAGTCCCCGTCGGTGAACTTCTCCAGCCCCTCGTAGCAGGACCAGCCGAGGTTCAGCCCGCCCTGTCCGGCGGCGATGTGGTTGATCTCCTCCCAGTGGCCCTGGCCGACGTCGCCGATCCACAGCGAGCCGTCGACGGCGTCGAAGGAGAACCGCCACGGGTTGCGCAGCCCGTACAGCCAGATCTCCTCGCGGGCGCCGGGGGTGCCGACGAAGGGGTTGTCGTCGGGGACGCAGTAGGCGAGCGGGCCGCAGGCGCGGCTCACGTCGATGCGCATGATCTTGCCCAGCAGGGTGTCCAGCCGCTGCCCGGCGTCGAAGGGGTCGCCGGAGCCGCCGCCGTCGCCGATGCTCCAGTACAGGTTGCCGTCGGGGCCGAACGCGAGCTGCCCGCCGTTGTGGTTGCTGTACTCGGCGTGCTCCTGGGAGAGCAGGACCTCCAGGCGGGACTCGTCGAGCCGGTAGCGGGCGAGGGTGACCGCGCCGTCGGGCAGCGCCGTGTACGCCAGGTACAGCTCCCGGCTGTCGGCGAAGTCGGGCGGGAGGGCGAGACCGAGCAGGCCGCGCTCGTTGCCCGACTCGTCCACGGCAGAGGTGATGTCGATCAGCGGGGCCCCGGCCAGACCGGTGTCCGGGTGGTAGACGCGGACGGTGCCGGACTTCTCCGTGATGAACAGCCGGTCCGTGCCGTCGTCGGGGGCGGCGAGGGCGGTGGGGCGTCTCAGTCCGGAGGCGACCTGGGTGGTGGTGGCGCTGAGCGACGGGAGGGGGACGGGGGAGGCCGAGGCGGATTCCGCTGCGGCGGTGGGCGCGGGGATGAGGGTGATCAGCAGGAGAGCGGCGGCGAGAGTGGTCAGGGCAAGCGACAGGCGACGCCATACATGGTGAGCATGTATATGACAAGCTGCTGTGTCCACGAGTCCTTCTTTCCGCATGCCGGGAGGGGTGGGGTCAGAGGGTCTTTGGGAGCGCTCCCGCACTCAGGCTGCGGCTCACGGAGCGGAGCGGCAACGCGTGATCGCGCCACTTTCACGCCGCCTGGCGCGAAACAGTGCCGATCGGGGGACGTGCGTGCTCCGTCCGGGCGTCGTGGCCCGATTGGCGGTGCCCGAAGCGGCGATCTACCGGCACGCTCATGTGTTTATGCGACTGTTCACGCCCGCGTCCCCCCGTCCGGTGGCGGCAGCCGCCCTCCTCGCCGCCTCCGCGTCCGCCGCCCTCGCGCCCGCCGCCTTCGCGTCCGCCGGCCCCGCGCACGCCGCCTCCGTGCACGCCGCCTCCGCGTCCGCCGCCCTCGCGTCCGCCGCCTTCGCGTCCGCCGGCCCCGCGCACGCCGCCTCCGCGCACGCGGGCTTCGCGTCCGCCGGCCCCGCGCACGCGGGCCCCGATGCGCCGCTTCCCGCCTGCACGGCACCGGAGGACCACACCTTCCCCCTCACCACCCGCATCCACGGCGGCCCCGCCGGCTACGAGGCGGGCGGTGGCCACGGCACCTGGTACCTGGACCTCACCAACACCACCTCCCGCACCTGCGAGGGCATCCACCCGGTCGTCGTCCTCGTCGACGAGAAGCGGGCGCTGGAGCCGTCGCAGGCCCGCCTGGAGTTCTACGACGGCTCCCGCCCGCACCCCGTCGGCTTCGAGACGACCGACCGGGACGAGCTGATCGGCGCCTTCGGTGAAGGCGAGGGTAAAGGCACCGGCGGCTTCCCCGGCTTCACCGTCGGCCCCGGCAAGACCCTCACCGTCAAGGTGCGGCTCGCGCTCACCCCGGACACCGCCCCCAACGAGGTCACCGCCAACGCGGCCGTGGTCCAGCGCCGTGGCGGCGACGGCGAGTGGATCGGCCAGTCGAACGACTACCGCTTCCGCATCGGGACCGGCGAGTCCGCCACCGGGACGAGCACCGGCCCGGCCATCCCCACCGCCCCCACCGACCCAGCCGCCCCCACCGACCCGGCCACGCCCTCCGTCGCCGCGACCCCGGACGACCAGGGCACCGGCTTCCCGTTCGCCGACGAACTCGCCGGCACCGGTCTGGGGCGGGCGGACGCGGCCCTGGGCGCCACCGTCCTGCTCGTCGCCGCCGGCGGCGCGGCCGTACTGCTGGCCCGCAGACGTCGCTGATGCCACTGACACCACTGACACCGCTGACGCCACTGACGTCGCTGACGCGCACCAACCGTGCCCGTGACCAGAGGGCGGGGACGCTGAACCCGGGACACCCCGCGTCCCCGCCACCCCCGTCTGCGACCATCCCTGCGTGGACTACCCGAACGACCAGGCCCCGGGCGCCCCCGTACGCTCCGGAATCCCGGAACACGGCCGCGTGCCGAAGTACTACGCCGTCAAGGCGCGGATCGACCGTCTGGTCGGCGAACTGGGGGAGGGCAGCGCCATCCCCACCGAACGGGATCTCTCCGAGCGGTACGAGGTCGCCCGTGAGACCGTCCGGCAGGCGCTGCGCGAACTCGTACTGGAGGGCAAGCTGCGCCGGCAGGGACGCGGCACCGTCGTCGCGGGCCCCAAGCTGGCGCAGCCGCTGTCGCTGGCCAGTTACACCGAGGGCGTCCGGCGCCAGGGGCGTACCCCCGGCCGCGCGCTCGTCACCCTCGACCGCTTCCCCTGCCCCGAGGCGCTCGCCGCCGAGACCGGCCTCACGCGCGGGGAGCCCGTCTGGCACCTGGAGCGCGTGCTGCTCGCCGACGACGAGCGGGTCGGCCTGGAGAGCACCTACGTCGCCGTGGCCCGCATCCCCGACCTGGACACCGCGTTCGACCCGGACTCGTCCTTCTACGCCCACCTCGCCGAGCAGGGCATCGCCTTCGGTGACGCCGACGAACGCATCGAGACCGTGCTCGCCACCCCGCGTGAGGCGCTGCTCATCGGTACCCCGCCGGCCCTTCCGATGCTGCTGATCCACCGGGTGTCGCGGGACACGGGAGGCGGCCCGCTGGAACGCGTACGGACGCTCTACCGGGGCGACCGCTTCTCCTTCACCGCCCACCTGCGCGGCTGAAAACCACCCCTCGCCATCCCGCCGCCCCTCGCATTTTCATAACGGAGAGATAACGGGTCTAGCCCAAACGTGGCGACCAGTTCACGCTCTCGTCGTCAGCCGGATTCCTCCGGTTCCCCGATGCCGAGGAGCGTTGCGGTCGTGAGAGTGATAGTCGTCGGAGCCGGCGTGGTGGGCACCATGCACGCCTGGCACGCAGTGAACCGTGGCCATGAGGTCGTACAGATCGAACGCGAGACCGAGGCCCGCGGCGCCTCGCTGCGCAATTTCGGCCAGATCTGGGTCAGTGGCCGCGCGGGTGGAGAGGAGCTGGAGACCGCGCTGCGGGCGCGGGAGCTGTGGGAGGAGATCGGCGGCCGGATCCCGGCGCTGGGCTTTCGCCCGAACGGCTCCCTGACCCCCGTCCGCGGAGACCTGGAACGCGCGGTCGCCGAGGCGGCCGTCGCCCGCCCGGACGCCGCCGCCCGCGGCCACGAGCTCCTCACCCCAGGTGAGGCCCGCGCCCTGAACCCGGCCCTGCGCGGTGACTTCGACGCCGCGCTGTACTGCGAGCGCGACGCGGCGGTCGAACCGCGCACCGCCCAGCTCGCCCTGCGCGCCGAGCTGCTCGGGTCCCCGAAGTACACCTTCCTGCCCGGCCGCGAGGTCCGCGACGTCATCGGTGAGAACGCCGTCCGCGACGACCACGGCGACGTACACACCGGCGACGTCGTCGTCCTGTGCACCGGCGCCTGGCTCGGGGGCCTGGTCCGCGAGCTGGCCGGGCCCGGCCTGCCGGTGCGCCGGGTCCGCCTCCAGATGATGCAGACCGACCCGCTCGGCGAACCGCTGACCACCTCGGTCGCCGACGCCGACAGCTTCCGCTACTACCCCGCCTACGGCTCGCCCGCCCTGGACGAGCTGAACGCGCACGCGCCGCAGCCGGCCACGGCCGCGGAGCACAGGATGCAGCTGCTGATGGTGCAGCGTGCCGACGGCGGCCTGACCATCGGCGACACCCACGAGTACGAGCATCCCTTCGCCTTCGACACCGTCGAGGACCCCTACGAGCACCTCACCGGTGTCGTCGAGTCCCTCCTCGGCCGCCCGCTGCCGAGGATCCGCCGCCGCTGGGCCGGGGTGTACGCGCAGTGCACCGACAAGAGCCGGGTCGTGCACCGGCAGCAGGTCCGCGACGGGGTGTGGCTGGTCACCGGGCCCGGCGGGCGCGGCATGACCTGCTCACCCGCGATAGCCGAGACCACCGCGAACGAACTGGGCTGGTGAAGCACCTATGACCCCTACGACCCCTATGACCCCTGCCACCCCTGCGGCCACGGCGGACGTCCGCCTCGTCGTCCTCGACATGGCCGGCACCACCGTCGCCGACGGCGGCCTCGTCGAGCGCGCCTTCGACAGTGCCGCCCGCGAGCTGGGCGTCGAGCCCGGCACCCCCGACCACACCGAGAAGCTCGACTACGTCCGCGCCACCATGGGCGAGTCCAAGATCTCCGTCTTCCGGCACCTGTTCGGCGACGAGGAGCGCGCCCAGCACGCCAACGCGGCCTTCGAGAAGGCGTACGGCGAACTCGTCGACGGCGGCCTGATCGCGCCCGTTCCCGGCGCCCGCGAGGCCGTCGAGGAGCTGACGGCCGACGGCCGCACCGTCGTCCTGACCACAGGCTTCGCCCGGGTCACCCAGGACGCCATCCTCGGCGCCCTCGGCTGGCGCGACCTGGTGCCGCTCACCCTGTGCCCCGCCGACGCGGGCGGGCGCGGACGGCCGTACCCGGACATGGTGCTGGCGGCCTTCCTGCGCACCCAGGCCGCCGACGCCGTACGCCAGGTCGCCGTCGTCGGCGACACCTCGTACGACGTGCTCAGCGGCGTACGGGCCGGCGCGGGACTCGTCGCCGGTGTGCGCACCGGCGCCCACGGCGACGACGCCTTCCGCGAGGCGGGCGCGAGCCACGTCCTCGACTCCGTCGCCGACCTGCCCGCCCTCCTGCGGGGAGCCGGCTGATGGCCGCCCCCGCCACCACCACTGCCGCCACCGCCACCGCCGTTGCCACCGCCACCGCCAGCGGCATCCGCTTCGACAAGGTCACCGTCGCCTACGACGGCAACGTCGTGCTCGACGCCCTGGACCTCACCGTCGAACCCGGCGAGGTCATGGCGCTCCTCGGGCCGTCCGGATCCGGCAAGACCACCGCGCTGCGGGCGGTCGCCGGGTTCGTACGGCCCGCCTCGGGGCGGGTCCTGCTCGGCGACCGCGACGTCACCGACCTGCCCCCGCACCGGCGTGGCATCGGCATGGTCGTCCAGCAGTACGCCCTGTTCCCGCACATGCGGGTGGAGGACAACGTGGCCTTCGGTCTGAAGGCCCGCAAGGTCGCCAAGGCCGAGATCCGCGCCCGTGTCCGGGAGGCGCTGGACATGACCGGCATGGGCGCCTACGCCCGCCGCCACCCCCGCGAGCTGTCCGGCGGTCAGCAGCAGCGCGTCGCCATCGCCCGCGCGCTCGCCATCCGGCCCGACGTCCTGCTCCTCGACGAACCGCTGTCCGCGCTCGACGCCCAGCTGCGCTCCGGCATGCTCGCCGAACTGGCCCGCCTGCACCGCGAGCTGCCCGACGTGTCGATCCTCTACGTCACCCACGACCAGGTGGAGGCCCTCACCCTCGCCGACCGGATCGCCGTGATGGACAGGGCCCGTCTCCAGGCCTGCGGCACCCCGCGGGAGCTGTACCGGGCGCCGGCCGACGAGTTCACGGCGTCCTTCGTGGGCGGCGCGAACCTGCTGCCGGTGACCGTGAGGGCCGGGGGAGTGTCCTTCGGGGACGCGGAGATCAAGGTCGACACTCAGCGGGCCGCCTTGGGGGCGACCGCGACCCTGTGCGTACGTCCGCATCTGGTGGGGCTCGGGGACGGGCCCAACCGGCTCACCGGGACGGTGGGGGAGATCCAGTGGCGGGGCGCCACCCACCGTCTCTACGTCGACGTCGCCGGCCACCGCGTCATGGCCGACCTCCGTGAACTGCGCGACCCGCCCGCCCACGGGGACGAGGTCACCCTGCACTTCGCCCCGGACGACGCGGTGCTGCTTCCGGCCGAGGTGGGCGGCCATGGCTAGTACGACGATCAGCGCACCGGCCGTGAAGGAGCGGACCCGCGCCGCGGCCGGGGCCTGGGTCTGGGCCCTGCCCCCCGTCGCCCTCCTCGCCCTCTTCTTCCTCTACCCGCTCGCCCTCGTCGTCCAGCAGTCCTTCCAGCCCGACTCCGGCGGCACCTCGCTCCAGCCCTACGCCGACGTCTTCGCCTCGGGGGCGTTCAGGGAGGCGCTGTGGACCACCGTGTGGCTGGCGGTGGCCGCCACCGTCGGGTGCCTGGTGCTCGGGTTCGCGCTCGCGCTGGTCATCGCCTTCGTGCCGTTCCCGGGGGCGAAGGCGGTGTCGCGGTTCATCGACGTCTTCCTGTCCTTCCCGTCCTTCCTGATCACGCTCGCCCTGCTCTTCATCTACGGCACGGTCGGCATGGCCAACGGCGCGTGGACCGACGCCACGGGCGCCGCCCAGGGGCCGTTCCAGTTCCTGACCACGCCGTGGGGGGTGCTGCTCGCGGAGATCACGTACTTCACGCCGTTCGTGATGCGCCCGCTGCTCGCCGCCTTCTCGCAGCTGGACACCGGCCAGCTGGAGGCCGCCGGCTCGCTGGGCGCCCGCGCGCCGCGCGTCATCCGGCGGATCATCCTGCCCGAGGCGCTGCCCGCCCTCGCGGCCGGCGGCAGCCTGGTCCTCGTCCTGTGCCTCAACGAGTTCGGCATCGTCCTGTTCACCGGCGCCAAGGGCGTCACGACCCTGCCGACCCTCGTCTACGGCAAGGCCATCCTGGAGTCCGACTACCCGGGCGCCTGCGTGGTCGCCGTCGTCAACGTCCTGATCTCCGTGGGCCTGTACGGCCTCTACCGGGTGGTGAGCCGCCGTGCTGGTGCATAGCCGCGGGGCGAGGTGGGCCGTGTGGGCGGTCTTCCTCCTCCTCTTCCTGCCCCTGTTCGCCCTCCCCCTCCTGGTGGTCCTCGGCGCCTCCTTCGCCACCAACTGGTCCAGCGTCCTGCCCTCCGGCATGACGACCGCCAACTACCAGACGGCCACCCGCGGCGAGGCCCTCCAGGCGCTCACCACCAGCCTGGCCACCGCCGTCACCGCCAGCCTGCTCGCCCTCGCCACCGGAACCTGGGCCGCCCTCGCCGCGGCGGAGCTGAGGAAGCGGCACCGCAAGGTGCTCGACGCCCTGTTCGTACTGCCCCTCGCCGTGCCCTCCGTCGTCGTCGGCCTCGCGACCCTGGTCGCCTTCTCCCAGCCGCCGATGCTGCTCAACGGCACCCGGTGGATCGTGATCATCGCCCACACGGTCCTGGTCACCGCCTTCGCCCACCAGTCCGTCTCCGCCGCGATCACCCGCCTCGACCCGGCCTACGAACAGGCCGCCGCGTCGCTCGGCGCCCGGCCGGCGTACGTCCTGTGGCGGGTGAAGCTGCCCCTGCTGCTGCCGTCCCTGACGGCCGCCGCCGGGCTCTGCTTCGCCCTGTCCATGGGCGAGCTGAGCGCCACGATGATGCTCTACCCGCCCGACTGGACCCCGCTGCCCGTCCTGATCTACGCGTCCACCGACCGGGGTGCCCTGTTCACCGGCTCGGCGATCGCCGTGGTCCTCATGGCGGCCACCCTGCTGGTCCTCCTCGCGGTCTCCCGGATCCGCACCAGAGCCTCCTACCGCTGACCCCCTTCCGCATCGCCTCGCAAGGAGTCCACCTCGCCATGCCCAGGAACGCCGTCAAGCCGCTCGCCGCCCTCTGCGTCCTCGCCCTCCCCCTGACCGCCTGCGGCGGCAACTCCGCCGCCTCCGACGAGAACGTCGTCACCGTCTACAGCGCCGACGGCCTCAGGGGCGAGAACGGCGACGGCTGGTACGACCAGGTCTTCGAGGACTTCGAGAAGGAGACCGGCATCGAGGTCGAGTACGTCGAGGGCGGCTCCGGGGAGATGGTGCAGCGCGCCGTCCGGGAGAAGCGCAACCCGCAGGCCGACGTGCTCGTCACCCTCCCGCCGTTCATCCAGCAGGCCGACACCAAGGGCCTGCTGCAGAAGTACGCCCCCAAGGGCGTCGACCGGGTCAGCGGCGCCGACAAGGCGGCGAACGGCACCTGGACCGCCGTCGTCAACAACTACTTCGGCTTCATCCACAACAAGAAGGAGCTGAAGCACGCCCCCACCACCTGGGAGGAACTGCTCGACGGCAGGTACGAGAACAAGCTCCAGTACTCCACCCCCGGCGTCGCCGGCGACGGCACCGCCGTCCTCATCAAGGCCATGCACGACTTCGGCGGCGAGAAGCAGGCCATGGAGTACCTGAAGAAGCTCCAGGCCAACAACGTCGGCCCGTCCGCGTCCACCGGCAAGCTCGCCCCCAAGGTCGACAAGGGCGAACTCCTCGTGGCCAACGGCGACGTCCAGATGAACTACGCCCAGTCGAAGTCCATGCCCAACCTCGGCATCTGGTTCCCGGCCCGCGAGGGCGGGAAGCCCACCACCTTCGCCCTGCCCTACGCGGCCGGCCTGGTCACCGGGGCCCCGCACACCGAGAACGGGAAGAAGCTCCTCGACCACATGCTGAGCCAGAAGGCGCAGCAGCAGGTCAGCGAGATCGGCGGCGGCTTCGCGGCCCGCCAGGACGTCAAGGCCACCGACGCCAACGCCCTCGCGCTCACCAGGCTGATGGACGGCGTCGAGGTCTTCGAGCCCGACTGGGACGACATCGAGGAGAACCTCACGTCGTACGTGGACTCCTGGAAGGAGGCGACCGGGAACTGACCCGCGCACGGGCCCGGGAACCGACCTGTGAACCGACCGTTCCCCATGATCGGGCCGCCGTTTAGGCTGGGGCGCACGCAGGACCGCGTACGGCAGGAGATCCCGCACATGGCAGACCGCAGGCCCATCGAGTCGTGGCTCACCGACATGGACGGTGTCCTCATCCACGAGGGCGTGCCGATCCCCGGCGCCGACGCCTTCATCAAGAGGCTCCGCGAATCCGGCAAGCCCTTCCTGGTCCTCACCAACAACTCGATCTACACCCCGCGCGACCTGCACGCCCGGCTGCGCCGCATGGGCCTGGAGGTGCCGATCGAGTCCATCTGGACCTCGGCGCTGGCCACCGCCAAGTTCCTGGACGACCAGCGGCCCGGCGGCTCGGCGTACGTCATCGGCGAGGCCGGCCTGACCACCGCCCTGCACGACATCGGCTACATCCTCACCGACCACGAACCCGACTACGTGGTCCTGGGCGAGACCCGCACGTACTCCTTCGAGGCCATGACGAAGGCGGTACGGCTGATCAACGCGGGCGCCCGGTTCATCTGCACCAACCCCGACGAGACCGGCCCCTCCACCGAGGGGCCGCTCCCGGCGACCGGCGCGGTGGCCGCGCTGATCACCAAGGCGACCGGCAAGCAGCCGTACTTCGCCGGCAAGCCCAACCCGCTGATGATGCGCACCGGGCTCAACGCCATCGGCGCCCACTCCGAGACCAGCGCGATGATCGGTGACCGCATGGACACCGACGTACTGGCCGGCATCGAGGCCGGAATGCAGACTTTCCTCGTCCTCACCGGCCTGACCCGGCCGGAGCAGGTCGAGGACTTCCCGTACCGCCCGTCCAAGGTGGTCGACTCGATCGCGGACCTCGTCGATCGGGTCTGAACGCCGTGGAGCCGCGTGAAGCGAGCCGAGTAGCAGCAGGTAGGCCCAGGTAAACCCGCACTTCCTCGGCGCCACCCGTTCGGAGTAGCCGGGCCCCGCGTGGGGTGCGGGGAACCGGCCCGCGGGGGAGTCTCCAGGTGACTGGAGGTACACGATGGGCTCGATGAAGGTCACTCTCTGTGCCGCGGCCGCGCTCACCGCGGCGCTCGCACCGGTCGGGGCGGCCGGGGCGGTGGGGACGGTCGGGACGAGCACGCCGGCCGCGTACGAGGCGGACGGCGGGGGCGTCCCGGTGGCGCCGCCCGCGCCCGAGCCGCCCGAGCCGTCCACGCCCGCGCCCGGCGGCGACGCCGAGCGACGGCGCCCGGACAGCCCCGCCCTCCCCACCGCCCGCACCGCTCGCACCCTCCCCGCCGCCCGCACCGCCACCGCCACCGCCGCCCCCGCCTCGCCCGTCGCCCCCGTCGACGCGGGCGGTGGCGGTACCGCGCGGCTGGCCGGCGCCGGCTCCCGGGACGAGGCCCGCCCCGAGCCTCCCGGCACGGCGCACACCGTGACCGGTCTGGTCCTCGCGGGCATCGCCGCCGTCGCCGTCGCGCTGCGCGGTGTCCGCGGCCGGAGCCGCGGGACGGACTGACCGGCCATGACCGAACAGGACTCGCGACCCGCCGTCGGCGCCCCCCGCCTGGTGACCGGCATCGCCTGGGTGGTGCTGCTCCTCGGGCTGTGGCTGTGGGGCCGCGAGGCCACCGACGTCCGCGAGGGCGTGTCCCGGCCGGTCACCGGCGACATGGCGGCGGCCGGCCGCCCGCCCGACGTACCGCTGCCACCCGCCCACGAACCGTTCCTATTCAGTGTGCAGGAGTGAGTCCTGGACCCATTCCTGCGCGCTGCGGACATCCCGAACGGTGTTGGGTGTCCTGGTCGCCCGCGTTCGCTCCATATCCGGTGGCACGGATCGTGTCCGTGGTCCGGGGATACGGGG
>NZ_JBIRNE010000034.1:0-55832 GCF_044331465.1 Streptomyces sp. NPDC017225 | reverse complement strand
CCCCGCGCGCGGGTCCGGAGGCGGCTTCGCCGCCTCCACTTGACAGCGCTTCGCGCTGTCTGCTATGCGGCCCGCTTCGCGGGCCGCTGTGATCCGCTTCGCGGATCACGTCTGCGCCTGCGGCTTGAGTGGGGGAACTAGGTGGAACCCGCCAATCGGTGCACCCCTGTGGATAGCCGCGTTTCCGCAGGTCAAGCCCACTTTTCGAGGGGTTCCGGCCTCGCCGTCTGATCACATGTGATCGCAGAACCCGCCATTTGGTGCACCCTTTTTCCACATGCCGAAAATCGAACAGAGGGAGGGGGGTGCACGGGATGGCTGGTTCGGCGTTGACCAGCGGAAACGGCCGTCCGGCACCCCCTCTTGTTGGGAATGGTTCCCAACAACCTGTTCGAGTAAGAGTCACCACCTTTGTTTCACTCCTTACGGGGCGGGGTGCGCCCGTGGCCGATTCGGGGTCCATGGACCCTGTTTCTGCTGGTCAGCGCTGAATACGCCATCCCGTGCACTCTTTTCCCACACCCCGCCGGAGCGGCGAAAGTCGCTGTGCGCTCGCGTGAGCCCCTCGACCCCCGTTGCGCACTCTGGGCCGACCGCGCGCAGCTAGGCCCGGAGAGTGGCGCCTAGGCCCCTTCTCGACCCCGTTCCGGGTGACCCTGCCCGGGTGGTCGGCCGTCCGGCCCGCACGGCGCGACACTCTCAACGCAACTCACAGTTCAACTTGTAGTTGAGATGCAACCTGGCTAGTGTGGGGACCGCACCAAACGCCACGGACCGGCCGCGGCGGACCGAACGGAAGAGGCTCGAATGACCACAACTCCCGCACTCCCGATGCCCGTTGCTGAGGCGCTCGCCGAGGGTGCCCCGCGGAACCTGGGTGCGCTCGCCGGCTCGGCCACTGACCGCGGGTGGGGCGCCATGGTGGAGCGGGACGGCGACGTTTGGACGCTGGTCATTGCCACCCCGCAGGACTCCCGTACGGAGCGCTACACGTGGCGCGCGGGTAAGTGGTCGACGTCCAACCCGCGCGGCTACCGCGCGGCGCTCAACTTCTACCGGGCGGAGGCGGACGGGGCACCCCGCGCGACGGTTGCGGACGCTGCGCCGGTCGAAACCGTCGAGTGCGGGGAGTGCGCCGACGGTTCGTGCGTCGACTGTGCGGCGGAGGCTGCGGACCGTAAGGGCGCTGAAGAGTTCCGGGTGAAGGCAACTAAGGCGCACACGCGCATGTATGACGGGTTGAAGAAAGTCAAGGCTGCGCACAAGCGGGGCAACGCTGCCCAGGAACGGGCGGAGGCGGCGGCGGAGCGTGCGAGCGCTGCGGCGGCGGCGGAAGATGAGCGGCTGTCCGCGCGGGTGGCCTACGCGGACGCTCTCGTATGGTCCCTCCCCCACGGTTCCGCGGAGCGTCGCGCGGCTTTCGGTGAGTGGCTGGCCGCCCGTTGGGACGTGTCGGAGGGTCCCGCGGCGGAGGCGTGCGCGGAGGCGGATGAGTACCTGTCTCGTGTGCAGGCGAGTGCGTCGGAGGGTTGGGCCGACGATGAGCGTGCGGGTTGGGAGGACGCTCTCGAACGGGCGGAGCACGCTTACAAGGAAATGATGATCGAATACGGCACGTTCGAGCGGGAGGAACCGCGCGGCGTGATCGTGCTCCCCTCCCTGTTCGAGGCGGAAACGGCGTGGGAGATCATCCGCGCGTACTCCCGTGACCTGACTGCCCTTGTGCGCCATGCGGAGGCGGCGGCGGATGCTGCGGAGGCGGACGCCAAGCAGGTTGAGGCTTGGGCGGACGCTGCGGAGGCGGCGGAGGGGGACGACGCTGCGGACGCACTGACTCTGTTCACCCTGGGGGCCCCGGACGCGCGACAGGAAGAGTTGGCGCGTGCGCACTACGGGGTGTCGGACCGTGTGGCGGAGGCGTGGGCGGCGGACGCTGCTCCGGTCGCTCCGGTCGCTCCGGTCGCGGAGGCGGCGGAGGCTGCTCCGGTCGCTCCGCAGAGTGCGGCGGAGACTCCGGCCGAATCGACCCCCCGGACGCGGGCCCGTACGGCGCCGTCCGTGGCGGACGTCGAGTGCGCGCGTAGGGCGGCGGAGGAGTGGCCGGAAGCGATGGAAGCGCGGTCGCTCAACGACCGATACGAGGGGGAGTTCCGTCGCTCCGATCTGCTGTCGGAACTGTCCGTGTGTGGTGAGCGGTTCCCGTTCCGCTTCCATTTCGAGTCGGGCGGCGGACACACCGTGACGCTTCCGACGGGGGACGTGCGCGGTACGTGGGGTGAGGTCACGGGGTCCGCTATCGCGTACGTGATCGCGGAGCGTCCGGCGTCGGTGCTGCGCGCGACGGCCGAGACGGCGCGCGTGTACGGCATCTATGCGGAGCGGGCGGCGGAGCGGGCGGAGGAGCACGCGCGGACGGCCGTTTTGGTCGGCATGGCGCGTGCCGCTCTCGACACGGTTCGCGAGTTCGCGCAGCGCATTGACTGGGATGGGCTGACAGATGAGCAGTACGGCAGTGCCCGGGGTGCGGTCCGTGAGGCCGAACAGTGGGCGGAGCGTGCAGAGTCCGCGTACGGGCGGGGGGACGTCGACACGGCCCGTTGGGCAGCGCGTGACACTCTCGCCGTCGCGCGCTGGTTCGGGCTCGCCGCGCCGTCGGCGCAGGAGTGCGCGGAGCGCGCGCCGGAACCGCGCGCGGTTGCCGGGCGGGCCCGGCCGGAGGCGTCGGCGTTCCTGCTGCGCATCACGCGCCCGGGGTGGGAAGGACCGGCCGGAAAGGTCGAGGTTCCGACCGGCGGGGCTCCGGCCGGTAGCGGTGTGACGCCGGACGTTCCGGCGGAGGCCGAGGAGGCGGAGACCGCTCCGGAGCCGGCGCATTCTGGGGAACTTGACGCGGACACTTCAAAGGGCGACGCCACCCCCGGCGGGGAAGGGGGGTTTTCCCGGGAACTTGACGCGAACGCGTCAAAGGAGGCGGCTCCGGAGGGGGCAGGCGCGGCGACGGAGAGGGCGCCGGTAGCCGCGGTCCCGCGGGTCGTGCGCCGCGCCGACAAGATGCGGGAGGCGGAGGCGGCGGCGGACGCTGCGGAGGCGGCGGCCGGTGTGCTCGCCGAGCTGTCGGCGGAGGCGGCGCGCGTAGCCGACTGCGCTCCCGTCGGTGACGTCCGGGCCGTTGCGGCGGCGGAGGCCGCGGACGCGCGTTGGTACCGGATGGATCGGCAGGCATGGCACGCGCGCTACGTGGCCGACCGGCTGCGGACGGAGGACGAGCAGGCTCGCGCGGACGTGGAACGGGCGCGCACGGCGGCGGCGCGGCTGCTGTCGGGTGAGGTTCCGGCCGGTCGTGGCGCGTGGCTGTCGGCGGACGGCGGGGCTGTCGTGACGTTCCCCCTGTCGTGGGAGTCGGACGACAATCCGGCGGCCGATAAGGACGGCGCCTTTGTCGCGGTGCTCGCGGATGCCGTGGCCGCCCGGGATGCGGGCCGCACGCTCAAGGCGACGGACGTCCCCAGCAAGGCGAAGACGGGGCGCGGCCCCGGGGCGGAGTTCCGCGCGGCCGTGGCCACGTCCGGCCGTCCCCTGGTGGACCTGTGGAAGGCTCCCCGGATTCCGGCGGAGGGTAAGCCGCTCGGCGCCGAGACCCTCAGCGCGTGGGACATGGCCGGTGACGTGATCTCGGAGACGGAGGCCGCTCCGGGGGTGTGGCTGCCCATGGCGGCGGTCCAGCTCGCCGAAACGGCGTGCGGCAACGGATGGACGGTGGCCATGCAGCGTGAGAACGACGGCCGGACCGTGATTGTGCGGGCGGCGGGGACGGCGGAGCGGCGGGGCGAACCGGTGGCCTACGAGCTGTCGGCGGTGTGGGTCGACGGCGCATGGTGTGAGGGCCGGTCCGGGGTGTGGGTCAACGGCGGGCGGCACCGGGGCGGGGCGCCGCTGTGGCGGCCGAAGGAGCGCGGCAGGCAGGCCCCGAGCATCCTGGGCACCCTCGCGCACGCGGCGGAGGCGGGCGCGCTCGCCCCGGCCGCCCCGCCGGCGGGAGTGGTGAGCGCTCCGGCTCCGTCCGGCGTCTCCGATCCCGGGACGGCGGAGGCGTGGGACGGCGAGGGCGGCGCGGCGCCGGGCGTTGTTGCCCCTCGGCCGGTGGCGCAATCCCGGGGACTTGACGCGGACACTTCAGGCGGGGGCGTCGCCCCGGCGGTCGGCACGGCGCCGGACGGCGACACCCCGGCCCCCGTCGCGGCCGGTGCGGCGGAGGGGGAGGCGGAGGCGGCAGACATCGTCATCCGGCACACCCACGAGGACGGCACCACCGTTGAGGGGTCCGCCAAGGGTGACGGGGTGTGGGAAGCGTTGCGCGCGCTGGGTTGGACCTACCGGCGCAACCCCGGAATTTTCATCCGCGGCAGCCGCTACAAGGGCGCCGACCGGTGGAAGATCAACCGGGCCGCGGATGCGGTGCGCGCCCTCGGCCTGTCGTGCGCTGTGGTGATCGAAGAGGGCATGTCGTTCGCCGAGCGGGAGGCCGCCCGCGTGGATGCGGCCGAGGAGCGGGCGGAGCGGTACGCGGACCGGTCCGGGCGTGCGGCGGCCTCGTCGCAGTCCGCGCGGGATGCCTCGGACCGGATCGGCGAACGGTTCTGGATGGGACAGCCGATTTTGGTAGGCCACCACTCGGAGGGGCGCGCCCGCAGGGATCAGGAGCGCATGAACAACGCGATGCGCAAGAGCATCGCCGAGGGCGAGCGGGCCGGTTACTGGGCATCCCGTGCGGCGGCGGCGGAGGCTTACGAGCGGTACCGGAAGAACCCGGGGCGCACGCTGCGCCGTATCGAGAAGTTGGAGGCGGAGCGGCGCGGCGTTCTGCGGGAGCGGGACGGCGTTGACGACAAGGGCCGCGCGGCTGACGTGTGGCGGCGTGAGCCGTCCGAGGCGCGCCGGGAGGAGTTGACGTGCCGTCTGGCCGAGTACGACGAAGAGTTGACGTACTGGGCGGAGACGATCAAGGAGGCGGAGCGGCGCGGCTTCAAGGTGTGGGGTCGGGCCGACTTCGTGAAGGGTGATTTCGCGCGGTGGCGGGGGTCCTGGTACGAGGTGACCCGGGTCAACGCCAAGACGGTGACCGTGCCGCACATCCACGCCGCGTTTGACGGCGGCGCCGTCGGCGCCGTCGACGGATGCCGCGTGGTCACCCGCGCGGCAACGGCTGAGACCCGGCACAAGGGCAGCACGTACACGCTTCCCTATAACGAGGTGAGCGGGCGCATGTCGGCCGAGCAGATGCGGGCCGCCCTGGCGGGTGAGCCGGTCCCCGCCGACCCGCGCGACGTCACCCCGGAGGCCGCCGAGGTGGAGCGGGCGGCCGAGCGCCAGGACCAGGCCGCCCCGGCGTCGGTCGCGCCGCCGGCGCCGGTGAGCGCTCCGGCTCCGGCTGGTGTGTCCGACCCCGGAACCGCGGCGGCGTGGGAGGGCGACGGCGGCGCCGTGCCGGGTGTCGCTGTCCCTCGGCCGGGGGCGCAATCCCGGGAACTTGACGCAAGCACTTCAAAGAGCGATGCCACCCCCGGCGGGGAAGGGGGGTTTTCTCGGGGACTTGACGCGGACGCGTCAACTGGCCTGGCGGGTGGCGCCGCCGAGGGGGCGCCGGTCGCCCCCGTGCCGCAGGACGGTGCGGCGCTGCGTGATGCGCTGATCGCTGCGCACGGCAACGAGGATGCAATGCGGGCGGCTGACTGGTGGTGCGACTCGCACTGTGCCACCTGTGCCGACGGCCGCGAGTGCGCCGACTGCGAGACGTGCACGGCGTTCGCCGCGCCGTGGCCTGCCCGCTGGGCACGGCGCCGCGGCAAGGGCGCTCCGGAACGGCAGGTGCACATCTGCCACGGCCCCGGCGGCATGTCGGAGGGACAGCGCCTCGCCCTGGGCGGCGACGACAGCGCGGACGTGGACGCGGTGGGAATCGAGATCGAGGCGGACGCGGCGGCGACGGCGCGCGCCGCCGGGTACACGATCATTCACGCGGACGTGCGCACGGTGGACCCGCGCCACCCCGTGCTGACGACGGTTGAGCGGCTGCACTTCTCCACTCCGTGCCCCACGATCAGCAGGGGCGGGAAGGGGTCGGGGGTCAAGCCCGCCGAGGTCGAGCGGTTCATGGACGTCATGTTCCACGCGGCGGAGTGGCTCGGTCACATCGAGGTCGAGGACGTGTGCCAGGACTACGGCGGACCGCACGACTACGACCCGCAGCAGGGAGGCGACGAGTCCGGCGAAGCGGCATGGGACCCGGACACGTACGAGGGTTCATGGCAGATGGTGTGCGGCACGCACGACGAGGACACCGACGAGTGCGGCGACGACTGCACGCAGTGGATCGAGACTCAGCACTGCATGAGCGGGCGCGCCGCCGCGGTGGGCACCCCGGACGAGTTCCGCGCCGCCGCACTGGAGGCGTGCGCCGACCAGCGAACCGCGCTCATGGCGGAAGTGATCCTGTGGCCCATGGTCATGCTCAAGGGGGGCGGCGCTCTCCAGTCGGTGACCATGGAGCAGTCGGACAACCTCATGAAGTCCGCGGCCCCCCTGTGCGCGGCGATCGAAACCGAGCTCCGTGAGTCCCTGGAATTCGATTGGGTGTCGTTCCAGGTGGAATGCGCATCCCGGTACGGGGCAGCGTCGCGCCGGTCGCGTACCTGGATGGTCGCCGTACGCGACGGGGAGCCCGCGGGCGCCGTGTGCACGGCCAACCGTGACGAGGTGCACGCCTATGAGGCCGGGCTGTGGGGCGGCCGGAAGGACAAGATCCCCGCCACCCGGCCCGATATGGCGTACCGGGTTGACTTCCTGGGTGGACGTCAGCCGCTGCCCGCGCTCACCGTGGCGCAGGCGCTCGGGTGGGATTCCGGGCTCGTGGTGGACACGCGCGGCGTGCGCAGCCTCGACCCCAGGACGGGCAGGCCCAAGGGCGGCGGCTCGTTCTCGGCTGACGTGGTGTCCCAGTGCGTCACCGCCACGTGGTACGGCGCCACCCTGCGGCGGGCGGACGAGGCGCAGGGCTGCGCGTCCCTGGGGAAGGCGTTCACGCAGCAACAGCTAGCGCTGTTGGTCGGCTTCCGGTGGGATTACCCCTGGCAGCACGTAGGGCGCGGGGTCGGCATCCGGAACATGGCACAGATGGCGGCCGATGCGGTGTCGCCGTTCATGGGCATGGCCGTGACCGGCGCGACCGTCAAGCGCGCCCGACGCGTCTGGTACCGGCGCGCCCTGGCCTATCAGCGCGCTCTGTACGCGTACGCGGAACAGCTCTGGACCGACGAACAGCGGGCCCTCGTCGCCGATCACCTGCGACCCGGAGACGTGCAGGCACAGGCAGGCGTGCGCGGGTTCCCGCGGGCCCAGGTGCCCCCGATGCTCCCCGCCCCGCCGGTTCGGCTCATGCTCGAACGGGGGCCCGTACGCCTCGAACTCCCCCCGGCGGCGCCCGGCCGCGCCGTCCGGGAGTCGAGCGAGCGAGGCAACGGCCGCGCCGGTCGTACAGTGGCGGCCCGTCCCGTGGGGCGACGCCTGCCGGTAGCGGTGCCCGTCCGTGCGATGCGTGCCACGGCCCCCGGGGCAGGGGGCGCGGTGCCGCGTGAGCCGCGCTCGGCCGCGGCGGCGGCCCCTGTCGGCGGACCCCTGTCGGGTCCGGCAGAGACCCGGGGGAACGGGGGTGTTCACGCAGGTCACAGCACACGACAGGGCGCCACGCGACAGGGCACACGACAGGGCACACGACAGCTGTCCGAGGGTGCAGAGCGGGCGTTGCCGACGGGCGGGCCGGGGCGAACCCTGCCAAGGGGTGGGGGGCGGGCGCCGCCCTCCTCGGCCCGGCCCCGGGCCGGTCGGGACCTGCCGGCACTTCCTGAGACTTGACAGGAACGCGTCAATTGTCGCGTGAGGGTGCCCGGCCCTCACCGTGAGGACCGGGCACCCTCACGCGGGTCAGGTCATCGGTGGACCTTGATACAGGGGTTGCCGGACGACTTCTTGGAGACCGCGCACAGCCATGTTCCGTCGGGGAAGTTCTTGTTGATCTTCCACGAGGTCGAGGCGAACTTCGTCAGGCCGGCACTGGCGAACTTGGCCTCCTTCCACCTGGTCACGTAGGACGAGGTGGCCGCCGAACCGGTGTGCCGGTAGACGCGGAACGCCTCGCCGTTTCGCTGCCTGGTGCTCATGACGCTGATGGAGTCGACGTGCAGCCCCTTGCCCTTGACTGAGATCGACACGGCCTCGTCGGTGTCGCTCCCGCTCATCGGGACCGCCGCCGAGGAAGACGGGGCCAGGAGAACAACGGCACCCGCCGTGGCGACGGCTGACTTGATCGCAATGGTTCGCATGAACCGGCAACGACTCGGTTGATCATGAGGCAACGGGTTAGCCGACGCGCAGCTTCCGGCCCCACCGCTCGACGGCCTTGGCGTCGCAGTACTCGCACAGTGGCGAGCGGGCACCGGATCCGTACTTGTGGGTGGGGCGTCGGCAGGTGGAGCACGGGCCGATCTGGTCGCCGGGACAGGTGCGTGCGGATGTATCCGGCTCGGTGATGGGCGGCACAGGGGAAGTCATTGCGGGTCCTCGTCTCGGCGGCCGACGTCGGCCACCTCGAACGAAGAATAGAACGCCAGCCCAGCCAAGCCCGGGAGACTGGCCTCGCGGGCAGTCGGCCGACGCGCCCGGAGGATTGCGCGGGTCATCCGTCGCCACGCCGCATCTTCACTGCGGTACTAAAGATCAGGGCGTCAGATGGGCCCCTCGTCCGGGGGCTGTCCTGTCCGTTCCGGGACGCTTGACGGCGTGATGTGCCACGGTGCCGCCATGACCACCACCGGCCCGGCATCCGACCCGATCACCGCGGACGATCTCCCTATCCGTGCCCCGCTCATCCCCGGCGAGACGACCCTCTCGTACCTCTCCCGTACGGCCGCCGCCAACGGCCTTGACCTCCCCGCGCTCCTGGGGGCATTCGACGGCCTCGACCTCCCCGTCGGCACCCTCGACCCGCAGCGGGAGGAGGTCCTCCTCCCTGCCGAGGCACTCGACCGGCTCGCCGTCCTGGTCGACCGCGACCCCGAGCAACTGACCCGCGCCCTCCCCAGTACCCACCCGGACCGTGTCGCCGCCGTCCAGGCCCCGCGCATCGAGCCGTGGCCCGACGAGCTCGCCGCCGCCCCCCTCCCCGCCTGCCCGCTGTGCATGGAGCCCGGGGCGTGGCTGGCCGCCACCGGTCACAGGTGGCGGCCGTGTCCCTGCGGCCGTCGATGGCTCGCCGGGGATGACGGCGGGTACCTCGTCGACACCGGTCCCGTCCCCGATCTCGGCCGCGCTCTCCAACGGCACCGGCAGCTCGTCCACCGCCTGGGCCCGGCCGGTGACGCCCTCCTCGCGGACGCCCATCAGGTCATGCTCTGGTGGTGGGTCTCCCTCCCCCGTCGCCGCGGCCCCGGCCGCGAGGACCGGCAGGCCGTCGCCGACGTCTGGCACGCACGCGAGGACGCCCTCGGCATGACCCGGCACCGCCGCCGGGCCGCGCCGGTCGTCGTCTACCCCGAGGCCGTCACCCTCGCCGAGCTCATGTGGACGTGGGAGGAGCGGCGCAGGAGGCGCGGAGCGTCGGCCGCGGCCTGGGTCGAGAGCGTTGTCGTCGAGCTCGTGCCGGCCGGCACCCTCACACGGCAGGAGCGCGCGCCCCTCGACTACTGGCTAGAGCAGCACCGGCCCGAACCCGCCGGGAAGCCGTCCGGCCGCACGGTCGCCGACCGGCGATGGAACCGGCTCCCTCCGCTGCACCGACGGCCGACCGAGCCCGGCCCCTTCCGGGCGCCCTCCTGCCTCATGTGGGTCTACGGCCTGCCCCTGACTTCCGTCACAGCCGTATGCCCACGCTGCGACGGCCGCGCGCCGAGCTGCCGATGGGTGCCCTACCCGGAGTGCACCGGCCTGCCTGAGAAGCGCACCCGCTGACACTCCCCGGCACTACGGTGCCGACAGGACGACAGGCCGCCCCCACCGGTAGTAGGGGCGACCCGCCGCGTCCCCCATCATCACAGACAGGAAGGCACCACCCATGGCAGAACCCGCCCCCACCCGATGGGTGCCGCCGAACCCCCGAGAGCTGCCGGAATGGCGCGCGCAGCTCGTCGAATACACGGCCTCGAACCCGTCCAACGTCGCGATGCGCGAGGCCATCCGCGCGGGCCGTTGCACGATCGTTCCCACGATGCGCAACGCGCCGATCGAGGCCGACACCCTCGCCGCGATCCTGCTCAACAAGGCCGAGCGCGCCCGGTTGGAACAAGCAGAGCTGTACTACGCCACAGCCGACATGACGGCCCTCGCCCTGGCCGCCGCCGCCACCCCGCCCCGGGAGCGAGCGAGCATCGATCGCCTGCCGGCGGAGTCCGGACTGATCGTGTTCGGCGAGCCCATCGGCGGCTACGTCGAAGACGTCGGGGCCGCCCTGGCGGACACTCTCGCCGCCCGGCCGGGGGTCGATGCCAAGATCACGACACCGATTGTGGCCGCGTCGTGGACCGCATGGACCCCGGAAGACGTGAACGTTGAGGGTGCCCCGGTGACATGGGGTCACACCACCCGTGACGGCTACGCCGCGATTCCGCCCGGCACTCGGGGAATCTGGGTGACCTTCTACAGCCCCCGGGGCCTGTTCTCCGGGCTGGCCCCGGAAACCGTGCTCGGCACGATGCGGGACGGCTCAGTCATGACGGCCGGGATGATCGAGGCGGAACGGAGCAAGGTCCCCGGGGGTCCGCTCAACTGGGACAACGAGGTGCTGTTGATCGAGGGCGTCGGGTTCGACCCCGCCCGGCCTGACACCACCGACGTATGGACGCACACCCTTTACACCGCCTGGCAGCTCATGACGTCCGACGGGGGGACTCGGTGGGCCGAGGTGGAAGAGATCCCCCGGGAGCGGTCCGGCAGGAAGCGGGACGCCCGACAGGGCATCACCGGCCCGTCGGCTGTCCGCGTCGTCAATGTCCACACCGCCCAACGGCCGCCCCGGGAAGCCGCCGACGCCGACGCCGCAGCGAGCACCGGCCGCCGGGAACCGTCGTGGTCCTGCCGATGGCCGGTGCGACCGTACCGCCGCTCAACGTGTCTCAACCCCCGCGGGCACGCAGCCGGAGACTGCCGGCACGAGGACCGCATCGTTCCCGGACACATCAAGGGACCGGAGGGCGCACCGCTCCGCACGGGCGCCACCGTGCACCTATGGGACCGGCAGCCGCAGGCCGAGACGTAGCCGCAGCCGACCGAGGGCCCCGCCGTACGTCACGACGGGGCCCTCGTCATTACTCGAAGCCCCTATGCCCCCAGCTCACAAAATATGAGCCACCGTCATACGCCCTGGTCGTGATGGGGGTGCACCGAATGGCAGTTTCAGGGTCGCCGTCGGCCCCGACTTGCCCAGCTCGCGGGCGCAGGACCAGGGGCGACGTCCCGCAGGGGTGCACACCGTGGCGTACTCGGCTCAGGGGGGTGCACGGAATGGCAGGTTCGGCGCGACCTGCGGTTTCGTCACGCGAACCCGGGCGACGCTGCCGGTATCCGTGCACCCGTGGCGAGTTCTGCGGAGCTCCTCCCGGCCGCCACGCCAAAGGGGCAGACTCGACCGGTGCCCGCTCGACCACCAGGAGGACGACCACCCATGCCCCACACCGAACCCGCCACGGCCGAGAGCGAGCTCGTCGACCACCTGCGCAGGGACGCCACCTTGCGTGGCGAACGCCCCGGATGGACACACAGCAGCGTGGCAGCCCTCCTCCTCGCGCACGGCCGCCTGTTCACCCCGGCCCCGTGGCCCGACGGCGGCACACCGCCCGGCGAACCCGGGAAGTGCTACGTAGAGGCGGCGTCTTGGGCCTGGGCCTCCGAGGGCGAGCTCGCCTATGTCGAAGGCTTCGCATGGGATATCGCCTGGCCCGTCGAGCACGCATGGTGTGCGGGCCCGGACGGCAACGCACGTGACCTCACCTGGCCCCGCCCCGGCGGCGCGTACGTCGGCCTTCCCGTGCGCGCCGAGGACGCCCGGCGCATCATGTGTGAGAGCGGTCCCCTACTGCACGGGAACGGCTTCGCCTCGGACCTCGCGGTGAAGTGGTGCCGTGAAGGCGTACCCGCCGAACTCCTCGTCGATGTCGGCCGTGCCGTCCCCGCCGCCGACTGACCGCACGCGCTCGACGGCCCGGCCCGTGCGTACGCTCGATGGATGAGCGTCGAGGAGATACCCGAGGCGGTGCCGGCCCGCCCGTGGCGACGAGAGGACGGCCCCCCACCCCAGGTGAAGACATGGCCCCCGGGAGACCGGCCCGCCCTCCTGGTGCGCTCCGCCGGGCGATGGCGCTACGCCCCGGTCAAGGCGCGGCAGGACTGGGCCGACGGCCGCGTCATCTATCAGGTGGAGGTCGACCTCCTCGGCGACACCACCGTGACCCATCGCCTCTACGAGTGGCCACAGCCCGGATTGCGGTCCGTGCGCAAGCCCGCCGCGACCGGCTCGAACGAGGCCGGAATGCCGCGCCCGACTGCGCGCGAGTGACTCCTCGCCGAGCTGCCCCCCGTCAGTAACGGACACACGACGGCGGCCCGGCGGGAAGGTCCCGCCGGGCCGCTGTCTGGCAGAAGTCAGCCCTTCGGAATCGGCGGGGTCGGCGCGCCCTCCGACTTGTAGGGGTTGGCGCATGCGTACACCACCCACCCCGCTTGCCGCTTGCCGTTGACCTTGATCACGTGCGTGTACCAGCGCTTTTCTGCGCGCTTGTAGCCCCACTGGTCGTAGGTCACCCGTGTCCCCTTCGGCAGGGCCCGGATGATGCGGGAGCGCTGCGAGGAGTCCGCCCGCAGGTTCGCCCCCTTGCTGCACGAGATCACAGTCGTGTCGGTGCTCTTGGCCGAGGCCGCCGCGGGGAAGCCCAGCACTCCCCCGGCTGCCCCCAGGGCAACCAGGGCGGCGGTAGCGGTGCGCGTCGTTGGATTCGTTGATCGCATACCGGGCCCAACACCGACCGCGGGGGCGCCGGTCACGCTGATGCCTCCGGGACCACCCTGACGGGGTACCTGGCGAGCGTGTCCGGAAATCCGGACACCAAGCGCCGCAAGGGTTGTAGGCCCTCGGGAGTGACTTTCTGCGGGGCCCGGTCCCTTCCGGGTGCCGATCATGGCTACCGTCTACGCCATGACAGTAACCACCCGGATTCCGACCCTCTCGGACGATCTTGAGTATCTCTCGATCGTCACGCAGTGGGACACGGAAGCGCTCTATCACCAGTGGTCCGCGGCGACCCTCGTCCCGGAGACCTTCCGGCCGGCGCAGCCCTCCCGCGTGTTCGTGGTCACGAACAACAAGGGTGGCGTTGGCAAGACGACTACGGCCGTCGAGCTTGCCGCCGCCTGGGCGTCCATGGGGCTGCGCGTCCGCCTGATCGACGCTGACCCGCAGAACGCGGCCATCACGTATTGGCTCGGCGTCGAGTACCCCGCGCACCTGCCTGTCGAGCAGCGCTACAACCTCCGTCACGTCTTCCTCGGCGAGCCGGTTGACCCGCAGAACCCGAACGGTGCCACCCGCGATGTGTCCCTCGACGAGGCCACCTACCCAACCCGGTTCGAGAACCTCCACGTCGTGCCCTGCACGCCGGACCTGACCCGAGTTGAGTACGAGCGCACGAGCGGCACAGACAACGCCCTGCGGTACGCCATCGCGGAGTCGAAGGAGCCTTTCGACGTGACGGTGATCGACGCCTCACGAACGATGAGCCTCGTTACGCTCGCGTGCCTGATCGCCTCTGACGACGCGATCATTCCCGTGAAGCCGGGAGCACTCGACGCTCAGGGCGTGCTCAGCATCAACACCACAATCGAGAAGATCCAGAAGCGCGAGAATCCGAAGCTGCGCGTCGCCGCCATCCTCACCACCATGTGGGAAAAGAGCGACCTTGCCCGCGAGGTTGAGGAGCAGGCCGCCGAGGACTACCCCAACGCGATTGTCTCCCCCATCAGGAAGACGACCAAGGTAGGAGAGGCCCCGGCCACCCATCAGCCCACCCGGCTGCACGCCCCCCGGGCAACCGCAGTCGCCGACTACGGGCAGGTTGCCCGGCTTCTGTTGGACCCGGTGAAGGCTGCATGAGCACTGAGACCCCCGGCCAGACCTCCGGCCGCCGTCGGAGGCGACTCGGCATCACGACCAAGGCCACGGAATCCCCGAGCGCGGGCACGGAGACGACGGGAGGAACCGGCGCCCCCGCCGACGGCGGCGCCGAATCTCCGAGCGTGGACACGGAGATGACGGGGGAAACCGGCGCCCCCGCCGACGGCGGCGCCGAATCCGCCGGCACGTCGGCGCCCGCTGAGACACCGGAGCTCACTGGGCAGGCAGAACCGCCCGAGTATCAGGACCAGGAGGACGACCTCCTTTCCAACTTCGGTGGCGGCCTGCCCGCTGCGGTCGACCCGTTCGCCCCGCAGCTCGTCGACCGGACCCGTCTCCCGAACGTCCCCGGGGAGCGGCTCGCCGTCTACGAGGCTGCGATCGAGGCATCACGCGGAACCCTGGCCGACAACGTCACCCGGGCCCGGTTCCGCGCCGAAATCGAGATTGGGTTCGTCCTCGACGCCATCCGCAGCGAGCCCGAGCTCTACGTCTCGGAGTACGGCACGATCGAGAACTACGGCTGGACCCGGTGGGGCTACAAACGGTCGACCATGTACGAGCTCATGGACACCGCCCCGATTCGCCTCGCCGCGGCATCCGGAAAGACCGTGTCCGGAAATCCGGACACCAAGGGCCGTAAGGCATTGAGGCCCCCCGCGCCTCGCGCCGCCATCGAGGCGGCACCCTCCGATGCCGGTACCGAGAAGGCTGGAACCGCCCCGAACGACGCCCGCACCGTGGAGACCGGCACCGCCCCGAAGTCGGTCAAGGTGGAGCTGTCCAAGTCGGTTGCGCTGGAGCTCGTCCCCGTCTGGCGTGCCCAGGGCGAAGAGGTGGGCCTCGCCATGCTCGCCGAGGCGAAAGAGAAGGCCCAGAAGCGAGGGGGCAAGATCACGGCGGCTCTGGTCCGCGGAGTCGTCAAGGACTGGGGCGCGGCCGTCGAGAACCAGGACCAGGGCGACGCGGGCAAACTCCTTCCGTCGGAGAAGGAGCAGCGAGAAGCGGTGAACAAGACCCTCGCCAACGCCGCCGCCGCCGTTGACAAGCTCGTCGCCGTGCTGGACAAGCTCGACATGGAGAGCGTCCCGCCGCTCGATCACGCCGAAGCCGAGCGGCACGCTAAGTCCATCCGGGCGGGCGGCCGGTGGCTGAACAGTCACGTCAAGATCCCCGCGGAAGTGGTCGACGCTGAACTCGTCCAGGACTGAGGCACACATACGGCCGGGCCCCCGCTCCTGCGCGGGGGCCCGGCCGTATGTGCGTGAGAGAGCGACTCAGCTAGCGCCCGTACCTACTGCGGCACAGCTCGGCGATAGCGGGATCAGTCACGCCGTGAGCGGCCCGACAGACGTCCCGCATGGAGTACCCACCCGGAGGTGCCGGCGCGGGACGAGCTGGGCGCGGCGCAGCACGGCCGGGCGGGGAAGGGGCCCGCTCTGCTCGGCGGGGTGGTGCCGAAGGCTGGACCCGGCGCGGTCGAGGTGCGGCCGGACGGGTGGCAGGGGCAGGCTGCGCGGCCTCGGTCGCCGAGGGGGCTCGCTTGGATCGGGGTCGGGGTGCAGTCGAGGAGGGCGAGGGCGAGGGGTCCAGGCCGGTGTGCGCGAGTGCCTCGCGGGCGGGAGCCTGGCTGACGTCGAGTGGACTCGGCGCCGCGGAGAAGGCGGGCCGGTGGCGGATGGGTGCCTTTCCGTTGTCCGGAGGGACGGACACGCACCCTGCGGCGAGGGCGGCGAGGAAGGCGGCAGCGAGACAGATAGCGGGGCGGCGCACCTGTCCACCGTGCCCGATCAGTCCCAGCCGGGCGCACCGCCGCGCGAGGATTCCACCCGTACCAGGGACAGGGAACAGCCGAAGCCGCCCCCGCTGTCGGTGCTGTCCCGAGTGCCGCGAGTACAAGCTCGCGCACGACTCTTGGCAGTGGCGCCGCCCGTCCGCCGCCACCCGGTAGCAGTGGTGCCGGCGAGACGTCCGCCCGCCGGACCGGCAGCATGTCGCGCCGCCCGCAGGGCTGGGGGAACGAGGGCGGCGGCGCGGGCCACACCGGACAACAGGCAGGCCGTCGGCAGCGGGTGCGACCGCCGCCGCTGCCGGGTGGCAGGGGCGAGCTCGACCGGTCGCACCGTGGCGGCGGAAGAGTCGAGGAGCTCCTCGCCCCCCTGGGCCTGGTCCTCGACGACGTCCTCGGCCGCCGCCGCGACGGCGGCGCGGGCCGGGTCGTAGATGGCGGCGAGTCGGGCGAGTTGCTCGCCGATCCCCCGCGTGCCTGCGAGCGGCGCGGCGAGCTCGTCCCAGACCTCCCCGGCGAGCTCGACGTACGCCCGGCCGCCGAGCACTGTCACGGCCGCCCCAGAGATCCCGAGCTCGTGTGCCTGCCGACGCAGCGTCTCGCCGTCGACCGTGCCCGGGTCGCCCACCCGGAGGTCATAGTTCAAGAGGTGCCGGTCGAGTTCGACAAGCCCGTACTTGGCCGACAGGATCACCACGCGCCCTGACCGGCCGCCCTGGGTGAGGACGTCGGCCGCCCGGCGCATCGCCCGGTGGTAGCTCCCCACGTAAAGCGCTCCGGCCCGCTCGCCGATCACCGGCTCGCCCTTGCGGACCCCGTCGGCATACACCGCCTTCCGACCCCCGCACGCCACGATCACGACGCACTCGCGCTCCTCGGCCGCCGCCCGACGACGGCCCGCCGCCGTGATCCGGACGTCTCCCGCGTCGAGCTTCCACACCGCCTCGGCCACGGGCACCGTGCGGCCCTGGGGGCGCGTCCACTGGACGAGCCCGGCCGCCCCCAGGGAGCGGGCGGTCCGCAGGTTCACGGACGCGGGGAGGAAGCCCTCGGGGTGCGCGGCGGCGGTGTGCAGCCAACGGCGCTGCACCGGAGTGAGCTCGACGGCGGGGAGCTCCTCGTCCTCCTGGTCCTCGACGACGTCCTCGGCCGCGGCCTCCTCGACCGGCGCCTCGTCGACCGGGAGCTCCTCGCCGTCGAGGGCGGCGAACAGGCGGGCGCTGCGGCGTCGCTCGGCGGCGCGCAGCTCGGCGAGCTCGCGCTCGAACGCCTCGGCGGCCGGGTCCGGGGTGCGGTCCGCGGCGGCGAGGAGCTCCTCGGCCTCGGCCTCGTCGTGCATGGCGTACAGGGACACCGGGCCCTCGGCCTTGACGACGTCCCACGCGATGCGCGCGGCCTGCTCCCACATCGGGGCGGCCGGGTCGACGTACCGGGGAAGCGCGGAGATCCCGAGGAAGTCGGCGACGGCGGTGAACGCCGCGGCACGGAACCGCCGGGCGTACGCGCGGGCCCCGCCGGAATCGGTGTATTCGAGGGCATCCTCACCGGCCGCGCTGCGGGCCCACCGGCCGTAGACGCGGGCGGCCTTGGTGGTGACGGCCTCGACGCGGGCGAGGTAGCGCGGGACGGCGGACAGGTAGCGGGCGACGCGCTCGGGGTCGCCGGACACGTCGAGGTGCAGCTCGTCGGGCGTCGGCGCCGGGGCGTCGGGGCTGGCCGGGTTGTAGTGCGGAGTCCTGTACGGGTGGCGGGCCTCTACCCGGTAGATGACGGCGAGGCGGCGGGCGGCGGCGGCGCGAGGCTTGCCCTTTCCGGCGGCGCGGTCGAATTCGAGGGCGGCCTCAGCGCGGCCACGGTCGACGGCGATCCGTGTCCGGGTGACGTACTCGGCAGGCATTCGGCGTGGCTCCTGTGGTCGGGTGTGTGATCTCCGACCACTTTCCCACGCTTGCACTATGACTACAAGTTCAACTCACAGTTGAATTCAAAGTTACAGGCAAAGGGGGCGGGCCCCGGTGACTACCGAGGCCCGCCCCCTGCTCTGTACCGCCCGCCCTACTCCTCGCGGGCCGCGTCCCTGCCCTCCTTGATGAACCGGGCGGGATTCGCTTCCTTGGCGACCGTTTCCACGTACCACGACATGGGCCGGACGCCCTCCTCCTTGCAGTAGCCCGGATTCGGGCCGAGACGGAATCCGCCCGGCAGCGGAGAACCGTCCGGCTTGCGCGGCACCACCGCGCGGGCCGTCGGGTACGCCGAGGGATAGATCACGCAGTCAGACAGAACCGCGAGCGGGACCAACCCGAGCGCGTTCCACGTCTTGACCATCTTCCGGTGAGCGCCGACCCGCGCCGCACTGATCACCGCGGCGCGAATGTCCGGCCGCCACGTCGGCCGCTTGAGTGCCGGCCACGGGGCATTACGGCCCGCCCTCTTACCCTGCGGCCGTTCCCGCAGCTTGCCGATGCCGCCCTTTGCCGTCTGCTTGATCGCGGACAGGAGGGCGACGGCCTCGGGGTCACGCTCCTTGATCGTGGCCATGGCCGAGAGATACGCCTCCTCTGGCATGTCGGCCGTGATGCCCAGATCGGCGAGGGTGGCCATGTAGGCATCCCTCAGCCGGTTGTGCCACAGGTCGAGGTAACCGCCCGACTCGGGCCGCAGCCACGCCGCGATGGGCCGGACCTCGATCCCCAGCTCGACCGCGTACGCCAGAGTCGGCGTCGCGTACCAGGCCGGGCCCGTCGGCGCCTTCCCGTCCGGAGTGAACGGAGAGGGGAACCCGGCCGGGAGCGTCTTCCACTCCTTGGTGGCGAGATCCTTCGTGCGCAGCTCGGCACCGGACAGGTCAACGAGCCAAGACCCCGGGATCTTCTTGTCGAACCGCGGCCCGTCCGTATAAACGGCCTCGCCGAGTCCCACCGTCAAGCGGCTGGCTGCTGCGAGAAAAGCGGTGTTCACGTCGAGGCCGACGACGTACGGCGCGGCGGCCTCGGCCTCGGTCGGCTCCCGGTGCCACGCGAGGGCCTCCTCGGCGAGGACGTGCGCCGGGTCCTTGGCCTCGTCCCGCGTACGGTCTGCGGCGAGCGGGTGCTCGTCCGGGGCCTCGGGCGGGGCAGGGTCGACCGGCTGAGAGAGGGAGCCCTCGACCGGCACGCGCCGCAGGCGGCCGGTTCCGCGGTCCCGGACGAGCCGGGTCGGCGGCCGGACAGCGGTCATCAGGGCCAGGCTGCATGCAGCCGTCGAGCCGCTCGGCGTGATCACGCGCTCGGCGTACTGGCCGAGGACGTACGCCAGGGCGGCCGGGTCGGCGGCGACATCCTCGACCCCGCCCCACCGCAGATGATCGGCAAACGCGCCCCACGGGACGGTGGCGACGTGGACCTCGACGCGGTCCCGGAACAGGAAGGACCAGGGGGAGAGACCCGCGCGGGACAGCTTCCACCCGCCCTCTTCCACCGCCTTGACCGCGGGGTGATCGTCCGACACCCGCAGCCGCTTGCGGTCGTCGAGCCGGGCGGGCAGGCCGAGGGCCTCGACAGCGCCCTCGGTGAGGACCAGGAGCGGGCCGGACTCCTCGCCGAACTGAGACAGCCGAGCGGCCCCGAGGCCGTAGGCGACGGCCCACTCGGCGGCCGTGGCGAGGTCGACGACGTCCGCCGGCACGTCCACGCGCTGAACATCGGGACGGTGGCCGACGAGGGCGCCGCCCTCGGCGTCGAGGACCAGGAGGGGGGCGGCGTAGGTCTTCTCGGTCAACGTCATCACCCGTTGTAGTCCAGCTCGATGTAATCAATGTCCGTGAACTCGACGTCGAGGCGCTCGGCGTCCGTGCCGGGAGTGCGGAAATACTCCTCCGCGAGGCCCTCCCCTAGAAGTCGCTGCAACTCCCCCTCGTCACCCGCCCGCAGGGCGTCGAACACCTGCGGAATCAGATGGTCGGGAACTTCCTCGCTGAGGCGGCGCATTCGCGGGTCATCGGTGCTGCCCGCATCGGAGGTGAACCCGAACCGGGCCCGCGTCTCCACGAACATGCCGCGCTGCTGGGCCTCCTTCTGTGCCTTCGCCGTCACGCGCGGCTGGTGATCCTTGGCCGCCTCCTTCTGCAAACGGCCGAGAATCTCAGGCTTGCTCTTGCCGATGTTGCGATCGCCCTTGACGTACCGCTGCACCGTCCTGCGGGAGACGCCGAGACGCTCGGCCACCCGCGCGGTGTTCCCCTTCTCCTTACGCATCAGGGCGTTGAACTGGCCCCTCGCGGTCTTCGGGGTGCTGCGCGTCTGGAACCGCGCTCGCATAGCATTGATGATCTTCCCCATGGCCACGGCTCCTCTCAACTGATCTGGTAGACGGGGGCGAGCAACGGGTCCCTGCCCGCCTCAAGGCAGTAGCCGCCGCCGCACATGACCTTGCCGGGCAGCGTGGTTCGGACGGCAGTCCGGCAGTGCGAGCACTCGGTCACTCTCGGCGCGGTCCGCTGCGTGACCATCTGCCGGGCCGGGATCACGTACTCGGGCGTGAGCTTCTGCAAGAGCTTGGCCAAGTAGCCGTTCGGCCTGTACGCGTCCCGATTCTCCGAGGCGTCCAGCGCGCGGAGGAGTGCCTCCTCCGGCCAGCCGTTGCGCAGGCACCACGTAACCGACCGGACCGCAAAACCCCGCTCCTCATCGGTGACCCCGACGAACCAGCGGACACGGTCGATGACGGACTCGGCACGTGCCGGCGCCTCCTCCCACGCCGCTCCTTCCAGCTTGCGGGCCTTGAACCCGCTCAACAGGGTGAAGCGGTCCGCCTGGCGGCCGCGGTTCTGCCCGTTCTCCCGGATCGGCACCGTGCGGAACTGGACGAGGTCGTCACGCACGAGGTGCGCCCGGTGGCGCGAGATGGTCCGCAGGCTGACACCCGCGATCTTGGCGAGCTCCTCCATGTGAACCTGTCCCTCCCACCCGATCCCGGCGAGGGCGACGAGACATTTCGCACAGGTGGGGTCCGGCGCAACGACGTTCGCGGCCCACTCCTGGGCCCCCGGCAAGAGGCGCTGACCGATGCCGCCGCCCAGCGGCGTGCGCCGGTCGGCGTCGATGCGGGAGTGTGCGAACAGGTGCGCCAAGTGGTCCTGCGTAGCGCGCTTTTTGAGGCCGACCACCCGGCCGAGTGTCTCGGTCGTGAGCCACGTCTCGGGGTCGGCGGTCTGGTGTTCTTCGAGCGCCCCGTACACCTTCCGGCAGGAAGGGCAGTCGTCGGGACTGATATCGCGGTGGGGTGCCACTTATTGGCCTTTCCGTCCGCTGCGGTGTCTCTCCGCGGGGTGCGCGGGTAGACTCCGCTACAGACCTAGAGCAGGGTCCACGCGGAAGCCTCGACGGGCGGGAGCTGGTAACTCCCGACAGATCCCCGGCGGGGCTTTCTGCATGAGGTAGGCGGGGGGTCTGCGAGCTAGACCGTGATGACCTCCTGCGAGCCGCCAATGACGTTGGCGATCCGGCGGGGGGACAACTTCTCAACGGCGTGCGTCGGACCGCACAGGAGATCGGGAACCGGGATTCCGTAGTGGGCGGACAGGCGGTCGACGTCTCCCAGGGACCACGCCGCACCCCCGTTCTGCTTCCGGCTGACCTGCCCCTGAGTGATCCGCAGGCCGCGCGCCAAGATCGTCTGATTCTCCCCGCACGCGCGCATCAGGGCCGCGACCGTGATCCGGAGCGTGGTCTCGCTCGAACTCAAGGCGGCTGCGAACTTCCCCATATGCTCTGACCTCACTTTTTGTGAGCTGGACTCATAACGACAGCTAGACGGGTCCGTTGGTTCCGGCCCAACCGGTGGCCACTCTTCCACGGTTTCACATCAACTACAAGTCTTGCTTGTAGCGATGTTGCGTTCGTGTCATCCTCGGAGCATGACCACCACACCGCGACTCGCCAAGCTGCGAGAAAAGAGCGAGGCATCCGAGGCGCAGGCCGAGAAGGACAAGCGGGCGCTGCTGGCCGCGGCCGTCGAGGAGGCCATGAAGTCGACGGCATACGGTCACCTGTCCGCCGTCGCGAAGGAAGCCGGCATTGCCTCCCAGTACCTTCGGACTCTGATCGAGACGGAGCACCCCGGATGGCTCGCCAGGGCTGCCGAGGAGCGCAAAGCGGCCAAGGCCGCCAAGGGGGCCGGGGGATCGGCCGCCGCTTGATCGTCCGCGCCTGACACCGCCCGCACCCGTCCGCCGGGTGCCAACCCGAGGAGTGACCCCGTGAGCGCCCTCCCCGCAGAGGAACCCGTCAACCCCTACCGGACCCATTCCGGCGGCGGCCCCCGCACCGTCACGCAACTACGAGCCGCCCTCACTGCTGCCTCGACTGCCGACCGCGAGCAATTCGAGGCGCAGCTCGGCGACCTCGACCTCGACGACCCCGAGGAGTACGCCGCCCTGGTCCGGTCGTGGCGGCACCGCCTCGTCATGCGCACCCGGCCCGAGATCCTCGCCGCCGTCGCCGTCTCGACCGACCCCGCCGCCCCGCGCTTCACGTCCGAGGAGATCCTCGCCGCCGACGGCCGCCAGGGGCCGGGCCGGTGACCGCCGGCACCCCCTGGGCCGTCGCCTACAGCGAGACCGGCCGCGCCGGTCTGGCCACCGCCACCGCCGAGGAGCGGGCCGCCGTCCTCAGCTTCGAGAAGCGCGTCGCAGCTTCGCCGTACACCTGCGGCGAGCTGTACCCGGACCGCGTCGGCGGCCTCTACACGGCACTACTCAATGTCGGCGGCCGGATGGCGTGGACCAGCGTTCTGTACCGAGTCGACGAGACCCGACGCGAGGTGCTGATCGTCGCCATCGTGTCCGGTCCCTGACCCACAAGCCGAGCCGCACGGGCGGCGGGCGATGTTGCCCGGGGCAAGCCCGCCAAAGGCGAGAGCGCCCGCCCCCTGATGGGGCGGGCGCTCCTGTGTGTTCATCAAAGAGCGGGTGACGTCTCGTCGTGATGCCCCTTGACCTGCAAAGGGAGAGGGCCGTACACCAGGCGCACCCGATGGCAGGCGCCGACGAGTCGTGCGAGCTCGATCACGCGGCCGGTCTCGTCGCGCGTGATCCGGTCCACCAGGAGGACCGACGATTGCGGGCTGATGCCGAGCCGTGCGGCCTGATCGGGTGTGGCAGGTTCGACCGTGACCGATTCCTCGGCCTGCGCCGGAAGGATGCCGGCGGCCACCACTGAGCCAAGGGCGCCGCCGTCGCTCTGGTCGGGGTGGTCGAGGCCCGCGGCCTGGGCGACGTCGAAGGGGTGCCACTCCTCGCGTAGCGCCGCGGTGCTTGCGTCGAGCATGGTCGAGCCCTGGTGGCAGACGACGGGCGTTCCTGTGGGAACGGCGAGGAGTTCGGCGACGTCGGCGGGAGCATCGAGCGTCTGAATCGTGGGCGTCCCCTCCCACGAACCGGGGGCCGTCGGGTCGAGGACTTGCTCGTATCGGTGCACGGTCACCCGAGGGCGGGGCGGGTCGAGGACCACGGTCCCCCGGCCGCGGCGGGAGACGACGTACCCCCAGCCTTCCAGCTCCTTGTAGGCCCTGTTCACGGTGGCTTTTGAACCCTCACCGGCTGCGACGAGCTCGGGAATGTGCGGCAGGGTCGAGCCCACCGGCCGAGTGCCGTTGCGGATCTCCTCGGCGAGCCGCTCGGCAAGCTCTCTCCACTTAGGGGCCATGCCCTGCGCTCCTCCCGTCGGTGCACTCAGTGAAGCACACGCCGGCACCGAAAGATTCCCCATTCCTAGGAATGGCGTTGACAAGGTTGTGTGCGGGTGGCATGGTCGTTCTCGGCGGTCATTCCTAGGAATGAAAGCTGAACGCCATTCGACCCGCTGCCCTCACGGGCGCGGCCCCGACGCGTCTAGTCCACGCTCCGGGGCCGCTAGGCGGACAACTCATCAAGGGAGTTGATCCACTTGCGCACCACCATGCCGGAAACGGCCCTCCACATGCGAATCGGCTCGGCCGACTCCTCCGCCGGAACCGTCCCGAGCCGTCTCGACCTCTCCGCCGAGCTGGGCCTCGACGTCGACCTCGTCCTCGGCCCCATCGGTGGCGACTCCGACGAGCTCGACGAGCTCGCCCGCCTGTACGCCTTGGCCGACATGGCCGACTCCGGGTTCATCCCGACCGGCGCGAGCCTCGACCTGATCGCCGGAATCGTCGAGGAGATCGAGCGCGAGGACGACGCCGACGGCTACGAGGCCGACGACATGTTCGCCGCGGGGTGGGCCGCGTGACGATCACCCGCAGCACCGCCGCCCGCGCCTTCCGCGGCCTCCTCGGCTCCGCCGACCGACTGCACCCCGCCGCGCTCCTGGTCCTGGTCCTCGCCCTCGCGGGCCTCGCCCAGCTCGCCGCGCCGTTCGTCGTGACCCTCCTCACCGCCCTGGTGACCGGCGCCAAGGCCGCCGCCCTCCTCGTCGGGGCCGCCGTCCTCGCACGCCTCGCCTTCCGCGTGGCCGCGCTCGTCCCCGCCCCCCGCTCCGCCCCGCCGGCACCTTCGGCCCCGCCGGTCCCCCCGGCCTCCCCGTCGGTCCCCGGCCCCCGCACCCGCCGATGATCGCCGTCGCCCGGCGTGCCCTCGTCGTCTCGGCCGCCGGAATCGCCGCCGCCGTCCACCACATCGCCACCGGGGCCCTGACCCTCTTCCTCGTCGCCGACTGGTTCGCCGTCTCGCTGATCGCCGGACACGAGGGACAGGCCACCACCGCCGCCGCCGTCGGCCTGGTCCTCGCCGTCGAGGGCATCCGCGCCGCCCGGTTCGGCCGCCCCTTCCCCCACTGCCCCCTGTGCTTCATGGCCCGCCGCCCCCGCCGGGCCGCCCGTAAGGAGACTGCCAAGTGAGTACGTCGTTCTACGAGGAGCGCCGCCTCGACCGCAAGAACGAGCGCGAGGAGGACCGCCGCGACCGTCTCGCCGAGGCCGATGCCGCCCGCAAGGAGCGTCTCGCCGAGGCCGAGGCCGCCCGAATCCGGGACGAGGCGCAGGCCGAGCAGCGCCGCAAGGACCGTGAGGCCCGGCAGGAGGAGGAGCGCCGTCTCCGCGCCGAGCGCAAGCGCGAGAAGGCCCGCCGCAAGGCCGAGCGGAAGAAGGCCCGCGCCGAGTTGCTCGCCCGGCTCGGCAAGGAGGGTGACACCGTCGGCGCCCTGGTCGTCATGGCGTGCGGCATCGTCCCGGCCTTGTTCTTCCAGCTCCGCGCCCTCAACGGGGAGAACCTCCCCGGGATCATCAGCCTGTGCCTGGCCGTGATGCTGGAGGCCGGGGCGTGGGTGGCCACCGTGAGCGGCGAGCGCGCCAAGCGCGAGGGCCGCCCCGTCGGCCGCTTCCGGGTCGTCATGTGGGCCTGCGCATCGTTCGCCGCCGTCATCAACTACTCGCACGCGCCGGGGGAGCCCGGCGGGTGGCTCGCCTGGGTCCTCGCCGCCGCGAGCTACGCGGGAGTCTTCTTCTGGGAGGTCCGCGGGTGGGGCCGTCACGGCACCAAGGCCACCCGCACCAAGGCCCAGCGCAAGGAAGCCCGGCGTCGCCGCCGGCACGACCGCAAGCGCCGCCGCCTCTTCCCCGCCGTCTACGCCCGCTACACCGACATCCTGACCGCCCACCCCTACAACACCGTCAACCGTGACAAGGCGTGGGAAGACGCGTGGCAGGACACGCACGGCGCCGGTCTCGCCATCACCGCCGGTGTCATCGCCCACCGAGGCCGAGCAGACAAGGCACTCGCCGCCGCGCACGGCGTGGGGGTCGAAACCCTCGCCGTCGAGCAGCTCCTCGACAACCTGTTCCCCGGCGACGGAGGCGACGACGGACCGCCCGCGCGCCGCTCCTCGCGAGGCCCGAACGGCGGCCCGAGCAAGGGCGGTCGAAAGACGACAACCCTTGGGCGCAAAGGAAAGCAGGCCGTCGGCCGCCTCACCGGACGGACCGCTCCGAAGGTCCCCGACAAGCCCCTCGACCCGGCCGACCTCGACCGCGTCCGCACCCTCGCCGACCTCCTCGGCGGCGCTTCAAAGCTCTCCGTGAAGAACGTCCGCGAGGCCGTCGGCGGCGGTAACACCCGCTACGCGATGCAGCTCCGCGACGCCGTCAAGGCCGAGAGGAAGAGGGCCCGATGAGCACCCCCAGCAGCAGCCACACGCCGCCCCGCTCCCTCATCCTCGCCGTCCCCGCCGGCACGTACGTGACGATCACCCGCGCCCCCGAAAACGGATGGGGCCCGGCCGCCCTGATCGGCGCCCTCCTCCTGGTCCTCATCCTCTGGGGCCCGGCCACCGTCCGGGCCGGTGCACGGTCCATGGCCGTCCACCGGGCCGCCAAGAAGGCCAAGGCCAAGAAGGAGGAGGACAAGTGACCCGCACGACGGCCGCTCTGAACGCCTTCCGGATCATCGCCGCCGAGCTCGCCGACTGGGCCGACACGGCAGACCAGGACGGGCACCACGGCTACGCGCAGACCTGCGCCGACCTCGGCCTCGTCTACCTCGAATTCGAGGACGCCGACACCGCCCACCCCCGCGTGACCACCGCATGGTGCGCCGCGGAGTCGGCCCGCATGTCGCTGACCGACGGGACCGGAATCGAGGCCCGAGCGCGCATCGCCCGCGCCCGTCTTCACCTCGCCCTCGCCCGGCGTGAACAGTCCGCCGACCTCCCCACCACCTGAGCCGCGCCACTCGATCGCACCGCCCCGGCCGCCCCGGCGGCCGGGCCCCTGCCCCGGAAGGAACGCCAGACATGAGCACCACCGAGACCGAGCGCGGACCCGAGACCGAGGCGCAGCTCGTCGACCTCGCCGCCTACCGCGACGCCGAGACCCTCGACCGCATCGAGGAGACCGCCCGCGAGGCCGCCCGCCGCACCCCCGCCGGCATCACCGACCTGACCACCGGCAGCGTCCGCCTGGACAAGGTCGAGGAGGCGCCCCTCGCCGCCCCGGCCGACGCCGAGGCCGCCGTCGTCGAGTTCACCGACCCCGACGACGACCCCGGCACCCTGGAAGTCCTCGACGAGCGCGCCGGATGGAACCTGCGGGCCCTGGTCCCCGAGTCCCTCACCGACCCGGGCGTGTGGCGCCAGCGCCGCGCCGAGTGGACCAACGCCGCCGCCTTCCACACCCTGCGCTCGCCCGTCTACCTGTGGCGCGCAACCCGCGTGGCCAGCGTCGGCGCCCGCGCCGCCTCCCGCGACGCCTGGTCCTACCTGTGGGCCACCGAGTACGGCGAGATCGCCGACAAAGTGAGGCGCACCAAGGCGGGCCCGGAGCACATCGCCGACCTGCGGGCCGACCGCCGCAAGGAGGCCAAGCAGCGCCGCCGCGAGCCGGTCACCGTCTACGCCCTGACCGGCTGCACCACCTACGTGGCCGCGCTCCTGGCGCTCGGCGAGACCTGGGGTTGGGTCATGGCCGCCCCGCTCCTCCTGCCGCTGTTCGGCGTGCTGTACGCCCTCGGCCGCCGCGAGCTCATCCGCCGCGAGCCCGACGGCACGTTCACGATCACGGACGCGGTCGACTACACCGGGGCCGGGGTCCTGACCGAGGACGGCCTCAACGACGCACTGCGGGCCCGCAACGTCGGCATCCTCAAGGAAGGCGAGTCGGTCACCGTCAAGGGCTTCATCGCCCGCGAGGCCGACGACAAGGCGTCCGTCGTGCGGTTCGAGCTTCCCCGCTCGTCCGGCAAGACGGCCAAGGAAGTTGCGGCCAAGCGCGACCCGCTCGCCGCGGCCCTGGCCGTGGACTCGATCCAGCTCTCGATCCGGCAGGACGGACACGAGGGCGAGGTCTACATGCGCGTTGCCGACTCCCACCCGTTCGGCGGCAACCCGGTGCCCTCCCCGCTCCTGCACGCCGAGGAGTGGGACATCTGGAAGGGCGCCCCCACGTTCGTGGACGAGACGGGCCGCATCATCCCGATCGAGCTCCTGTTCTTCGGCCTCCTGGTCGGCGCCATGCCCCGCCAGGGCAAGACCTTCACGGCCCGCGCGGCGGCCCTGGCTGCGGTCCTCGACCCCACATGCCGGATCGTCGTCGGCGACGGCAAGGGCGGCAAGGACTGGTCAGCGACGGCCCTCGTCGCCGAGGCGTACATCCGCGGCGTGACCACGGCCGCAGTGCGGCGCCTGACCCACGTCCTTGAGGACCTCGTCGAGGAGATGACGGAGACCTACGACGCTCTGTTCGAGCTCCCCGACGAGGTGTGCCCGGAGGGCAAGCTCACGCCCGAGATCGTCCGGGATCACGGAATCCGCCCCGTCGTGCTGATCATCGACGAGGTACAGCGCTACTTGGAGAGCGACGACAAGGAGTCGGACGACGACAAGGTCACCTACGGGCAGCGCATCGAGAAGGCGCTCACCGACCTGGCCAAGGTTGGCCCGGCCGCGGGCCTGATCCCGATTCTCGCCTCGCAGAAGCCGACCGGCGACGCTGTCCCGAGCGCCATCCGTGACGCCATCCCGCAGCGCATTGCCCACCTGTGCGCCACCTACCAGATGAGCGACTCGATTCTCGGTACCGGTTCGGCCGCCTCCGGCTGGAACGCCAAGGACTTGGCGCCCGCGTTCAAGGGCATGGGCATTCACGCCGACGAGACCGGCTACCGGTTCATGCGCTCGCTGTTGATCAACCTCCCCGAGTTCCGCGGTGTCTGCGAGCGCGGCCGGGCCCTGCGCATCGCCGCCGGCACGCTCGCCGGGGAGGCCGCAGGCGACGGCGGGCGGCGGGCCCGTGTCGGCGGCATCCTCGCCGACCTCCTCGCGGTGTTCGAGGAGGCCCGCCTCCCGGAGCGGATGCCCACGGCCGAGATCCTCGACGGCCTCGCCGTCCTCGACCCCGGGACGTGGGCGCCCGCCGCCCTGGGGATCGGCGAGGAAGACCGCGCCGCCTACGTCCGAGCGGGCGGGACGGCCGTGCGGAAGGCCATCGACGAGGCTCTCGACGGAACCGAGCGCACCCTCGCCGTCCGGAGCTGGACGAGCGGCGGCCGGGCCAATGGCTACTACCTCGACGACGTCCGCACCGCCGCCGGGATTGCGTAGAAATGCACCCCGGTACGGGGTCCGTACGGATCGGAACGCCGCAGGTCAGCGCCCGGTACGCCATCCGTACGGACCCCGGCCCCGCCGGTACGCCGAACTGTCCCCGCGGCCCCCGTACCGGCCCCGTACGGGCCTCTGACCGGGCATAACCCGATCCGACCCGGCCCGTACCGGCTCCACAAACCCATGCATACCGATCACGCCGAGGAGCGTCGCCGATCATGGAAAACGACACCCACACCCGCGCCGAGGCCGCCGTCGTCTACCGCCCCGAGCCGATCAGCGGTCACCCGCTCGAAACCCGCCCGATCCTCTCCCCGGCCCCCATCCCCGGCGCCGTCGAGGCTCGCACCGCGGACGGCCGCACCGTGTGGGTGTACGCCGACCTGACGGCCCCCGCCGGCACCGAAACCCCGGCAACCGACCCGGCCCCGACCGCGGTCCCCGCCTGGGCCAAGACAACGGCCCTCCTCCTCGTCTCCGCGTCCGCCTCGCTCGTCCTCGCCGCCTACGCCGTGAAGGTGTTCGCCGAGGCCGCCGCCGCCCTCGCCGCCGCCCTGGTCCTCCTGGCGAAGATCGCGTTCGTCCTGGCCTTCCTCGTCGCCCTGGTGGCCGCCGTCGTCAAGCGCGGCCGGGGGCGCGGGACGCAGACGGCCACCGCCACCGCGACGGCCACCGTCGGATTCCTTGGCCGGGCCAAGGCCACCGCCACCGCCACGATCACGAACCGATAGGAGCCACCACCCATGTCCGCGATCAAGGTCCGGAAGTTCACCATCGGCGGCGCCGCCGTCCGCTGCCCCAACCGGCCGAGCAACTCCACCCCGCGCGAGCTGACGCTCATCCCGACCAACGAGGGCATCAACGCCACCTGTGGCGAGATGCACCGCGACGAGAGCGGCCGACGGCGCAGCCGGGCGCAGTGCTTCTTTCCCGTCGAGAACCTCACCCCCGCCCAGCTCCGCACCATCGCCCAGGCCGAGCCGGGGAAGCCCTTCCGCCTGGTCCTCAAGGGCGGCGGCGCCGTCGAGGGCGTACTCGTCGCCGTGGGGGCCGCGCAGTCCACCGCCGCCCGCGCCGCCGCCGCTGCCAACGCGAAGGCAGGCACGGCGGCGACGGGACCCGCCAAGCCTGCCGGGAAGGCGACGGGCGGGGCCATGGCCGCAGCCTTCGGCGCCATCGCCGCCGTAGCGGGCGCGGCCGGACAGACGGCCGCCGCCGCCGGACAGATCGCCACCGCCGGGGCCTCGGCCGTCGAGTCCGCCGCGAGCGTCGGCCGCGAAGGCATCGGCGCCGCCCGCGACGGCATCCGCGAGGCCGGGGCCGTCGGCGAGCGCCGGCACGAGCGGAAGATGCGCGACGACGGCGGCGGAGCCGAGGACTGACCGCAGGATCGGCGCCCCCGCGGGCCGCGTGAATCGGCCCGCGGGGGCGCCTCTGCGTCTGGGACCTGCGGAGATGAACCGAACGGGCCTCTTCGGACGGCTGTAACTTTCAAATCAACTCACAGTTCTACTTGTACTTGAGATACAAGCTGTGTCATCGTGGAACCTCCGCACTACACCGAAGGAGAAACCCCTTGAAGGACACCGCTGGCCAGCCCACAGCCCCCGCCGAGGAGGAGATCCCCCTCCCGCTCCCCGAGCGGTTCCGCAAGGCGTACGAGGCCGAGCTCGGCAACCTCCACCAAGAGGCCGACAGTGCCCCGTTCCGGCAGGTCTGGCAGCACGTCACCAGCGGACGCACCACCGCCCCGTGCTGGCTCCTCGGCCCCCTCGCCGACGTCGCCGCGCTCCTGGTCGACGTCGCCGAGGAGTCCGACGCCCCCGCCGCCACCCGCGCATACCGCCGCCTCGGCGCCGTCGAGCTCCTCGCCCTCCTCGGCCACCACGGCGCCTACCCCTGGCCCCGCACCGGTCACGGTGTCCGCCCCTGGGGTGACGAGGCCGCCCACTGCGAGGACTGCGCCGAGCGCATCGGGCACCGCGCCCCGATCACCGGCCGGTGCGGGGCCGCGCTGCCGACCGACCCGACCCCCTGCACCGGCCGCCCGGTCGTGACCGTCCTCGACTCCTCCAACACCGGCGCGCACGGCTGCGAGCACCACGCCGCCCGCCTCCTCGCCGCCCTCGACGGCGGCCGTCCCGTCGCCCTGCCGGACGCCCCGGACGGGGCCGCGCTGCGGGTGTTCCGCGCCGCCGCCGCCGAGCGGCCCGCCCGCCGGACGTCGAGCCTGCGCGAGCTCGCCACGGGCGCCCCCGTCAGCTGACCCACCGCAGACCTCCGGGGCCCCGCCGGGGCCCCGGCCACCACCGCAAAACCGAAGGAGAACAACCGACATGACCACTCGCAAGATCGCCGCCGAGACCACCGGACCGGTCACCATCGACGCCACTCTCAAGGGGCACGGAGGCGTGATCTCCGTCCGTGTCGACGACAAGTGCGAGCGCGCCACCCTCACGATCAGCACCACCGACGACGACGGCCCGGCCGCCGAGGCCGTCCGCGCTGCCACCCTCCGCCAGTCCGCAACCGGCCTGTACGCCTCCGTCGTGGGCAAGGGCGGCACGAACACCGGGACCACCACCATCATCACCGGGGGCCGTGGCGGCATGACGATCATTCAGAACGCCGGAACCGTGCACGGCGAGATGGTCGGCATGAACTTCGCCGACGGCGACGTGACCGTGAACGGGGTCCGTGTCTCGGGCGGCGGAACGGTGATCGCTGCCACGGCGCCGGTCGAGATCGTCGCCACCGTGCCGCCGGGCAGCAAGGTCATCGGAAACACGCAGTCGGCCGACGTCGAGGCCCTCGGCACCTTCGCTGCGGTGAGCGCCTTCACGCAGTCCGGTGCCGTCCGCGTCGACACGTCCAACAAGGTGACCGCCTCGACGCAGTCCGGCGGGGTCACCGTGGACAAGGCGGACGAGATCAACGTCAAGACCATGTCCGGCGGGGTCTACCTCAACGTCACGGACGTGGTCGAGGCCAAGACCATGAGCGGCGCCATCACGATTCAGGACTTCGCCGGCACCGCCCGCCTCAAGACCATGTCCGGCGCGATCCGCGTACACGCGACGGGTGGCGGCGACCTCGACGCCAAGACCATGAGCGGCGCCATCGACGTGACCGCCACCGAGGCCGCGCTCGCCGACAACCTCGACGTCCGCCCCCGCTCCATGTCCGGCCGGATCAGCGTTCCCAGCCGCCGGACCCCCGGCGCGAGCCCGCGCCGCCGTCGCTGACCTCACCTCCTGGACCCCCGCCCTGCTGCCGGGCCCCGCTGCGTGAATCACCGGGGCCCGGCCCGCCCCTCACTGAGAGGACAACCACCGTGAAGACCGGAACCCGAACCAACGCGCTCGCCAACACGATTCCGCTCGGAACCGCCCGCCTCCGTCTCGTGATCCTGAGCCTCGTTCAAATCGTCGTCCCGGCCGTCGCCGCCCTCGCCACCGCCTGGGCCGTCGAGCCGCAGCTCGCCGCCGACGGGTCCACCCGGGTCGCCTGCCTCGTGCTCGCCGCTGTCCTCGCCCTGTCCGGCGTGGACAGCGTCGTCACGAACGCCACCGAGGGCGCTTACCGCCGCGCATACGGCCGCGTCCACGGCCCGCGCTCCTGGTCCTGCGAGGACTGCGCGCGCGAGATCAGGGCCCACGAGTGGACCCCGTGGGAGGCCGCCGCGTTCGAGGCCCACCTCTCCGACCCGCGCGCCCACAACTGCAACCGGCAGGGCTGACCGCTCGCACGCCACCGGGGCCCGCTCGGGTCCCGGTCCGATCGAACCGAGAGGAAGACGCCCGCATGACTGCGAACCGCGCCGCCGCCTACCCCGCCGTCTACGCCCTCCTGCGCATCGCCGCCGACGTCGCCGACCACTGGGTACAGAGCGACCACCAGGCCCAGCACAAGGCCAAGCCCGGCGCCGAGGGACACACGGCCCTCGCCGGACACGTCGCCTCGTACACCGCCACACAGGCCGCCGCACTCCTGATCGGGAACCGCGTCCTCGGCCTCGGACTGCGCCCCCGCTCCATGGCCGCCGCGCTCACCCTGTCCGCGTGCACGCACTACCTGATTGACCGCCGTTGGCCCGTCCGCAAGACGGCCGAGGCCACCGGAAAGGGCTCGTTCTATGAGCTCGGCGGGCCGCTGGGCGGCGCTTACCTCTTGGACCAGGCGACACATCACCTGTTCGAGGGCTTCGCCGCGTACCTCGCCGTCCGCGACTGACGCACCCCCGCCGACCGCACACCCACCCCGGCCGGGGCGGTGAAGGACTACCGCCCCGGCCGCCTGCATCCCAGGGAGTACCCCGCATGACCGACACCACCGACGGCCGCCGCGTCCTCGACCTGTACCGCGAACTCGCCGACCTGCAACGCGAGTCCGACCGACTGCGCATCGCCACGGCCGCGCGGCAGGCGTTCGAGGACGTCGTCACCCGACACGACGCGCTCGGGAAGGAAGGAACCGACCCCCAGGAGGCCGCCCTCGTCCGGGAGGAGGCCGCCGAGTACCTCCGTGGCCGCAGGCCGGTCCCGCCGCCGGTCTCCCCGGCCGAGCTGATCGCCCACGCCCGCAACCGGATCGAGGTACTCGGCCGCCTTGCCGCGGCCGGGATCGAGGGAGCCGCCGAGGGAGTCGCCGAGGCCGAGGCCGAGCTCGCCGAGCTGTGCCCGGAAGAGGCAGAGATCGAATTCGTCTCCTTCGGATACCTGCACGGCCCGGCGCCCGAGGCTGACCTCGTCATCGACATGCGCCGAAGCTTCCGTGACCCGCACGTAAGCCCGGAGCTGCGGAACCTGACCGCTGCCGACGAACGCGTGATGAACGCCGTCCTCAACACCGACGGCGTTCCCGCCCTGGCCCTCGCCGTCCGTGACGCGGTCGACGCCTTCCGTGCCGGCCCCGGCGGCGGGACGGTACGCATCGCCGTCGGGTGTGCCGGGGGTCGCCACCGCTCGGCCGCGCTCGTCAACCACCTGGCCACCCTCTACGCCGACGAGCTCACGGTCAGCGCCCACCACCGCGACATTCACCGGCCGGTCGTCGACCGGTAGGGCAGCCGGCACAGTCGCCGACGACCCGTGCCGCGCGTGTGGACTGAGCAGTACCGGCCGTCACATGTGGCGGCACGAACGACACCGAAACGCCCGGCCTTCGCGGTGGAGGCCGGGCGTTTGCGTGTCTCCTGAATCGCAGCTCGTCATCGAGTGACCACTCGGACGCATCGGCGGTATGTCCCCAGCTCACACAGCATGAGAGATGCTCATTTCCACCGGTGAAAGCGTGAAGCGGCCCCCCGGTGCGTGAATCACCGAGGGACCGCCAGAAGCAAGGATAGAGGCAGGGGCGGAGGGCCTCACCTGCTCAGGATTCAGCGATCAACTCCTCGGCAGTCTTGGCCAGTAGAGCGGCTGACGCCTTGGTGTCGTGATTGAGGACCAGCGACCGACGCGGCAGCCGGGCGAGGAACTCGGGCAAGGTTTCCGAACCGAGTGCGGTGGCGGGGGTCAGTCCGAAGACGTCGGGGTAGCGATCCTCGGTCTTCTCGTCGAACACATCGGCCGCGGTCAGCGTTCGCCCGTTCTCCACGAGCCCCGGAGTCGCATCGGGGTTCATCGTCGGAAAGAGGAGCCCCGCCGCGCGGGCTTCCGTGGACAGGGTGAGGCCGAGCCACGACGAGAGCTGATCGGGGAAGAACTGAGGCTTCCGTTCCTTGCCGTCCGCACGCCACAGCGGCTCGCGGCGGCCGTCCATGAGGGCCTGCGTCACCGTGGGGTGCTGGGTGGGGTGGAGCTGCCCGCCGTCGAGGACTTTCTCCCGTGTCCGGTCGTACAGGCCGACGGCATCGAGCAGGCCGAAGCCGAGTGCGGCGGCCGACGGCCAGGGCAGCACCCGCACGTGACCGTCAGCCTCGGGGCGGACGAAGATCCGGTCATTGGCCAGCAGGCCCCACCCGGAGAGGGCGAGGAGAAGACCGGTGGTGGTCTTGCCCGCGCCCTTGTCTCCCAGGGTCAGGACTGCCCTGCCGTTGTAGGTGGCGGCGGAGGCGTGGAGCACAGTCCAGCCGTCGGCGAGGAGCTGCCCGCGGACCAGTTCGCGGGCGAGCCGGGCGGCGGCCACGGCGACCGGTTCCGGCTCGTCGCCGACGATGACCAGGCGGCGCCCCGTGGCCTGGTAGCCGATCCGTTCATCGGGCTGTACCGCGTACGTGATCCCTTCGTGGTGGGCAACGAGGGTGCGCGCGTTCGCGTAGGTGACCTCCTCGTGTCCGTAGTCCGTGACGAGGGCGCGTACGTCGTCCACGCGTTCCGGGTCGACGTCGGCGAGGACCAGGCCGCCGTCGTCGGCGAGAGCGCCGGGTCCCGGGTCGGCGGCGGCAGTGGCGTTCCACCAGGGGCCGAAGTAGCGGGTGGACCAGTCCGTGACGGCTCTGTCCTGACTGGCGACCGTGACGGTTGCGGTGTCGGCGTGGATACGCGTTGCGCTCAAGGGCATGTCGTGGCTCCTTGCTCGTGATGGCTGATGGTGCGGTAGGCGGCTTCGAGGCTGGTTCGGGCGGTCAGTAGGTCTGCCGTCTCGTGCGGGGCGAGTTGCAACGGCTGAACGGTCGGGCGGCCGGCACGCACGTGCAGTCGGATGCCGAGCCACACCCCCGCGCGGTTGACGGACAGCACGTCGGTTCCGTCCTCAACGTCCAGGAGCTTGCGCAGGGCGGACAGGACGGCGGCGGCCGGACCGTGGCGGGTGCGTCCGATGGCGACGTTGATCCGACGGGGGCGGTTGGCGAGTTCGGCGCGGACCAGATCCAGCGGCACCGTGCACGGGGCGCCGTGCACGGTGGTGGTCGAGGCGCAGATGACTGCGCCGTCTCCGTGTTCGCCGATGACGTAGCCGTCCACGGCCGAGACGGGCACGCGGTGATGGGCCGCGAGGGCGAGGCGGTAGCGGGCGGTGTCGGTGGCCGACCCGATTCCGTAGGTGGGGGCGCGGCTGATCGTGCCGAACAGGCGTGAGAGCACGTCAACGGGGTTGGTCACCATGACGACGGGGCGGCCGTAGCCGACGAGGGAGCGGGCGAGTTCGGCGATCAGTGGGGCGTTCGCGGCGAGTCCGGCCATGCGCACGTTGCGGGTCGCGGTGTTGGTGAACGTGGCCCTGGGGCACATCACTACGGCGTCCGCCTGGTCCAGGTCGGCGACGCTGGCCGCCTGGACGTGAGTACCGGCGTGGACGACGTGGGCCATGTCGGCGAGATCAGTGACCAGACCGGCGGCGCTGTTGTGCGTGCGAGACGTGATCAGCAGTCGGTCGCACCACGGCTCGCCGACGAGGAGCGCGGCGACGGTTTGACCGACTGCACCGGCACCGACGATGCCGACCGTACGGCCCGTCACCGGGTAGCCGTCCGGGTCACGGTCCGCAGGGCGAGCCGCCAGGCAACATCCGGAGGGGTGCCGGCCGCGAGGGGAGCGCTTACGAGGTCCAGCAGCATGCACACGGCCTCTGCCCGCTCGATGACGGCTCGGGCGTGCTCGGGCAGCGGCAGCGCGGCGGGAGCGGTGAGGTAGGTGCAGAGGATGTTCACCGTGTCCATCAGCCACGTCACGAGGAGGCGGCGCAGCCACAGGACGCGCACGGCCCCCCGCAGGGCGCGCATGTGGTCGTTCAGGAAGGCGGCGATCCCGTCCACCACCACGGCGGGACCGTCCACGGGCGGAGCGGAGACCAGCGCGAGGAACGTGCGGGAGAGGAGTTTCGCGGCGTCGTGGTGAGCCGGCCCCCGGGCTAGGCCGGGGTCGATGAACACCGGGGCCTCGGTTGGGCCGTCGGGCCACAGGATGTGTTCCGGCTTCAAGTCGCCGTAGACGATCACCGTCGGTCCGGTCGGTGGAGAGAGACGAAGCTTCAGCAGCCGGGCCACGACCACGCCGACCACGGCAACGATTCCCTGTCGGGACCGTTCGTCGAGCCGGTCGAGGCCAAGCCGGTCGATGTAGAGACGGCCGGAGACGCCGTTGAACTTGCGGCGAAACGTGCCGTCGATGCTGCGCTCCGGGATCGGCGCGGCGTCGACCTGGGCCGCCACCGGAGGGCGTTGCAGACCGTCAAGGGCAGCCATGGCAGCGGTGAGCAGGGCACATGTCCGCTCGGGCTCCTTGGCGATCAGGTCAGCGAGGGTCGGACCGGTGACGGACTCGGTGAAGAGGACCCCGCCCGCATAGCCGGTGCACCGGCCGACTCGGACCCCGGCCGTGTCGAGGGCGCAGAGCTGTGCGGCCTCCCGCGCGAGAAGCGAGCTGGGGGAGGTGGCGTAAGCGGCCTGCGCCGCACGGACCTTCTCGCGGTCCCCGGCCACACCACGCAACACGGAGACGAGGGACAGGCCGAGGATCGAGTCCTTCGCGAAGAGGTCCCGGCCGCCGACGCGGGCGCGGTGTACGTAGCCGGTGACCGAGGGGACGCGGTCGCCGAGCGTCAGAGGTTCGCCGGGCCACAGACCGGCGGCGGCGCGGTGGATGCGGTCGGTGCTGAGCGCGAACAAGTCGGCGGGCTTCGGTAAGGCGGTGCCGGTCATGCGGTCTCCTCGGCGGTCGGCAGGGCCGGGCAATGGCTGAGGTAGCTGCACCAGTCGGCGGTGAGGTGCAGAGGGGCGGGGGAGGTTCATCGCTGCTCTCCGGTCCCCGTCTTCGTCTCGCGGGTCCGGCGGCGCGTGATCGCGTCCATCGCGCTCACGCTGCGCTCGCCGTCCTCGACACGGCGGCGGTAGTCCTGCCAGTCCTCGGCGGTCCAGTGGTCCAGGGTCGAGGGGAACGCCTCCTCGGCGCTCGTCACTGGTCCACCTCAACGGGCTGAACGCCGTACATGCCCGCGCAGCACTCGCAGGCGCGGAGATCACCCACGGGGTGCCGGGGCGATGCTGTCCCCGCGCACCACACGCACGACGTGCCCGCGTGCTGTCGGTCCGTCAGGGCATCCCGGTTGATCGTCGGGGCGTCTACCAGTAGCGGCTGGGAAGGGGTTGTGCTGCGCGTCGTCATGATCAGTCGCCCTCGCGCTCGCGGTTGATTCGGGGTGGCCGTCCCCGACGGGGGATGCGAGGACGGCCACCGGGCCCAACGCGCCTCGGGGCCGGGGCGCTTAGGGCTGACACCAAGTCAACGATCACCATGCGTTGTGGGACCATCACAGATGCGGCATGTGCATACGGATATGCGCTCAGCGGGTACGGGCAGACGCCGGATGCCGCATGGACTCGTAGCGTGGGGGACGTCGTGGACTTCCAGACAGGTCCGATCCGGGACGCTTCGCGGGCCGGGGACTACGGACATGTCATCGAACTGAGCCGCAAGGCGCGGCAGATGACGCAAGCAGCACTCGGGCAGGCCCTCGGCCTGTCCCAGTCCGCCGTCTCCCGTCTGGAAAAACGCGGCTCAGCCTCATACAGCACGGACGTCCTGACCGCGGCGGCTGCCCATCTTCAGATTCCGCCGGCACTGGTGGGTCTGGCCGACGGGCGAACGTCGCAGGTTCAGACGAGAGACGACGATCCCATGCACCGACGCACCGTTCTTGGTGGCGCGGTCGCCGCGATGGCAGCCCCCATCTTGGCCCCCGCACCAGATACGCACGACGCGACCGGCGGCCAGGCCGCGGCCCTGCGCCTGACGACGAGCGCTTACCGCAGACTCGACGGCACCACCCCCTCACGAGACCTTGCGGAAGCCGTGGACGGGCATATCCGCCTCATCCAGACCATCACCCGAAGCACCACCAGCGACGCGGACCGGGCAAGACTGGCCGCAGCCGGTAGCGAGGCCGCATCCTTCGCGGGCTGGCTCGCATGGGACAAGGGGGACCACGGGTCGGCGCGATCCTGGTACGGCGGTGCCATCAAAGCCGCCCGAACGGCCGGGAACCCGCTCCTGACCGCCTACCAGACCGGCACGCTTGCCCAGTTCGAAGCGCACGCCGGAAACGGCGTCGAAGCCCTGAACCTCGCCCGCCGCGCTCGGCGAGTACTCGGCGAGCACCGTCCGGCCGTCGCCGACGCCTGGCTTTCCAGCGTTGAAGCCCTCGGGTACGCAGCAGCCGCGGACTCGCACCGGTCCGACCGAGCCTTGGCCGCGTCCCGCGCGGGAGCAGAGGCCCTGACAGCAGACCAGGAGCCGCCGCCTTGGCCCTGGGTGTTCAGCTTCACCCCCGACAAGGTGGCCGCCTGTCGTGTCACCTGCGGCGCCCGTCTCGGCCTCCCGGAGTGGGTGCTGGCTGAGGACGTAGAGGCCCTGACCACAGGACACGCGAAGCAACGCGCCCTCTTGGTACTCGACATAGCCGCCGGGCACCTTGCCGGCGGACGAGTGGAGGCCGCGTTCGCTCTCGCCTCGCGGGCCCTCGACGTCGGCCTTCAGTACCGGTCCGGCCGGATCGTGGAACGCGTCCGCGGCGTGCGCCGTAGCCTCACGACCACCTCACCGCCCAAGGTTGTGCGGGACTTCGACGAGCGCCTACACGGCGTCTACCTGTAGGAGAGTGACCACGGCATGAGGGTTGGTATCACCGGGCACCGCGGACTGAGTACGGACGTGGAGAAGAAGGTACGGGCCTTCCTGACCGACCGAGTCCGGCAGTACGACCCGGCCGAACTGGTCGGCGTCTCGTGCATCGCTGACGGACCCGACTCCTGGTTCGCTGAATCCGTCCTGCGGCACGGCGGCCGACTTGAGGTCGTCGTCCCGGCAACCGAGTACCGCAAGAGCCTGCCCGACTGGCATCACCCCGTTTACGACCGGCTCGTATCCCGCGCGGCCGACATTCACCACACCGGCATGACCGAGTCGACTTCGGAGGCTCACCAGGCTGGTTCCGAAATTCTCGTCGGCCTCGTAGATGAGCTGATGGCCGTATGGGACGGGAAGCCAGCACGAGGGTACGGAGGAACGGCGGACGTGGTGGCGTACGCCGAGCGAACCGGCATCCCGGTACAGGTGCTTTGGCCAGACGGGGCCGAGCGCTGAACGTGCGCGCCCTTGATGCCCACTGACTACCGAGATCCCGCGCGCCCGGCCCCCCGAGGGACCGGGCGCGTTGTGCTCGCCGAAACCTCACGGCTTCCCGGTGTGGCCATGCGCGAGGATCACTAGGGCACGCCCCGGCCGGGCGTGCGGGACAGAAAGGGGGGAGACGTGCTAGCCCTACAGGACCCGAGGGACATCATCGACGGCCTGCCCGGCGGTGCGCTCGGCCTCGGCGGGGGCGGCCTACTGGCCGGGATGATCGTCGTTGCGGTGCTCGCCAACCAGGGCACCCCGGCGGACCGCGAGAAGTTCAACCGGAGCATCGAGCAATTCCTCGGCAACGCCGCCGCCGGCATCGGCCGTTACATCAGCGGGCGCGAGCTCGTCGGCCCGCCCCGCAGCGAAGCCACATGGTGGAGGGCGGGCGCACCCCTGCCGGACGACAAGGCCACCGAGACGCCCGTCGAGCAGCTCGGCGCGCAGCCGAACGTCACGGCCGCGGTGTCCCTCGACAAGAGTTCGGCGGGCAGCCCGCCGTCCCGCCGGTCCGTCGTCCGCGTCCTGACGACGCCCGTGCGCGTCCTACTCGGCGCCCTCGCGGGCCTGTGGCGCGTCCTGCGTGTCTGGCACCGCTGGCCGCGCGCCGCCCGCTCCATGGTCCGTTTGGCGCCGGTTCCCTTGGCGTGGGGGTGGTGGCGATTCCCTGCCGAGACGGAACTCGCGCTTATCGCAATCGGGGCGGCCGTCCTGATTTCAGCCCTCACCAGTCCGGCCGGACTCGGATGGTGGCGCGTCCGACCTGTGTGGACAGATAGACAAATCTATGGCCCTGGTGTGTGGGTGGCAGTGCGTCAGATCCTTCGTATGGAGGACACCGAACCGCGCGCACGTTGGCTTTCCGTCCCGGACAGCTTTCGCGCGAATGACGCACGAATCGTGCTACGGATTCCGGCGAGTTGGATCGGTGGTCCCGAAGCCGTCGCCGCAATCGAGCGAGTCATCGAGGAGCGGGTTCCCGGCGAATGGGTTCCCCAGTGGGAGCGCACCGGGAAAGAGCACTACGTCCAATGGACACCCAAGCCGAAGCCCGCAGCGAAGCCCGTACTTCCCGACTACGTCCCGTGGAAGTCGACGGGAGACCCGCGCCGTGTATTCGTCGGTCTCGCGATTGAGGGAGACGCGATTACCGACGCCGTCATTCAGACGCAAAGCGATACACCGCACTGGGGCGTGGCCGGTGATACCGGATCGGGTAAGTCGACAGTCCTCTACATTCCCGTTGTCCATGGCCGTCAGAATGGTGAGCTGATCGACGTCCTCGACACCAAGAGGAACAGTCTCGCCGAGGCTGAAGGGTTCTCGGGTGTTCGCATCCATAAGACCGTCAGGGAGTGCATCGCTGCATTTGCAGAATTCCTCACGTCGATGATGGCGGCGGAAGCAGCAATGCAAAAAGGGGAGGACCCCGCCCTACGGGCTCAGCTCGTCCCGCGCACGCTCGTCATCGACGAGCTGCCGACTTTGATCAAGCTCGCATATACATGGTGGCGATACGGACTCAAGGGAAAGGGGACGCCTCCTTTCCTTGACTGGCTCTCGATCATCCTCCTGCAAGGTCGCTCCTCGAACCATCGTGTTGTCGTGGGAACGCAGCAGTTCGCCAACGCTTTTTTCGGTGGCACCATGGAGCGCGCCCAGATCGGAACGAGGATTGCCGTAGGCCAGCAAGACCGAGTTTCCTGGGGCGTGGCGTTCGGCCAGAGCACCCCTGTTCTTGGCTTCGACGCAGGCATTAAGGGAAGGGGGGCCTACTCGGATAAGAGGAAGGACCCCGATGCCGATTACCTGTACGTCCGGGAGATTCAGCCGAGCTACATCACACCCGACGTGGCGAGACTGCTTTCGCAATGCGCCCCGGCCCCGGCATGGTTCGATGCCGGCGCCATGGCGCCGTGGATCACGCCTGATGTCCTGGGGGAGGTCAACGCAACCGCGGCGACGGGCAACTTCCTCCCCGGCGGCAAGTACGGGCCCCCGGCACTGCCGCCTGTCGGCTCCGCCGCAGCGAGGGGGGCCCTGGGGGGTTCGCCCAGCTCAAAGCAGACGACAGCACTCCTGACGACAGGGGACGCGACAGGGGACGCGACAGGGGCCGGCGCCGCGCTCGTGCCTGCCCAGGCCAACGGCCAGGACCAGGGCCAGGCCGAGGAAGTCGTCGAGACGTACAGCCTTGCCGTGGCGTTCGAGCGCGGCATCATCCCGTACAAGCCGAGCACAATCCGGACCTATTTCAAGCGTGGCGAAAAGCGCGGGATCAAGCCCCCGGAGGGCATTAGCGACGGGCAGACCTCGTTCTACAGCGAGGAGGAGCTCAGGGCGTGGCTGGAGGCTTGGCAGGCATGGCAGGAGAAGAACAACACCACGACGCCCCGTAAGACGGTCGAGGATGACAAGAAAACCGAAGGGGCTCCTAGTGCCTGACCTTGACACGCGGAAAGAGATTGCCCGCGAGTACTTGCCAAAGGGAGGGTCTGACCTCACAGGAGAAGGAGGCGCGTTCGTCTCCGTCGACTTCGTCCATGGCGGTATCCGGGCTTATACGTCCACCGAATACGCGAGAGTCGCCCCGTCCTCGTGGGCAACGGATGGCACATGAGATGGTCGATTCCTCCCGTCGGAAACGACAAGGCGAATCGGCTAATCGGCGATATCGCGGACAGTTCCGCGAGTCTCTTCCTCGCAGTATCAATCCGTGAGGCGCCGGACCCGCGCGGTGTCATTCTGTATGCCGGTGCCGGGGCATGTGTCGACCAAATCCAACGACGGTGCGCCGAGGAGTGGCGAGCCTTCTGTGAGGGGTCGCGATAGGTGCTGAAAAGAATCGGCGAGGGCGCCCGAGAGTTCACTCGGCGCCCTCGCCTTTCTGCTCAGCGGAGTCACGAGACTCTAAGGATTGAAGGAGGTCCACGGAAACGCCAAAGGTCACCGAAAGGATCGGGAGCCACCGGGACGGTACATTCTGCCGCCCTCGCTCGACATGGCAGTACGTCGATTTCGTGACCTTGAGTAGATGTGCCACGTCCTGTTGCAGTAGACCCGCCCCGATGCGCATGGAGCGCAGAGAACTCGAATCGCCCTCCTCGATCAATTCGAGAACAGGAACCCCGAGAACGCACGCGAGTTGCTGCAACCGCTTCGGTCGAGGAAGCCGCCCCGTGCTTTCCCAGGTGGATACCGCTCCCCTGGAACACTCCAGAATGGCGGCCAATTGACTCTGCGTTAGCCCGCGCATCCCGCGCAGATGCCGCAACCGTTCACGGCGTATCCGCACCCCTCTTGCCCCCGTCTCGTTCGGCCGTGTGGGGCGGCACTCTAGCGGCCGTGGATCACCGCCGCTCGCACCCACGTAACGGCCAAGCCACAACGCACACGGAGGGTTACCAACTTCTTTGACGCTGTGATCGACCCCGGCATATGGTCGATCAGCATGTGACCACAAGTGGCCCAAGTGGGCTTCGTCGCGGGGGAGGTTGCTGGGAGTGGTGTCGCTCGGAACCATCGGCCGGAAAATCATGGGCCTACCGGAACCAAGCCGGGACAGGTCGGCCAAGGAACCGGCGGCGGGTGTCCCGCATCAGGGGGAGGCGCCGCGGCCGGTGAACCCCTGGGAGAGCGCGGGGGCGGAGCTGCGGCAGCAGACTGCGCCGTCCTCCCCTCGGACCGGCGCGGCCCGGCCTGCCTCGACGACGAGCCGGGCCACCCCGTGGACTCCCCAGGACGAAAGATCCGGCGCCGTGTTCGCGCGCCGCTTCGGTCGCGGCCTGATCTGGTTCGTGTTCGTCCTGGCGGCCGTCACCGGAGTGCGCTCCTGGTTCTTCCCCACGGAAGCGCCCGCCCCCGAAGCGCCCAAGGTGACGACCGAGGCCACCTACCCCAACGAGGAGGCGCAGGCCGTCGCCGCGCGGTTCGCCCGCGCCTACCTCGCATGGGACGAGGAGACGCCCGAGGACCGCGAGCAGCTCCTCGCGTCGGCCCTGCCGGCGGGAGCCGACACCACCATGGGATGGGACGGGCACGGCCGTCAGAACGTGCTCGCCGTGCAGCCGGGCGCCGTCATCAAGACCAAGAACGATCAGGCGCGCGTACGGGTCGAGGTGCTGATCAGGCCCGAGGCCGCCGAGACGGAAACCGCCAAGGGGAAGAAGACCACCCCGGCCGACGAGCCCGCCCGATGGGTCGGACTCGACGTGCCAGTCGTGGAGACGTCCGGCCGAGTCGTCGTCACCGGTCAACCCGGCCTCGTCGGCATCCCGGCCAGCGGCCCCAAGGCTCCCGAGCTGCCCACCACAGAGACGGACGCGGAACTCAGCGCCGCCACCGAGAGCGCCGTCGACAAGTTCTTTGCCGCCTACGCCAAGGGGGACACCGACGCCGTCACGGCCCCGGGTGCCAAGGTGCCGGCGCTGCCGGACGGCGTCGAATACGGCGGCCTCGGCTCCTGGTCCGCCGACGTCGGGAGCGGCACGGACCGCACCGGTACCGCCCGCGTGGTTTGGACCCTCGGCGGCGCCAAGGTCGAGCAGGTCTACCGCGTGACCATCACCCGCGTGTCGACGTCGGATGCAAGCCGTTGGCAGGTCGACGACGTCCGCGGCGGGTCCGCCTGACCTGCGAATGTCCCCAGCTCATAAATCGTGAGCATTCGTCATAAGCCCTGCATAACCTGCCATTTCACGTACAAGGGGGAACCCGTGGAACCGTCCCGCCTCGTCGAGCTCGCCGCGCCACTCACCACCGGGGCGGAGCTCAAAGACTGGATTCTGATTTTTGTGGGGAACCTGTTCGCCGCCTTCCTGGCCATCCGCGCGTTCGGATGCTGGGTCAAGAAGGAGTGGGGCGAGATGGTCACCCTGTTCGTGGCTGCCGTCTTCGTCGGCGCCCTGGTGTGGGTGCCCGCCTCCGTCCAAGAGGTCCTCAAAGGCGTGTGGAACACGGTCTCGGGGACTGCCTGATGCGCGTGGGCCACACCTACACACAGCATTTCGACCTTGAGACCCGGCAACACGAGCTCCTCGGCCTCGATCTCGGCGAGGGCGCTCCGCGCCGCGCCCTGGTCCTGGGCCTCTCGCTCTACGTCCTGTGGACCGGCCCCCTGTTGCTCCTGTTCGGCCTCCCGGGAAAGATCACATTCACGGCCTACTTCCTGCCTCCGCTGATCACCGCCGTCTACGGCACACAGCGGTCACGGACCACCGAACGGCGCTGGAACATCACCCGGTGGAGCATCGGCACCAGGTACCTCGTCCTCGGCCACCGGCCGATCATCTGCGCCGGACGGCGAGCAGCCAGCCGTAGCGAGTGGCTCAGCCGCCGTGCCCGCTGGTCCGCCAAGGTCGAGATCCTCGCCGAGTCGCCGATCGGCCCGTCCATCGAGCGGTGGCTCGGCGCCGACGAGTCCGCCCCGGCCGGTGCCGGCGCCCCGATCAAACTCGCCGCACGCCCCCGCCTGTACGGCCCCGATGCCGTCGGCAAGGCGTACGGCCGCAAGGCAATCAAGCAGCACATGGGGGAAACGTCGTGAAGGTGCTACAGCGGTTGGGGCAGTTCCTCGGCGTGGGCGGTGACCGCTCCGCGCTGCCTCCCCAGTACGTCGCACTGGCTGACGGCCTCGTCGTGACCGACAGCCACACAGAGGCGTGGTACGTCCTCGCGTCCTCGAACACCGACCTGATGAGCGAAGCGGCCCGCGACGGCGAACTCGACGCCGCGAACTCCGCTCTCGCCCGCACCCTCGCCGGGCATGACTGCCACCTGCGCGTGCTGTGGTCCCCTCTGCACGCCGCCGACTACGAGGCCGAGGCCGCGGAACTCTTCACCGCCGGGGGGTGGCAGGAGTGGGCACAGATCCGCGTCGGCCGCCTTGAACAAATCTCCCTGCCCTCGCGTCACCTGTTGCTCGGCGTCCGCCTGACCGAGCGTGCCGGACAGGCGCAGAAACTCGGCCGCCGCGGTGTCGAGGGGGGCCTCGGTCTGAGCTCCTCGACCGTGGGTTCCCGCGAGCTCGCCCGGCTCGACGCCCAGATGCGCCGCCTCGGTCGACGCCTGGAGTCCTCCCCCTGGAAGGCACAGCCGGCAAGCGTCGAGATGCTCGCATGGATGATCAGCCGCGAGCAGCACCGCGGAACGCCGATCCCGGCCCCCCATGCCGGCGTCATCGCCGGGGCCAAGCTCGCCGCCCTGACCCGGGGCCGCATCCTGCCCCACCCCGACCACCTGCGGGTGGTCGACGCCCACGGCGACGTGACGGCCTGGGTGTCGGTGCTGACCATGTCGGGCTTCCCCGAGCAGATGGAGAGCCCCGGAAACGGCGAGTGGTTGAGAGTCCTCTCCGAAATCAACTATGTGCCCGAGGCGACCGAGGACGACCTCGACCTCGACCCCGGCGCCCTCATCCAGCCCGTGAGTCCCGAGGCGTCCGTCAGGTACCGCGTCATGCCCAAGCGCGACGCTCTCAAGAAGGTGGACGAGGCCCGCCGGTTGGCCAAGGAACAGCGCCGCAGCGCCGCGCGAGGGTCCGCCGAGGACCCCGGCCGGGACATCGAGGAGACAGAGGACGTCATGGCCGAGCTCACCCGCGACATGCGGCGTGAGGACGTGACCCTCGTCGAGGACCACCCGCGGCTGATCGTGACGAGCGAGACCTCCCTCGACGACCTGCGGGCCCGTGTCGACGCCGTGATCACGCACTATGGCGGCCTCGGGATCGAGGTCAGCGTAGGCGAGGAGGAACAGCGCGAGCTGTGGCTCGAAATGCAGCCGGGCGACCAACTGCGGGTCCCCGACCTCGGCCACGTGCGGGACGTCACCGCTCTGTCCGGCTCCTGGTGGTGGGGAGGTGCCAAGGTCGGCGACGACCGCGGCCCCATCGTCGGCTACCTCACCGGCTCGACGCCCGGCGTGTTCCGCAACGACGTGACGGCGGGATCGGACAGGGGAGATGCGACGACAACGGCGTTCGTCGGCAGGTCCGGCCGAGGCAAGACCACGGCCATGATGCTGAGTCTCCTCGACGCCGGTTTCCGCGGCTCGTACGCCCTCGCGCTCGACTTCAAGGGCGACCTTGGCGGCCTTGTGACGGCTGCCCGCCGATTCGGCCTGAACGCTCACCTCGTCGAGACGGGCCGAGACTTCGCCGGGGCCTGCGACCTGTTCACGCTCCTGGCCGGGGACGGGGTCGACGTCGCCCGCGGTGAAGTGCCGGCGCAGCTCTCCATCGCCATCCCCGATTGGCTGCGCGAGGCAGGCGCCGAGACGCCGATCACCCGCGCGGTGAACGAGGTCATCGCCGCTGGCGAACCCGCCACCTGGAAGGTGATCGAACACCTTCGGACGATGGATGACGAGCTCGGCCGCAAGGCAGGCGAAGCCCTATACGAGCTGTCGCAGAACTCGTTGGGCGCCCCGTTCATGGGACGCCCGACCGGCGGCGCCCCGCCCATCGTTCCCGAGCCGGGAATCTGGGTCGTGCAGATGCCGGGCCTGTCCCTGCCGCAGCCCGAGGAAGCCCGCCGCGACTGGACCCCCATGAAGCGCCTTTCCGTGGCCCTCATGCATTCGATGCTGGCCTTCGGCATCACCACGGCCGGGCGTCGAGACCTGCGCGGCCTGCGCAAGGTCGTTGCCGTCCCAGAGGTCCACGTCCTCACCGCGACGCGGGAGGGCTCCAGCTTCCTTCAGTACATCAGCCGAGTGGGCCGCGCCCTGGCGACGTCGCTCCTCCTGGACACGCAGGACCCCGAGTCGCTCGTCTCGATGGTCGGCGTCCTCGAACAGCTCACGACGGTGGCCGGTTTCCAGCTCACGACGCGGGAACAGCAGGACGCCTTGGCCGAGCTCCTCAGCCTGCCCAAGGACGCCCACACCCGGGCCCTGATTCAGTCCGTCGGCCTTCTGCCCGATGGGGAGATCCGACACGGTCACTGCGTGATCAGGGACCGCCGTTTCTCCTGCGCCACCGTGCAGTGGGACGTACCGAGCGAGGAGCTCCTCAAGCTCCTGGACACCTCACCGAAGGCCGCCGACAACGGCGACGGCTCCCGCCTGACCATGGAAAAGGTGTGACGCAATGATGCGGAAGACCACGGCCGCCGCCCTCGTGGCCGCCGGCATCCTCGCCGCTGCCGGGTGCTCCTCGTCGAGCGACGACGAGGGCACCAAGGACAAGGGGACCGGCGGCGGACAGCAGGCACCCGAAGACGACGCCCTCCTCAAGGTGGCCAAGAGCTACCAGGAAGCCGCCAACTCCGTTGACTGGCGTACCTCTTGCGGCCTGAGCTCCTCCCGGCTCCGCGGCGGCACGGTCGAGGAATGCGTCGAGCGGAACACGCCGGACACCCCGGCCGCCGAGGAGCCGAGCAGCCCCTCGCCGACGTTCGAGCCGCCCACCTACGCCGACGGCTCGACACCCGAGCCCATCGCGTCCAGCACGCCCAGCGGACCCGAGCGGGCCGACACCGGCCCCGTCACCCCCTCGGACGTCGTCGAGGTTCCCGCGGTCGGCACCCACCCGGCCGGGTACGGAGTGCTGGTCACCTACACCGTGCAGTGGCCCGACAAAGACGCCTTCACCACACGTCACGCGCTGCGCCTGGTCCGCGAAGGCGGCGCCTGGGTCGTCGACCAGCACGAGGAAGTACAAGACGGCGACATGGGCCACGGGTCACCGGTCCGCGCCGCCCTGACTGGGGGATAAGGGTGCTCGTCTACTACAACTTGCCGCGGCTGCGGACCGTGGCCATTCCCTTCCTGTTCGCCTTCACCACACTGATGGTGCTTGCCGGACAGGCACACGCCGCGGATATCGACCCCGTCGGCGTCGGCGACCTCATGCCGACGCCAGACAGCAAGGTGCCCGAGGGGGAGGGCACCCTCTACGAGACGTACAGCAATCCCACGCTGTGGCAGCTCGATTCCGACTACGGCAAGTGGGACATCCTCGACCCGATGGCCGAGGCAATCGCAGACCTGTGCATGGGATTGATTGCCGTCATTGGCACGTCGTGCGTGGTGATAACGCAGTGGCTTTTCCAACTGACGTCCATCCCGCCGCTTGAGGAAGCGATCACCAAGAGCATCGGCGGAGCGGCCGAGGGCCTCACCGCGACACTCCTCCCGAGCGCGCTCGCCGTCGGCGGCCTGGTCGCCTTCGTCCAGCACAAGCGAGGCGGCGGAGGCGGGGGCCTGTCGCAAATCGCATGGGTGCTGATCTCCGGAGTGGTGTCACTCTCCCTCCTCACGAGCCCAGCGGCCTGGGTCGGCGGTATCGACACCGCCCGCACGGTCGGCGCCAACGTCACCATGAACGCGACGTCAGCGGGCCTGGGCGACGGGTCCGGCGACTTCCCGTTCAAGCTCGACCACGAACCCAAATTCACCGGGGACGGGCGGGACGATTCGCTCCGCAAGTCGAGCGACTCCGTATGGCGTGCTTACGTCGCCACGCCGTGGTGCGTCGCCGAATTCGGGAGCTTCGAAGCCTGCGAGAAGTACGGGAAAGACCTCCTAGACCAAGGCGCTTCCAAAGAGAAGCGCAAGGAATGGCTACAGGAGCACGTCACCGAAGAGACGGTCGGAGAGGACTCCGGGAACTGGATCGAGGGACACAGCCCCGTAGGCCGGATCATGATTACGGTCCCGTCCCTCGTGGCCGTGATCCTCTTCGCCGCCCTGGTCCTCGTCCTCGCCTTCACCTCGTTGGCGAGCCTCCTCGGCGCCCTCATGCTCCTACTGACCGGCGTCATCTTCGCTTGCCTGTGGGTCATCCCCGGACGCCCCCGGCAATGGGGCCTCGCCTGGTTCGATCAGCTCCTCGCCCGCACCCTCGAAAGCCTCATCGCAACGATGGTGCTCGGCGCCGTCCTCAGCTTGCAGACCGCCACAACGCAGATGTTCGGCCAATACGGATGGCTCCCCACCATCGGTCTGTCCATCGCCGCCGCCATCGTGGGGATGAACTTCCGCGCTGTCGTCGCCCAAATCTTCGGAGTCCGCGGCACCACAACCGGCATGCTCGGCGGAGTCCTCGCCGCGAAGATGCTCAACGGCAACAACAACAACGGCCGCCGACGCCGACGCGGCCCCGACGACTTCGACCACCAGCCGGTGCGCACGGTCCCCCGCGGCCCGCGCCGTCGAGGAGGAGGCGGCGGAGGCGGGGGAGGCGGAGGCGGTGACGACCGGCCGCAGCTCCCCGGAGGCGGCGGAGGCGGCGCGACCGATGACCTCGACGTCGTCCTCACTCGCGTGCCGCGCCACCGACCCCCAGCACCGCCACCCCGGCCGCTACCGGCCCCCTCGGGCGGTGGCGGAGCGCGTCCGGCACTGCCCGCCGGCACCGGAGCCGCGGCAGCATCCGGCGGCCCGGTAATCACCCTCGACCGCGACCGGCCCGACGTCACGGGCAAGGCCCGCAACACCCTGCCCCCGCAGCCGTCCCGGCCGCGCCCGACCCTGCCCAGCGGGAGTAACGGCGCCACGACGACCGGGGACTCGACGAGCCGCCCGGCTGGCACGTCGGCCGGGACACCGGTCATGCGGCCGGAGACTGGCGCCGCGCCCAACTACGCATTTCGGCAGGCGCCGCCCCCGGCCGCCCCCGGCGAGCCCAAGATCATTCAGGGAACCGTCATCCGCAGCACGCCCAACGGGCCGCCGCGTCCGACTACGCCCCGACGCCCGACGGGCAGCACACAACCGCCGCCCCGTGCCATCGCGCCGGCACGCCGCAACACAGTTCCGGCGCCCAGGAACCGCACAGGACAAGGGGGGTAGGCCCCATGGCGAAGAAGACAGAACCCACGCCGGAAGAGTGGCGCGAGCTCCTCGCCTCGATGCAGTACCCGGAGGAGGTGAGGAAGACCAAGGGCCGCCGCGCCCGCCGGGCGGCCAAGTCCGCCCACCGCGAGGAGGTCCGCCGCACCACGAAAGAGTGGGTCCGCGAGGAACGCCGCCGGGACCCGATCCGCCCCGCCGGGGCCCTGATCATCGTTGCGGTGATCCTGGGCCTCGGCTTCGGGGCCCGCTACCTGTGGCCCCAGGACCACGACGACAAGAACCCTCGCGCCACCGCCACGGCGAGCCCCACCCCCGACGGCCAGCAACCGCCGCCCACGACCGCCCCGAGCACGCCCTCGGCGTCGCCCAGCTCGTCCGCGGCCGTCAACCTCGACGACCCGGACCACGTCGCCGAGGAGGCCGTACGCCTCTACCTCACCCGCAACCCGCCCAAGGACGGCGAGCACACGGCATCCGTTCTGCGGGCCGAGCCATACATGACCCCCAGCCTGGTTGAAAACCTCGCCGCCCACACCGACAAGCAATGGGCCAAGCTCGTGAGCCGAGGCGGAGTCTCCACCGTGCACACGGTCAAGGTCGAGCCCGCCGGAACCGATCTGCCCGTTGATACCCCGATCCGCGTATGGCGCAAGACCACGGCGAAGGTCGACGTCGAGGGATACGAGGACTACAGCGAAACCACGGTTCTACAGGTCGAGTTGACCAACGGAGACGGTGACGGCTGGCGCGTCTCCCGAATCCTGGGGCTGTAGTGGACGCACGCGACGCCGCCCGCGCCCTGGGGAAACTCGGCGGCCGGGGCCTCAAGATCAAAGCGACCGCGATAGCGTCCGTGGCGTTCGTGATCTTCCTGTTCGTGGTCGGCATCTTCGGCGCCGGCATCGGAGGCAAGGCTCTTGCCGACTCCTGCGGAGACCGGGGCACGCCCAATGTGGACTACGGCGACGAGGGCGACGCGGAACCCCAGGAGCCGGGAACCGGCAAGATCAGAACACAGCAGATAGAGAACGCGAAGATCATTGACAAGGTGGCCGCCTCCGAGGGCCTGTCAGGCAGAGCCACGCTCGTCGGCTTGATGACCGCCCTTCAGGAGTCGACGCTCATCAACCTCAAGCACGGCCACCTCGACTCTCTCGGACTGTTCCAACAGCGCCCCTCACAGGGCTGGGGGACAGCGCAGCAGATCACGCGCCCCGAGTACGCCGCCGGCATGTTCTTCTACGGAGGCGACGTTCACTCAAGCGTCGGCATCCACGGCCTGACGGACGTCAAGGGATGGGAGTCGATGGGCCTCGGGCAGGCAGCCCAAGCGGTCCAACACTCCGCCCACCCGACGCTCTACGACGGGCAGGAAGACGCCGCCCGGCAGATCGCCAAAGAGGCCGGCATCAACCTGGAACGGGAAGGCAAACCGGGGGCGCCCTACGAGAACGGGGGACAGGAGGGCGGCACCGGCACGGGGAACGAGGACCAGGCCGACGAGCCCGACACCGACGCCGAGTGCTACCCCGAAGGAGCCGCCGACCGCCCCGGCAAGCCCGGCGAGCCCTTCCACGACGGTGACGCCCCGTGGCCCGGGGACGTCAAGAACCCCCGCAGCACCGAGGAGGCCATCGCGTGGGCCGAGCAGGAAGCAGAGACCGGCGGTAAGGACTGGTATCGCGCGTGCCTCGCGTTCGTTGCCAGGGCGTACGGCTGGAACTTCTCCGGGGTGCCGTACGCCATCGACCACTACCGCGAGATGCCGGCCAGCATGAAGCACGACAAGGACAGGAACCCCCCGCCGGGCGCCCTGATGTACTGGGAAACAGGGGGCCGAGCGGGTCACGTTGCCGTGTATCTCGGAGACGGGAAAATCGCAAGCAACGACATTCGCCGCCCTGGCTATATTGACGTCGTCCCGGCGACGGACATTGAAACAAAATGGGGATCAACGTATGTCGGATGGGCACCGCCATATTTCCCCAAGGGCGGATAGATCGGAGAAAGAACAGTGACCATCACCGACCCCGACCAGATTCCTGCAACGCCGATCTACACCATTACCGTCAGCTCGAACGGGGCCGCCGCAGTCGACGGCGAGAAGGTCACCGAGCCGGGCGCCGACCCCGACAGGGCCCGCGTCGAAGCCCTCGCCGAGGTACGGATCAAGGCCGCCTTTATGGGCCGTCCCGTCCGCGTCAACGCCAAGGAGGCCGACGGGTCGACCTGGCCCCTGATCGTGGCCGTAGACGGCACCGTGACGACGCTCGACCACCCGCACCCCACACCACCACCAGCACCCGCCCGGGTGCCCGCACAAGCGCCCCTTACGGCCCCCACGACCGCACCCGCAGCAGCAGCCGGCGCGCAGGCGAACCACGCCCAGGAGCACGCCGCCCAGGCCGCCGCTGCCATGCGTGAGGTTGCCCCGGAATGGACCGCCCGCGTACCAGAGCAGCACGGGCCCCTGTGGGCCGAGATCGTCGCCCACGAAACCGCCGGCAGGCTCCCCGAGGCCACCGCCGCCGCGGCCCAGCTCGAAACCGCCCTCATGGGCGCGTACGGGCCCCTCGCGCCGGTCACCGTCCAGGTCATGACCACCCGGGCATGGCTGACGCTGCGCCAAGTCGAGGCGTCCGAGGAGTGGGCCGAGACGACGGAGCTCCTCGTCCAGACGGCACAACGCCGACAGGAGGCCAAGGCGCCCGAGGAGGACACCAAACGCCTGATCCGCAACGCGCATGCGGTATGGCACCAGCTCGCCAGGGATGACGCCGACTTCGCGCGCGAGACGGCCGAGCCGGTGCTCGCCCTCCTCGTCACCGACCCCGACAACGCCGACCGCTCACGAGCGATGATCCGCCTCCTCGAACGGGGCGCAGCGGCGTAGCAGGGCACCACCACCGAGAACCCCGAGAGACCCCCCTCCCGACACACAGGGAGGGGGGTCTCGCCTGTTCCAGGACAGGGCGCAGCAGGGGGCCACAGCCAGGCGCCGCCGGGCGCAGCACAGGCCCTCAAGAGGCCCTGACGGGCCTTTTCTTCCGGGGCGTGGCCCAGGGTGCCACACGGCACGCCGCGCACCGCCCTACGGGCCCTAGCGGGCCCTCCGGGCGAATCGCCGGGCGCCCTCCGGGCGCGTTCACCGGCGATTCGGTCCGCTTCGCGGACCGCCCTTTGCCGGGCGCCTTCGGCGCGTTCACCGGCAAAGGGTTGTCGGCCCTGCGCCTTCGGCGCGCACCGGGCCGACAAGCACGCGCCGCGCCGTGCGGCCTCCTGGGTCACGCCCCGGAAGCACGACACGAAAGGCGCTTACTTCCGTGACCCCAATTACCTGCCCGCAGTGCGGCGGTATCTCGGCCTACTACATTCGCCCCGACGGATTGTTCGGCTGCTTCGAATGCGGCGACATTCTCGACCGGCGAGACATTGACCTCGACGGTTGCCGGGTCTGGGTCGTCGACGAGAACGGGATCCTCAACGTAATTGCGGACCCGGTGGAGGCCCGCAAGACGCTTCACGAGCACCTCGACGACTACCTCAGCGAGCCCCTCGATTCCTACTGGGAGCCGAGCATTCTCAATGCGTTTGAGTGGGCCACCGCCGACGTCCTCGACGCCATGAACGCCGGTCTTCGCATCCCCGAAATGGAGAACAACAAGTGACCAACGGAACCCGCTATCAGCTCGGCACTCCCGACCAGGAATGCCGATACCCCGTCCGAATCGACGGACAGCACATCGGCCGCATTTACCGGTGGCACGGCGCATGGTACGCCGCCCCGGTGGGGCTCTCCGACGAAATCCGCATCGGTAAGGGAAACAGGAAGGACCTTGCCGCCGCGTACCTCGTCGCAATGTACGACCTGCGACAGCTCACCCCGCAGGAAGAGAGCGATCTCCCCACGCCCCGTGAATTCGTCGGCCCCGTTCCACTCCTCCACCCTCGAATGCCCGCCACGCCCCGCAACAACGAGGCAGCGCACAAGGCCATGGCAGGGCTCGCGGAATTCCTCTGGACCCCGCTCGGCGGCTACCCCGGCGCTGATAACCCGTGGTTCTTGCGGTGCCAGCTCTGCGGATGGCAGGGCCCCCGCTACTGGTCCCACCTGCGGGGACGCAACGGAAACCCGCCCTCGACCTTCCGGCACCCCGGATGCCTCGACGCTGAGAAGGTTCGCGTCGCAATCGCGGCCTACGGCATGACGGAGTAACCGGCACGGCCTAGAGGTAAAGACTAGGCAAGAGAAAGGGTGGCGCGTGAATCGCCACCCTTTCTCTATGCCCAAATGCGCGGCCAATCGACAGCCCTACGGGCTGGGCCGCCTTTATGTGGCCTTCGGCCACGGGCGGCCTGGTCCCGCTTCGCGGGACTTCAAGGAAACCCGCCCCCCTAAGTGGCCTTCGGCCACGGGGCGGAAAAGAAACGGCCCTATCGGGCCGCCGCTAAAGCGGTGGGCCCCTTTAAGGCGCTTCGCGCCGGGGCCCGCCCCTGCGGGGCAAAGGAAAACGGCCTTCGGCCGTTTGATAAGTGTCGGTTGAGGTATTTCGATAAAGCCCCGAAATGGCCATGAAAGGGACCGTCATAAAGAGGCGACCACCACGCTTGACAAAGAAATTGAGAGCCCCTATGGTGAGGAGCGTTAAAGAAAAGAGAATCGAGGTATAAGGGAAATGGAAAACGCGTTCGAGGGAAACGGAACCGACGGGGTCACCCCCTCCCCTCCTAGCCAGCATAGCCGCGAAGCGGCAAATACCCAGGTCAGAGGCCGCGAAGCGGCCAGAGCAACCCCCACGGCCCCCGTGAAACGGGGGCTTCGCTCCGCGAAGCGGAGCCGTCGACGGCGTGAAACGCCGTCCAGGGATCGGCGAAGCCGATCCCTGGTTGTAGGCGGCGAAGCCGCCTACGGACCCGCGCGCGGG
>NZ_JBIRNE010000033.1:0-63860 GCF_044331465.1 Streptomyces sp. NPDC017225 | reverse complement strand
TCCGCACGCTCCGAAGTGCGTGGCCGCGTCTGGTCGTTGGCCGGTGAGGATGCCCCGGACGCCGGAGGTCAGGTCGTCGTCGATCTTGACGGCGTACACCACCGGCCGGCCGATCGCCGAACTCGAGCTCCGTCACCGGCTACGGGCCGCGGCCCCCCTTCCGGCACCGCACGCCGCGGCCCTCCGGCTGACTCGCAAGCGTCGGCGATCGAGTCCAGGGACACAACTGCCCGCCACCCTCGCCACTCGGGCTCAGAGGGACGTCGTTGGCCTGTACACCCAGGACTCCTGCATCTCGGCTGCTCCCTTCTTTGCCCGGCCTGGCCGCTTTGACAATACGGAGGAAGCCTCCGTATTGTCGGGGCCTAATCGGAGATGCTCTCCGTTTTATGTCTCATCTGGAGGGCCAGTCGTGTCAAGCCGTCAGATGCTCCTGTGCATGCAGTTCACCAGCGGCTACGGAGCCGAACCCGGGGCGTGGCGTCTTCCTGGGGCGAACCTGCGCAGCTATACGGACATGGACCAGTTCGTGCGGTACGCGCTGGCAGCCGAGCGAGGCAAGATTCAGCTGCTGTTCTTCGCGGACACTCCGGTTCTGGATGTGGACCTCGAACAACAGGTCCCGCATTTCGCGATCGATCCGTTGCTGGTCATGACGTCCATCGCGCGGGAGACGGAGCGGATCGGGCTGGTCTCCACCGCCTCCACCACCTTCAACGAGCCCTACAACCTCGCCCGCCAGTTCAAGGCGCTGGACGTGATCAGCCACGGCCGGGCCGGCTGGAACGCGGTCACCACCTCCGACCCCGCCGCCGCGGCGAATTTCGGCCGCGCTGTCCCGCCGCGGGCGGAGAAGTACGAGCGGGCCCACGAGGTCGTGCAGATCGTGCAGGCGCTGTGGGGCAGCTGGCAGAAGGACGCCTGGGTTCTGGACGTGGACGGCAAGCGGTTCGCCGACATGGACAAGATCCAGCCGGTGAATCTCCAGGGCCGCCACGTCGCCTCCCGCGGCCCACTGCCCCTCCCGCCCTCCGAGCAGGGCCAGCCGGTCATCTTCCAAGCGGGCGGCGGCAGTTACGGCCTGGAGCTGGCCGGCCGCTACGCCGACGGCGTCTACGCCAACCCCTACACCATCGAGGACGGCCGGGCCCAGCGCCAGGCACTGCGCGATGCCGCCGAGCGCGCCGGACGCGACCCGGACGAGGTGAAGATGTTCGCCGGCTTCATGCCGGCCATCGCCGCCTCCCGCCGGGCCGCCCTCGACCGGCGGCGGTTCCTGGACGAATCCGTGGACCTGCGCCAACGCGTCCGCTACCTCGGCGCCATGATCGGCCTGCCGCTCGACCACGGGCAGATCGACGAGCCGCTGACCGCGGGCCAGCTGGCCGACGCCGTACCCAGCCCGCACGACCCGCGCTCCGCCCGCGCCCTTCAGGTGGCACGGGAGGGCTGGACCCTGCGTGACGTACTCGCCCACGGCGTCATCGACTACCACCCGGTCGTGGCCGGCACCGCCGAGGACGTGGCCGACCACATGCAGCAGTGGTTCGAGGCCGGGGCCTGCGACGGCTTCTCCCTGGCCATCGACGGCTACCACGACGGCGTCGACGCCTTCGTCGACCAGGTCGTCCCCCTCCTGCAGGAACGCGGCCTGTTCCACCTCGACTACGAAGGCCCCACCCTGCGCGACCACCTCCACGCCCGCGAGCAGTACGGTCTCGACACGCGCGTCTCGGAAACGGCGGCCCGGTGATGTCCACCAGCGCGTCTCTGCGATCCGGCGCCACGGCGCAGCAGGCGTTCCGGGACGTCATGGCCGCCGTGGCGACTCCGGTCACCGTGGTCACCGCCCTGGAGGACGGCCGCCCGCACGGCACCACGGTCAGCGCCTTCGCGTCCCTGTCCCTGACGCCTCCCATGGTGCTGGTGTCGCTGGACCAACGCTCGCGTCTGCTGGCGATCGTCCGCCGCAGCGGCCGCTTCGGCGTCAACGTCCTCGGTGCGCACCAGGCCGATCTGGCCTCCGTCTTCGCCCGCTCCGCACCCGACAAGTTCGACGGAATCGACTGGTCGCCGAGTGGCGAGCTGCCCCGGCTGCCCGATGCCGCGGCGTGGATCGTCGCCGAGGTGGACGACTGCGTCGACGCCGGCGACCACACCGTCCTGCTCGCCCACGTAACGGCCGCGGAGCCGGGTCAGGGTTCCCTGAAACCGCTCACGTATCACCGGCGCTCTTTCGGCACCCATACACCACTGACCCAGTGACCGTGCGGCACGACGAGGAAGGCATGGGATCCAGGGCCGATCACGGGCCCTGGGCATGGGGCGGCGCTGCGTGCCCTGCTGCGTCCAGCACACAGCGCCGCGGACGATCATCACCGAGAACCTGACCGGACCGCTCGGTACCGGGCACACCAACGAAGCAAGGAGCAACGATGCCGACCCTGGGAATCATCGGAAGCGGCAACATCGGGGCCGCGATCGCACGACTGGCGGTGGCCGCGGACATCGACGTGGTGATCGCCAACTCACGCGGCCCCGAAAGCCTGACAGATCTCGTCGGGGAACTGGGGCCGCGCGCCACGGCCGGCACCGTCGAAGAGGCCGCCCGCGCCGGAGAGGCGACCGTACTCAGCATTCCCCTGACCGCGTACCGCGACCTGCCCGCCGGCCTCCTGACGGGCAGGACCGTGCTGGACACCGGCAACTACTACCCGCACCGCGACGGCCGGATCGCCGAACTCGACTCCGAGGAAGTGACCACGGCCGAGCTGGAGCAGCAGCTCCTGCCCGGCGCGCTGCTGGTCAAGGCGTTCAACAACATCCTGGCCCACCACATCCCCCAGCTGGCCCGGCCCGCCGGAGCTCCGGACCGTAGCGCCCTGCCCATCGCCGGCAACGACCCCGACGCGAAGGTCCGGGCGGCCGAGCTGATCGGTCGGCTCGGCTTCGACACGGTGGACGCCGGCACCCTGGACGAGAGCTGGCGCTTCGAGCCCGAGGCCGGCGCCTACACCCACATCTACCTGGCAGATCCCGATGTGCCGGCCGAGCGCATCATGCAGGCCCCTGCGGCGCCGCTGCCCGCTGGCAAGCTCCAGGAGGCGCTGCGGACGGCCCAGCGGGTGAAGGTGGCCGCGCGCACCTTCTGACAGCGCGTGTCAGGGCAGCGCCGTAACACCTTGCGCTGCCCGCATGCCTTGGCCCCGACGTCGGCGACGTCGGGGCCAAGGTATGGGGAGTGGGGGGCGTGCTGCTCGACGGTCGACGTGCGAGTCGGGGCACCCCCGGAGGGGCTCACATGAACAGGGCCCGGCTCAGGCGGACGCCGTACTCCGCGTCGGGGTTGGTCGTGGCGTCCCCGACCCTTTCCTGGATCGCGGCGACGGAAAGGTCGCGCCGCCTGGGCAGGCGCTCGGCCTCCGCGGCCGCCAGCGCACCCGGCATCTCCTCGCGGGTGAGGTCGGTGCAGTAGCACGGCGCACCCGGCTGCTGCCGCCACGAGTCCGCGAGCGTTCCGGCGTCGAAGGCGTCGAACCCGGTGTCCTCGACCAGCGCCATGGCCATCTGGCGGTCCCGGTCGCGGTCGGCGGCGACGGGGATGGCGATGCGGTCCGGGCTCCCCGCGGGCCTGCCCTTGGTCGCGAACGAGTGGGAACCGATCGCGTTCCACGCCTTGGCGATCGGCCGGCCCAGCTGTTCGGTGACCCACAGGCTCTCGACCTGACCGGCGTCGATGGCCTCGATCCGGCTGTCCCGCGCCGGGTAGTAGTTCGACGTGTCGATGACGACCGTGCCAGCCGGCACGTCGGCGATCAGCGGCACGACCTGCGGAAGACGGTTCAAGGGAATCGAGAGGACCACGACGTCGACGTCCTCGACGGCTTCTGCCGCCGTCACCGCGCGCCCGCCCGTGGAGAGGACGTCAGCCTCGATCGTGTGCGGGCCGCGCGAGTTGGCCACCTTCGCCTGATGCCCTGCCGCGGCCAGCCGCTGGGTCAGGGTCTTCCCGATGTGCCCTACGCCCAGAATGCCGATCTTCACGATGTTTCTCCTTGCCTCGAGTTCGGTCACGAGAGGCCGCCGACGCTGCGTCCACGGTGCCCCAGTGGCAGCCCAGCCCGCAGGCCGCACGCCCGACGGGTGGGGCGCCCAGGGGTGAGTTCTCGGGAGAGTGAGCGCCCCGCGTCAGGGCGCCACGCTTCTGCCTGCGGTTACGCGGGGTCTTCGCCGCTCCCGGGAGCTGTTCCCGTCGCGGGCGTCTCCCACCCGGTGCGTATGAGGGAAACGAGCGCGTCGGGGGAAGATTCGTCGGCCATGGCGGCGCCACGGGCCCAGGCGGTGGCCAGCGTGCTGAGAAACAGGTCGCGTCCCCGCACCCAGGGCTTGGCACCGCCGTCGCGCTGTGCCGCGCGGAGGAAGTCCTCGGTGGTCGTGACGAAGCCCTGGCAGGTGATCGCCAGCGGGGACGTGTCCTCGGTCAGTGCGGCCCGCAGAGGCTCGGGCAGGCCGTCGAAGGCGGTCACCCATTCGCCCAGTGCCTGAAGCCACTGGGCGAGCGCGGCGCGGGAGTCGGCCACCTCGCGCCGGATGGCGTCCCGTCGGGCCTCCAGTTCTTCGTCGCGGGCCTGCAGCAGGGCAGCCAGCAGTGCCTCCCGGTTGGGGAAGTGCCGGTAGAGGGTGCCCGGACCGACACCGGCCCGCTTGGCGATGGCGTCCATGGAGCCGGTGATGCCCTGCTCGGCGAAGAACTCTTCAGCGACCTCGAGGATGTGCGTGCGGTTGCGCTGCTTGTCCGTCCGCTGCCGACGCTCGCCGGTGGCTGCCTCACCCATGTCGTTGCACCTCCCGTTGACAATACGGAGACCATCTCCGTATCGTCTTCCGTGAAACGGAGACTATCTCCTTATCGGTTCCGATGCTACCGCCGGCCTCGGCAGGCATCCGCTGCTCCCAGGGCAGCCCGACGCGGCACACAGGCGTTCCGTGCCGATGGCCACCGGGGCGGCACACCCCACGCGACAGCTCCCCGGCCGAGGCCCCACCGGGTTGGGCTTGTGCAGCCGGACCCCACCGGCGCGCACCAACGGCATGGAACGCGTACGGCCCTTCGCACACCCAGCAACACGGAAGAGATCACATGTCCCCCGACAAGACTCCGGCGCCGGCCGCCGCAGATGCACCGCCACCGACCCGCAACGACGACAGACTGGCCTCCAAGGACGTTCTCGTCATCGGGATCCTGATGGTCTCCGCGTTCACCGTCCTGTTGAACGAGATGCTGCTGGGAGTCGCACTCCCCACCCTGATCACCGATCTCGACATCACTCCCACCACGGGACAGTGGCTCACGACGGGTTATCTGCTGACCCTGGCGATCCTCATCCCGGCCACCGGCTTCCTCCTACGGAGGTTCACCCTCCGTACGATCTTCCTCGGCTCGCTGTCCCTGTTCACCCTGGGCACGGCGATCGCCGCCGTCGCCCCCGGGTTCGGCGTGCTGTTCACCGGACGCATCATCCAGGCGGCGGGCACTGCCGCCCTGATGCCCCTGCTGATGGCCACGACGATGCGCCTGGTGCCCCCGCACCGGCGAGGCCGGACGATGGCGCTGGTCACCGGTCTGACCGCGGTGGCACCCGCGGTCGGCCCGGCGGTGTCCGGCCTGGTGATCTCCCAGCTCAGCTGGCGGTGGCTGTTCATCCTGGTCCTGCCCGTCGTCCTGGCCGGGCTGGCACTGGGCGCCGCCAAGCTGCGCAACATCACCACTCCGGAACCGGTCAGGCTGGACGTGCTGTCCCTCGTCCTGTCCGCCATCGGGTTCGGCGCCCTCGTCTACGGCCTGTCCACGATCGGCGAGTCGGCCTCCGGCCACGCACCGATAGCCCCCTACATCCCGATCATCATCGGGCTTCTCGCCCTGGCGGTCTTCGTCCGTCGGCAGACCGTGCTGCAGCGCAGCGACAACGCCTTCCTCGACATGAGGATCTTCCGCACCCCGTCGTTCACCGTGCCGCTGCTGGTCATGCTCGTCGTCGCGCTGGTCGGGTTCGGCACCACGATGGTCCTGCCGCTGGTCCTCACCAACGTCGCGGGCCTGACGACGCTCCAGATCGGCCTCTTCCTGGTCCCCGGCGGAGCCCTGATCGCCCTCGTCTCGGCCCTCGGCGGACGTGTCTACGACCGCTACGGACCGCGCCCCCTGGCCATCCCCGGATCGATCATCTGGACGGGCTCCCTGTGGTTCCTGAGCCGAGCCGACGAGAACACCGGAGTCACAGCGCTCCTGGCCGCCTACCTCGTCCTGTCGGCCTCCCAGGCCCTCATGTGGGCACCGATGACGACGGCCGCGCTGTCCTCCCTGCGCGCCGAGCTCTACCCGCACGGCACCGCGGCGTTCAACACCGCCCAGCAGCTGGCCGGCGGCGCAGGCGGCGCCGTCCTGATCTCGGCCTACACCATCGGCTCCCACGCCAAGGACGCGGGAGCACTGAACCTGGCCCAGTCCGTCTCGGCGGCACAAGCCGCCTTCACGACGGCGGCGGTCATCGGCTGCCTCGCGATCGTCGGCACCCTCTGGGTCCGCAGAACCGCAGCCACCCCCCAGCCGCCGGCGTCTCCACCGAGCAACGTTCCCGTCAATGCCACCGCAGTGTCGACAGTGTCGTCGGCCACGGACTGACAACCCCGGCGCAGACGCCGACACACCGGCGAGGAGCGCCACTTGAAGCGGGTGGCTCCTGGCGCTGGCAGCCAACGAACCCCGCGTACTGCACCGAGCCGACCGTCGATGACCTGGGAGCCGCTTGTGCCGCGGCCGACCGCAACGAGACCCGGAGCAAGCGGAACCGCCAGACGCCACGCTTCGCCGCTCTCACCTCCACGCCCACGCTCGAGGAGACCGTGGAACCAACCACTCCCCTCGCCACTGACACGCCCGCCCTCCGGCCACCCCGAGCCGCCCTCTGGAAAGGAACCTCTTGTCCACCACCGCCTCCCTGTTCACCGAACTCGTACGCGTCAGGCACTCCCCGCGGCAGTTCCGGCCGACGCCGCTGTCCCCTGCGGACATCCGCGGCGTCCTGGAGGATGCGCAGACCGCCCCCTCGAACAGCAACACCCAGCCCTGGACGGTGCACGTAGTCTCGGGTGCCGCCCGGGACGCCTTGAGCAAGGAACTGCTCAGGGCGTACGAGGACGGCCGGGACTCGGCGGACTTCACCGGCGACTACGGCGACGGCGTCTACCTCGAGCGGTCCTATCAGCACGGCGCCCGTGTCTACGGGGCGCGGGGCATAGCGCACTCCGACATGGAGGGCAGGCACGAAGTGATCCGCGAGAACCTGCGTTTCTACGATGCGCCCCACGTCGCCCTGCTCTTCATGCCACAACTCGGCGACGGGGTCCGGACGGCCGGTGACATCGGCATGTACGCCCAGAACTTCCTGCTCTCGCTGACCGCGCGGGGCTTCCACGGCATCCCGCAGGCCGTCCTCGGCGTGTACGCCGACACGGTCCGGGCGTCGCTGGGCGTCCGAGACGACCTCAAGCTGCTCTTCGGCATCTCCTTCGGCATCGGCGACAAGACGTCACCGATGTACGACATCGGCATGGGACGCATCCCGCTGCAACAGAGTGTGGTCCTGCACGACGCCCCCGGAGTCCTCGACGAGCAATAGCTGTTTCCCTCACGAGGCGGGCCCGGGGCGGGGAAGTAGTTGGTGTCTGCTGGGGCGGAGGCCGCTGCGACGGGGGTGGACGGCAGGCAGCCCTTCCCGGAGTCACAGTGCTGGCGCCCTACCGGGTGGGCCGCACCATCGCCCCCGGTGAGCGGAAACATCTCGAACCGGGGCCGGGTCACGGTCAGCTGCGTTGCCGGCGAACGGCGCCCACGTTCCGGTCAGCGTCGAATCGCAGTGGCGAGATCGTCCGCCCAGGGTGGATTCGCACCGGGGACCGAAACCGTCAGGGCGGCGACTTCGGCGGCGAACGAGCAGGCATCAGCGACGTCTTCGAGGGTCAGTTCGTCGAGGCGGCCACCCAGGTGTCCGGCACCGGCAAGGCGGTGCAGCAGGCCCGCGGTGAAGGAGTCGCCGGCACCGACGGTGTCGATGACCACCGCAGGAGGGGCTGGGACGGTGACGCGCGCACCGTCGAGGGACGCGAGGGCGCCGCGTCCGCCGAGGGTGATGACGACGAGGCGCGCGCCTGCGGTGTGCCAGGTGTCGCAGGCTTCTTCGAGGCCGGCACCGGGCGCCAGGAAGGTGCAGTCGTCTTCGCTGAGGCGGAGGATGTCGGCGACGGCGCACCAGTGGGCCAGCCGTTCGCGGTAGGCGGAGGGCGGTACGAGCAGGGGGCGGACGTTGGGGTCGATGGATACGGTGGTGAGCTCGCGCACCTGATCGAGGTGTTCCTCGATTCGGCTGCCGCCGGGCCGGCGGATCAGCGCGAGAGAACCGGTGTGCAGGCAGACCGCGTCGTCGTTCCGTGTCGCGGCGAGTTCGCTGTCGGTCCACTGCCAGTCGGCGGCGCCGTCGGCATAGAAGCCATAGGTGGCTTGGCCGGTCGCGTCGAGGTCGGCGACGGCGAGCGTGCTGGGCTCGGTGGTGGTCACGCTGCTGGTCAGGTTGACACCGGAGGCGTTGAGGCGGGCACGGAAGAGGGTGCCGAAGGCGTCGTTGGAGAAGCGTCCGAGGAAGCGGGTGGGGGTGCCGAGCCGGGCGAGGGCGACAGCGGTGTTGGCCGGGCCGCCACCGGCCAGCGCACGCAGGGCCAGACCGCCGCTATCGGACCGGTCGCGGTCCTCGAAGATGTCGGCGACGCACTCGCCGAGGACGTCGACGCTGCCGGGGGACCCGGGTCGGGCCATGATGACTGTCTGCCTCTCAGGTAGGGCGCGGGGCTGTCGCCCCGCGCCACGGAACGCAGCCGCGGGCGCCGTAGAAGCGTGGGATGCTGCGGTGGACATGTCTGCCGCACACGGTGCGAGGTCACGGGGCCTGTCAGTGTGCGGGTGGGTCAGTCTTCGGGCCGCGTGCGGCCCAGGGCATCAAGCACGCTGTGCTGTCCGGGGCGCCGGCTGGACTTCCTGCCGGATGCCCTGCGGGGTCAGGTTCCAGGCCGCGACGGCGAACTCGCTGCTCCCTGACCCTGTCGTACGGGCCTGCAGCCGCCACGGTCCGTCGGTGGACGGGTAGAACCTCAGGGTGAGGACCTGCTCGTCGGCCAGGTAGACCTCGGCTATCGAGCGGTCCACGATCACACGGAGTTCAACGGGGGCGCCGGGGCGTGCCGCGGCCGGGCACGGTGCGGTGTAGGCCCCTCCCCGTGCCCGCGTGTCCGGTGAGGCGTGGGTGCGGTCGACGACGAGGCGGCCTGCCGTGGGGTCGAGGCCGATGTCGAGGTACTCGGAGCCGTCGGTCGACGTGATCAGGCGCAGCCCGCTCGTACCGGTGGTGTCCGGGACGAGGGTGGCGGTGAGGTCGAAGGTGTGGCTGACCTCGCCGAGCTCGGCGGGCTCGGTCCGGATGACGTGTCCGGTTCCGTGCACGACGCGCGGGCCGCGCAGGGCCAGCAGTTCGCGGGCGGGGCGCTGGGCGACCGTGCCGTCGGCGGTGAGGCTGACCTCTCGGGGGAGCGTGAGGACGCCTGCCCAGCCCGCTTCGTGCGCCCAGGCGTCGTCCCGTGCTTCCCAGGCCCAGCCCCACATCAGCCAGCGGTCTTCTCCTGGGGCCTTCAGCAGGGCGGGGGCGTAGAAGTCGGGACCGTGGTCCAGCGGCACGAGGGCCGTGGCCGCCGTGAAGCGTCCGTCTCTCTCCTGGCCGGTGATGACGCTGGTGTGGCTGGGGCCGCCCCGAGGGGTCCAGTCGCTGAGGATCAGAACACCTTGGTCGCCGAAGGTGGCGTACTGGGGGCATTCCCAGCCGATCGGGCCCGTGCCGGTGTCGGTGTCGCTGGTGTGGAAGGGGCCGCGGTAGGTCCAGTGTTCCAGGTCGTCGGACTCGTACAGTTGCGCCGCGGCGCGGCCGTCGTCGAGGGCGGAGCCGACCAGCATCCTCCAGCGCTCGTCCTGCCGCCAGACGTAGGGGTCCCGGTACATGGTGGTGCCGGCGGGCGGTTCGGGGATGAGCAGGTGGGGACGTTTGGTCCAGGTGCGGCCGTTGTCCGACGACTCGGCGGTCGTGATCGGCTGCCACCAGCGGTCGTTGTGGTGGGCGGAGTAGAAGGCCAGGATGCGGCCGCCGGTGGAGACGGCGTTGCCGGAGTAGCAGCCGTCGGCGTCGTGCCCGCCGGGTGTGGGGGTGAGGGCGACGGGGAGGGGTTCCCAGGTGATCAGGTCGGGGCTGCGGTAGTGACCCCAGTGCATGTTCGCGTGCTGAGGGCCGTGCGGGTTGTACTGGAAGAAGACGTGGTAGTGGCCGTCGTGGAAGACCAGGCCGTTGGGGTCGTTGATCCAGTTGCGGGGCGGTCGCAGATGGACGGTGGGCAGGTGGGGGTCGGCAGGCGACGTGGACACACGGGGCCTTTCTCAGGGCGTGCGAAGCGCACGGAAGTCATGAGGACGAAGCGGGATCGCAAGTGCGGTGCGGGGGTCAGCCCTTGACGCCGGTGGAGGCGATGCTGTTGACGAAGGACCGCTGGAACGCCACGAACAGGGCGAGGATCGGCACGGTGATCATGGAGGAGTAGGCCATGATCTGGCCCCAGCCCACGTTCAGCTGGAAGAAGTAGGAGATGCCGACCATCACCGGTCGCAGCTCTTCGCTCTGCACGACCATCAGCGGCCACAGGTAGGAGTTCCAGGCGGGCAGGAAGGTGAGGATGGCGACGGTGGCGACTGCCGGGCCGGACAGCGGCATCACGATGCGCCGGTAGATGGTGAACCAGCCGGCGCCGTCCATGATCGCCGCCTCGTCGAGTTCCTTGGGGATGCTCTGGAAGAACTGGTGGAAGAAGAAGATCGAGAAGGCGTTGGCGACGAACGGCAGGATCTGCACCTGGTAGGTGTCCATCCAGCCGGTGGTCCACTCCAGGTGGAAGCCGTTCACGCGGAGCAGTGGAAGCTGGTTGACCCACCACACCAGCGGCAGCGCGAAGGTCTCGAACGGCACGATGAGGGTGGCGATGACCGTCGTCAGGACGAGTTTGCGGCCCGACCACCGCATCCGCGCGAGCGCGAAGGCGGCCAGGCTGTTGACGACGATACCGAGCACCACGGTGACCGACGAGATCAGCACGGAGTTCAGCAGGAACTGTGCCGCCGGGACCCGTTCGAACATGTCGGTGTAGTTGTCCAGCGACAGGGCGCCGACCGGCAGGAAGGCGCGCAGTGAGCCCAGGTCGCCGAAGATCTGGTCGTCCGACTTGAACGACGAGACCAGCATGAAGAGGAGCGGCAGCGCGAAGACCAGGGCCAGCACGATGCGGCCGGCGTGACCGCCGAACCGCTTGAGGAGGGAGGTCATGTCAGTCCTTCTCCCGGGTCAGGAAGCGCTGGACGAGCGACACGGTCAGGACGAGTACGAAGAAGACCAGCGAGATGGCTGCCGCGTAGGCGGTCTGCTGCTGGTCGTAGCCGGTGCGTACGGCCTGGTAGACGACGGTGGTGGTGGAGTCGAGCGGACCGCCCTGCGTCATGACCCTGATCTGGGTGAAGAGGCTGAACGCCGCGATCGTGATGGTCACGAGCACGAAGGTGCGCGTGGCGCGCAGCCCCGGCCAGGTGACGTGGCGGAAGCGGTGCCAGGGTGTGGCGCCGTCGATCTCGGCGGCCTCGTACAGCTCGGCGGGGATGGTCTGCAGGCCGGCCAACCAGATGATCATGTGGAAGCCGACGCCCTGCCACACCGACATCAGGATGATGGCGGGCATCGCGGTGGACGGGTCGCCCAGCCAGTCCGGGCCCTGGACGTGGCCGAGGGTGAGTGTCGAGATGACGTGATTGACCAGGCCGTCCTTCCGGTAGAGGAAGGTCCACAGGAGGGACACCACGACCATCGAGGTGACGACGGGCAGGAAGTAGACGGTGCGGAAGAAGTTGACGCCCCGTACTTTCGCGTTGACCAGCAGCGCCAGGACCAGGGCGAGGCCGGCCTGGAGCGGGACGACGACGGCGGCGAAGTACGCGGTGTTGCGCAGGGACTTGTAGAAGACCGGGTCTTCGAAGAGCCGGGTGAAGTTGCGCAGGCCCACGAAGCGGGCCGGGGTGGGCGAGATGAGCCTCGCGTCGGTGAAGGCCAGGGCGAAGGCGAGGGCGACCGGTACGACGAGGAAGACGATCAGCAGCACGACGGCCGGGGTGGCCATGCCGAGGGCGGTGAGGCTCTCACGGCGACGGGTGTTGGTCGTTCGGGTTCGCCGGACCGGGCGCAGCCGCTCGGGGGCTGCGGTCTTGGTGGTCACGGTATCTCCAGGGAGCCGGTCCGGTTCGGGCGGCGCGGTCGGGGACCGAACCGGACCGGGACGGGTCAGCCTGAGTAGGTGTTGTTCGTCTTCAGGTTGTTGTCGATGTTCTTCGCGGCCTGACCGAGAGCGTCCTCGGGGTCGGCGCCGGCCAGGATGTCCTGGGCCGCCTTCTGGAACTCGGTGGAGATGTACGGGTAGGCCGGGGTGACCGGTCGCACCGTGGCGTACTCGCGCGCGAACTGGACGAGTACCTCGAACTTGCCGCCCGGCTGGTAGTCCGCGATCTGCCGCGCGGCGGCGTCCGTGGCGGGGATGGTGCTGGTGGCCTTGGCGTAGTCGACGAAGTACTTGGTCTGGCGGGAGAACTTCAGCCACTCCTGCGCGCCGTCCTTGTTGGAGCAGGTGGAGCTCATGGCCCACTGCCAGGAGGCACCGCCGATCTTGGGCCCCCCGCCGAAGTCGACCGGCGGGATGATCGCCAGGTCGTCGCCGAGCTTCTCGGCGTTCTTGGCAGCGTTCCAGCTGCCGTCCCACTGGATGGCGCTCTTGCCGGCCAGGAAGTCCTTGTTGGGGTCGGCTCCGGACTTCTTCGCCATGTAGCCCTTGGTCACCAGCGAGCGGAACCAGTTGCCCCACTCGACGGAGTCCTTGCCGTCGAGGGTGCCGGAGGCGGTCTTGTAGCCGTCGCGGTCGATGAGGTCGCCGCCGAAGCTCTGCAACTGCGGCGAGTAGGCGTACGGCCACCACTCGCCGGTGCCGCCGGTGCCCATCTCCAGCGGGTACTCGAACTTCCCGCTCTTCTTCAGCTTGGCCAGCGCGGTGTCGAACTCGCCCTTGGTCCAGGGCTTGTCCATGGTGGGGATACGGATGCCGTGCTCGTTCAGCACGGACTTGCGGGCGAAGAAGGACAGGGAGACGTCGTAGAAACCGAAGGAGTACAACTGGTCCTTGTACGTTCCGACGGTGCTGGCGAGCTGGTCTTCCACCGGCACCTCGCTGCCGGAGACGTCGATGGGGGCCAGGTAGCCGCCCCAGGCCCAGTTCGCCACGTTGGGGCCGTCCACGTCGAGCAGGCAGGGCAGCTTGCGGGCCGAGGCGGCGGCCACGACGGAGTTGTTGTAGTCGGTCTGCGGGAACGACTGGAGCTCGACCGTGTACTTGTCCTGGGACTCGTTGAAGTCCTTGATGATCTTTTTGACGACATCGAGCTCGGCCGAGTTGCCGGCGTTGTGCGTCCACAGAGTCAGCGTGTCGCCGCTGGCTCCGGACGAGCTCCCGCCGGTGCCGGACGCGCACCCGGCGACGAGCGCGGTCGCCGCCGCGGCGGCTACACTCGCAAGCGCGAGGCGCCTTCTTCTGAACACCACGAGGTTCCTCCATCTCACGGAGGCGGGTCTTGCAGGACCCGCCCTTGGCGACCGGTTGCGACGGTCGCTGTTCTTGGTGGCCGGCCCGCCGCCCGCGCCGGAGTCGTCGGAGCGGGCGGCGGGCCGGCTGTCTTCGGATGCCGGTGTCACTCCCCGGCGGGTGCACCGAGGGAGGCGCGCTCCCGCAGTGGCATGGGCACGCGGTGTACGGCCGCTTCGAGCGGCCCGCCGCGGAGGATCAACTCCACGGCGAGGTGTCCGAGCTGGTAGTGCGGCAGCTTCAGTGTGGTGAGGGCCGGACGCAGCACGGACGCGATGTCCTGGTCGTCGAAGGAGATCACCGACACGTCGCCGGGCACCGACAGCCCCGCCTCACCGAGCGCCTGGTAGGCGCCGAAGGACACCCGGTCGGCCAGGCACACCAGCGCCCGGGGCCGGGTCCCCGCCGCCAGCAGGGCGGACACCTCCCGGTAGCCGTCCAGCGTGTCCCAGTCGCACTCGATGACGCCGTCCAGGTGGGCGCCGCCCTCGCGCAGTACTTCCTCCAGGCCGCGCATGCGCTCGTTGCCGGCGATGATCCCCTCGGGCGTGGCCGGGACGGCCTGGTGGCCGCCGATCGCCCAGATGCCCCTGGTGTGGCCGGCCGCGAGCAGGGCGCGGGCCGCGTCCCGGCCGGCCTCCAGTTCGTCCGGGACGACGGAGGGGGCGTCGAAACCCGGGGCCAGGCAGTTCAGCAGCACCACCGGGCGGCCGAACAGCTCCTTCGGCGGGGTCACGTAGCGGGTGAACATGGATGCGTAGATCACGGCGTCGACCTGGCGGTCCAGCAGGGCGTGGACCAGGGACGACTCGGCGGCGCGGTCGCCGCCGGCCTCTGTGATGAACAGCAGGTGGTCCTGCTCGCGGGCGGCCTCCATGGCGCCGCGGATGACGTCCCCGGCGAACGGCGTGGTGGTGATCCGGTCCGATACGAGCCCGATGGTCTGCGTGGACTTCGTCCGGAGGCTGCGCGCGGTGACGTTCGGACGGTAGCCCAGTCGCCTGGCCGCTTCCAGAACCCGTTCCCGGGAGGCGTCCGAGATGCGCATGTCGGTGCGGCCGGACAGGGCGAACGACGCGGTCGTCGGCGACACGCCCGCCTCGCGGGCGACGTCGGCCATGGTCACGCGGCGTTCGGACATCAGTGGATCAGCTCCGCTCGGCTAAATCGGATTAGCAGGACGCGATGAGAGTGCTCCACCTGTCATGCGCTGTCAACACCCCGGACATCTCGCCTACGCAACAGTGGCGATCTATGGCGATTCATCCGCTGTTGTGCAACGCGAAGTTGAGATCCGCGTGCGTTAGCTCTTGCTTTAGCGGAGACGGCGCGCGAACCATGCCGATCCATCACCTAAATCGAATTGGCATCCCGTCAGTCGCCGTCCGTCACCCATCCCAGGAGCCAGCATGAGGAGAAGAACCGCGCTCGCGGTCGTGTCCGCCGCCGTCGGCGGCGCCGTCGTGCCCCTCTCGTTCTCGCCCGCTTTCGCCGCCGCCGGCGGTCGGTCCGGCCCGCAGAAGCCCACCGCTCGCTGGGACTTCGACGAGCGGTCCGGCACGGTCGCCCGCGAGGCGGTCTCCGGATCGGCCACCCCGGTGGAGTACGTCTTCAACGACGCCCGGTACAAGCCCGACAGCGACCCCGTACGCCGCCGTGGCGTGCGCGGGCGGGCCCTGTACTTCGACGGCTGCTCCACCTACGTCACCGCCGAAGGGCCGGGCAAGCTCGACCTCGCCGACGGCGTGACCGTCGACGTGTGGATCGCCCCGTACGCCTACGAGCACGGCATCGACGGCAAGCCCCAGGCCCTGGTCAACCAGCACGACCCGGGCGCCAGGACCGGCTTCCTGCTCGGCCTGCGCCGCTTCGGGCAGATCGTCTTCCAGCTCGGCTTCGGCACCGACCTGATCGAGGTCAAGGGCGCCCCGGACCGTCCGGCCGCCAAAGGCCGGTGGAGCCACGTCGCGGCCACCTACGACCCGGCCGCCCACCAGCTGCGTCTCTACCTCGACGGCCGCCTGATCGGCACCGCCACCACCCCGGACAAGGCCCCCGAACCGGCATCCGGCGAGCCTCTCCTCATCGGGAAGCACAACCACCCGACCCTGCTCAACGGCGAGTTCCACGCCAACATGTACATGGGCCTGATGGACAGCCTCGTCATCCGCCCGGGCGCCCTGGACGACGCGACGGCACAGCGCGAGCACTCCGAGAAGACCGCCGCCCTGCCCGGTCACCGCGTGCCCCGCCCGGACCTGGCCCCCCACCGGGCCCGCTTCGACGGCGACCGGCACCGCCCCCAGTTCCACATGCTGCCGCCCTGGCACTGGATGAACGAGCCGCACGCGCCCGTGTACTTCAAGGGCAGGTACCACATCTTCTACCAGCACGACCCGCTCGGACCCTTCTGGGGGCAGATCCACTGGGGGCACGCCGTCAGCACCGACATGGTGCACTGGCGCGACCTTCCCATCGCCCTCGCCCCCGCCGCGGACTCGCCCGGCCCGGACGGCATCTGGTCGGGCTCCGCCTGCGTCGACGGCGACCGCGGACCGGTCCTCTTCTTCACCGGCGGCGACGACCGCCTGCCCTACCGCCAGCGCACCGGCCTCGCCCTGTCCACCTACCAGGCCGACGGTGACACCGACCTGCCCACCTGGACGATGCGCTCCGAACCGGTCACCGAAGCCCCGGCCGGTCTGCCGGCCGGCCCGGGAACCGCGTGGGCGGAGAACTTCCGCGACCCGTTCGTCTGGGAGGAGGACGGCGTCTGGTACCAGCTCGTCGGCAGCGGCATCGTCGACTACGACGGCGCTCAGGTCACCCGCAAGCATGGCGGAACCGCTCTCCTCTACACGGCCCGCCGGCCCGAGGGGCCCTGGACCTACCAGGGTCCGCTGTACTGGAACGACCTCGCCAAGGTGCCCGAGCCCGGTGAGGTGTGGGAGCTGCCGGTGCTCCTCCCGCTTCCCGGCCCCCGCGGCCGGCGCACCGGAAAGCACATCCTGCTGATCTGTCCGTGGTGGGAGGGGTTCAACCCGAACGCCGTCAAGCACACGTACTACTGGATCGGCACCTTCGACAAGCGCGAGCACCGCTTCGTGCCCGACCACGACAAGCCCCGCGAGTTCGACTTCGGCGAGCACTTCACCGGCCCCTCCGGCTTCGTCACCCCCGACGGCCGGTCCGTGGTCTTCAGCATCACCCAGGACCGCCGCACCGAGCAGCAGCACGCCCAGTCCGGCTGGGCGCACAACGCCGGCATGCCTGTCTCCGTCTCCCTGCGCCAGGACGGAACCCTCGGGGTCGAACCGATCGCCGAGGCCGCCGGTCTGCGGGGCAAGCGACTCGCCCGCATCCGGCAGACCTCGGTGGCGGAAGCGAACCGGCGGCTCGCCGGAGTCTCCGGCGACCTGCTCGACATCAGCGCCGTCATCGAACCGCGCGGCGCGCGCACGATCACCCTGGCGGTACGGGCCTGCGCCGACGGCACCGAACAGACCCTGCTGACCTACGACACGGCCGAGCACCGCTTCCTGATCGACCGCGGTCGCTCCAGCCTCGACCCGGACGTCCGCAAGGGCGTCCACGGAGGCAACGTCGCACTCGACGGCGGGCGCCTCGCGCTCAGGGTCCTGCTCGACCGCTCGATGCTGGAGGCGTACGTCAACGGCACCCACAGCATCACCAGCCGCGTCTATCCCACCCGCGAGGACGCCACCGGCCTGCGGCTGACCAGCGAGGGCGGATCGGCCCGTGTCGTGTCCCTGGACGTCTGGCGCATGAACGGCGCCTACGACACGCCGGCCGTGCCCGCCGCGTACGACCCGCCGCGCCCGGCGGACGTCGACGCGCTGCCCAACCACGACTTCGCCACCGGCGACCTCACCGGATGGACCGTCGTCTCCGGCACGACCTTCGGCGACGCCCACGTCACCACCCGCACCGACTGGGGCTGGGGCGGCCCCTTTTACCAGGCCGAGACCGAAGACGACCCGGCAGGCCACCACCTGTGGGGCTTCAGCCCGGACGCGGGCGGAGACGACGCCACCGGCGTCCTGCGCTCCACCACCGTGCTCCTCGGCGGAGACGGTGTGATCGACCTGCTCGTGTCCGGCGGCAACGACCCCGACCGGCTCTACGCGGCGGCCGTCCGCGCCGACGACGGCAAGGTCCTGGCCAAGGCCACCGGCCGTAGCACCGAGCAGTACCACCGCGTCGTCTTCGACCTCTCCGCCCACATCGGCGACCGGATCTACATCGAGGTGGTCGACCGGGCCGACGGGGGCTGGGGTCACATCAACGTCGCCGACGTCAACGTCCCCGTCCGGCGCTCCTGACCCCCGATTCCGGCCCGATGCACGCGCCGACGGGCGGACCGTGCCGCGCCGAGGGCCGACGTCCTTTCCGCCCGATCAACCAACCCCACACCGACGGAGGTTCGCATGCGAACCCGTGCACCATCGAGAGCCGCGACCAGACACAGTCTGGTGCGTCTGCTGCTCGCACTCGCGATATGCCTGGGCCTGACATCACCCCTGATGACGCAGACCGCAAACGCGGCCGAGACCAGCCTGTCCAACCCCGACTTCGAGTCCGGCGACCTCAGCGGCTGGACCACCACCGGAACCGCCTTCACCGGAGCGGTCACCGACGACCCGGGCTGGGGCTGGGGCTGCTGCTTCAACCAGCAGGGCTCCTACCACCTGTGGGGGTTCGCCGCGGGCGGTGACGCCGCCACCGGGACGGTGACGTCCGAGCCGTTCACCCTGACCGGTACCGGCATGGTCAGCGTCCTGGTCTCCGGCGGCCGCAACGAGAACGACCTCCACGCGGCCCTGACAACCCTCGACGGAACCATTCTGCACAAGGCCACCGGCACCGACGACGAGGCGTACCGACGCGTCACCTGGGACGCCCGCGCGCACCTCGGCGAGCAGCTGCGCGTCACCGTCGTGGACAAGGCCACCGGCGGCTGGGGCCACATCAACCTCGACGACGTCCGCGTCGGCACCGACCCCGCACCCGATCCCTCTCAGCGGGGACTCGCCGCCCACTGGGACTTCAGCGAGGGGAAGGGCACCACGACCAGGGAGAAGGTCAGCCAGGCCGCCGACCCCATCAGCTACGTCTTCAACGACGCGCAGTACAAGCCCGACAGCGACCCGCTCTGGCGCCCGAAGAACGAAGCCGACGGCGTGCTCTCCGGCGCCATGCTGTTCGACGGCTACTCCACCTGGGTCACCCGCGCCGCAGCCCAGACGCGGCTGCCCACCGACGGCCTGACCGTCGAGGCGTGGGTCGCACCGCGTGCGTTCGAGTGGGGAGACGAAGGCAAGCCGTCCGCCGTCGTCAACCAGCACGACAAGGCGGCCAAGCGGGGCTTCTCCCTCGGTGTCGGCCGGCACGGCAGGTGGCAGTTCGGCATCGGAACCGGCGACGCGTGGCACGAGGTGACGGTCCCGAAGCAGGCGGCCCTGGCCGCGGGCGAGTGGGCGCACCTGTCCGCCGTGTTCGCGCCGGGCGAGGGCGCGATCAGGCTCTTCCTCAACGGCGAACAGGTCGCCCAGACCACCGTCCCCACCGGCGCACGGCTGGCCAAGGCCGACGTCCCCCTGATCATCGGCCGTCACAACCAGCCCGCCATCATCAACGGCACGTTCGCCGTCAACATGTTCAACGGGCTCATCGACGAGGTGAAGGTCCACAACAGCGCCCTCACTCCGGCGTCGGTCACAGCCGGCCACCAGAAGGACGTGCAGACCTTCGCGGGCGGCATCACCCCCAAGGCCCGGATGGAGATGGACCGCTCCCGGTACGACGGTGACCGCTACCGTCCCGGCTACCACTTCACCGCCCCGAACCACTGGATGAACGAGCCCCACGCCCCCATCCAGTACAAGGGCAAGTACCACCTCTTCTACCAGCACAACTCCCACGGCCCCTACTGGCACAACATCGCCTGGGGACACGCGGTGAGCGAGGACCTGGTCCACTGGCGCGACCTGCCCGTCGCCCTCGCGCCCACCGAGGACAGCGTGGCCCCCGACGGGGTCTGGTCCGGCGACGCCGCCTACGACGAGAACGGCGTGCCCGTCCTGCTGTTCACCGCCGGCAACGACTCCCAGCGCCCCAACCAGGCGACCGGGCTCGCCCGCCCCGTCGATCCCGGCGACAGCGACCTGGTCGAGTGGAAGATGCACCCCACCCTCGTCACCAGCCAGACCGCCGACCTGGACGTCGGTGCCGGACGCAAGGTCCGCTTCGGCGACTTCCGCGACCCCTTCGTCTGGAAGGAGGGAGACACCTGGTTCCAGCTGATGGGCTCCGGCGTCCAGACCACCGACGGCAAGGACGTCGGCGGCACCGCCCTCCTCTACACCTCCAAGAACCTCACCGACTGGACCTACTCGGGTCCCCTGATGACCGGTGACGTGGCGGCCCACCCCAAGACCGGCCAGGTCTGGGAGCTGCCCACTTTCCTGCCCATCGGCAAGGACGCCCAGGGCCGCGAGCGCCGGGCCCTGCTCGTCAACCCGGCCTTCCCCTCCGGTCCCGGCGAGTACAGCAGCAAGTACGTCCACTACTGGGTCGGCACCTGGGACGCCCAGACACGCCGCTGGACCCCCGACACCACCGAACCCCGGCTCATGGACTACGGCGACCACTTCACCGGACCCAGCGGAACGGTGGACGACAAGGGACGCTCCCTCGTCTTCAGCATCGCCCAGGACCGCCGCACCGAACGCGCCCACTACGACGCCGGCTGGGCCCACAACGCGGGCCTGCCCATCGAACTGTCCATGCGGCCCGACGGCGACCTCGGATTCCGCCCCGTGGAGGAGGTCTCCCGCCTCCACACCGGGGAACCCCTCCTGGACATCAGCACGCCGACCTCTCTCACCGACGCCAACACCCGACTGGCCGGCATCAAGGGGGACATGCTCCATATCAAGCTCACCTTGGAACGCGGCAGCGCCGACACCTTCGGCCTCGACGTGCTCCGCAGCCCCGGAGACGAAGAACGCACCCGCCTCTTCTACGACGCCCCCGCCGGACAGCTGGGCGTCGACCGGACACGCTCCGGGAACAACTCCAGCGCCGAACCCGGCTTCGGCATCCACAAGGGCCCGCTGGCTCTCTCCAACGGCACCCTGACCCTCGACGTGTTCCTCGACCGCTCGATGGTCGAGGCGTACGCGAACAACCACAAGTCCATCACCACCCGCGCCTACCCCTTCCGCCAGGACTCCCTCGGCCTGCGCCTCTTCGGTGACGGCAGCACCGTCAAGTCCATGACCGTCTGGAAGATGGGCAACATGACCGACTGATCCAGGCGCTCAACCTCACACTGGGACGACAGCCCGGCTTATAACGGCCGGCGCAGCCCCGAGCTCCTGGGCTCGGGGCTGCAGGCGTTCATTCGTCGCGTAGTTCACGGCTTGAACAGCGTCCTGCTCGGCGACGGCGACGGCGAGGGACCCGAGTACGAAGTCCGAGAACAGGATCGAGCACCTCCCGACCGAGAAGGAACCTCCCGCGGCCGAGAAGTACTCGTGGATCAGATCTCCGCTCGGCCCTCCCCCGTGCCTACACCGCCGCTTGGTCCTGGCGGCGGCCGGCCACACCGGGCAAGCGAATGGGCCGACGCCCCCGGCCGCCCCCTCGAAGACCAGCTCGCCGAAATCGCCCAAGAGGTCACACTCCGCGGCGAAGCCGTCGCTGCCTGTTCCACCCTGCGCCCCGACCCTCCTGCACGGGAAGACGGCCTTGTCCCCCAAGCCCCCCATGGTTCGTCACCAACCGCACCCCGGCTAACACGGGCCGCCTCCTCGCCGACTTCGCAGCGGCTCTCCGCTGGGCGGCGCTGCCGAAGAACTTCGCCTCGCGCTGCGCGGCTGATTCCGCACCCCGCTCCGTAACGCCACGTCGGCCGGGGGCACACTCTTCCCAAGACTCACGAGCATCGACAGCGGAGTCACCGTCCTGGTGGGCGCCGAACGGGGCGCCTACCCCTACGCCAACTCCGTCCTCGTCCGCGGCACCGCAAGAACCTGGTCTTCGTGAGCCACGCACACGAGGACCACGTCGCAGGTATCGCCGACTGCGACGTGCCCGTCTGCATCCACGAACAGGACTTGGCCGCGCTGAGGTCGCAGGAGGTCATGGTCAACGGCTACGGACTGCCTCCGGACGCCACTGAGCGTACCCACGCGGTGTTGCGCGACCATTTCACGTGCGGGACCGTCCCGATGCGATCGCCGAGAGTACTCCAGCTGACGGATGTCCATCAGCACCTCAGCCGGTACGGGCGCCTTCACGGTCTTCCAGGGCGCTGATCGCGTTGGCGGTGAGGCTGTGGGTGATGTGGTCGCGCATCAGCTGAGCGGCCTCGGCGGCCCGGCCGTCCTCGATGAGGTCGACGAGCTGGTGGTGCTCCTGGAGGTCGCGGGTGCGGGGTTCGTCGCCGGGCGGGAGTTCGAGACCGAGGCGCCGGTAACGGTCGGACTTGTCCCACAGGTCGTCCAGCAGGCGGATGAGGACGTCGTTGTGCGAGGCGCGGTAGAGCGCCTGGTGGAAGGCGCGGTGGGCCGTGAGTGCCTCCTCGCCCCACAGGCGGGTGACGGGCAGCAGCCGCGTGACGGCGGACCGCATGACGGCGATGTCCTCGTCGGTGCGCCGCCGGGCGGCGAGTTCCGCGGCCGTGGGATCCAAGGACAGGCGAACCTCGAACAGCTGCCGGGCCTCGTCCGAACTCATGGTGGACACGCGGACGTCGCGATGCGTCTCGACGGTGACCAGGCCCTCGCTGCTGAGGCGGCGGATGGCCTCGCGCAGTGGCGTGATGCTCATGTTCAGCGACTCCGCGAGGTCGTACTGCGCGAGCCGCGTCCCGGCGGGAAGCGTCCCCGACAGGATCTGTCCGCGCAGTTCCGCGTAGGCGTAGTCACTCTTGCTGACGAAGAGATTCGTGTCGGCCATCGCCCCCGAAAATCCTTCCCGGGTGCTCGCACCCCCTCTTGACAGTTCCCATCGCGTCACCTCAGCCTAACACCGACGCAACTTATAAGATATGAGAAAGGCGCGGTCGTGAAGATCACCAACGTGTACGAGGGCGTCGTCCCGATCAGCTCCTCGATCCGCAACGCCTGGATCGACTTCAGCTCCATGGACTGCTCGATCGTGGCGATCGAGAGCGACGTCATCCGCGACGGCAAGCCCGTCGTCGGTTACGGCTTCAACTCCAACGGCCGCTACAGCGCCGGCGAGATCCTGCGTCGCCGGATCCTGCCCCGCCTGACCGCCGCCGAGCCCGGCAGCCTCCTGGACGAACAGGGCCGCTTCGACCACGCAAAGGCGTGGGACGTGATGATGAACAACGAGAAGCCCGGCGGCCACGGCGAGCGCTCCGTCGCCGTCGGCGTCGTCGACATGGCCCTGTTCGACCTCGCGTCCAAGATCGAAGGCAAGCCGCTGTACCGGTACCTGTCCGAGCGCTACGGCGACGGACAGCCCGACGACTCCGTCTTCGTCTACGCCGCCGGCGGTTACTACGCGCCCGGCAAGACCCTGACCGACCTCCAGGACGAGATGCGCGGCTTCCTCGACCTAGGCTATGACGTCGTCAAGATGAAGATCGGCGGTGCCGACCTGGTCGAGGACCTGCGCCGCATCGAGGCCGTCATCGACGTCCTCGGCGGTGACGGCTCCCGCCTCGCCGTCGACGTCAACGGCCGCTTCGACCTCAGCACGGCGCTGGAGTACGGCCGGGCGATCGAGCCCTACGGCCTGTTCTGGTACGAGGAGATCGGCGACCCGCTCGACTACCACCTCAACGCCACCGTCGCCGAGCACTACGCCGGCTCCATCGCCACCGGCGAGAACCTCTTCTCCCTCCAGGACGCCCGCAACCTGATCCGCTACGGCGGCATGCGCCCCGACCGCGACACCCTCCAGTTCGACCCCGCGCTCTCCTACGGCCTGGTGGAGTACCTGCGCATCCAGGACATGCTCAAGCAGCACGGCTGGTCCTCCCGGCGCTGCATCCCGCACGGCGGGCACCAGTTCTCCCTGCACATCGCCGCCGCCCTCAAGCTCGGCGGCAACGAGTCCTACCCGGGCGAGTTCCAGCCCACCGGAGGCTTCGCCGACGACGCCGTGGTGGAGAAGAGCCGCGTCGGCCTGACCGACATCCCCGGCATCGGCTTCGAGGGCAAGGCCGCCTTCTACAAGGTGCTGCGCGACCTGCACAGCTGACTGTCACCGCACTCACACACCGCACCGTGACGCGCCCGCCGTCGGCGAGCGCCGTCCACCGGCGCAGTTCCATCGAAGCGCCACGTACGACCACGGGGGACGCGAGCCGCTTCGCGTCCCCCGCGCACACCCCCCACGGGACAGGGCCAGACACGATCGTCGTGCAAGGGAGCACCCTCGATGACATCCGCTACTACTGCCGCCGGCCGCCCGCAGCGGTCACGGCTGAACCGTCTGATACGTGAGCTGTGGTTCCAGGTCGTGCTGGGCGCGGTCCTCGGTATCGCCGTCGGCATCCTCGCCCCCGGGCTCGGCAAGGAACTCAAGCCGCTCAACGACTGGTTCATCGACCTGGTCAAGATGATCGTCGTCCCGGTCGTCTTCTGCGTGGTCACCACCGGCATCGCCTCCATGGACAACCTGCGCAAGGCAGGCCGGATCGGCGTGAAAGCGATCGGCTACTTCCTGGTGCTGTCGCTGCTGTCCATGCTGATCGGACTGGTGGTCGCCAACATCTTCCAGCCCGGCTCCGGTCTCCACGTCGATCCCTCCTCACTCAACGCGGACGACGTACCCGAGACCGCCGCCGAGCACGCCACCTTCACCGGCTTCATCTCCTCACTGATCCCCACCTCACTGCTGGGCGCGATCACCGGTGACGCCATCCTCGCCGCGCTCATGGTCTCCATCGTCTTCGGCGTCGCCCTGAACATGGCCGGCGAGGACGGCGCACCCCTGACCCGCGGGATCAAGGCCCTCTCCGACGTCGTGTTCCGCATCGTGGGCTGGGTGATGTGGCTGGCACCGCTGGGCACCTTCGGCGCCCTGGCCACCGTGGTCTCCACATACGGCGCCGAGAGCCTCAAGCAGCTCGGCTACCTCATCGTCCTCTTCACCGCGACCTGCATCGTCTACGTCGTGGTCGTCCTCGGCGCCATCATGCGCGCCTGCCGCCTGAGCCTGTTCGGCCTCATGCGCTTCCTCAAGGCCGAACTCCTCGTCGCCCTGAGCACCTGCTCCAGCGAAGCCGTCCTGCCCCAACTGGTGCGCAAGCTGGAGACCCTCGGCATCGGTCGCCCGGTGGTGGGCATCGTCATCCCCTCCGGGTTCTCCTTCAACCTGGACGGCTCCGCCGTCTACCTCACCATGGCCTCCCTCTTCCTGGCCCAGGCCATGGGCATCGACCTCTCCTGGCAGCAACAGCTGATCATGGTCGGCGTCATGATGCTCACCAGCAAGGGCACCGCGGGCATCGCGGGCGGCGCGTTCATCGTCCTCGCCAGCACCGTCACCGCCGTCGGCCACGTTCCCCTGGCCGCCCTCTCGCTGATCGTCGGCATCGACCGCATCCTCAACGAGGGCCGCGTCTTCATCAACGTCCTCGGCAACGCCGTCGCCACCATCGTGATCGGCAAATGGGAGAAGGACCTCGACATCGACAAAGCCCGCACGATCTTGAAGTCCCGCACCCCAGCGGCAACCGCACCCGCCGACACCGAAGCCGGCAGCAAAACCGGCACCGACACCACCACCAAGGTCGGCGCCGACACCTGACCTCCCCCACCGCCGCATCCGCCGGCGGTGCACCACCATCCCCGCCGCTCCACAGAAGATGAGGACAGTCCGCATGAGCGCGCCCAGCGTCTCCTACTCGATCACCGTCCGGCTCGAAGTGCCCGCGGGCGGCAGTGCCGTCTCACAGCTGACGGCCACCATGGAGGCGCTGGGCGGCTCGGTCACCGCCCTCGACGTGATCCACTCCGATGCCGACCGCCTGGGCATCGACGTCACCCTCTCGGCCTCCTCCACCTCGCACGCCGACGAGATCGTCGAGCGGCTGCGCGGCATCGAGGGCGTGACCCTGGGCAAGGTCTCCGACCGTACCTTCCTGATGCACCTCGGCGGCAAGATCGAGATGGCGTCGAAGCACCCCATCCGCAACCGCGACGACCTCTCCATGGTCTACACGCCCGGTGTCGCCCGCGTCTGCATGGCGATCGCCGAGAACCCCGAGGACGCCCGCCGCCTCACCATCAAGCGCAACTCCGTCGCGGTCGTGACCGACGGCTCCGCCGTGCTGGGACTCGGCAACATCGGCCCCAAGGCCGCGCTGCCGGTCATGGAGGGCAAGGCGGCCCTGTTCAAGCGCTTCGCCGGCATCGACGCCTGGCCGCTGTGCCTGGACACCCAGGACACCGACGCGATCGTCGAGATCGTCAAGGCCATCGCCCCGGGCTTCGCCGGCATCAACCTCGAGGACATCTCCGCGCCCCGCTGCTTCGAGATCGAGGCCCGGCTGCGCGAGGCCCTGGACATCCCGGTCTTCCACGACGACCAGCACGGCACCGCGATCGTCGTCCTCGCCGCGCTGACCAACGCCCTGCGCGTGGTCGACAAGCCCATCGACAACGTACGGGTCGTCATGTCCGGCGCCGGCGCGGCCGGTACGGCCATCCTGAAGCTGCTGCTCGCCGCGGGCGTGAAGAACGCCGTCGTCGCCGACATCCACGGCGTCGTGCACGCCGGCCGCACCGACCTGGTCGACGCCGCCCCGGAGTCGGCGCTGCGCTGGATCGCCGACAACACCAACCCCGAGGGCCTCACCGGCACCCTCAAGGAGGCCGTGCACGGCGCGGACGTCTTCATCGGCGTCTCGGCCCCCAACGTCCTGGACGGCGACGACGTGGCCGCCATGGCGGACGGCGCGATCGTGTTCGCGCTCGCGAACCCGGACCCCGAGGTCGACCCGGCGGTCGCCCGGCAGACCGCGGCGGTCGTCGCCACCGGCCGCTCCGACTTCCCGAACCAGATCAACAACGTGCTGGTCTTCCCGGGCGTCTTCCGCGGTCTGCTGGACGCCCAGTCCCGCACGGTCAACACCGAGATGATGCTCGCCGCCGCGCACGCCCTGGCGGACGTGGTGACCGAGGACGAGATCAACCCGAACTACATCATCCCCAGCGTCTTCAACGACAAGGTCGCCGGTGCCGTCGCGGGCGCCGTGCGGGAGGCGGCCACGGCCGCCGGCGCGACGGCACCCAACTCCCCCTCCGCCCGCTGACCTACCTTCCGCGCCGCAGGCCGGGCACCGTGGTGCCCGGCCTGCGGCGGCCGTCGAAAGACCTCCCCATGCAGCTGATGCGTATCGGCCCGTCCGGCCATGAGCGGCCCGTCGTCAGGGTCGACGAACACACCTACGTCGATGTCTCCGACCTGGTCGAGGACTACAACCAGGCGTTCTTCGCAGCCGGCGGCCCCCGTCTCCTGGAGGAAGCCGTCGCCGCCCGCCGCGCATCCGGAGCGACCCACCGCTTCGTCACCGAACGGATCGGCGCCCCCATCGCCCGCCCCCACCAGATCCTCGGCGTCGGAGCCAACTACCGCAGCCCCGGCGCACACGCCCCGCCTCCCCGGGAACCGCTCGTCTTCTCCAAGGCACCCAACTCACTGTGCGGGCCGCACGACCCCATCTGTATCCCGCGGGGCTCCACGCAGACTGATTGGGAAGTCGAACTGGGTATCGTCATCGGCACCCGCAGTCTCTACCTGGCCGACGACGACGCGGCCACCGCGGCCATCGCCGGATACGTCCTCGTCAACGACATCACCGAGCGCTCCTTCCAGAAGGAACGCGGAGGCCAGTGGCTCAAAGGCAAGTCCGCCCCCACGTTCACCCCCTGCGGCCCCTGGCTGGCCACGCCCGACGATCTCGGCGACACCTCAGACCTGCGCCTGTGGCTGGACCACAACGGCACACGCCGCCAGGACGGCACCACTGCGGACATCATCTTCAGCCCGGCTCACATCATCCGCCATCTGAGCCAGTTCATGGTCCTGGAGCCCGGGGACCTGATCAACACCGGCACCCCGTTCGGCGCGGGCAAAGACCTCACCCCACCGCAGTACCTCTCCCCCGGTGACACCCTCACCTGCGGCGGGGACGGACTGGGCAGCCAGCACCAGACCGTCACAGCAGCTCCCTGACCGAACCGGTCAGTCCACGGCCACGCGCAGTCCGAGCGCGATGAGCACCGTCCCGGTGGTCCTCACCTGGTGCGACAGGTCGGCATGAAGGCCACCATGACCGTCGGCCTGCTCCTGCTGAGCGCCGGCCTGTTCATCATCTCCCGGCTCGACGTCGGCTCCGGTTACCTGCCGTTCCTTGGTGGACTCATCCTGGTGGGCTTCGACATCGGCCTGTCCGGAGCCGTGGGCACCTCTGCCATCACCGGCTCACTCGGCCGCGGCCAGCAGGGAGTCGCCTCCGCGATGAACGACACCACACGGGAGGTCGGCGGCCGTCGGCATCCCCCTCATGGGCTCGATCTACGGCAGCCGCTACCGCTCCAACCTGCACGACGCCCTCGACCAGCTCCCCGCCGAAGCCGCACGCGACTCCGCCGCGGCGGGCCTTCACGTCGCCGATCAGCTCGGCACCCGGGGCGCGGCCCTGACAGACGGCATCAGGTCCGCCTTCATGGACGGCCTGTCCACCTCGCTCATCGCCGTCAGCGCCGGCACGCCACTGGGCCTGCCCGGTTACCCCACGGGCCGCATCGTCCCTCTATGGCTGCGATCGCAAATCCAGCGTCCCCGAGAACAGCGCTGGAAGACAAACCGCATGACGATCCGAACGCATTACGCGTGCACGCACAGTCAACTGCACGGCAATGCCTCACCGGAGCGCTCCGGTGAGGCTTCGTCTCATGGCTCCGGGCAGAGGCCCACCAAGGATGCTCCCCAGCGAAGCCTCGATCCATCACCGGCGCTGTCACGCGTCTGTCACCAACTACGCCGACGCCCCGGACCGTGACGCCCTGACCTGCTGCAACGCACCCATTATGGACTGACGTGGACGCCCATAGACGGTCTCTCCAACCTGTGCCATGTGGTACCCAGTGAGGGACCGAGGATCAGGACAGGTGCGTCTTCTGGCCCGTCAAAGCGGTATTGCAGGGTGTTCGGCGGTGCCTCACTCACGCCCCAGACCCTCTCACGTCTCGCCTCCAGTCCTACCGCCAGGGCCAGAAGGTCTGGGGAGACGCGGGCATGGACGCCATGTGGTCCGCCTCGACCGTCAAGGTCATCGGCTCCGGCATCGACGACGCCGACTTCGCGGACAAGCTCAGCCGCTTGATCGGCGACCACGACGTGGAGACCACGTCCACCTCGCACTCGGAGTCCGGGAAGTCGACCTCGGTCAGCACGCGCCAGGAACGCGGGCCCCACGCGGGTCGGGCTGCCGGCCTGCCGCCCAGGCGGCTGCCCGCCGCTTTTCGAACTCGTCCTTGAGGTGACCCCAGGTCCTGTGAAGGGACGCGCGGGAGATGCCCGCCTCGCGGGCGAGCGTCTTGACGTCGCAGGCGCCGCCGGGCGGGATCTGACCGGCCAGCAGCCGGTCGAGGGCCGCACGGATGCGCCGCTCGATCTCTCCGAGAACCCGCATGGACCGCTCGTGCTCGGCCCGCAGCCGGTCCTTCTCCGCCGGCGGGACCCGAGGGCTGGCCAGCAGGACGACGCCGTTGTCGGCCGTGGTCTGCCAGACGGAACGGTGAACGATGTGGTGGGCGGCCTGCGGGCAGCGGGAGCTGTCACGCAGCCCGGTCAGCGGAGCTGCGGCGGACCTGTCTGAATGCCTGCGGATCTGACCCTCGGGGCCTGCTCGCTAGTCTGTGCGAGTGATCGATCCGAAGCCTCTTGCCAGTACCGCCGGCTATGGCGAAGCCGCCGACGCCCTCGTCGAGCAGTACGAGAGCGTCTCCTTCGCCGACGTCCACCGCGACGTACTGCACCTGTTCCCCTCTCAGCCCAGCGCGATCCTTGACATCGGCGCAGGCAGTGGCCGCGATGCCGCCGCGCTGGCTGGCCAGGGGCATGTGGTCGTCGCCGCTGAGCCCACTGCGGAACTTCGTGCCCTGGGTCAACAGGTCCATGCCGACCGGGACATCGAATGGGTCGACGATTCGCTGCCCGAAATGAGGATGCTTCGCAGTCGCGGCCGACGTTTCAGCCTGATTCTTCTGACGGCCGTGTGGATGCATCTGGACGGACTGCAGCGGTCGTTGGCGATGGAGGGCATCACCGACATGCTTGCCTCCGAGGGGCGCGTAGTCCTCTCCCTGCGGCACGGACCCGTCCCTGCCGGGCGGCGGATGTTCAACGTTTCGGCGCACGAGACGATCGAGCTCGCCCGTGGCCATGGTCTGAGCGTTGTGCACCTCAGCGAGCGCGAAGATCCGCATGGTCGGCAAGGTGTGCACTGGAGCTACTTGGGATTGCAACAGGGGGCTGCCACCGGCTGACGAGGCCCGCGACACGGGGCGTCATCTCATGGTCAGCGTGCTCCGTTTGGCTGGGTGCGGCGGGCGACGTCAGCGGCGTAGGCGGCCCAGTCGCCGGCGGACGCCTTCTGCCACTGGACGGCGACTTGGATGTGGATGCCGAGCATGCGGGCCAGGATCGCGGCCGGGACCTCTTCGGCGAGGGCGAACAGGGGCCGTTGACCGGGCCCGGCCTGGTTGGACCCCGAGGGCGATTAGCTGTAGGCCGAGTCGGTCGGCGCTGACGTGTTGGCCGGGGCGTTGGCCTGGAAACAGCCAGGGCGTCTGGTCGGCGTGTCCGATCACTGTGTAGGGGCGGCGTGTTGTCATCAGGTCGAGAACCAGTGCGGCGAGCGGTTCGGGCAGGACGGTCGGGGAGGTGCCCAGCTGGATCGAAATCCGGCCGTTCGCCTCTGTGACTTGATCGACGGTGAGGGTGCTGATCGTGCTGAGCCGTTGGGCGTAGAAGAGCAGGAGTAGTCCGGCGACCCGGTCGGCCGTGGTCAGCGTGGCGTCGTGGAGGAGCCTGCGGGCGTCGTCCCACCGGCCCTCGAAGCCGTGGGGGCCGACGGGGCCCTGTCAGCGCTCGGCGCCGAAGGTCAGCCCTTTGGCCAGCCGGTTCTTGGTCGCCCAGCGTCCCGGTAGCTGAGGTCCTCGCCTGCTTTCCACTGGTCCAGGTCCGGCTGGGTGGCCCTGCCCGCACGACGAAAGGCTCCCCCACGACCGCAGACACCCCACGTGCCGCAACCCGTCACGAGGCCGGCAGCGGCAGGCGATCACACCGCCGCGTAGCTTGCCCGGAACAGAACCTGCGCCCGCTCCACGTCCCTGAGCGGACGCAGCCGCACCTCCAGATCACCCGTCCCATGGTGACCGAGACCGGACACGTCCCGAGTGAAGCCCGGAACAAGGTCGACGTCCCCCGGGTCGACCTTCAGGTAGACCAGCAGCTTGCTGCGCTGCGGCGGGCACACGCAGGCGAGGTTCCGCAGCCGCTGATACGCCCGGCAGGTCTTGCGCTCCACCCGGTTCACGCCGTCCCGGAGCCCAAGCAGGACCTCGTCGACCGCACCCGCCAACTCGCGCATCGCCACCCCCTGGACATCAACCGCCGCCCGGTCGACCGCCCCGCGCCGCGCCCGGCGGGACACCTGCGTGCCCCCGCTCACGGAGGCCACGGTCTCAAGCCCGAGCAGGTCCCTGCCGAAGAGTCGGTAGCGAACCAGGTCGATCGACCTCCGGTGCTCGCGCACGGCATGCACGTCGTAGCGGGTGAAGTCGCCGGCGACGCAGATCAGGCGCGGTCCGCTCCACAGGACCTGGGACGCGGCCGTCACCCCGAGCCGGTCGCGGACCAGGTGCTCGAACTCCGCCCGGTGGTCCATCAGCCACGAGAGGTGGAACAGCCCCTGGTTGACGACGCCGGCGTCGACACCGCGCTTGTATTCCACTTTACCGACCGCAGGAGCTCGTGAACCGGCTCTGAAGTGCGACGACTCATGGACTACATGTCCGCGACGGGGAGTTGGGGTCGTTGCTGTAACTCGCCTGGGTGGTCTCATGGGACGGCCCGTCCACCGGGACGGTGGACGGGCCGCGAGGTCGTCAGCCGGACAGGATCAGGTTGTTGATCCCCTACTTGATGCGGTCTAGGAAGCCGAGCACCCGATGGTTGACCTGCTTTGCGGCCTGTTCGTCGTAGGACGAGAGGCTGCTGTCGGTGACCAGGTGCCTGTCGCCGGGGTAGATGAACAGCTCGGCATCCGTCGCCGTCTCGACGAGCGCGCGGGCGGCGTCCACGTCGCCCTCCCCGGCGAAGAACGGATCTGCGTCCACGCCGTGGATCTGGACCGGGACGTCCTGGGGCCAGGCGCCGCCGAACTCCGAGATCGGGACGCATGCCTCGAGCAGCAGTGCGCCCTTTGCGCCGGGGCGGGTCTGGGCCAGCTTCTGCGCTGGCAGGACGCCGAGCGAGAACCCGATGTAGACGAGCTCTGCGGGCAGCCCCTCGGCGGCGGCGGTTCCCCGCGCGGTGATCGTGTCGAACCCGGTGTTCTCGGCGTAGCCGGCGCCCTCCTCGAGGCTTTCGAACACCTGCCCCTCGTATAGGTCCGGGGCGTGGACGGTGTGTCCGGCCCGTCGCAGCCGCTCGGCGAACTCGCGAACGCCGGCGGTCAGCCCGTGTCCATGGTGGAAGACCAGCACCTCAGCCATGTCGCTCCCCTGGTGCTGCGGTGCCCGGGCGGCGCCGCGGCACGAGTATGGCCCGCGGCGCTGACATCCGCGGGCTTCGGCCGGGCAGGATCAGGTCGGTGATCCCGGTTCGGTGAGGCGGGCTTCGAGGTCGGCGACTCGCCGGTCTTGGAAGCGCAGGTTCGAGCGGGCGGCCTTCAGTCGCTCGTCGAGGGTGCGGTTGCCGGTGGTGAGTTGCCGGGCGCGTTGCTTGAGTGTGGTGTTCTCGGTGGTGATCCGGTGAATGGCCTCTTGGGTCCATTCTGCTTCCACGTCGCGGATCTGGCCGAGGAGTGCACCAATGCGGGCGCGTTGGGTGAAGATCTCGGTGTGGGCGGCCTTGAGGGCGTCCTCGGCGTTCAGGGCACGTTCGCGCCAGGTCGCCTCGCGTTCGTCGTCCTGTTCAGCGAGTGTGCGGGGTTGGTGTTCGCCCGCCTGCGTCTTCGCTGCGGCGACCGCGGCTCGGGCCTCGACGTTGTCGTAGAGGAAGCGGCGGGAGACGTCCGCTCGGCGGGCGACGGCGGCGACGCTGGCCTGGGCCTTCTCGCGTCGGAGTCGGATGATGGCCCCGTGGACCCGCTTCAGGGCGGTCTCGGCGCCGCGGCGGCGATGTCAGCGGCGCGAACAGGCTGTCCGTCAAGGCGCTCCAGACTGTGCCTTGCGCTGCGCCCGCGGACGAGGAACGCCGGCGCCCGGTTTACACCTTCGACGGTCAGGAACCGTCCCCACTGGCGACACGTCCGGTGAGCCACGATGCGTACTGGGGTCCTCCTCACGCCGTGGCCGCTGCACGCCCGTAGCGGCATGACCGCCGGTGCCGTTCCCGGGGGCCAGGAACTCTGCCCCGCGACCTGAGGCTGACCCGCTCTCGTCCCCGGGTGGGACCCGCGGAGGGCGTAGTACTGCGGATTCAGTACCGTGCGGTGTCGGCAGCCGGACGACGACAGGACACCCCCCTCTTCAGGAGTCTGGAGGCACCTTCGAGACTCGGATGTGGAGACCCCCCCCGTGGCTGCTTTTCTGTATCGAATGGGCCGCTTGGCGTTCAGGCGACGCTGGGCCATTGCCCTTGCCTGGGCCGCCGTGCTGGCCGCCGTAGGACTCGCCGGCATGACCGCGCCGGAGGCGGAGGAGGAACCCTTCTCCATGCCGGGGATCGAATCGCAGGAAGCCTTTGACCTGATGGAGCAGCGGTTCCCCGGCGCCGCAGCCGACGGCGCCACCGCCCGCGTCGTCTTCGTCTCGCCGAACGGCGAGAAAGTCACCGCCACTGAGAACAAGAAGGCCGTCGAGGCCGCGATAGCCGAACTCGGGGACGGCACGCAGGTCGCGAGCACCGTCGACCCGTACGAGTCCGGCGCGGTCAGCGAGGACGGCTCCACCGCGTACACGACCGTGACCTACAAGGTCGACGCCGCCGGACTCACCGACGCCAGCCGCAGTCACCTGGACGAGTCGCTCGAGCACGCCCGTGACTCCGGGCTCACCGTCGAGGCAGGCGGCGACGCCATGCAGGAGATGGGCGGACCCAGCGGCACCGCCGAGGCGATCGGCATCTCCGTCGCCGCAGTCGTCCTGCTGATCACCTTCGGCTCGCTGGCCGCAGCCGGACTCCCGCTGCTCACCGCGCTCATCGGCGTCGGAATCAGCCTGTTCGCCCTCACGGCCCTGGCCGGTCCGCTGGGCCTGACCGACACCACCAGCACCGTGGCGATCATGCTGGGCCTGGCCGTCGGCATCGACTACGCCCTGTTCATCGTCTTCCGCTACCGCGAGGAGCGCGCCAAGGGGCGGACGCCCCAGGAGGCCGTCGCCTTCGCCACCGGCACCGCGGGCTCCGCCGTGGTCTTCGCCGGGCTCACCGTCGTCATCGCGCTCGCCGGTCTCTCCGTCGTCGGCATCCCGATGCTGACCGAGATGGGCCTGGGCGCGGCGGGCGCGGTCGTCGTCGGCGTCCTCATCGCGCTGACCCTGGTCCCGGCCTTCCTCGGCTTCTGGCCCAACGCCGTACTGACCCGCAAGGACCGCAAGGCCCGCCGAGCGGGCGGTACGCCGCAGGGGACGCGCAAGGTCAACGGCGGCACCCGCTGGGCGAGCTTCGTGCTGCGCCGCCCGCTGCCCGTGCTGCTCGCCGCCGTCGCGGGCCTCGGCGCCCTGGCGCTGCCGATGACCGACCTCCAGCTCGGTATGCCCGGCGACGAGGCCATGTCCACGGAGACCACCCAGCGGCGGGCCTACGACGCGCTCGCCGAGGGCTTCGGCCCCGGCTTCAACGGCCCGTTGACCGTGGTCGTGGACGCCAAGGACGCCGGCGACCCGAAGGCCGCGGCCGGGACCGTCTCCGAGCGCATCGGTGGCACCGAGGGCGTGGTGTCGGTGTCCCCGGCCCAGTTCAACGAATCCGGTGACACGGCCGTCTTCTCCGTCGTCCCCACCACCGCGCCGACCGACCAGGAGACCAAGGACCTGGTCAACACCATCCGCGGCGACCGGTCCGTCATCGAGTCCGAGGCCGGGGCGACCTTCGAGGTCACCGGCACTACCGCGATGAACATCGACCTCTCCGAGAAGGTGCAGTCCGCGCTGGTTCCGTACCTGCTCGTGGTGGTCGGGCTCGCCGTGATCCTGCTGCTGGTGGTCTTCCGCTCGATCCTCGTCCCGCTGAAGGCGGCCGTCGGCTTCCTGCTCTCGGTGCTCGCCTCGCTCGGCGCGGTGGTCGTGGTCTTCCAACAGGGCCACGGCGCCGACCTTCTGGGCGTGGAGACCACCGGCCCCATCATGAGCCTGATGCCGATCTTCCTGGTGGGCATCGTCTTCGGCCTCGCCATGGACTACGAGGTTTTCCTGGTCTCGCGGATGCGCGAGGCGTACGTCCACGGCGAGCGGCCCGCCCAGGCCGTGACCTCCGGATTCCAGCACAGCGCCCGGGTCGTCGTGGCCGCCGCGCTGATCATGATCGCGGTGTTCTCCGGGTTCATCGGGGACAGCGACGCCATGATCAAGATGATCGGCTTCGGCCTCGCGTCGGCCGTCCTGCTCGACGCCTTCGTGGTCCGGATGGCGATCGTCCCCGCCGTCCTCGCCCTGCTCGGCGAGCGGGCCTGGTGGCTGCCGAAGTGGCTGGACCGTATCCTGCCCCGGGTCGACGTGGAGGGCCAGGCCCTGACCCGCCCGACCGAGCCCGAGGCGGAACCGGCCGAGAAGGACCTCGCCCGCGCCTGACCGGGTGCGCAGGAGCCGCCCGGGGGCGACCCGGGCGGCTTCGCATCGTCCACCATGGACGCCAGCCCCCCCACCGAGAGAGCCGACCATGAGCAGCAGCCTGGAGCGCTACACCGAGCGCTTGGAGCAGTACGCGTCGCGCTTCTCGCGCTTTCCCCGCTTCCTGGACGTGACGATGGTGCTGGCCCTCATCGGCTGCGCCTTCTTCGGCACCCACCTCAGCCTCCCCGGCGTCAACCGCCCGGACACGGGGAAGTCGCTGGAGATCATGCTCGGCCTGTCCTGCTTCGTCCTGCTGAAGTACCGCACCCACACCCGCACCGTCGTGGTCGTGGTCGCCGGGGTCACCATCGCCGCGATCGCGCGCGGCTACCTGCTCACCCCGATGCTGCTGGCCCCGCTGCTCTCCGCGATGTACTGGCTGGCCGTCCTGTGCGACCGCCGGACCGTTCGCCTGTACGCGCTCGCCGTCACGGTGGCCCTGCTGACCGTGAACCTGTTCTCCGACGGCATGCGCGACCTCTCCCCGGTCCTGACCGTGATCGGCCCGGTGTTCTGGATGGCCCTGCCGCTCGTCGGCGGCAGCCTGGCCCGGCTGCGCGGCGACTACCTGGAAGCGGTCAAGGCCCGCGCCGAGCACGCCGAACACACCCGGGAGGAGGAGGCCCGGCTGCGGGTCACCGAGGAGCGCATGCGCATCGCCCGCGAGCTGCACGACGTCGTAGCCCACCACCTGGCCCTCGCCAACGCCCAGGCCGGCACCGCCGCCCACCTCTCGCGCAGCAACCCCGAGCAGAGCCGGAAGATCCTCGAGGACCTCACCGGCACCACTTCCTCGGCGCTGCGCGAGCTGAAGGCCACCCTGGGCCTGCTGCGCCAGGACGACCGGCCCAAGGGCGAGGGCCTGGAACCGGCGCCGGGGCTCGCCCGCCTTCCCGAGCTGATCGACTCCTACCGCTCGGCGGGCCTGGAAGTCGTCGTCCACCAGGAGGGCGTGCGCCGCCCGCTGACGCCGGGCGTGGACCTGACCGCGTACCGGATCGTGCAGGAAGCCCTCACCAACGTCGCCAAGCACGCCCCCGAACGCGCCGCCCACGTCGGCTTCACCTACGCCGACTCCCGGCTGCTCATCACCGTCAGCAACGACGGTCCGGCCACCGCCACCGCCGTCAACGGGACGTCCGGCGGTTTCGGGTTGCGGGGCATGCGGGAGCGCGCCCAGACCATCGGCGGCGACCTGTGCGCGGGCCCTCGCCCCGAGGGCGGCTTCGAGGTCACCACCGCGCTGCCGCTGCAACCGTCCGCCGCCGTCGAAGGAGAGTCTCCATGACCGTGAAGTTGCTGCTCGCGGACGACCAGGCCCTGCTGCGGGCCACGTTCCGCATCCTGATCGACTCCTGCCCGGACATGGAGGTCGTCGGGGAGGCGTCCGACGGGGCGGAGGCGCTGGAGCTGGCCCGTACCCACCACCCGGACGTGGTGCTCATGGACATCCGCATGCCCGGGACGGACGGCCTGTCCGGCACCGCGGCGATCTGCGCCGATCCGGAGCTGGCGACCACCCGGGTGCTGATCCTGACCACCTTCGAGACCGAGGACTACGTCGCCCAGGCGCTGCGGGCCGGGGCCAGCGGCTTCCTCGGCAAGGACGTCACCGCGGACGCCCTGCTGGCCGGCATCCGCACGGTGGCCTCCGGGGAGGCACTGCTCTCCCCCGGCGCCACCCGCACCCTGATCACCCGCTTCCTCACCTCCCCGGCCCCCGGCACCCACCTGGCGCCCCCGGAACGGCTCGCCGACCTCACCGGGCGGGAACGGGAAGTGATGGCGCTGGCGGCCGAGGGCAAGTCCAACGCGGAGATCGCCGAGCTGCTGGTGGTCAGCCCGCTGACGGTACGGACGCACATCCACCGCGCGATGACGAAACTCAACGCCCGCGACCGGGCACAGCTCGTCGTCATCGCGTACCAGACGGGCCTGGTGCAGGCGTGAGGAGACAACGGGCCCGCCGAGGCATAGGAGCTCCAATTCACCTGATGGGGGCCCAGGCTGACGGCTCGTCGGCGGCCGGACCTGTCTGACGTCTCCCCGCAGACAATCCCCGATCCTCTGTGGGACGGCCGATCACGCGGACGACGCGATCGGCAGCGCCCTCGAAGAGCTGGGGGGCGAGGCGGCGGTCAACACCTGGAACGCACGCCGGGCGCCGGGGAAGGCCAAGGGCGCCCGGGCGCGTACCCGGCGCCGCGGTGCGGTGCGCGAGCCAGAACTTGCGGGACAGCCATTTGCTGATGATGTTGGCGGTGCCGTCGGCGTCGCGCTGATCATGGCTTTGCCCCCTCGTCGACGCACTCCCCCGCGGTCACGATCCAGACCCCAGCCGTCAGCATCCGCGGACGGGGCCGGGCCAGAGAAGCCGCCTACCACCTGCACGAAGGGCACGGTGTCTGAGTACAAGCGTCGGCCAGACCACGGATGCCCGATGCCGCGCGGTGGTCCTTGTGCACCCGGGCGCCCGGCTCATGGCGCAGGCGCAGCCCGTGCTGGAATCCGGCCGGAGGATGAGAATCCTCTGGAGCCCGAAAACGGATGACCTGCCGCTGGCAGTCGACGTCCTGGAAGAAGTCGACGGCCTGGGAGCGGTAACGGAGCTGTTCGTGACCCGATCGGTCGACGGAAAACAAAAAGCTGAAATCGACAGGATCCGCCGGCTCGGCACAGTAGTACGTACCCGACGGATCCAGAAGAACGACGTTCTGACCAAGGTCACAGCGGCTCGGCGGCGATTCTATGTGTGCACAGGTCCCGGCCTGAGGAGGTCGGTCCTGGAATGGACGGCAGGGGAGTATGTGCAGTTCGAGAAGTTCGACTACTGACGTAGACCCGGCCAACCTTCCCCGGAACCCGTCCGCGGGGTGGGTGAGGCCAGTTGGCGCCTCGCCTTGACCCATCCCGGGGACACCGCAGGTCCCATGCTCGAAACAGAAAGGCAGAGCTGAAATGACTGCGTCGTCGCCGCGGCCGGGAGCCCGAATCGTGGGCGTAGGCCACTACCAGCCCCCGCGGGTGGTGAGCAACGACGAGAGCGCGCGCATGGTCGATACCAACGACGAATGGATCAGACAGCGCGTCGGGATCGTCAGTCGGCGCTTCGCGGACACCCTCCCCCGCGCTGCGGGGGGCAGGACGTCGGTGACGGGGAGGCGGGTCACACCTGCCGCTGGCTGGGATCAACGTGGACCTGATTGAACCCCTGGTCCAGCAGGGCTGGACGGTCCGCGTTCCCGTCCGATCGGGCCCACTGGCTGGATACAGCGTCGAGCACAGCCGTGGCGGCGTTGGTGAGCAGATCCGCGGTGTACGGGTCGAGGTCGGTCCCTGGCCGTTCTTGGAGCGCGTCGCTGACTCGCCTGCGCCATTCGGTTCTGCGTTGGTGGAGTCGCCCGGCCAGTGCGGGCGTTGCCTCGACCAGGCGGATGGTTGCGAGCGCCTGCTCACTGGCGTGAATCTCTTCCTGCCAAGCCCGCAGGACCTGGTGCAGGCACTCCCACGGCCCTTCGCCCGCTGGTCGCATTGCGATGTCGGCGACGACACTCTCTCCAGTGAAGTCGATGCCGTCGAAGACAACGTCTTCCTTGGTCGGGAAGTAACGGAAGAAGCTGCGCTTGGTCATGCCGGCCGCTCGGGCGATGTCCTCGACGGTCGTCTCGCCGAAGCCCTGGCGGGCGAACAGGTCGATGGCCACCTTGGCGAGCTCCGCCCGCACTGCTCGGCGGGTGCGTTCGCGCAGTCCCTCTTGCATGCACCCAGTCTACTTTGCATCATTCGATGACTATCATGTCACCAAGTGACAGGTGCGAACGGGGTGGTGTCAGTGGAAGGCAAGACCGTCCTGGTGACCGGCAGCACGGGTGGCATCGGCAAGGAGACCGCACGGCAGTTGACCGCGCTCGGCGCGAGCGTGATCCTCGTCGGACGGGATAAGCGCCGCGCCGACGCGGCCGTGGCGGAACTTCGTCACACCAGCGGGAACGACGACGTCACGGCGATCACGGCCGACATGTCCCGGCTGCGCGACGTCCGTCGCCTCGCCCAGGAGGCCAGCGGCCGGGCCGGCGGCGTGGTGGACGTGCTGATCAACAACGCCGGAGCGACCCGATCCCACCGCGAGGTGACCGAGGACGGCGTCGAGACCGCGTTCGCGGTCAACGTGGTCGCGCCGTTCTGCCTCACCCACTGGCTGTTGCCGGCCCTGACCGCGTCCGGGCAGGCCCGGGTCATCAACATCACCGGCGGCATCCCCCGGGGGCAGATCGACCTCAACAACCTGCAGGGCGAGAAGTCCTATGTCGGGCTGTCGTTCTACAACCAGACCAAGCTGGCGCAGATGGCGATGAGCTACCGCTTCGCCCAGGAACTTGCGGCCACACCGGTGACGCTGAACGTCGCCTACCCCGGACACGCCTACACCTCGATGAACAAGAACCTCACCGTCGGCACCTATCCGCCATTGGCTCGCCCGATCGTCCCGTTGCTGCGGCTGGCGATGCCCGTCGTCTACGGCCGCCGGGCGCTGCTGAGGGCCACGCGCTCCAGCGTGTACCTCGCCTCCAGCCCCGAGGAGCGCACAACGAACGGCGCCTACTTCAACAGCAAGGCCAAGCGGACCCCGTGGCCCGATGCCGTCCTGGACGACACCACCCGCAACACCATCTGGGAGCTGTGCGAGATGCAGCGCGACCGTCCGACCACGGCGTAACGCTGGCACCGACGAGAATGGATGTGCTCATGGTGCATCGCAACGCCCCGCTGAGCCCCGAGAGGCGGCGCCGCCTGATCGCTCGGTGTCGGACCCGACCGATCGCTCACGTAGCAGCCGAGACGGGAAACTCGCGTGCGTGCGCGTCCAAGTGGGTCAACCGATGGCGGCGATATGGCGAGGCCGGGCTTCAGGACCGCTCCTCGACGCCGCACAGCAGCCCGACCGCGACGCCGCCCGAGGTGGCCCAACAGGTCGAGGCATGGCGGCGTGAGCACCAGTGGTCCGCCCGACGGATCACGTACGAACTCGCCGACCTGGGCATCGTCATCGACCGACACACGGTCGGCCGGCACCTGAGCCGACTCGGGCTGGGCCGGCGACGGTTCGTCGACCCCAGCGGCGGCACCAACCGCAGACGCGGCAAGATCATTGCCCGCTGGCCCGTCGCACATGGTCCACCGGTGAAGAAGGTGGGCCGGATCCCCGACGGCGGAGGGTGGCGGATCCACGGCCGAAACAGCGACCAGGCCAAGGTGACGACGCGGGCGAACCCCGCAACTCAGCCCCCCGGGCTGCCCGCGTCGCGGACGAGGAGGGCGATCTGCACCCGGTTGGACAGGCCGAGTTTGGTGAGCGACCGGCTCACGTGGACCTTGACGGTGGTCTCCGCCATCCCTAGCTCACGGGCGACCTCCGCGTTGGCCAGCCCGCGGGCAACCGCGCCGACGACCCTTCGCTCGCGGTCGGTCAGGACCGACAGACGCTGCCTGGCTGCGACGAAGTCGGCGGAGTGCTGTCCGGCGTAGGCATCGATCAGACGCCTCGTGACTGTCGGTGCGAGCATCGCGCTGCCCTCGGCGACCGCGCGGACGGCGGCGATGAGGTCGCGCGGTGCGGTGTCCTTCAACAGGAACCCAGCGGCCCTGGCGCGGAGGGCACCGTGGACGTACTCGTCGCGGTCGAAGGTCGTCAGCATGATCACGGCCGGCGGGTCGGGCAGCCGGTTGATCTCCGTGAGCGCGCCCACGCCGTCGATGCCGGGCATACGTACATCCATCAGGACGACGTGCGGTCGGTGGCGCGCGACCGCGTCGACGGCAGCGGTTCCGGAATCGGCCTCGGCGACCACCTCGATGTTCCCGGCGGCTTCGAGGATCATGCGCAGGCCGGTCCGGACGAGGGCTTCGTCGTCGACTACCAGAGTGCGGATGGGGCGGGAGGTCCGGGTCATGTCGGCAGTCTCGCAGTGACAGCGAATCCTCCAGCGGGTTCGGGGGCAGCCGCGAACTGCCCGCCGAGGAGTTCGACGCGCTCCCGCAGCCCCACGAGCCCCAGGCCGCTGCCGGGCAGCGGAGGAGCGGGAACGTGCACTGTGGTATTCGTGACGGTGACCTCCAACGCCGACGGCAGGTGCCGTACCGCCACCCGGACCGTGGGCCGGACGGCGTGCTTGTGGACATTGGTGAGCGCTTCCTGAACGACCCGGTAGGCGGTGTGCTCGACCATTGCGGGGACGTCGCGCACAGTGCCCTCGTCCTGCCGCTCGACGGGGATACCCGCCGACCTGGACTGCTCCAGCAGCCGTTCGAGGTCGGCGAGCGTCGGCTGCGGCAGGAACGGCTCGGCTGCCTCCACTTCCGTCAAGACACCCAGGACGGAGCGGAGTTGAGCGAGCGCCTCCCTTCCCGTGGTGCGAATGAGCTCCGCCTCCTGCGCGGCCCTCTCGTCGGTGGTGCTGATCTCCAGGGCTCCGGCGCGCAGCACCATCAGGGAGACGCGGTGGGCCACGACGTCGTGCATGTCGCGGGCGATGCGGGCACGTTCCTGCGCTCGGGCCCGCTCGGTCCGTACGGCCTGCTCCCGCTCCAGCCGTTCAGCCCGCTCGCGCAGCCCGGCCACCACCTGCGCCCGGGCACCCTGCCACAACCCGCCCACGACGGGCAGCCAGACGAACAGCGCCACACCGCCAAGCGCCGACACCGCCTCGACTCCCGGCCGGGGCACCGCCACCAGCAGGCTCGCGGCCACCGTGAGGAGCACCAGGTGACGAGGCCGCCGGTACGAGGTCGCGGCCACATAGGAGGCCACCGATACCAGTAGTCCCGGCGGCCTGACCACAGAGTCGACGCCTGCGAGCAGAAACAGCAGCCCCGGCCGCTCCGGCGCGGTCCGGGCCGCCACCGCCGCCAGCAGCCCCGCCACCGCGGCCACGACCGGGCCGGGCACCGAGGCGAGCACCGGCCATGCGGGTCCGTACGGACCGGGCAGCGCGGCCGGAAAGAACGCGCTGCCGAACGCGACGACGGGAAGCAGCCAGGCTCGCAGCCGACGACGGACCGGACTACTCGGTCTCGCCAACGCCCCTGTCGTGCATGATGGTTGTGTCACCAGCTCAGGATCCTCAACGGCCTGGCACCGGCCGCGAGCACCCCCTGGCTGCGCAGCTCAGGCACGGTGTCCCGGAGCACTCGGATGCCGAGGGGGACGAACACCGCGCACAGACCAACGGACAGGACGACGTCGAGAAGCCCGCTCTCCTTGAGCGCGCCGGTCCACAGCGATCCCGCGAGGAGGAACAGCACCAGCCGCCCCGTACCGAAGGTTCCCGACCAAAAAGCCCCGATGGCGAGCACCGCCGTGCCGGCGTACAGGGCGAAAGCGGCCGTGATGGGCACCCGCAGGGGCCCGTAGGACATGTCCGTGTAGTCGGCCATCACCAACTGGGTGGCCCGCTCCAGCCCCAGCTGTTCGATCAGCTGGAAGGCGGTGTGGTCCACCCCGGCCCAGTACAGGCGGCAGAACAGGCCGATCACGACGAGCGTGCCGCCGGTGCAGGCGAGTCTCGGGGCGCGCACGGCGACGATCCCGGCGAGGGTGACGAAGGCGATACACAGCAGGACGGCGCCTGCGGCGAAGCATCCGTAGCCCGCGACGGTCAGGCCGGGGCGGGCCTGGAAGGCAGCGAGCTGGCCGTAGGCCGGGAACGGCCGGCTGTCGTACCACGCCAACTGCTCCGGCGTGAAACCCGCCGTGCGCACGGCTAGGTAGCGCAGGAGCAGCCCGACGCACCAGACGACGGGAGCAAGGACGCAAGCCGTCCCACCGATGAAGCGCCCGGGGAACCAGATTCTGCGGGGGAGCCGGACAGTTTCCTCTTGCGCGCCGCCCTCGGGGGCGGGCGTGTGGTGTAGGGACATGCCAGCAGCCTCGCCGCCCGCCAGCACCCTCACATCCGCCAATGGTTACGCCCCTCCGTCTCTTTAGGACTCCTCACAAAGGCGTTGGACGTGGCGATGGGTGATGAGGCAGGTGGCGAGGCCGAGGAAGGCTTCGTGGATGTCGTCGCGTCGTTCCCAGCGGATCTCCACGACCAGCGGTGAACGCCGAGTCCCGTTCGTGGGGCATGCCGCGGCGCGCGATGAGCGGCTTACTGATGGTTTCAGAATGAGGTGCGGAGTCGTCTCGAGCAGATGATGCTGCAGGCGAGTTGGAGGAGGTCCGGGTGGAGGTCTGCGCGTGTCTCGTAGCGGATCCGCAGGCGTTTGAACTGGTGGAGCCAGGCGAATGTGCGCTCCACGACCCAGCGGGTCTTTCCCAGGCCGGATCCGTGCGGGGTGCCCTTGCGAGCGCGCTTGGGTGTGATGCCGCGAGCCCGGAGAAGACGGCGGTACTTGTCGTAGTCGTAGCCACGGTCGGCGAACAGACGCCCCGGCCTGTGACGCGGCCGCCCACGGACACCGCGGATGCGGGGAATCGCCTCCGGCAGGGGCATCAGCTGCGTGACGTCGTGGCGGTTCCCGCCGGTCAGTCAGTGACACGGGCAACGGGGTGCCGTGCCGGTCGACGATCAGGTGGTGCTTGCTGCCCGGCCGGCCCCGGTCGACCGGCGAAGGTCCGGTGTGAGCCCCCCTTGCAGTTCATCTCCTGGCTCGAAGCGGAACCTGGCATCGGGTCAGGGTCTGGATCTTGGCGTGAGACTGATTGACGCCAAGCCCGGCTGCGAGCCGGGCGTGCCGGTTGCCGTTGCGGAGGTGGGCGAGTGTGAGCAAGGTCTGTCGGCCCTGGCTCAGGCACCTGATGGCGGCGCAGGGCAGAGCTGGACACTTCGACGCCGGCAAGCGCCATCTCGCTCACGCATTACTCGAACGGGATTCCGATGTCGATCAGTGGAAAGTCGTCGTTCCACCACAGTGTCGGCGTCACGCCGAGTGATACCTTGTCGCGGCCCCAGGTTCGGGACAGTGCTGGTCACTACACTTCCTCCTTCTGGTAATTCTCCAATGCGGGCGGATTGGCCCACGATCCGTAGCCCGGCGCCTTCGCGCCGGATGGGTGGGCACCGATCGCCCGCCACAGCAGACCCTCGGTGTAAGCGTCGGAGGAGACGACGAACGGGGGTGTCCGTCCGTTTCCGCCGTGCGCGCGCTCTTCTCCGGCCTGGCTACCCTCAGGCTGGCTGTCATCCGGGACGGCGGGCTTCGCTCCGCTCCGTCCGGGCGCCGTCCAGGCCGCCACGTCCATGCGTCCCGCCAGTTCCGGGCCGTACCAGACGCCGACGTACCAGAGCTTGATGATGCTTTTCACGACTGGATCGGCGGGGACGGCAGAGGGATCGGCAGAGATCACCTTCTGGATCGCATCCGGCCCTTGCTGATTCACGACCGTTTCGTAGTAAACCTTCGCCTGACCGGTTCCCCACAGGTCGAACTCGCTGAACCCGGTCACATTGGCAGAGAACTTCACGAATTCGCGTAGCTTCTCTTCTGTGGTCGTTCCTTGCGTCATGATGCCGCCTCCTTCGACGGTCTAGAGCTCGAATGTCGGGCCGGCATTCGCCCCTGGATGCCCTGTGAGCGGGTTGCGGATGAGCCGGTTCATGGTGTCGCGAATGCGGAACATCTCCCAAACCGCCTTGAGGAGCAGGTCGGGCTGACCGTTGTAGGCGAGATTGACACTGGTCAGGAAGGTGGCGTAGGACTGGTTGAATTCCTTGGCCGCCGCCAGGATTTCCGGGTCTCCCGCGAGGTCCGCCAGCTTGATGTCCGGCTTCACCGGATAGACGGCACTCCAGTCGACGTTCAGATCCGGGCCGGAAGGCTCACCTGGATCGTCGCCCTTCTGGTAGTACCGCCCCTTCTCCAGTTGCTGGAACCTGTAGTAGTGGGCGATTTCGTCCTGGCTGTCGAAAATGCCGCCGTACAGTCCTTCGCCCTGCTCCGCGACGAGGGTGAGCGCCGCGACTGCGGTGTCGCGCCCCGTCACCTTGATCACGTCGCCGCCACCCGAGTAGAAGTACTCGGGGGTCACCTGGCGAGCGGGGTCGCCGGTGAAAATTGTCGTCCCTGCCTTACGGGCCTGGTCCTCCAGGTGGTTGATTCCCCGGATGATCTCCTCGTAGAACTCACCGATGCTCAGGAAACGCAGAGTGGGGTCTCCGGGAACGAGGCCGAGGACGGTACCGGACTCCTCGAGTTCCGCCAGTTTTTCCGGTGGCGGCGCCGTGCCGTTGGACGTCAGGCCAAGGGCCGCCCAGTCCATCGGTACGAACCTGTCTTCCTCGGTAGCTGCCTGCGCGGGCTTCTCGATCTTCAGGAACGTGTTGAGAGCCTCGTGCGAGAACGGTCGGAGGTGCACTTCGAAGTCATCGGGACCACACGGCAGGCGCGTTGGATAGTTCGGCACGAAGCCGGGCTTGGTGAGGTCCGGCGTCCCGCCCACGGCGTTCATGACGTTCGCGACCAGGGTGAGGTGCAGCATCTCCTCGACGGCCACGACCCTGATGACGTGCCAGGCATCCGAGTTCTTCCCCGGCTGGAGCGAGTACAGGGCCGTCAGGTAGGGCGGGAGCGTTGCATGCTCCAGCTGGAGCCCCTTGTAGAGGTACTCGTGTAGCTCCTCGACGGTCTGGATCTTGGAGCCCCGGGACGGCTCCGATTCTGAAACGGACATGTTCCCCCAATCGTGGGCGGTGACGGTGGCGATGGCCGGCGTGGCGTTCGACCCGCCGAGCTGTTGGCCGTCTAGCTGCGGACGGTGGCCGGCGCCTTCGCCGCACGCAGGCGCTTGACAATGTGGGTCGAACTGCGGAAGGCGAGTGCCGCCATGGTCAGGCTGATGTTGGAAGTCCCGATCGAGGGCAGGCTGCCGGGCCCGACAAGGTAGAGGTTGTCGTGGTCCCACGACTGCTGGGTGTGGTCGACCACGGAGTTCGCCGGGTCGGTCCCCATGATGTGGGTGCCCGCAAGGTGGTTGCCGCCCACGATGTTGTACCACTGGCCGTCGTGCTCGACGGCGCTGTAGCGGTCCTTGTCGTAGGTCGTTCGATCCTCAGCGCCGAGCTTCTCGAAGATGTCGGTGGCGAGCTTGCGGGCGAATGCGGCCCCCCGCATGGTGTAGGGCGGGATCTTGAGCGACACGACCGGTTTCAAGTTGCCGAGGGCATCCTTGTATCGGTCGTCCACAGTGACCGTGTTGTTCTTGTCGGGCAGCAGGTCGATCATGAAGGCCAGCAGAAGCTGTCGGGAGATCTGGTTCCCGAGGGTGCTGCGCAATTCCGGCCCGTGCATGCCGCGTTTGTCGACGAGTTCGACCAGGTCCGTGTAGGGCGAGCCGGTGGCCCACCCCCAGCCGTCGTTGTGGATGTCCACCCCGAATCCGGCCTGGATTCCGCGGAATCGCCCGCCGCGCAGGTCGGTGATTCCGCTCGTGCAGGATGTGCCTCGCATCGTGCCGGCCGGCTTGGGCAGCAGGCCCCAGGCCAGCAGGTACGCGTGGTCCATCAGGTTGCGGCCGATCAGCTTGCTCCGGCTCATACGCTGCATGTCGGAGGCCAGCATGAGCCGGGCGTTCTCGATGGCGTGAGCGCAGAGAACGTAGACGGTGCCCTTCACCGTGTACGTCTCGTAACTGTTGGAGTCGAGCGACTGGTAGTTCTTGATGGTGATCCCGGTCACCCGTTGGTCCTGCTCGTTGATCTCGATCTTGGACGCGACGGCCTGCGTCACGATCTTGACGTTGCCCTTGCGGAGCGCCTTGGCCAGCGTCTTTCCCGCGTGGTATTTGGCCTGCACGGGGCAGATCGGCACGCAGTTGGTGTTGCCCTGACAGCGTTCGCCCTCTTCCACCTGGTTCGTGCTCACCGCACCGACCGGGACGAAGCCCTTGCCGCCGTCGTACGCGGCGTTCGGCACGCCGTTACGGGCCTGCGGGAAGCTCCGCACCTGGAGGGTGTAGTCGTCGTCCGCCAGGTTGACCCGCATGCCGTCGACGCCTTGGGCGACGGTCTGGTCGAGATAGGACGGCGGCATGCGGTGCATCGGGAACACGTATCCCTTGGGGAAATGCATTCCCAGGTATGCCTGGTCCTCGACTTCGGCGGCTACGCCCAGTTCGGCCTCGGCCTGCCGATAGTAGGGTTCCAGGTCGTCATAGCTGAGCGGCCAGTTCAGGCCCTGCCCGTACTTGGTTTGCAGGTTGAAGTCCTCGGGAAGCATGCGCAGCGCTTTCCCCTCCCAGTGCATGGAGGTACCCCCGAGGACTCGGGTGAAGGTGGTGTCCGTGCAGTACTTGTCCTCTTGTACGAGGTAGAAGTCGTCCCGGGGCGTGTCCGGATGCACCGGCATGGTGTCGGTACTTCTGGGCATCCGGGCATTCGGGTTGAACGGATACGGTGACTGGTTGTCCTTGACGACTGCGCCGTAGAACCGCGACAGGTACGACTCGTACTCGGCGAGGTCCAGGTCCTTGCCGGGGCCGGCTTCGACAATCAGCACCCTCTGGCCTGCCTGGCTCAGTTGCTCGGCGACGATGGAACCTGCCATGCCGCCGCCGACGATCACGGCATCCCACTCGCCTGTCGCGGCCTCTGCGGCGCTGGTCTGCGTCGCGGCGCCGGCTGGGAAGATCACCGGGTCTGCATCGTCGTAAGACGTCATGATTCCCCTTGTCGCGTCTGGGGGGTGACCTCACCCCGATTACGGGCAGAACAGCCCGGTGACGGATCCCACCAGCCGTCAGAACGGATGGTGATTGAATGACTATCGGAGGCCGGCCACTGCCACTGGCAAATGAGAACCAGCTCAGAAACCGAGTTCAAGCTGGAGAACCGAGGCAAGCAAGCATCGCGGCTCCCCTCGATGAATCGGTAAGCGCTTCCCGCAGTCCCCAGCGGCTCCGCCGCCGACTGCGGCCACCCGCTGCGTTGTCGGCCCGTCCGCGTACGTCGCGCACGAGGACGGCCCTCCGATCCGATTGACCACATCTGACGCCGCTCGTTATTTCCATTGGGGATTTCGGGAAAGACCTCGGCACGAGAATTGCATATGTCGCTGTCATCCCTCTCGCCGCAGCGGGGATCTTGTCGGCAAACCCACCGTTCGGACGTAATCAGTGAGCCCAGGGTTTACGTTCTTCCCTCCGGCCGGTGCTGGCGGGGAACGCTTCGAGCGGTGACCGCTGGAACGCCGAGGTCGACGACAACGCGGGATGGCCGTGTCGAGTTGGGTGAGCTTCTCCTCTGTTCCGGCAAGGCTCACCTGCAGCCCTTCCGTCTCGCCGAGCATCCTTCGCGTTCGGCCTCGGCGATGCGGGCGAGGAGGTTGTCGTGGATCTCGACGAGCCGGTCACGTTGTGCGGGATCGGGCCAGAGCATCGGGCAGCGAACACAGGCTTGTCCGAACTTGTCCAGCGGAGTCTTGTGGGTGGAGTCGCCAGCCTCGAAGTTTCGTGAGGTTTGCCGACGGAGTCGGTGGACCGTTTCGTGCCGTGGGCTGAGAGTGGGCAGGTCGAGGGCCCGAGTGTCGTCTCGGGGAGGCGCCGGGCTCCACTGCTCCGGTGTCGGATTGCTGTCGTAGGGGCGGGAAAGTTGCTGGTCAGCCGGGGTTCGGCAGGAGTGCGAGCCGGTCGAGTGCGGCGGTGATGTGGCCGGTCCAGGGCCAGTGCTGGGCCAGGCGGAGGATCCGCCGGCGGCCGGTGGTGACGAGCTGTCCGGCTGCGGTGAACAGGCGGAGCCGTAGTCGGCGGGGTTCCCAGAGGCGGGCCTTGCCGGTCAGGGCGAGCATCGGCATCCAGGCCAGCAGGTCGAGGGCGATCTGCACGATCCCCAACCAGATCCGGTTCTGGGCGGTGCGGTGCAGGGGAAGGTTGCGCAGGCCGGTGGCGCGGGCGTTTCGGATGCGGTCCTCGGCCCGGGCTCGCAGCCGGTGACGGAGCTCGAGTTCGGCGATCGGCCGGCCCGAGGTGTTGGTGGCGAAGCACGTCAGCCGCATGCCGTCCGCATCGGTAAGCCGCAACTGGGCTCCGGGGTGCGGTCGTTCTTTTCTGACGATCAGCCGCATGCCCTTGGGCCAGCCGGTCAGGACGTCGCCGGTGAGTTCGGCGACCCAGGCGCCGTCGCGGACCTCGCCGTCCGTCTCCGGAGTCCAGGCCGATACCGGAACCTTCAGCACGTGCTGGTGGATCGCCTCGGTGATCACCATGCCGACCGAGTAGGACAGCCACCGTCCTCGCTGGGCGAGCCAGGCGACGAAGTCGTGGGTGCCGCCCGCGGAGTCGGTGCGGATCAGGGTCCGGCGCCCGCGCCGGTACTTCTTCGGCAGCTGGGAGAGGGCCAGTTGGGTGGCGGTGATGTGGTCGGCCGCCGTGTTCGATCCCGCGTTGCCCGGTCTGAGCAGGGCCGCGACCGGTTCACCGGTGCCGCCCGGTCCGTGGTCGACGAACCCCATCAGCGGGTGGTGACCGTAGGTCCGCTTCCACGTGGGTGCGGCGTCCTCCTTGTCCGAGTGCGCGATCACCAGCACCCCGTCAAGGTCCACGGTCACCGTCCCGCCCGCATCAGGCGCTGCCCGTCCGGCCAACCGCCAGACATGTTGACGGGCTTCAGCCCGCGCGGCCCGGATCGCGGTGAGGGTCTTCGGCCCTGCTGCGGCGAGGGTGTCGATGAGGCGGGAGACGGTCGGGGCGGAGGCCACCGGCCCGAACACGGCCGGCTCCGCCCGCAGCATGGCGACATCCGCAAGGCAGTCCCCGCCCAGCTCGACCGCCAGGGCCACGTCCAGCAGGATCTTGCCCGGATCGTGCACCGCCCGAGCCTTCCGCCACGGTGCCACCGCCGCTGATATCGCGGTGTCCACGCCGGCCTTACGGACCGTCTCGACCAGCAGCACGCCCCCGGCCTGCGAGACCACCGCCCGGCCACCGCCCTCGATGCGGACACGCGGGTACGACCCGATACGCTTCTTCACCTGGAGAGTGCTTCTTTCCGTGCAGCCAACAGGACCCTAGACAAGTCCCATCGTTGCAGGTCAGGAGCACTCTCCGCCTATTTGATCAAGACCCGGACAACCCCGCTCGCAAGGGCGCGAGGTCAGCCGTTTTCCCGGCCCGGCAGAGGTGCGCCCTCTAGGAAGGCGCGATAGGTATCGGCGGCTTCCTGCTCGATTGCAGGGTTGGAGGGGCCGTAGCGGGTGTCCGTGCGGTCCCGCTTCGGCCCGGAGACCCAGAACTCCTCGTCGGTCTGCACGTCATAGAAGTTCGCATCGAACAGTCCCCCTGCCCGGCGCAGTGTCCTCCCGCGAAAGTACGCAGTACTCCAGGTCTTCGAGAAGTCCACCCACCCGATCCACGAGGATCCGCGGTCAGTGTTGTATCCAGTCTTCAACTGCACGAACATAAGACGTTGAGGCATACCCACAGGGTCCTGCAGAGACCGCTCCCGTGACCAGCCATTTTGCGGGTGCCTACACGCGACCCCGCGGCACCGCCGACATAGGCTCGGGCAGGCGGCTACGGAACGATGCGCTCGTTCACCTGTAGAGGGCTTGCTTCCACTCAGCCGACAGAACCCCTGGCAAGCCCCACCGCCGCAGCTCAGCAGCACTCTCCGCTTGTCTGATCAAGATCCGCACAAGCCAGCTCGTGAAAGCCCGAGGCTAACCTGGCGGTCCCTGGCAGGGGGCCTTGACCCTGAATCCTCGACGCGGTTTATGTGGCTTGTGTCAGCCTGGTTGCGCGCACCCTGTCAACACCGACGAGGACTCCGATCCGTCGGAGCCGGTGCCCAGGTCGGGGGCCTACCGAAGACGCCTTGGGCAGGAGCGGCTCCGGCCAGGAACCGGGGACGCGGAAGAGGCGCAGGACCGAGTCTGGTCGAACTGCTGCGTTTCTTCTCGAAATTCGGACGCGTCAGAAGAAGACGATCCAGGCCAAAAGCCAGACTCCTGCCACCGCCGCGAGCGACGCGATGGTCAGGAGCGCGAACCCCGTACCCACACTGATCGGTGGCACGTCGGCGTTGTCAGGTTTTCGCGGGTCGTAGACGATCTCGACGTCCGCACCGATTCGGGCCCCGGCGACCGGCGACGAGGGACCCAGGCACGTGTGTGTGCCACCGGACGGAGTGCTGAACCTCACCACGATTCTGATGCCTCGCTCGCGGTAGGTGTGTTTCACACACTTGCCGGTGACGCGCACGCCTCTGATCCGCAGGATCAGGGATCGCCACCCGAGGTAACCGAGAGCCCCCGCACTCCCCAGCAGGAGCAGCGCATGCGGGAGCACGGCAACGGTCCCGGACACGGCAAGGGATGATGGCGGCACGCAGGAAATCTAACAACTGCGGTTGCCTGAGGGCAGGGCACCGGGGTGAATCCCGTCATTCCCGGTTGACCGGTTGATCATCGATGCCCGGATGTGAGACCGAGCACGGCTCTTGAAGATCATGGAGTTCTCTACACTCCCAGATCAGCAAGGCTGCCGTGCTCGTCGCTGATCCGCACGACCCTCGACCGGGCCGGGTGAACCAACATCGCCAGCGCCCGACGCGCTCACACCCGCCCCGACGCAACCTTCAACCTGCACGGAATTCCATGATCAAAACGGACGAAGGGGATTCTCCCGGGGCCTGCCACGGCTGCCCCTCGGATATGCATGTGCGATCCGACGTAGCGATTCACCTGAGAAGTGCTCCCCGACTCTGCTGTCGTAGCGTCATCAGAGATCCTGTCGTTGCAGGTCAGCCCTACCTCTGCCTCTCACCTCCCAGCAGTTCGCCGTCCTCAACGCCCTCAGCCGCGACCCCGGCATCGACCAACGCACCCTGGCGCGCTTCACCTCACTGGACCGCTCGACGGTCAACCACATCGTCCGCCGGCTGACCGACCAGCGCCACGTCAGTCAGGTCCGCGACGAGGAGGACCGCCGACGGACCCTGCTGAGCCTCACGGACCAGGGAGCCGAACTGCTCGAATCCCTGATCGGTCCGGCCGAGGACATCAACAGGCGACTCCTCGACGCGCTCTCCGACGACGAGCGGCAACTGGCCGTGGAGATCCTCCGCAAAATCGCGTCGGTGGACAACGAGGCACTCAGCGACGGCCCGTGAGCGCGGTGAAGCGCCGGTCGTGCCGAAGCGAGGAACAACCCACGCCTTGACTCACCACGCCCTGCGCACCGCACCTTCCCCGACGCCGCGGGAAGCCGGTTCCTCACCCGCCGCCGGAACAGGGCCCGTCATCGGCCGCGCTCTGCGCATCCTCGGTGCGTTCAGCGCACGACGTCCTGACCTGTCCCTGAGCGAGCTGGCCCGGCGATCAGGTCTGCCCGTGTCCACCGTGCACCGCATGCTGGGTGGCCTGCTCATGTGAAGCTTCCCCATGATCTTGGGCGGCTCGATGGTTGTGCCGCCAGGTCGTGCTGATACCGCTGTCGGACCTCGGCTGGAGTGAGGGAGCCGAAGATCTTGTGCTTGCGCAGGCGGCGGCAGTACGTCTCGATGGAGTCGAAGGGCTGCGGGGCATCCAGTGCGTCGACGGCGCCGGGCGCATCATGCCGGAGCTCACGGTGAGGGCAGCGCGTAGTGGTCGGCGATGAGCTCGACCGTGCGTGCCTGGCCCCGGCGTGAGTGACCCCCGACCACGAGCATCACCTCGTCGGCTCCGGTGCGGGCGTGCAGGCGGTCGAGGGCCGCGGCCACCTGCGGGCCGGTTCCGTTGAGGAAGCGGTGGGTGTAGGCATCGATGATCCGCCGCTCCTGGGGACTGGCCGGGTACGTCTCGACCTCCTCGGGGGAAAGCAGGCTGTAGGGCTTGCGCTGGAACATCCGCAGCATGGCCATGGCCGACGAGGCCGCCTGGCGCCGGGCCTCGGCGGGATCGTCGTGCGCGACCGCGCCGACGCTGACGAGCGTGTACGGCTCGGCCAGGGCCCGTGAGGGACGGAAGTTCTCCCGGTACAGCCGCAGGGCCGAGACCACGTCGGCGTCGCCGAACTGCAACGCGAATGCGTAGGGGCGGCCGAGCTCGGCCGCGAGGCGTGCCGAGTAGGGGGAAGAGCCCAGGATCCAGGTCTCCGCGGCGGTCCCGGGCCGGGGCACACGGTTCTCGTCCGCCTGCCACGGGCCCGGGACCGCGTGGACGTTCCGGTAGGGATGGCCGGCGGGGAAGTCGTCCCCGAGGAACCCGAGCAGTTCCCGCACCTGCTGCGGGAAGCCGTCGTTGGCGTCATGGTGCCGGCGCAGCGCCGCGGCGGTCGGCAGGTCGGTGCCGGGCGCCCGCCCCAGTCCCAGATCGATACGTCCCGGGGCGAGGGCCTCCAGCATGCCGAACTGCTCGGCGATCACCAGCGGCGCGTGGTTGGGCAGCATGATCCCGCCCGCGCCGAGCCGGATGCGGTTCGTCTCACCGGTCAGCCGCGCCAGCATCAGCTGCGGCGAGGAGGTCGCCGCACCCGGCATCGCGTGGTGCTCGGACATCCAGAACCGGTGGTACCCCCGCCGCTCGGCCAGCCGCGCCAGCGCGATGACCTCTCCGAAGGCTTCTTCGACGGTCTGCCCGACAGCGGTGTGCGCGTTGTCGAGCACCGACAGGGCGAACGGGGCGGTGCCCGAAGGCGGTGCGGGGGTCATACGGCTCCTCGATTCTCATTCTCACGGTAAATGATGACCTCTACCGTGAATCCACGGTACAGGAACCTCACGGAATACCTGGACTGTTACCATGAGACCGATGTCGAAGATCCCGCTCCCGCCTGCCCCCGGAGCTGACGAGCACGTCAGTCTGGCGCTGCTCAACAGCACGGTGCTCCTCCCCGGGGAACACCGCGCGGACGAACTGGGCACCCCCGAGGAGGCCACCGACTGGCTCATCGGTCACGGCCTCGTACCCGCTCGGACGGCACTGCTGGCGTACTGCCAGAACCAGCTCGCGGGGCTTCGGGGCGACCTGCGCCTCCTCTTCGCGGCACAGGTGGGAGGCGAAGCTCCCCCACAGCGGGCCCTGGACGGCGTCAACCGGGCCCTGGCACAGGTCCCCAGCGCGCCGTTGCTGCGCCACGCACCGGCTGGAGGATTCCGCCGGACGCCGGCGCACCCCGTGACGCGACTCGTCGAGCACGCGATGGCCCAGATCGCCGAAGACGCCGCCACCCTGCTCACCGGCGACGACGCGTCCCGGATCGCACGCTGCGAAGCATCCCCCTGCGACCGGTTCCTCCTGCGCACCCATGCACGCCGTCAGTGGTGTTCCACCCGTTGCGGGGACCGGGTCCGGGCGGCCCGCGCCTACGCCCGCAGGCAGGACCGAGATCCCGCCTGACGGCCCGGGTGCGGATGCCCGACCGGGTCGCCAGTGGGCCTTGTCCCAGAACCCGGGCACGGACTGTGCCCTGACGTGACGATGCCCGCCCTGCCCGTATCGCCCCCTCGGGAGCCGGTACGGCAACAAGGGCGGTCCGGTCAGACGCGTGGTGCGACGCCGCCCGAACCGCAGTGTCCTATGCCGATACCCCCTCCGCCCGGGGACCGAAGAGTTCCGGTGCGGGGCCGGCCGCCCCCGTGTGGTGGCTGAAGCGGTGGCGGTAGGACGTCGGTGTGGTTGCGTAGTGCGTCGTGAAGTTCTGCCGGAAGGTCACGGCGCTGGCGAATCCGCATGCCGCCGAGATGCGGGTGACGCTCCAGGTGGTCGTCTCCAGCAGTCTGCGGGCCTCGTCGAGTCTGCGGGTGAGGATCCACTTGGCCGGGCTCATGCCGGTCGTCTCGTAGAAGCGGCGGGAGAAGTTGCGGGTGCTCATGTGCGCGTGGGCGGCGAGTTCGGTGACGGACAGGCGCTGGTCGAGGTTGGCCAGGGCCCAGGTGATCGTGTCGCCGATGGGTCCCGCGGCGTCGTCGGGCACGGGCCGGTCGATGTACTGGGCCTGGTCGCCCTCCCGGTGGGGCGCGATGACGAGATGGCGCGCGACGGTGGCGGCCGCCGCGGATCCCAGTCGGTCGCGGACGATGTGGAGGCAGGCGTCGAGTCCGGAGGCCGTGCCGGCCGAGGTGAGCACGTCACCGTGGTCCAGGTAGAGGGCGTCCGCGTGCACGTCCACGGCGGGGTAGCGTTCGGCCAGTCGTTCCGCCAGGGCCCAGTGGGTGGCCGCGGTGCGTCCGTCGAGCACGCCGCTGCCCGCCACGGGGAACGCGCCGAGGCAGAGCCCGGTGATCCCCGCTCCGCGAGCGTGCGCGTCCCGGATCAGGGCGACGCACTCGCCGTCCGGTTCTGGGAGGTCGGCCGGCCAGGAAGGGAAGACGAGCAGGTCGGCCGCTTCCGCCGCGGCGGGCCCGGCGAGGTCGCTGATCAGGATCCCCTCCGAGGTGCGGACCGGGCGCGCGTCCGCGCTCCACACCGTGGTGGTCCAGCCCTGCGCCAGACCCTGCCGGGCCACCTCGCCGAACACGAGCAGGGGCGTGGCGAGGTGGAACGCGGTGATCCCGTCGAAGGCGTGAATGGCGATACGCATGCCTGTCCTGATCTCATCGATTATCTGCTTCTCTGCCACTCACTGTAGTGTCCGCGGCTCCGTGAGGATGGAGTCCGTGGCGCCCTCCGCGCCGCATCCGCCCAGGAACAGGAGAGAACGTTGACCGCCCCACGCCGCGCCCTTGTCCTCATCGACGTGCAGCAGGAGTACTTCGACGGACCGCTGGGCATCGAGTACCCGCCCCGCGACGCGTCGCTGGCGAACATCCTGCGTGCCCTCGACACCGCCGTGCGGGCGGACATGCCCGTGGTCGCCCTCCGGCACCAGTCCCCCGAAGGGTTCCCGGTCTTCGCGCCCGGCTCGCCCGGCTGGGAACTCCACCCCGAGGTGGAGCGCCGCCTCGGCTCCGCGGCCAAGCGAGTGACCAAGAGCTTCTCCGACATCTTCACCTCCACCGGTCTCGCCGACTGGTTCCGGGAGAACGGGATCGACACGCTGACCCTGGTCGGCTACATGACGAACAACTGCGTCCTGTCCACCTCCGCCGCCGCCGAGCCCCTCGGCCTCACGGTCGAGGTCCTCTCCGACGCGACCGGTGCCGTCCACCTCGCCAACGAGGCCGGGACCGCCTCCGCACAGCAGGTCCACGAAACCCTGATGACGCTGCTGCACTCGAACTGGGCCGCGGTCACCACCACCGACACCTGGGCATCTGCCGTCACCGACGGAGACCGACTCGCCAAGAGCGACCTCGTCACCTCGGCCACGCGGGGCCGCGCCGCTCACTGACGGGCACACCGCCCTCCACGAGAGGAGAGCGCCTCGCGGGACGACGCCCCCGTGACGCTCTCACCCCGGCGGGCCTGCGCCGGCAGCGAGGCTGCGACCGTCCTGACGCGGTCCTACTGGCCGACAGGCCGTGAAGGACGCCCGCTCCGAGAACGCCCGCAGGATCCCGGCGGAGAACGGCCTCACCCTCGCCGCCCTGCCCGAGGCACCACCCGGCCCCGTCAGTTTCCCGCCCCGGTGTTCGTCTCCACAGGCTTGGACCCGTCCTGTTCCGCGGCCGGGCGGGCGCTGAGGGTGGTGAGGGCGAGGAGACCGGCGGCGAGGAGGGTCCCTGCGGCGACAGTCAGGGCCGTGCCGTACCCGGCGACCAGTGCCTCGCCGGTACCCATCGCGGCCTTCTCCGGCTGCGCGGTGACGGTGGCGGCGACCCCGGCGAGTACGGCGAGGCCGAGGGCGACACCGATCTGCTGGGCGGAGTTGAGCAGGGCCGAGGCGATCCCGGCCTTGTCCGCGTCGACGCGGTAGACCGCTGCCTGGGTCAGGGCGAGGACACCGAGACCGAAACCGAGCGCGAGGACGAACATCGCCGGCGCCAGGTGCGGCCAGTAGCCCGTGTCGACGGTGACCGCGGAGAACCAGAACGCGGCCAGCGCGCTCAGCAGCGCGCCGAGAGCGGCGACGGAGCGGGGGGCGATCCTCAGCAGGAGCTTCGGGGCGACTCCGGCGCCGAGGACGAGTCCGGCGGCGAACGGCAGCCATGCCGCTCCCGTGCGAAGGGGGCTGAACTGCTGCACCTGCTGGAGGTAGAGGGTGATGACGTAGAAGGTGCCCATCGGGCCGATGGCCAGCAGCAGCATGGTCAGGTAGGCGCCGGAGCGGTTGCGGTCCCTGAACAGGTTCAGCGGCACCAGAGGACTGGCACTGCGGGCCTGGGTGAGGACGAACGCGACGAGCAGCAGGACCGCCGCCGCCAGGAGGATCAGCGCGACCGGGTCGGTGAAGCCGTCCTCGCCGAACCTCGTGATCGCGTAGACGAGGGCGACCATTGCGACGGTGCCCAGTACCGCGCCCCCCGTGCCGACCCGGCCGGGGTGGCGGGCGGCGGCGTGCAGGGTGCGGCTGCCGAGGAGAACGAGCAGGCCGACCGGGATGTTGATGAAGAACACCCACCGCCAGTCGAGGAGGTCGGTCAGGACACCGCCGAGGAGCAGTCCGACGACGATCCCGAGCGCGGACATCGCCCCGTAGAGGGACAGCGCGAGGTCGCGCAGCTTGCGGTCGGGGAAGGTGGTCGTGATCAGGGCGAGCGCGTTCGGGGCGGTGAGCGCCGCTCCGAGGCCCTGCACGGCACGGGCGACGATGAGCATGGTGACGTTCTGCCCCAGCCCGCCCGCCAGGGACGCGATCACGAAGACCGCGATACCGAGCCGCAGGGTGCGGCGGCGCCCCCACAGGTCGCCGATCCGGCCACCGAGCAGGAGCAGCGCTCCGAACGCGAGGATGTAGGCGTTGACCACCCAGGGCAGGTGCTCCGCCGTCACACCGAAGTCCCGCTGGATGCTCGGCAGCGCGATGTTCACGATCGAATCGTCGAGCACCAGCATCAGCTGGGCGGTCGCGATGACCAGCAGCGGGATCATCCCGGCCCGCTGTCTCGTCATGGTGGTCACGTCGTCTCCTTCGCTCGCCGCTGACGGATACCCCCCTCCCGTATGTAACCATATACGGGAGGGGGGTATTTCCTCGGGGTGGGGCGTCAGAGAGACCATGAGGGCGGGAACGGCTGCCGAGCGGCCGAGAACGGCACCGCCGTACACGTCTCGCACTCCGGACGCACGCCGCCGGCCGGAACGGCACCGGCGGGGCGGTCGGTTCCCGCCCCGTCCGCTCATTCCGCGGGCGCGACCCGCTCCGGTGCCTCGATCTCCTCGGCGGTGAGGAGTCTTCTACGTCGCCGCGGCCTTCGCCGTGCTCGGCGCGCTCACGCTCCTGCGCGTGCGGGGAGTGCGCTGAGCGGTGGGGAGCAGTGGGGTTGCGCGGCCACGGGGACCGCGTGCGGTGGACGGCGTGCGGACCCCGGGGGATTCAGGCGGGACGGGCCGCCGCGAGCACCGCGTCCGTGATCGACTCGGCGTACTCGTCGGTCAGCCGGTCGAAGTCGAAGAGCAGCGCGTACCACATGGGCCCGTAGATCAGGTCGATGAGGACGTCGTCGTCGGGACAGGTGACCTCGCCGCGCTCCCGGGCACGCGTGATGACCTCGCGGAAGAGATCCCGGCGGGGGTTGATGACGGACTCGACAGCCAGCCGCGCGAAGTCCGGCCCCTGTGCCGCCTCCGCGGCGACGGCCTGGCTGAAGGCCTTGTCGCTGTAGCGATGCAGTTCGAACGCCGCCCGCACCATCGGCAGCAGATCACTCCTGAGGCTGCCGGTGTCCGGCACCGGGAACACCTCACGTCCGACCGAGTCCAGGGCGTCGAGCAGCAGCTCGCCCTTCGAGGCGTAGCGGCGGTAGACGGCCTGCTTGGACACGCCGCTGCGGGCCGCGACGCCTTCCATGCTCATGCCCCGGTAGCCACGTTCCGTGACGATCTCCAGGGCCGCTTTGCGGATCGCCTCGTCCCGAGCCGGATCCCGTGGTCTTCCTTGCACGTCATCAGCCTACGGCAGTTCCGTAACGGTGCGTAAGGGAATTCGGTGCGGTGCCGGACACGCCCGGGGCGCTCCACACAGGGCGGTGTGGAGCGCCCCCGGGGTGGCCCGGCCGGGCCGGGTTCATGTCACTGCGCGCAACAGGAGCACGCGGTCGTGTCGGAATCCTGGGCGTCATCGGCGTTCTGGGCGTCGTCGGTGTCCTGTTCACCCCGCGTGCCGCAACACCCGGACGCCGCCCCGTCCTCGAAGGCGCTCAGCCTGCAGAAGCAGGAGGCCGCGACGGGGACGTCGGCCGAGGCGACGGCGATGTCGCGGGCCAGGGCGACCTGTCCGGCCTCCGCTTGCCGCCCCAGGAGGGTGAGGCACTCGTGGAGTCCGTGCAGGCTCCAGACGTTGTTGGGGTGGGTGCGGCGACGGGCGAGAGTGCGGTCCAGGTAGAGGTCCGCGCGGTAGATCGCGGCGGCCTCTTCGATCCGGCCCTGTTCCATGGAGAGCGCGCCGTAGGCATGGCGCACCGGCTGGAGCCAGGCCGGCGGATCGGTGTAGGGCAGCGCGTCCTCCGCCTCGACGGCACGCTCCAGGGCTGCGAAGGCTGCCTCGAAGTTGCCCTTGCGGTACTCGAGTTCGCCCTCCAGCATCCCGGCGGCGACCTCGAGGACATCGACCTCCTTGGCCGGCACGGCGTTCCACCGGGTCTCGGGCACCGCGGTACGAGCTGCTGCGAACTGTTCTCGGGCCGCCTCGGCCTCGGCGATACGGCCGAGCGCGGAGAAGGCGATGCCGCGCGCGTAGTGGATCATCGCGGTGGTCGAGCAGAACAGCTCCTGGTCCTGCGGGAGTCCGAGCTCGAGGATCTCCTGCCAGCGGCCGAAGCGGATCAGGACGTGCGGCAGGGTGGTGCGGTAGCTCTCCATCAGGTCGGCCATGGGCGGGCTGTCGATCCGCAGGAGTTCCGGCGTGACGAGAGCGTCGATGCGGCGGGCGGCGTCCAGCGCCTCGCGGGACCTTCCGGACATCATCGCGCCGTAGGCCAGGACGCACAGGTTGTGCGCGCGGTAGAGCGCGTACCAGTGCCGGCCGTTCTCGCGCGCGAAGAAGCGGTCGTCGGCCGCGACCGCGACGGCGTTGGACTCCACCACGCGGCGCCAGTCGCCGCAGGCGGCGTCGATGTGCGTGGACATGTGGGCCATGTGCCCACCGTCGGGGCCAGGTTCCGCAGCCGGTCGGCCGCGGGGAGAGCGGTCTCCGGGAACGGGGACATCTCCATCAGGTGGATGTAGAGATGGTTGAGAGCCGGATGCCGGTCTCCGCCCGACCGGGCGAAGGCGAGCTCGATGACCTCGCGGGCCTCCAGAGTGCCGTAGCCGACCGGCTCCCCCGTGTCCAGGTCCCACAGGGCGCGCGGGCTCACGCACAGCAGCGCGTCGGCGAACAGCGCCGCGGAATCCAGGTCCTCCGGGTGAGCCCGGTAGACCTCGCGCATGGCGTCGGCGTACGCGCGGTCGAGGGCGGCGAACCCGTCCGGCCCCTCGGGGAGGCCGTGACGCGGGAAGCGTGCCGCCATCGCCTCGATCAGGGACCGCTCGAAGGGAGTGCACGAGACGGAGGCGGCGCGCGCCCGCTCCAGGGCGCCGTTGGCCCGGTCGACGGAAGCCTTCAGGTCGGCGGCGTCGAAGAAGCGCCAGGCCTTGTTGTAGTCGGGTCCCTTGGCGAAGGCGATCCCCCAGTGGGCCATCGCACACTCGGGGTCCTCGACGACAGCCTTCTCGAAGCAGCGCACGGCCTCCTCGAAGTTGAAGCAGTACGCCCACAGCAGGCCACGGTCGAACCACACCTGCGCCTGCGGCGAGGACGTGGTGACGGTGCGGCGATGGTCGCCGAGGTCGTAGTACGTGTCGGTCACGGTGCTGACTCCGATCGCGGATGAGTGGGCACGGCGACGTACGGGGCGCTCCGGGGAGCAGAGGCCGGGTCGTTCTCGCGTGGTGCCGTGCGTATCCTTATTCAATACGCACCGTACCGTATTGAAAATAGGTCTCCATGCCTCCTCCCCGTTCACCGATGCCTGCCCTTCTCGCCCTGACCGTCGCCTACTTCGCCATGGTGGCCGCGGCGGTCGCCATCGTCGGGCTCGGTCCGCTCATCACCGACGGTCTCGGCGTCGGTTCCGGTGCGGCCGGGACGCTGAGCACCGTGTACACGGTGGTGTTCGCCCTGGGCGCCCCCGTCGCGGCGGTGGTCCTGCGGCGCGTGGACCGCAGGAAGGTGCTGCTCGTCGGCCTCGTCCTCATGGCGCTCGGCGGCCTCGGCAGCGCCGTGGCACCGCACCTTCCGCCGATGATCGCCGCCCGCACGGTGCAGGGCGTCGGCGCGGCCGTCTTCGCCCCCACGGCGTCGGTCGTCGCGGCGATGATCGTCCCGCCTGAGCGCCGTGCCCGCATGCTGTCGCTCGTCGGGAGCGGCGCCATCACGGCGATGGTGCTCGGCGCACCGCTGGCCTCCGCGGCGGGGACCCTGATCGGCTGGCGCTGGGCCCTCGCCGCCCTCGCCGTACTGATCCTCGTCGGCATGGCCGTGCTGACGGCGCTGCTGCCGCCCCTGCCGCCGAAGACGGTTCCGCGCATGCGCGACTTCGGATCGGTGGTGCGCGTTCCGGGCGCCCGGCCCATCCTGTGGACGACCTTCCTGGCCCTCATCGGCCAGTACGTCGTGTACGGCAGCGCGGCCGTCTACCTGCCCCGGCGCTTCGGCGCCTCGGACACGATGTCGCTGGTCATCCTGCTGGCCTTCGGCGCCGTGGCGCTGTGCGGCAATACGCTCGGCGCCGGCGCGTACAACCGGTTCGGTGGCGATCGAACCCTCGCGGGAGGCATCGCAGGCGTGGCGCTCGCCTTCACGTGCGCCACGCTCCTGCCCGCACACCCCGCGTCCGGCATCGCGGTCTTCGCCTTGTGGGGGCTGTTCAACCCGGTCTTCATCTCACCCCAGCAGGTACGCGTCATCGACCTGTTCGGCGAGCAGAGCAGTCTGCTCATCCCGCTCAACACCACCTGCGTCTACCTCGGCATGAGCCTGGGAGGCCTGCTCGGCGCGCGCCTGCTCCCGGCGGTGGGCCCATCGGCCCTGTCCGCCGTGGCGCTGGTGCCGCTCGCCGCGGCCGCCGTGGCGCACGGCGCCTCGATGCGGCGCCGCGCCCTTTCCCGGCCACGGCCGTCCGGCGTGGCCGCCGACGCCTCGACCCGCGGCTGACCAGATCGCCTATACGGGCGGGGGGTATAGCCTGGACGTGCTGCCGGCACCGCCACAGGCCGTTCCGGCGGAGAGCACAAGAACGACGAGAAAGGGTGACCCAATGCATTCGCACCACGAGGAAGCGCGGTTCATGGCCGACATCAAGGAGGCCGCGCCGGAGATGGTGTCGGCGTTCTTCGGCTTCGACAAGGCCGTGTTCAGCAAGGACACCGGCAATCTGGACCTGGTCACACGTGAGCTGATCGCGGTCGGCGTCGCGGTGACGACGCAGTGCCCCTTCTGCGTCGAGGACCACGCCAAGCGCGCCGTGAAGGCCGGTGCGTCCAAGGCCGATGTGGCCGAAGCGGTCATGGTCGCCGCCGCCCTGCGCGCCGGCGGCGGCGTCACGCACGGCTGGAAGGCGATGAAGAGCATCGCCGAGGACGAGTGAACCCACCAGCGGGGCGTCCTTCGACTCCACCGCCGGGGGGCGTCCTCAGCGGGCGTCGGCCGTGCGCAGGGTGAGGACGCGGACGGTGCTCTCCCCGGTGTGCGCGTCGCGGCCGTGCCGGCACCGGTAGTCGTCGAGTACGAGGACGTCGTCCTCGGCCGGCCGGAAGCGTGGAAGTTCCGGTTCGAGGGCGTGCGCGGCCTCGTCGAATCGGGTCAGCATGGCGCGTACCTGGTCGGCGTCCGGATCGCGGTGCAGTGCGACGGCGCCATCGGTACGGCGGACGATGCGCCGGCCAACATCCCATTCCAGGGGGGTGTCCCGCCCGCCCGGATCAAGCCGTCATCCCGTCTCCTGTTCGTGCGGGGCCGTCGCGGGCGGATGAGTCGGACGG
>NZ_JBIRNE010000032.1:0-75227 GCF_044331465.1 Streptomyces sp. NPDC017225 | reverse complement strand
GCCGCGTGGGGCTACCGCCAGGTCGGCCACTGGCGGCCGGCCGACGAGGAGCACGTCTCCCACATCATGCTGCTGACCCTCCCGGCTGCCGTCCAACAGGCCGGCCGGTGACCGCGAAGCGGACCGCGGCGGCCAGCGGTTGTCTGGGCGTGGTGGTCGGGACCGGGGCGGCAGCGTGTTGAGAAGTCCAAGGCCGCAGAGGCGGGCCGCACAGGAACCGGCGGGTTCCGGCCGGGGCGGGTGTTCACCGTGCGGATGGTGGACGGCGGGCGGCAGGGCACCGGCCGGCGGTGCGTTTGACACCACCGCGTGGGGCACGCGGGCCGCCTGATGAGAGCAGGACGAGGATGAGGGTGACTCGTCGTCGGGGGAGGACGGGGGACATCACCCCGCCCCGGGCGGGGCTGTTGCGGGAGCGGGGCTTTCGGCTGTACTGGAGCGCGCAGAGCGTGTCGCTGGTCGGGGACGAAATCACGATCCTGGCGATACCGCTGGCCGCCGTGGTGCTGCTGGACGCGGGCGCCACCGAGATGGGGTGGCTTACGGCGGTGGCCCTGCTGCCCTCGTTGCTGCTGTCGATACCCGGCGGGGCGTGGGCGGACCGGCAGACCAACCGGCGCAAGGCGATGATCGTCGCGGACATCGGGCGCTTCGCCGCGGTCGCTTCCGTACCACTGGCGTACGCGTGCGGGGCACTGACGCTGACCCACCTGTTCGTGACGGAGTTCGTCCTCGGCGCGCTCACCGTCTTGTTCCGGGTCTGCAACCACCACGTGTACGCGTCCGTGGTCGCCGCGGAGAGATACGTGGACGGCAACGCGCTGCTCTCCGGGAGCAGGTCGGTGGCCGTGGTCGCCGGGCCCAGTTCGGGCGGGGCATTGATTCACGCGCTGTCGGCGCCGTTCGCTTTGCTGCTGGACGCCGTGACCTACCTGGTGTCGGCGGTGTGCCTGGGGCGTATCAGGGCACGGGAGGCGCCACCGTCACCGCCCGGCGGCAGCGGGCTGGCGGCTGGGCTGGGGTGGGTGGCGGCGCACCGCACTCCGGCTCTGCTGCTGGCCGGCGTTGCCATGCTGAGTCTTTGCCACACCTTCCTGATGACGCTCTTCGTGCTCTACGGGACCACCGAGCTGAAACTTGCCCCCGCAGTACTGGGCGCGGTGGTTGCCGTGCTCGGGGCCGGAGGGCTGGCCGGTGCGTACGCCGCGCCACGTGTGGTACGTCGGATCGGCGTCGGTCCGACCGTAGTGACAGGCTTCCTGTGGTTCAGCCTGCCCCTGCTGTTGGTGCCGCCGGCCCAGGGCCCGACACCCTTGGTGATCACGATGCTGGTCGCCGCGCAGCTCGGCGCCGGCTTCGGCGTCGCCGTCATGGACATCTCGGCCAACAGCTACCTGATCGCAGTCATCCCGCCATCGCTGCGTTCTCGCGTGATGGGTGTGGTGCAGACAGCCAACTTCGGGGTGCGCCCCGTTGGCGCGGTGCTGGCGGGCACGCTGGGCACCGCGCTCGGCCTGCGGCCCACGCTGTGGATCGGCACGGCGGGCGCCGTGCTGAGCGTGCTGTGGGTCGCCGTGTCCGGATTGCCGCACGTCCGTGAACTGCCCGAAGAGGTCTTGGAGCATCCAAAAGTATCTGAAGAGACGGGGAGCTGACCGCTTTCCGGTGACGATTGGGAGTGCCGACTGAGCGGGCGGCTGCCGCGAGTCGGACCTTTCCAAGGCTGCTGCTAGCGGAGATGGTCGGTGATCTCGCCCTCATGTTCTGCCAGTAGTCGACGGCGGAGTGCGTCAGCCCCGCGTCACGCAGACTCGTGCCGGCGAGGTGGAGGACCGGGTGCCCGGCGGGGCGCCACAGGTGGCCGTCCGTGCGGTCGGCCAGAGCGGCGGTGCTGGCACGCGGGCCCGCGGCCGGCTCGGCCTGGAGCCGGTCGTCCTCGGGCCACGCCTCCAGAAGCGCGTCGGCTGCCGCGGCAGCCAGGTGGGGCAGGTCGGTGTCGGAGACGGTTTCCCGGAGGGCACGGGCGGTGACGGCGTGGACGCGCACCGCAGGAGGTTCTGCACGAGGGTCGCAGACGAGCAGCGCATGACGGTGCAGTGGCCGCAGGGCCGCGCGGACCTGGTCGGCTGTGACCCGCGAGGTGTCGCGGGCGGTGCCCTTCTTCGCGGGTGAGACACGGTGAGCGGCGAGACAGGAGAGAAGGGGCGCTTGCGTCCACAGGGCGTACGGATGGCCCTCGGGGTCGAGAAGAGCGGCCAGACGCAGGACGGGGACCGCGAGACCGGTGGGATCGGCGTTCCGGACGGCCGCGAGAGACATCAGGAGGGCGGTGGTGGTGATCCGCCGCTCCCAGACCTCCGTGTCGACATTCCCGGGCGGCACCTCCTTGGGCCGGGTTCCACGGCCGGTGGACCGCCGTGGTCCGACGGTGTGGCCAAGCTTCCTCCCCCGGCGGGTGAGGAACGGCTGAGAGCCGTACGATCCCCCGGAGCCGGGTGAGGCCTTCGTCTGCCGTGGAAGCACCCAGTCGGACCGTCGGCGTCCATGCCTCGCCGCCCTTCGGCATCGTAGGCCTCCGGTCCCCCGGCTTACGGACCGGAGCGCGACGGAAGGCCAACGGGGCGACGAGGTGGGCGACTTCGCCCCTGCTCCACGACGACCCTGCGGCCACTCCTCGACACGTGGAGGGGCCGCAGGTGCTTGTCCGGGGCCGGCACCGACACCGACCGACCCTGAGGGTCCGCGGCTGAGCCGGCGCACGACCGCGTGCGCGCACTCACCGGGGCGCCCCGCGATCACTCCTTGAGGGCGGTGGCACGAGCGGTTCCAGGACCTCGCCGAGCAGATGAAGCGGCCCGGCGGTGACCCCGGCCCTCTCGACGGCCCGCCAGTAGGCCAGGGCCGTGGGCGAATCGACCAGGCCCCGCACCAGGGGCACGTCCGCGCCGGAGGCGTGCAGCAGGGACTCCGCGCGGCAGGACGCCAGCGTGCCGGCTATTCCGTGCTGGGCCACCGTCTCGGCGACGGTGACGGCGCCGGGCAGCTCGTCCGCCAGGTCGCGCCGCGTGTCACCGACCGCGAGCAGCCCGCCGCCCACGACGAGGACGTCCCCGCGCTCGCGCATCCGGGCGAGCGCGCGGCCGGTGTCGAAGCAGTGCGGGAAACTGTCGTCCACGAGGACGGCACCGGGCCGCAGCCGGTCCACGTCGATGAGGGCATGGTGCCCGCTGACCGCCGCGACGACCAGCCCGGCCCCGTACACGGCGTCAGGCAGGTCCGGGGCGGAGACGCGGACGGCGACGTCCCCGGCCAGCCCTCGTTCCCGCAGCGTCCGGGCCAGTTCCCGCAGGCGCTGCTCGCTGCCGGGCACGTCGCACAACACGAGCCGGGCGGGCGGGCGTTCGGCCAGAATCAGCAGCAGCTCCAGCGACGAGGCGCCGATCGAGCCGAGCCCCACCACGGCCATCTCCAGGCCGGCCAGGTCGCGGCCGGTCGCGGCCAGTGCGGCACGCACCGTGCGGACCACGGAGACGACGGTGGCCGCGTGCCCGGTGGTGACGGACTCCGCCGCGGCCCGGTCGGCGCGCACGACGTCGAAACCGTAGCCGGTCAGTGAGGGGATCATGCCGGCCAGTGAGACGCAACGGGCGCCGAGCGCGGCAGCCGTCCGCACCGCCCGCACGACGTGGCCGGCCAGGGCCCGATCGCCGGCGAGTTCGTCGGCGAACAGCGGCAGCGCGACGAAGCCGGACCGGCCCAGCCGTGTGGAGGTCGTCTCCAGCAGCCGGGGCGCGCCGTCCGGGAACAGCAGGCGGCGGACGTCCTCACGTACCGAGGAGGTCTTCGGCAGCCCCGTGAGCCGGGCAAGGTGGGCGGGGGCGGGCAGATAGCCGACGAGCGCGGCGTCCAGGTCCCGGCCCGCGGACCGCGGGGCCCGTCGTACGGCCCGGGGAACCACGGACCGGTGGCAGGTGGCCGGCACGGCACGGACGAGCCGTTCGCGCAGCCCGTCGGAGAGCGTGGCGAGCGTCTCCGGGGCGAAGGCCGCCGCCGCGCCCCGCAGGGTGACCTTGAGCCGGGCCCCGTCGGGCCGCGCCGCGAGGAACACGTCCGTCCCGGCCGCGGGCGGCGTGAAGCCGCCGTCCTCCTCGTCCCAGCGCACGGCCAGGACGTCCCCGCTCCGCTGCCCGAGCGCGTCGAAGTCGAGGAAGGTGAAGAAGAACTGCGAGGTCAGCGGCAACCCACTGGTGTCACGCGGCACGACGTCCTCGTGGACGCGGGCGTCGACCATCTCCTCGACGACCCGGCGCATCCGCCGCGCGAAGTCCCCGGGCGCGGCTTTCGTGCCGGGCCCGAAGGGGCGGACGGCGACGGCGGTGGCGAAAGGCCCGAAGACACGGTGGATGCCGGGAAGGGGGTGGTCCCGGCCGGACACCGCCACGCCGATGATCAGGTCCTCCTGGCCGGTGAGGGCGGCGAGCGCCCCGTGGTAGGCGGTGAGGAGCGGAGCGTACAGGGTGGCTCCCGCGTCGGCGGCGGCCTTGCGGAGCGCGCCCGTGACGGTGGCGTCCAGGACAAAGCCGTGGGAGTGGAACCCCGGCGACGTCCCGTCCCGGTCCGCGACGCGCAGGGCCGGCCCGGCGTAGGGCGCGGACAACGCCGCCCGTCGGCGCCGCGCGCCGTTCTCCTCCCTTCCCGGCACCGTGGACAGGCCGGCGCCACGGAACGCGAAGTCGCGGAAAGTGGCGTCCAGTTCGGGCAGCGCGGGTCTCTCGTCGCCGCTCAGGGCGTCGTACACGGCGGTCAGTTCACCGAGCAGCAGAGCGGCGCTGTAACCGTCGCCGATCAAGTGGTGGGCGTGTACGACCAGTACGTGCTCGTGCGGGGCCAGGGTCAGCACCCGCAGCCTCAGCAGGGGCCAGGCCCAGGGTTCGAAGCAGCGGCGCCGCTCGTCCTCGACCTGTTCCGCCAGCTCTTCCGGCCCGGACACGGCCGCGAAGTCGACCGGCAGCCGCAGCGACGCGGGCAGCTCCTGCTGCACCGGTGGCCGCGCTCCAGCCGGGAAGACCGTGCGCAGCATCGGATGCCGGGCCACCAGGATGTCCACGGCCCGCTGAAACAGCTCCCGGTCCAGCGGGCCGGCCAGCCGCAGCCGGGCCAGCCAGGAACCCCCGGTACCGGGTGCGAGGGCCTCGGCCAGCAGGAACCCGCGCTGACTCGGGGTGACCGGGAAGGCCGCCGGAACGACCGGGCCCGCCTGCCCGGCATCGACCGGGCCGCCCGCGATCACCGGGTCGGTCGGACGTGCCGGACGTGCCGGACGCGCCGGACCCGCCGGGCCGTCGTCGGAGGCGGGCCGCACGGGGGCAGGCGGCCCCGCCTCCCGGGCCGCCCGGTCCACGGCCTCGGCCAGCGCGGCCAGAGTGCGGTGCCGGTACACGGCGGTGGGCCTGGGCAGCGGACCGCCTCCGTACCGGCCCAGCCGGTCGAACACCTGGAGCGCCAGCAGCGAATCGCCGCCCAGCTCGAAGAAGTCGTCGTCCGGCCCGACCCGGTCGACACCGAGCAGCTCGCACCAGATGCGCTCCAGTCGTCCCTCGGTGTCACCGGCGCCGGACGGCGGTGTGTCCGCCACCGCCACCGTCACCGGCGCCTGGCCGGTCGCCGTCGGCAGCGCCCGCCGGTCGACCTTGCCGGTGCCGGTCAGCGGCAGGGCGTCCAGGAGGGTGATGTGGGCCGGCACCATGTAGGGCGGCAGCGACCGGGCCAGATGGCGCCGCAACTCCACCGCGCTCGCGCCGTCCTCCGCGTCCCCGAGCACGACGAACGCGGACAGCCGCCCCCCGTCCGCCAGCACGACCGCCTGCGCGACGTCCGCACGGGTGCGCAGGACGGCCTCCACCTCGCCCGGTTCGACCCGGTGGCCCCGTATCTTCACCTGGTCGTCGAGGCGGCCGACGAATCGCAGGGCGCCGTCGGACAGCACCTCCACCCGGTCGCCGCTGCGGTACCAGCGGCGACCGTCCCGCTCGGTGAACGCGGCCTCGGTGAGCCGGGGTTCGCCGAGGTAACCGGCGGACAGTCCGACGCCTCCGATCAGCAGTTCACCCGTGCCGCCCGGATCCGTCGGCGCTCCCTCGGGGCCGACGACGAGCAAGTCGGTCCCGGTGACGGCACGGCCGATGGGCAGTGCCGTGACCTGCTCGCCCGGGCGCTCGGCGACGACGTGGAAGGTGGCGTTGATGGTGGTCTCGGTGGGCCCGTAGAGGTTGACGATGGTCTGCCCCGGCCCGAAGAGGTCGTACCAGCGGCGCACCCAGTGCGCCCACAGCACCTCTCCGCCGACGTGGACGAGGCGCAGTGCGGACAGGTCCGGCAGCGGTTCACCGCGTCGGACGAGGTTCTCGGCGGCGGTCAGCAGCCGCTCCCACAGCGACGGCACCGAACTCCACACGGTGATCCGGGCCCGAGCCACATGGAGCAGCAGCAGTTCCGGATCGCGCACCAGGTCACGGTCGGCGGTCACCACGGTGGCACCGGTCAGCAGCGGCGCCAGCAACTGCCGTACGGAGGCGTCGAAGCAGGGCGAGGAGGTGTTGGCGAGCCGGTCGCCGGGACCGTAGGCGAAGGCGCTCGCCGCCCAGTCGAGGTAGTTCTCCATGGCGCGGAAGGTGATGGGCACCGCCTTGGGACGGCCGGTGGATCCGGAGGTGAAGATGACGTACGCCGTCGCGTCGGCGTCGGCCGCGTCACCGGGTGCGTGCCCGGCCGTCCCGTCGTCGGGCCCGGTGACGGGCAGGGTCGTCATCGCGGTCATCGCCCGCGCGGTGGCCCGGGTGCGGTCGTCGTGCACGACCACGCGCACTCCGCAGCGATCGGTCTGCCCGGCCAGCCGTGCCGCCGGGTGCTCGGCGTCCAGCGGAACCCATCCGGCGCCCGCCCGGAGGATGCCGACGACGGCGATCACGGTGTCGGTGCCCGGAGAGGTGAGCATGCCGACCAGGTCGCCCCGTCGTACGCCGTTCTCCCGCAGCCGCCGGGCGAGGGCACCGGTGGCCGCGTCCAGGTCCCGGTACGTCACAGGGAGCCGGCCGTCGTCGACGGCGATCACGTCGGGCGCTGCGCGCAACCGCTCCAGCAGCCGGCCGACCACGGCCGACCGGGCCGCGCCCGCGCCCGCGCCCGCGGGCGCGGGGCCGCGCAGCTCCCGCTCGAAGGCGGTGGCCAGACGGGCGACCGTGGCCGGGGAGAGCACGTGTTCGGGGAAGTTCCAGGACAGCCGCAGCATGGGCCCGTCCTCCCAGCACAGCAGACTCAGCCGGGTGGCGGCCGAGCCGGTGCCCGCCGCGGTGGGCCGTACTCCGACCGGGCAGTCCGGGTCCAAGGGCGCGGGGAAGCGGGCGAAGCTGAAGCTCGCGGGGCTCGCCGTCCGCGGCCCCGATGTGTCGCCGGTCAGCAGCCGGGCGAGGTCGAGACTGCTGACGGTGGCATGCCGCTCACTGTCCAGCCAGGCCAGCCGCACGCGTTCGGCGAGCCGGGGCAGCGGCTCGTCAGGGTCCGCCTCCAGCAACAGCGGCAGGGTGTCGGCGAGGGGGCCGACCAACCGGTCGTGACCCGGCGTCCTGGTGTCGCGGCCCGCGCGGGCCACGTTGACCGCGAGGTCGTGCCGTCCGCTCCACCGGGCCAGGCAGCGTGCGTAGGCGGCGAGCAGGAGGTGGAAGAGGGAGACGTTCCAGTGGGCGGCCCGTTCACGCAGGACGGCGACGAGGTCCGCGTCCAGGGCGCGGTGCTCGGTGACGATCGGTCCGGGGCCCTCCTCGGGGTCCGGGCGGCCGTCGTAGGGCAGCGTCATGGGGGAGCGATCCGCCAGGCGGGCCGTCCAGTACGCGGTGTCCTCGGCGCGGACGGCGGGCCGCACGCCACCGGCGTGGGCGGCGAAGTCGGCGGCTGCCGGCAGCGGGGCCGGGACGCGGTCCAGGGCGAGGTCGGTATAGAGCGTCCACAGTTCCGTGCTGAGGAGGTTGAGGCTGTAGCAGTCGGCCGCGACGTGGTGCACGGACAGGAGCAGGTGGGCCACGTCGGCGTCACCGGTCAGCAGCAGCGCCCGCAGGGGAGGCTCGTGGGTGAGGTCGAGAGGCCGGTTGGCCAGCTCCGTCTCCACGGCCCTGAGGGCGTCTTCGCCCTCGGGGCAGGGCCGGGTCTCGAACCACACGGCGGCTTCCGCGCCCGCCGTGATCGTCTGCCGGGGTACGGAGGAGGGGCCGCGGCCCTGGGCGATCCGCACGCGCAGCATGCCGTGCCGCCCGGCGAGCGCGACGAGGGCACGCCGCAGCAGACCGGGGTCGAGGGGCCCGTGGACGGTCTGCCGCACCCAGCCGCGGGCCGGGGTCCCGGGGTAGAGGACACTGCTGGTGTGCAGGGCCAGTTGTACGGGGGTGAGGGGGAAGGGCACGCCCTCGGCGACGGCGCTCTCCGTGAGGGCCTCCGGGCGGGTGCTCGGGCCCTCGCCGGACGCGTCGGTGTCGAGGTGGGCACAGAGTTCCCGCACCGTCCGGTACTCGAAGAACAGTGTCGTCGGCAGATCCCGGCCGAGGGCGCGTTCCAGCCGCCGGACCAGATCCACGGCGGCGAGCGAGTCCAGACCGAGGGAGAGGAAGGCCGTGTCCTCGTCGACCGCCTCGGCGGGGAGGCGCAGGGCCTCGGCGAGCAAGCCGCGCACGAGTGCGGGGGTGCCGGACGTGCGGCCGGTCGCGGTGGAGGCCGGCGCGGCGAAGGCGGGCGCGACGGAGGCCGGCGAGTCGGATGCGGTCGCGGTGGAGGTCTGAGCGGAGGAAGTCTGAGCGTAGGAAGTCTGGGTGTAGGAGGTCCGGGCGGGCACCGGGGTGGGGACCTGATCGGCCATCGGCGGGAGCCGAGTAAGTCGTACCGGCGCCGTCGGGCCGCTGTCGTCGCCGTGGCCGGGAGCACCGATATCGGCGAGCACCAGCTGCGCGGTGTCGACGGCGCAGGCCGCGCGCAGGGCTCGCAGCGCCTCGGCCGGAGCGAGGGGCGCGCCCCCGGCGCGCAAAGGCACCACGTGCTCCGCCGCCGTGGCGGCGAGTCCCGTGCGGGCCACGGCGCCGAGGTTCACCGCCAGCCAGCGGCGGCCGGCGGCCCGCTCGGCCGCCGCGAAGGCGTCGAGGTAGGCGTTGGCGGCGGCGTAGTCGCCGAGCGCGCCCGCGGCACCCGGCAGGACGGAGGCCACCGAGGAGAAGGCCACGCACAGCGCCGGGCGGTGCCCGTGGTGACGCAGTGCGCGGGCCAGCAGCCGGGTGCCGGCCGTCTTGGCGGCCAGTGACCGGACGGTGTCGTCCCGGCCGGTGCCGCGCAACGAGCCCGGAACCGCCACCCCGGCCAGGTGGAACACGACGTCCGGTGCCGGGGCCTGGGCGAGCAGGGCGTCGACCTGCCGCTCGTCGGTGACGTCGGTCTGCCGGTAGCGGGCATCGGCGCCCAGCTCGCCGAGCTCCGCCAGCAGCGCGGTCGGCCGCCGTGCGGAACGGCCGGTGAGGACGAGGGTGGGGCGGCCGCGCCCGGCGAGGTCCCGGGCGAGCGCGGCGCCGAGGCCGCCCGCGCCACCCGTGATCAGGTAGACGCCGTCCGCGGGCAGCGGGTCCTGGGCTGTCCACCGCGCCACGGCGTCACGGGGCAAGGGCTCGACCCCTCGCAGCAGCCGCGTACCGCCGCGCCAGGCCGCCACGGACACGTCGCCGTGCGCCACGGACAACTCGGCCACCACTGCGGCGAGTCGCTGCTCGGCCGTGTCCCGGGAGGACAGGTCGGCACAGGTCAGGCCCGCGCCCTCGGTCTCCTCCGGCAACGCCGCCGCGAGACCGGTGAGCAGGGCCTGCCCGGGACGCGGCACCGCCTCGCCCTCCGAGCCGGTGCGGTGGGCGTCCTCGGTGAGCAGCAGCAGGCGCCGCGCCCCGACCCGGTCGAGAACCCGCACCGTGTCCCGGAACGCGGCCGCGGCGGCCGGGCCGGTGCCGTCCTCTCCTCGTCCCGCGAGATGGACGACGGTGTCCGCCGAGTCCGTGTCCGCCTCCACCGTCGGCACTCCCCACGCGGCCAGCCGTGCGGACAGCTCCCGTACCGCCGCGCCGTCCGGCCCGGACACCAGCGTGACCGGGACCGGGACCGGGCCCGGGGGCCCGGGGAGGGGAGCGGAGGTCCAGGCGATCCGGTGCAGCAGCCGGGCGGGGTCGGGGCCGGGCCAGTACGGCCGCCGCTGGAAGGGATAGGTGGGCACAGGCACGCGGCGTCCCGCCGGAGCCAGCGCGGCGTGATCGACTGCGACGCCGCGCGTCCACAGCCGGGCGACGGTGCGCAGCAACGCGTCCCTGCCCCGGCCGCCCCCCTCCCGCGCGGCCGGCAGGGCGGAGAGCGCGACCGGCGCGGGGCCGGCCCGGCCCGCGGCGGCCAGCCGCACGGCCGCCGGCAGGTCGGTGCCGGGCCCGATCTCCACGAACGTGTCGAAACCGTCCTCGGTCAACCGCCGCGCGGCAGCCGCGAACTCCACCGGCCGCAGCGCGTGGTCCCGCCAGTGGGAGGCGTCGGGGGCCGACACCCAGTCGCCCGCGAGAGTACTCATCAGCGGTACCCGGGCGGCCCCCGGCACCAAAGTGGCGGCGGCGTCGTACAGCGCCCGCCCGGCCGGTGCCATCAGCGGTGAGTGGAAGGCGCGCGTCACCTGGAGCCGGCGCGCGGCGACACCCCGCGCGGTCAGCGCGGCCACTGCGTCCTCGACGGCACGCACGGTCCCGGACAGCACCAGCCGGCCCGGGGCGTCGCGTACGGCGACGCGGAGGGCCCCGCCCGACGAGGCGACCAGGGAGTCCACGGCGTCGTCCGCCCCGCGTACGGCGGCCATGGCGCCCTGCTCGGTCAGCTCGGCGAGGAGCCGGCCCCGCTCGGCGGCGAAGCGGACGGTGTCGGACAGCGGCAGCAGGCCCGCCGCGCAGGCAGCGGCCAGTTCCCCGACACTGTGGCCGGTGACGGCGTCCGGTACGACGCCCCAGGCGCCCAGCTGCCGGGTCAGGGCAACGGTGAAGGCGACCATGGCGGGCTGCGTGATCTCCGTGCGCGCCAGGTCCGCCGGGTCGACGTCGGGATCTGTGCACCAGGCGGTCAGGGTACGGCCGTACAACGGGCCGAGGTGCGCGGATGCCTCCTCGAGGGTGTCCCGGAACACGGGCGCGGTGGCGTAGAGGCCGGCGGCCATGCCTGGACGCTGGGTGCCCTGACCGGGGAAGAGGAACACGAGGCGAGGGCGCGAGCCAACGACGCCGGTGTACGTGTCCGGCGCCGCGGGGAAGCGGCCGGCGGTCTCGCCCCACGCCGCGGCAGGGCGGTCCCCGGCGCCGTCCGCCGCGGCGAGGGCGGCCAGTCGCGCGCGTACGTCGCCGTCGCAGACGAGGGCGAGTCGGTGGTGGTCGCCGTCGCGGGCCGTCCCCGCGGTCAGGCACAGGTCGGCCTCGGTGATCTCCGGATGTGCGGCCAGATGACCGGACAGGTCCCGGACCAGGGCGTGCAGCGCGGGCGGTGTGAGGGCGGAGAGCGCGAGGAGATGAGCCCCGTCCGCCTGCCGCCGCGCGGGGGCCGGAGGAACGGCGGGTACGACGGCCCGCTCCAGTACGGCGTGCGCGTTGGTGCCGCCGAAGCCGAAAGCGCTGACGCCGGCGACGAACGGGCCTCCCGAGGGCGGTACGGGCCAGGGGACGAGCCGGCCGGGCACCTGGAAACCTGCTCCGGCGACCGGCGCGGCGGGCGGATCGGCGTGCGGCGAGGGCGGCACCTGGCCGTGTCGCAGCGCCAGTACCACCTTGACCAGACCAGGCATCGCGGCGGCGTTCAGCAGGTGGCCGATGTTGCTCTTGGCCGAGCCCAGCAGCCGCGGACGTCCGTCGGGCAGCGGCGGGAAGGCATGGGCGAGCGAGGCCAGTTCGACCGGGTCGCCGAGGGCCGTGCCGGTGCCGTGCGCCTCGACGTAGGTCACCTCGGCCGGATCGACGGCCGCGGCGGCGTGCGCGGTGCTGATGACCTCGCGCTGGCGGGCGGGATTGGGCGCCATCAGGCTCAGCGAGGTGCCGTCGTTGTTGACGGCGGTGCCGCGGACGACGGCGAGCACCTCGTCGCCGGCCCGCCGGGCGTCCGCCGTCCGCCGCAGGACGAGCACCGCGCCGCCCTCGCCGGGCACGAAGCCGTCCGCGCCGGCGCCGAAGGCACGGCTGCGGCCCGTCGGCGACAGGGCCCGCACGGCGTGCAGCATGCGGTGCGCGGTCGGGGTGAGATGGAGATTGACGCCGCCGACCAGGGCGATGTCGCACTCGCCGTCCGCGAGGCTGCGGCGGGCCAGGTGCAGGGCCACCAGGGCGGAGGAACAGGCGGTGTCGACGACCAGGGCCGGACCGTGCAGGTCGAAGCTCTGCGCGACACGGGCGGCGAGGAGGTTGGGCAGATTGCCGGTCAGTGCGGCGGGCGGCAGTTCCGTGCCGTTCCGGCGGGCCGCCCGTTCCAGCAGTTCCCGGTAGCCGCTCTCCCCGGCCGTCGTGAACACGCCGACACGGTGGCCTCGGCGGCGCGGGCCGGCGTAACCGGCCCGCTCCAGGGCCTCGTGCGTCAGCTCCAGCAGGAGCCGGGCCTGCGGGTCGAGGCTGTGGGCTTCCGCGGCGCCGATCTTGAAACGAGCGGCGTCGAAGCCCGCCGGGTCCTTCAGAAACGCTCCCCACCGGGCCTCGGGCACCTGGTCGCCACCCCACCGGTGCGGCGGTACCGGGGTGACGAGGTCCCGACCTTCGGTGAGCAGCCGCCAGTACTCCTCGGGGCTGTCGGCGCCGGGAAAACGGCACGCGAGACCGACCACGGCGAGCGTCCCGTCCGCCCGCCGGCCGGAAGCGCCGGAGCCTCCCGCCTTCGCGTCGCCCGACCCCGCCCCCGACACCGGCTCGGATGCCACGTACGCCTCCGCAGGCGTCCCCGGCTCCACCTGTGCGCCCGCATCTGCTTCCGCTCCCGGCTTCGCCTGTACTTCCGGCTTCGCCTGTGCGTCCGCTTTCGCCGCTGTCTGTGCCCCCGGCTCCGCCTCCGTCCCGTCGAGCAGGTGATCGACGATCTCGGCCACCGTGTCGGCCCCGGTACGCAGCGCCGACACCTCCAGCCGCCGGCCGAGGACCTCCTCCAGCGCCGCCAGTACCTCCATCGCCTTCAGCGAGGTCCCGCCGAGCGCCCGGAAGGACGTACGGGAACCGATCCGCTCCACGGGCAGCCCCAGCACCCCGGCCCACACCTCGCGCACCGCGAGTTCGGCCGCCGCCCGCGACCGCGGCATGTGGTGCTCACACGCCCCGTGCCGGCCGGCAACGGTCGGCGTACCCCCGGGTGCGCGGGCGACGACGCGAGGGAAGCGGCCCGCCTCGAACCGGTCGCGCAGCACATGGCGGCGTATCTTGCCGCTGGTGGTGCGGGGGAACTGACCGGGCGGCAGGGCGACGACCCGGACGTCGTCGTGGAGGAGGGCCTCGCCCACCCGGTCCGCGACGTGCCGCAGCACCTCGTCGGCCGAGCGCGGCGGACGGGCCCAGGCGACGCACACCACCACGCGCTCGCGGCCGGTGACGGGATCGGTGGACCCCACCACCGCGGCCGTCCCGGGCGGCAGCCCGGGTGTACCGGCGGCGACCTCCTCCAGGTCGGCGGCGTGGTACTTCAGTCCGTTCAGGAAGAGCACGTCCTTGTGCCGGCCGCTGACGCACAGCCGTCCCTTCCGCAGGAACCCCAGATCGCCGGTGCGCAGCCAGCCGTCGGCGGTGAAGGCCGCGGCGGTGGCATCGGGCAGCCCCAGGTAGCCGCGGGCGAGCTGAGGCCCGCGCACCTCTACGTGTCCCACGCGCCGCTCCCCGAGCACCCGTCCGGTGTCATCGACGATCCGCACGGAGCAGCCGGGCACGGGGTGACCGAGATCCATGAGCTCGACGGCACCGACGGCACGACTGGCCCCCTCGGCAACACCGGAGGCGTCGACCACCCGGCCCCGGCCGAGCGCGCCCCGCTCCACCACGAGCGGCACGGCCATCTCGCCAGGCGGCGGAAACGTCACGGCGAGGGTCGCCTCGGCCAGCCCGTAGACCGGCTGGAGGGCGTGCGCCGCAAGGCCCGCGAGCCGCGCACGGCGAGCGAAGTCGCGCCAGACGGTGGCGGAGATCGGTTCGGCTCCGACCACCACCCGTCGGACGCTGCGCAGGTCGAAGCGGGTCAGGTCCGTCTCAGGGATGCGCCGGACGGCCAGCGCGAGCGCGAAGTTGGCGGCCGACAGATGGGTGGCCCGGTGCGTGGTGGCCCTCTCGAACCAGATACCCGGCCGCCGGGCGAACGCCAGCGGCCCGATCTTGACCTGCTTGGCACGGGCGGCGAGCGGAGCGAGGTGCGTGCCGATCAGACCCATGTCGTGGAAGTACGGCATCCAGCTGACCACCACGTCGGCACTGCCCAGGTCGGACACGGTCACGATCTGGCGCAGGTTGGCCGTCACCGCCGCGTGCGTGAGCTCGACGCCCTTGGGCTGCCCGGTGCTGCCCGAGGAGAACTGCACGAACGCCAGACCGTCCGGCGAACCCGGCACCCTCACGTCCGGCACCTCCCCCTCCGACGCCCCGCTGTCCGGCAGCCTGTCCAGCCGCAGCACGGCCGCCCCGGCGGGCAGCTCCCGCGCCACCTCCGCGCCCGCGGCGTCCACGAACAGGGTCGGCCGGCCCAGGTGTTCCCATACGGGCGCCACCCGCCGGGCGTCCGAGGCGAGGGGCACCGGCACCAGACCGGCACCGACCAGTCCCCAGAACATCACCTGGAAGTCCTCGCTGCGGTCGGCGACCAGCGGAACACAGGTGCCGGGCGTCAGCCCGGCCGCCCGCAGTCCCCCGGCGACCCGTACCGCGTCCGTGAGTAGTTGTCGGTACGTCACGTCCAGCTCGCCGCCGTCGTCACGCACGTGCGACGTCACTTGCTCGGGGGCTTCCCGAGCGGCGGACAGCAGAACGTTCCAGAGGGTGTCGTCACTCATGTCGTCTGCTCACACCAAATCAAGGGAGGCCGTGCCACGGGACGGCGCTCTCCCTCGCGCACTGACGTGAGGGAGCCGAGCCGTTCGGCAGGGCTGGACGGGTGGGGCCCGGCAGAACCGGTACGAACCGAGACCCAACGCATGTGTATATCACTGCCGTTCGCTGCCCGAGACCTTCGGCCCGGCGCTCACCTGGGCCGACGGGCGGACCGCGGCCCTTTGCGCGCGGTGTCAGTTGCCGTTCCACCGCTGGTTGTCACGGCCGTTGCACTCCCAGAGCACCACCTGGGTGCCGGACGCCCCTCCGAAGAGGTCCAGACACTTACCGCTCGACGTGGCCAGCAGCGATTTCCCTGACAGGCTGAACCGCTGGGCCGCCGACTGGTCACACGGTGCGAGGGCCACCGGTGTGCCGGTCGGCGGTGCCCGTGGTGGTCGCGCAGAGACCACCCTGCTGGAGTGCCGTGCCGGACCCGGTGTTCCACGACTGGGTGGTCGCACCGGTGCAGGCCGCGACCACCAGCCCTGACCCTGAGCCGGCGCCTGTCAGGCAGTTGCCGGAGGATTCGACCGCCAGCGCCCTCCCGGGTCTGGGAGCCGGGTCGCCGCCCGGGCCGGTTCCCTCCTTGAGCGGAGCCTTGCTCACGGTGGGCTTCGCGTCGGTCTCTGCCGCCTTGTCCGTGCCCGGTGGTGTTTCCTGACCGGAGGGAGTGGGGGAGGCGGCGGAAGAGGGGGCGGACGACGCGGTCGCGCTCGCTGAAGCGCTCACAGACCGCTTTGCGTCCGGGGTGGGAAGGTTGCCCACATCGGGCTGCGGCAGCTCCTTCGCGGCGTGGACCCGCGGATCGGCCTTCTCCTGGCTCCCGCTGGTCGTGACGGCCACTCCGGCGGTTGTCACCGCGACGGCCACGGCGGCGGCGATGGCGATCCACTTCGCGGGCGGGCGGCGTGAGCCGGGGCGAGGGCCGTCGTCCGCCGCTGCCGGAACGGTGACGGATTCGTCGCGGTCGGCGTTACGGGCGGCCGGCTGCGGTTGCGGACTTCCCTCGTCATCCCCGGCGCCGGCTCGGTGGGCCATAGCCGCACGGGCGAGAGCGGCACGGGCTGCTGCCACCTTCGCCGCGTCGTTGACACCGGCATGCCTGTCCGGTGGTGAGCCGGCGGGTCGGCCCTGGCCTGTGTTCCGTTTGGGCAGCTCAGGCATTGTGTTGTGCTCCTCGTGCGGGGTGAGAATGACCGGAAGCCACATACCGGCAGAGGGCGAGCGGCGCGGTCGCCGTGAGGAGAGCCCAGCCGTGTTCCGGGCCGGCCTTTCGGAGGCAGCGGCGGCGTCGCACGGTGAACCGGCCTGCCGACACCCGCTGTTCGTCCCTGCAGGACGGGTTCAGAGGACCCTGCCGCACCTTACCCGGGCCGCCTGTGAATCTCCCTCCATGGCCCCGCAACGCACGACGCCGAGGCGGCCGTTGTGTTCGCTCGGATCGTCGAGCGGCCCCACGATTTCCTCATCCGGGGGGCCGACTCGATGGGTCGGCAATACGGTCGGCGCCGTAGCGCCGACCGTGCTCGGAAACTGTTCACATCGCGGCGACCAAGGCGTGGGTGGCGAGGACGGTCTCGAAGTGCGCGGGGACGCCGCCGCGCAGTCGCCACACGTGTACGAAGCGTGTCCTCATCGGCTCCCGGTCGTCAGGTTGGTGCCGCTGTAGTGGCCGAGTGAGACGACACCGTTCCCGGCGTCGAGGATCTCCTCGGAGGCGACGTTGAAGCCCCGCCACTCGGTGACGAAGCGGGAGAAGACGTTGTCGAGTATCTCCTCGCGTCCTTGGTACGTGCCTCCGTGGTGCAGACCCGGCGGAACGACCCATTCGATCCGCTCGCCGGTGAGGCGGCCGATGAGGCCAAGAAGATCCGAGTCCGCGTACAGGCACGGGATCAGCTGCGACTCGCGGACGATGTCCTGTCCGCCGACAGCGGTCATGTGCCGCGGAGAGTCGTCCACACAGGTCAGGGAGAAGTCACGGTGCCGCGCTCCCGTGGCACGGCGAAGGACTCGCCTCCTACGAGGGCGACGGCTTTCTGCAGTAACGCGCCGGCGGCGCCGTCTGGCGCGGGGCACACCCGTCCTGCCTCGGCACCGCACCCTGGGTACGCGACGGTGTGAACCTCCCGCCGACTGGGAGTGCGGCGCGAGCCGGAGACGTTCGGCTTGAGCGACACGTCGCAGGCGCTGGCGAGCTCGCCGGCCGACGACGTGAGGGAGCCGACGGGGACAGGGGGATGCGCGTGCCGCCGTTGTGCTCCGGCATGCCGAACACGGGGAAGTCCTCGCTGCCCATGAGCGGTTCGTACTCCAGCACCGCATCCGTGCCGAACGCCTCGCGTTGGGCCGCGCGGACGAGTTCGACGGTCGGGGTGTCGTTGTTGGTGACCGGGAAGTCGTGCGAGAAGGTGAGCCGTGGAGGGCGGGGGCATCCCGAAGCGGCGCATTCCGCCTCCGCGACCCGGCGGACGGCGTCGAGGACGCGGGTGCGGACGGTGTTGGACGTGTTGCTCGAGTACCACCTCTCCCGGTCGGGCGAGAGCGGCGTAGACATCGCGGCTCTCCTCGCCCCCGTGGCCGATCGCCCGGAACTGACCGAGACCGTACGGGCCCACCTCCGGCTGTCCCGCAACCGCCGTGCTACCGCGCGCGAGCTGGGCGTCCATCCCAACACCGTCGACAACCGGCTGGCCCGCTTCTCCGCCACGACGGGCATGGATGTCACGACCGACCATGGCGCTGCCCTCGCGCTCGCCGCCACACTGCTGTGCGCCGTGCACAGCACGTGGCAGTCCGCCGGCGGCGGTGCCGAGGGAGCGGACCGACGAGGGCGCGCCACGACCGCGGACGAGCCCATGACGTGACGCCCGTCGATTGGCGCGCGTGTCCCGTGTGAGCGTCATCTGCACGGACGGCAGCACCTGCGAGGGCTTGTACCGCCTGGCAACCACGCTGCTGGGTGCCGCCGCGACCGCGTAGTGCACCTCTGCCACGAGCGTTGGGAACACGGGAGCGCACAACGCGCTCCGTCACACCATCCCCTGAGGTGGCACGGGACATGCGACCCAGCCGCTGGTGGGCGGGAGGCTTCGCGGGGCCCGGTCGTCCCGGCGAAGCCGGGGCACCGCCGGCAGCCGCTCCGGCGAAGGCTCGTACCCAGCGCGTGAGGCGGCTGATCGCACAGCCGAGGCGGTGCCGATGTGGTTCCAGGCGCCGCACCGGCTGGTCGTGCGGACCGCGGCCATGTGCGTACGTCCTGCGTTCGAACGGTTCGCCGACACGTGGGGCCGGACGCGTCCCGCGATCGTCAGACTCTGGGAGAACGCCTGGGAGGAGTTCATTCCCTTCCTCCGCTTCGTCACCGAGCGATCCGCCGCACCGTCTGCACCACCAACGCGATCGAGTCCGTCGACGCCCGCGTCCGGAGGGCGGTGAAAGCCCGTGGACACGTCCCCAACGAGACCGCAGCCCTGGAGTGCGTCCACATGGCCCGATCCGGGGACTCGCCGGTAGCCCGCGCAGGTCCGCCCACGCGCCGTACAGATCGACGTCGGAGTCGGTGAGGAAGCGATGGAGAGCGGGGTCGGTGGAGGAGAGGCCGTCGACGAAGGCATAGGCGTCCAGCGCGAAGGAGTCACCTCCGCGAGGTGCCGGCCGGACGCACTGGACGAGGACGAGAACCTCGGCGGGGTGTCGACGCCGGTGGGGCACTCCGCCGATGTCGACGACGATGTCGAGGCTGTCCGCGTGCAGGTGGACGGGAGTGCCTTCGCGTGAGGTGCGGACGCGGTGCTGGTACAGCTCACGGAGGCGGTCGCCGTTGATCTGGGCCGCCGCGACCACCAGGGCGTCGGAGGTGTTCTCGTGTCCGGTGAGCACCACCGCCCCGTCGCGGCCGAGCAGTTCGCGTGCCACCCGAGCGCGTTCACGAGGGACGCGGGTGAGGGAGACGCCCGGTCCGGAAGCGAGTTTCTCCCCTCGGCGGCTGGATTGCGCGTGTGTGCATGACGTCAGTCCGTTCCCGTCAGGGGTGGATTCTTCGCTGTGTCCGTCAGTGGGCGTCGCTGGACTGCCGTGCGGTTGAGAAGGTGCGGGCGCTGGGGGCGAGGGCGGCGGTGGCGGGTGCCGCGAAGCAGATCAGCGCGCAGCCCGCCAGGACCGCTGTGGCGCCGAAGGCGTCGATGGCGGGGGCGATGACGGCGAGTCCGACCGGGGCGAGGCCGTAGGAGAGCAGGAAGTCCAGTGAGGAGACACGGGCCAGTTTGTCCGGGGCGACCTCGCGTTGGCCGGCGGTGAACCACGGCACGTTGAACAGTTCGATGCCGATGCCCGCGACGGCGTAGGCGGCCATCACGAGAACCGGGTGCACCGGGAACACCAGGCTGAGCGGGGCGAAGCCGTAGGAGGCCAGGCCGGCGAGCGCGGCCCAGCCGGGGGAGCGTGGGCGCCAGCGGGCGATGAGCAGTGCACCGCCCAGTGCTCCGGCGGTGTAGGCGGTCATCGCGCCCGCGAGAACGACCTCGGTCCCGTATTCGTCGCGGCTGACCATGGGGAGGGCGACGCCGGTCGCGGAGTAGCCGGTGGCTATGACGGCTGTCAACGCACCGAGACCGGCGAGGAACCAGGGGTGCCTGCGCGCCTCGCGGACACCCTGCGTGAACTCGGCGAGGAAGGACGCCCGGCCCGTCCCGGTCAAAGGTTCCGACGCCTCCTTCGCAGCGCCGGGCCGTGCCCCGCGTCCGGGGACGAAGGCCGCGACGAGCCAGAGCAGGCCGATGCCCACCAGCAGGGTCCAGGTGTCCAGGAAGACGGCGAGGAATGCGGCCAGGGAGGGGCCCACGAGTGTGGTGACCCGTACCGCCAGGGTCATGGCGGCGTTGGCCTGCTGCCTGCGACCGGCGTCGACCACCTCGGCGGTGAGGGCCTGGTAGGCGGGTCGGCAGGCGCCCTGGCCGGCTCCCGTCATTGCGGCGGCCGCTGCCATCAGCAGCACCGAGCGGTCCAGCCCGGCGGCGAGCACCGGTGCTGCGGCTCCGGCGGTAAGTCCCGCCCAGAGTACGACGCCGCGGCGGGAGTGCCGGTCGGCAAGCACTCCGGCCACGGGCACCGCGGCGAGGAACCCAACGGTGCGTGCGGCGAGCAGCAGGCCGAGGTCGGTGGCGGTCAGGGTCCGGTCGAAGACGGCGAGACCGAGGACGAAGGGCAGGGCCCAGGTGGCCAGCCCCGAGGCGGTGGCGCCTGTCCAGAGGCGGAGGAAGGGGAGATCGAGCAGGATCGAGCGCTGCTTCGTGGGAGGGGACGAGGCGGCGCTCGAAGGGGCGGGCGGGGTGGGCACGAGGGAGTACTCCTGTCCTGTTGGCGGCGACGGATAGGACGCGAGCCGACTGCAACCTCCAAGTGTGGAAGTGAGGTTGTGCGACGGATGCGGCGTGGCACACGGCGGCAGGACGGCGCGGGCAACACACTATCGCAGTGATAATCATTTCCATTAGAGTCCTACCGGCCGCCCCTTCGCGATGGGCGTCGCGGCCGTGCGATACCCGCCGATCCGATTGCCTGCCGGGCCGGAGGGGGTGCTAGGTTCCTGTACATGAACATGATTTTCATTAGTGAGGGAAAGTGAAGGTACCGCACAAGCCTCCGCCCGTGGGCCCTGTGCCCTCGGCCGACACGGGCACGGGCGCGGACGCGGCCGTCCCGGTCGAGGCGTTGGCGCCCCGTCCCGCGGGGGCTGTGCGAGCTCGACTCGCGTCCCGGCGAGTACTGCTACTCACCTGCGTGGTGTTGGCCGCGGTCCTGCTCGCGTCCCTCATCGTTGCCATCGGTCTCGGGCCCGCGGTAGTCACCCCGGGGGAGACTGCCCGTCACCTGTGGGCGGCTCTCAGTGGAGGGCGTATCGGAGCCGACGAGGTGACGACGTATCAGATCATCTGGCAGATCCGTACGCCGCGTGTGCTGCTGGCGGCGCTGGTGGGGGCCGGGCTGAGCGCGGTCGGAGTGGCGATCCAGGCCATGGTTCGCAACGCTCTGGCCGATCCCTTCGTCCTCGGTGTCTCGTCGGGCGCCTCCGTCGGTGCCGTCGGTGTCACGGTCACCGGAGGATTCGCGGTACTCGGCATCTACGCCGTCTCCGTCGGCGCCTTCATCGGCGCACTCGTCGCCTCGCTCCTGGTGTACGCCGCCTCCTCCAGCCGGGGCGCGCTGTCACCGCTGCGCCTCGTGCTGACAGGCGTGGCCATGTCGCTGGGTTTCCAGGCCGTTATGAGCCTGATCATCTACTTCGCTCCGGACAGCGAGGCGACGAGCATGGTCCTGTACTGGACCATGGGCAGCTTCGGAGCTGCGACCTGGGGCGCGCTGCCCGTCGTCTCCCTTGTGGTGCTGTCCGGACTCGCGGTCCTGTACCGGTACGGGCGGGTGCTCGACGTCCTCTCCCTCGGCGACGAGACCGCCGCGAGCCTCGGCTTCGACCCCGACCGGAACCGCAGGGTGCTGTTGGTCCTCGTCTCCCTCGTCACGGGCGTCATGGTCGCCGTCAGCGGCGCCATCGCCTTCGTCGGACTCGTCATGCCGCATGTGGTGCGGATGATCGTCGGAGCCACGCACGCTCGCGTGCTCGCCGTGGCCCCACTGGTCGGAGCGATCTTCATGGTGTGGGTCGACCTGGCGGCGCGGACCCTGGTGGCCCCGCGTGAGCTGCCTCTCGGGGTCATCACCGCGCTCGTGGGGGTGCCCGTCTTCATCGCCCTGATGCGACGCAGGGGCTACACCTTCGGAGGGCGCTGACGTGGACCTGAAACTCGATGAACTCTCCGTGGTGACGGACGGCAAGAGTCTCGTACGCGGGCTGTCCCTGGACGTGCCGGACGGTCAGGTTGTGGGGCTCGTGGGGCCCAACGGAAGCGGCAAGTCCACCGCGCTGCGGTGCGTCTACCGGGCGTTGCGACCCAGCTCTGGAACCGTCTGGGTGGGCGAGCAGGACCTGACCCGGCTCCCGATGCGCCGCAGCGCACGAACCATCGCTGCCATGACCCAGGACGGTGGCGTGGACTTCGATTTCACGGTCGATGAGGTCGTCGCGCTCGGACGCGCGCCCCACCTGCGCGGGAACCAGGCGCTCAGTGGCCGAGAACGCGAGCTGTGCGAGCGGGCGATGGATCAGCTCGACATCGGACACCTCGCGCACCGCGGCGTCATGACGCTGTCGGGCGGCGAGCGTCAGCGCGTTCTGCTGGCCCGCGCGCTCGTGCAGGAACCGGAGATCCTCGTCCTGGACGAGCCGACCAACCACCTGGACGTCCGCCACCAGGTCGACCTGCTCTCGCTCCTGCGCGGGTCCGGTCTTACCGTCCTCGTCGTCCTGCACGACCTCAATCTCGCCGCGGCCGCCTGCGACCGGCTCGGTGTGCTCTCCCAGGGCCGCCTGGTCGCCTCCGGCACGCCTGCGGACGTGCTCACCACACGGCTGGTCGGTGACGTCTTCGGCGTCAGGGCCAGCGTCGTCCCTCACCCGCTGACGGGCGATCCCCAGCTCCTGTACTCGCTCGACTCCACCCGCTGAAAGGCTGCTCACGCATGCGTACAACCCGAATCCTCGCCACGGCCCGCCGACCCGCCGCTCTCGGCTCCGTCCTGGCGGCGGCCCTGGTGCTCAGCGGATGTGGTGCCGAGGTCGAATCGGACGCCAAGGAGTCCGGCAAGGTCACCGTCAAGCGCTGCGGTGAACCGGTGGAGTACACGGTGCCCGAGCGGGCCGTCGCCTACGAAGGCGGCAGCGCGGACAAGCTGTTCGCCCTCGGTCTCACCGAGCATGTGCACGGCTATGTGATGCCTCCCGCGAATCCACCGGTGAGCGAGTCCCCATGGGCGTCCGAATACGCGAAGGTGAAGATGCTCAGCGACGACCTCCTGAACAAGGAGGTCGTGGTCGAGGCCAAGTCCGACTTCGTCGTGGCCGGCTGGAACTCCGGCTTCAAGGACGAGCGGGGTATCACGCCCGAGATCCTGGACAAGCTCGGCATCCAGAGCTTCATGCACACCGAGAGCTGCTTCAACTACCCAGGCCACCCCGAGAAGATGAGCCCCTTCGAGGCCCTCTACACCGATATCGAACGGCTGGGCAAGATCTTCCAGGTCGAGGAGAAGGCCACGGAAGTCGTCGGAGGGTTGAAGGAGCGCGTGGCGGAGGTCAAGACCCAGGCTCCGGCGGGCGACCCGGTGCCTGTCTTCCTCTACGACTCCGGCACCGACCAGCCGTTCACCGCGGGAAATCAGGTGCCTCCCAACGACATCATCAAGACGGCAGGCGGCAAGAACGTCTTCGACGGTCTCGACGAGCGGTGGACCCAGGTCAACTGGGAATCGGTGGCCGAGACCGAGCCCGAAGTCATCGTCATCCTCGACTACGGCGACCTGCCCGCCGAAAAGAAGATCGACTTCCTGAAGCAGTCCCCTCACACCAGAGAGCTCCCGGCCGTGAAGAAGAACAACTTCTTCGTCCTCGACTACAACGAGGGCATCAGCGGCCCTCGCAACATCGACGGCCTGGAGAAGTTCGCCACCTACCTGCGCGACCTCCAGGGCTGAGTCTCCGCACGCCACGGCCGGTCCGACAGGCGTGGACGCCCGCCGGACCGGCCGCACTTCGGCGTGGCCGCGCGCCATCCCGCCACCCGACAAGGAAAGGACCCCACGGACCTGGACCGTGACTCGATCGGCCGGGCTTTCTGGAGCAGTTGCCCCCACTTCTGCCCGCCGACCGGATCGTCGCCCTCAACCGGCCCAAGGCGGACCCGCACACCATTCGCGCCTACGAGTGGAACGGCTGGACGTTCGACGTCCCGCCCGGCGTCTGCGTACCCGGCTGGACCAGCCGCCTGATCCACGAGCGGGCGCTCGACGGCCGTGTCGAGACCCGCGGCCTGCGGTACGCCGCCATGGGCGTCGGCCTGGGCGTCGAGGCCGACGCGGCGGGTATCCGGGTCACATCGTCGGCTCCACCACCGTCGACCACACCCCGCGCATCCGACTCGACACACTCGGCGCCCACCTGGAGCAGATGCCGCTCAGCAGAAGTCCCAAACTCGACCAGATCCGCCGTGTCGCCCGCGTCCGCGAGATCCTGCGGGAACGCGGCCGTATCGGCCGGCTCCGCCCGCAGAGTCTGCCCCGGATCCGCCCTTGGTCCTGGGGCCGGCCGGCAGACACGTACGAATCGTCAGCGGGTGATGCCGGGTTACCTCGGCCGCTCCGTGATCGCCTTTCGGAGCATTCATCCGTTAGAGGGGACATACGGCTCTTCCGCTCCGGAGCGTTACCCCGTTGCGCGATGGTGCAGCGGTCCCACGAGAAGGGTTCTTCATGGAGCGTTTGCTCGCGCCGCACGAGGCGGCCATCGCCGCGGCCGGTGTCCGGGTTGTCTTGTCCTGCGACGTGGAGGGTGACCTGGACGACGCTGTCCTCGCCCAGGCCCTGACCCATCTGCAAGACCGTACCCCGCTGCTCACCGGGAAGATCGCCCAGGGGCCCGGGAAACAGCCGATGGTCCTCATCGCAGACGCGGCCCCAGGGCCGGTTCTGGGGCAGAGTACCGATTTCGACGAGGAGATCAACACCCCTCTCGCATGGGACCAGGGCCCGCTGCTGCGGGCAACGGTGGTGCGCGGGCCGGAACGTACCCGGGTGGTGATGAGCCTGCCGCGGGCGTTCGTCGACGGGATGAGCTATCTGTCTCTCCACCATCGTCTGTGGGACACCTACACCTCTCTGGCCACCGGCCGGCCCGTCTCCGCCGGCGTGATCCAGCCGGTACTGGGACCGGCCCTGGACGACCTGCTCGCCTCGCAGTTCACCTCCGGACAGCTCCGGGACTTCGTGGCCGAACGGGCGCGACTGGATACCGAGAGGCCGCCCGCGCTCGTGCCCGCCCTTGCCTCCCACGACGGAGGCCCCGGAGGGAACTTGAGTTACCGCATCGTCGGTGTCCAGCTCGACGGCGGCCGCTGCGAGAAGCTGGTGAAGTGTGCGAGGGAGGCTTCTCTCTCGGTCAACGCCCTGGTCTCAGGGGCCCTGTTGACCAGCCTGCGCTCCCTGCTGCCGACTCAGGAGGACTCGGTTCGACTGCTGTGCACCACTGCGGTTGATATGCGCCGCCGGCTCGCCCCGCCCCTGTCTGCTGAGGTCCTGCAGTCCGCGGCGACCACCACCTCCATTCGCCTGGAGGTCAGCAAGGAGGCACACCCCGCTGCGGTCGGGCAGGACCTGGCCGCCCGGCTGCGGGCCGACCTGGACAGTGGTGCCGCGGCGATGGAACTGGCGGCCTTCCCCTACATGCTCGACCAGCATCCGCCCAGCCTCGTCATCACCAACGTGGGCACCGTCCCGGAACCCGTCCTGCCCGAGGGCCTGCGGATCAGCAACGTGAGCCTGGCTCCGCTCGGCCACGTACCCATGATCTTCGCCGTCGTCAGCCGCTACCAGGCACGGTTGGCCGTCGATCTCACCTGGAGCCGAGCTTGGTACACGGACGCCCAGATCGCGGCACTGAGCGACCAGGTATCCGCCGCCCTCGACCGCCTCACCACATAGCGTGTCACGGCGCACTGGCGCCGCAGCCTGCCCACGCCCTGCCCGCCTCCGGGCGTCCAGCTCGACGAGCCGCTTGTTCGCGAGGTCGGCCAGCATCAGAAAGGTGTTCACCGACTTCACCGCGGCCAGCGGCACAGTGTGCTGCCTGTCCGGCACTGGCGACGGTGCCCCGCTCTCCGTCGTGAACCGAGCCACGCCTCGGGTGTGACGGAGAGCTCGTTGAGAAGGGTCGGCTCCTTGCTCGGCGATGCCGGTTACGCCGCGTGAAGGATGCGACTGTGCTCGATGGGGACGGTGGCGTCCAGCGTGCCGCCCGGCACCAAGGACGGGGTCTGGATGCCCGGCACCGAGGCGCCTCACCGGGCGGCAGCGTCAGGTCGCGCTCGCCGCTCACGAGTCGCGGGCATCCGTTGAGCACGTAGAACCACTCAAAGCCTTCGTGGGTCTGCGGGGTCGGTTCGATTGGTTCCGGCCGGCAATGGATGCTCTCCGACACCCCGGTCATCGCCGAGAGACCAGCGAGGGTGATCCGTGGTCACGACGCAATGTACGGAGCCGCGGCCCCACCGCGTCGAGTACGTCGTCGTCCGTCTTGGGATCCATGAGGCCCACCTTGCCATTCACGCAAGATTTCGTGCCAGGTCGTGGTGCGCCTGGCAAGACTGAGTGCGTACCGACACAAGGAGTCCTGATGAGCACCACTGATGCGGTCGCGTTCTGGGACGGCGTCTACGCGGCCCGGCCGGCAGCGGCCAACCCGCAGCCGAATGCCCGCCTCACCGAGACGGTGACGCGCCTGCCGCCCGGTGACGCGTTGGACCTCGGATGCGGTGACGGCGGCGACGCGCTGTGGCTCGCCCGTCTGCGGTGGCAGGTCACCGCCGCCGACATCTCGGCCGTGGCGGTCGAGCGGCTCGCCGCCCTCGCCCACTCACGCGGCCTGGGCGACCACGTCACCACCGTGCGGGCCGGCTTGCGCAAGGCTTTCCCGCCCAGCGGATTCGACCCGATCTGCGCCCACTACCTGCACAGCCCCTGTGACCTGGACCGGGTAACCGTCCTGCGCTCGGCCGCGCACGCACTGCGCCCGGGCGGGCGGCTGCTGGTCGTGGAACCAGGATCCCGACATCCGTTACCCGAGCCCACGGGAAGTCGCCGCGGGTTTCGACCTGGCCCCGGAGACATGGACGGTCGAGCGGACCGACGCACCCCGCCGGATCGCGACCGGACCGGTCGGGCGCACCGCCGAGGTCGCCGATCACGTCCTCCTCATCCTCGATCGCCGGGAAGCGCTCCCAGCATCCGGTGGGCACTCACCCACATGATCGAGGAGACCGGCCGGCACGCGGGCCACGCGGGCATCCTCCGCGAACTCGTCGACGGCACGACCGGCCGCTGATCCACCTTCTCCAGGACGGAAACACATGACCACCGCACCACGGCCGTTGCCGCGCCGCTTCCTCCGATCCGCATACACGGTCGCAACCGTGATGCTCGCCCTCCTGCTCACGATCGTCACCGCAGCCTGTTCCACGTCCACGTCCACATCCACGCCGACAGCCGGCGACGATGCTCCCGCCTACACCGCCGTCACCCAGGACGATCCCCGGTTCAAGGGCACCTTCCGACACGAGTTCGCCGACGTCGACGGTGTCCGTATGCACTACGTGACCGGCGGCAGCGGCACGCCAGTCGTGCTGATACACGGTTGGCCACAGACCTGGTACGGCTGGTGGCCGGTCATGCCAGAACTCGCCAAGCACCACACCGTCTACGCCATCGACCTTCCCGGACTGGGCGACAGCAAGGGCTCACCGACCGGCTACGACAAAGCCACGCTGGCACGGTACGTGCACACGCTGATCGCCGATCGGCTCGGGGTGAGGGACGCCCGTGTCATCGGGCACGATCTCGGCGCCGCAGTGGCATTCCAGTACGCCAGCCAATTCCCCGACGACACCGCACGCCTCGGCTACCTCGACCTGCCGCTGCCTGGACCCGCGATCGACGCACCCACCTACCGCTCACTGAGCTGGCACATCGCCTTTCACTCCCAGCGACGGGTCCCCGAGGCGGTCGTAGGCGACGATGTCCGCGAGTACCTGGCACTGTTCTACCCTCAGGTTTCGTTCGGCGGCACGGCGTTCGGTGGCACCTCTGACCGGTCCCCGTTCACCACCACCGAGATCAACGAGTACGCACGAACCTACAGCCGACCCAAGGTCCTGGCGGGCGGCTTCGAGCTCTACCGCGCCCTCGACAAAGACGTCCGCGACACCGTGGCAGCGGCACCGACACGTGTCCCGGCCCTGATCATGACCGCTCAAGGGCAACTCGACGCGATCCAGGGCACAGTGGCCCCGCGCATGACCAACATCGTGCGGGCGGTGGACGTGCCGAACGCCGGGCACTGGCTCGTCGAGGAGAACCCACAGTTCGTCGCCGCCGAGCTGTTGCGTTTCCTCGACGGATGACCACGCCACCAAGGCGGCGCGGGACACAGCCTCGGCGATCCCGCGCAGCGCAAGGCCCGCGCGAGTACGAGAACCGCCTCAGCGCCCCTCGGCCAGTGACAGGCCCGGGCCCCTCGCCAGGCCCTACACTCGCTGCGGCAGTCCTGATCCACCCTCTGAGCTGGGCCGCAGCTGCTTGGCGTTGTCTATTCGCGAGTACGGCTGACCTCCCCTTTTGACCACACGGTGGACGTCGCCGGCGGCATCACGACCAGGTAGTACCCCTCCTCGTTCAGCAAGGTCGGGTCGTCACGCTCGATGTCCAACTGCAGCCACCGCACCCCCTCGGCGCCGGCGTGGGTGTTGTGGCGGTTGAGCCAGCGGAACGAATCGAGGAGGGCCTCGCGCTTGCCGGGCCAGTGCTTGCGGCCCTGGAGCGTCTCGCGTTCGAAGGTCGCGTCGAAGAACTCGGCGAGCGCGTTGTCCGCGCTGGAGCCGATCCCCCAGCAAGTCGTCGGCGCCGGGTCACGCACGGGATCGTCCGCCCGGTGCTCCGGGACCCCTCCCGGAGGGAACACTCCATCGTGTAGGCAGGCACCACAGGAGAAGCCCATGAACGGAGGAGACCAGCGATGCCCCTCTCCGCCAGCCTCGCGCGTGGTGTCGCGCCCACCACACCCGGCATCCTGCACGCTCGGACGGTCATGGGAGAGCTCACCGCACCGCCCCGCCCGGGGCTGACGGTCCGTTTCGGGCGAGGTGAGAAGCCTGACGTGGATCTGGGAGTGGGTATCGACGACCTGCGGGTGAGCCGTCGGCACGGAGAGCTGACGTACCGAGCGGGGCAGTGGTGGCTGCGCAACACCGGACAGCAGCTGGTCCGCCTGCCCCGCGGCCGGATGATGCACCTCAGCAGCGAGCCGATCCCGCTCGCCACCGGTTACACCCCGCTGTTCGTGAAGGGCTCCGGCTACCGGGAGCACTTGGTCGAGCTGTACATCGCGAGTCACGACGACCAGGGGCCCGTGTCGCGGCGGCGCGCGGAGACCGCACGCCCGGAGACCTGGGCGCTCGACGACGACGAACGGCTGCTGCTCGTCGTTCTCGGTCAGCGGTATCTGTTGTACGAGGAGGACCCGCGCCCTCTGACGTACGCGACGGCCGCCAAGCAGTTCGCCTACCTCTGCCCGGACGCGGGCTGGAACGAGCGCAAGATCGAGTACCGTATCGAGGCTGTGCGCCGTCGCCTGCACGGCACCGGCTTCCCGTACCCGCTGATCCATGACACGTCGCAGGGCCGGCCCGGCGACAACAGCCTGCTGCACAACCTGATCAAGGGCTTGGTCGCGTCGACGACGTTGGTGCCGCCGGACCTGGAACTGATGGAGGACGACGCGGCCTGGCCGGACTCCGCTCCCTGATGAGGGCGCGACGCCCGGTGCGGCGTCGCCCGCTGCCGTGTCGCGTGCGGTGTCGTCGCGCGCGGTGTCATCGCGCGTGGAGTTCGGCGGCGGCGGATGCCGCGAGGTCTCTGGCCATCGTGCAGAGCCTGTCCATGGGCTGCCGTCCGGCGACGTCCAGGCGCACCATCTCGGCGGCGGTCTCCGCGTCCCGACCGCTGTACCTGCGGTACTCGACGAGGGCCGTACAGGTGTCGTCGTCGTCCGGTCCGACGACGGAACGGTATCCGCTGAGCGTGAGCGCGGCGGCGCTGTCCACCGCGGACTTGGGCTGATCACGGAAGAAGGCGATCTCCGCATGCAGCTCGTCCACGTCACTGGACCACTCGCAGCTCCAGTTCGCGACGCCGACATCGGGCACGTCGGTCTTGAGGCCGGGAACGACGGACAGCGCCTCGGCGTCGAGAAGCTCGCAGGCGCTCGCCCAAGCCAGCGAGGCGCGCGGGTAAGCAGGCGAACGGCGGGGGACCGGGCCTCGGTTGAGGACCTCGGCCGCGCTCGTGGCGGCCTTGTCGGCGACTGTACACAGGGTCGCGTTGCCGCCGACCACGGAGCCCTTGCCCATGTTGACACGGACCTCGACCCGGGCGTCGGTGTCGCTGCCGGACGTCAGCAGCAGCTCGCACGCGTCGTTCCCGGCCCGCTCCTCCCGGATGCCGATCCGCCCGATGGTGCGGAAGGGTTTCGATCCCTCGGGCGGCAAGCCGCGCAGGACCCGGACCGACACGTCGATACGGGTCCTGTCGTCGATGCCCACGAGAACGTCGCAGCGATCGAAGTTCCCATAGTCCACGTCCACGTGCACTTCCCCGTTCCCGAACCGGTCGAGGGCGGCAGGGTCGGTCAAGGCGCACACGTCGGCCGTGTGCGGATCGCCGATCAGGGCCCCGGGTTCGTCGTCCGGGGCATCCTTCTCGAGTCGGCTCCGGGCGGGCTGGCCTTCGGCCTTCCCGCCGTCCCCGTGGTCCTGGACGACGACTGGCCCCAGGCCCAGTACGGCGCTGATGCCGAGCGCGGCCGCGAGCAGCGACCGGCGTCGCCGTCGGCGCCCGGTGACGGCGCCGGCCGTGTCCCGGGAGCGCTTCGGCTCGCTCTCGGCGATGTCCTCCAGGAGCCGCTTGGCCTCTGCGGCGTCGGGGCGTTCACGGGGATCGCGTCGAAGCATGGCGGTGAGTACGGGGTACAGCGGTCCCACGGCCGCGGCGTCCAGCTCGACAACACCCTGCTCGGCCTTCCAGTACCTCAGACGGTCGTCTTCCTCGGCGTGGTCCGCGTTCCTCGCGGGGAGCGCGTCTGCCGGAGGTATGCCACCGCGCGGCGGCGCGCCGGTGACCAGCGCGCAGAGAGTGGCGGCCAGGCAGAACACGTCTGAGGCCGGCCGGGGGATGTTCCCCCGGGCCAGCTCAGGGGCGGCGTAGTCAGGGGTGAAGCTGGACGGGCCGTTGACCGTGATGGTTTCGGTGCCACCGGCCCGGTAGGCGGCACCGAAGTCCAGTAACTTCACGCTTCCGTGACGGGTGAGGCCGATGTTGGCGGGCTTGACGTCACAGTGGACGATGCCCGCCTCGTGCATGGCGGCCAGTGCGTCGGCGAGCTGGGCACCGATGCGGGCCGCCCGCGCGGGCGGGACCGGGGTCCGCAGCTCCAGGCCGCCGCCGGGCACATACTCCATGACGAACCAGAACGTCTGCCCCCCGGCCCGGTCGTGCGATCCGGCCCGGTCCTGCGCCTGGGCTCCGTCCTGCGGCGCGGTCACGACGTCGAACAGGGTCACGACGTGGGGATGCCCGCGGAACTTGGCCATGGCACGAGGTTCCGCCAGCAGCCGCCGCACCGCGGTCTCGCCCTCACCGTCCGTCCGCTCCGGTTTCAAGGCCACGTCCTGGCCCAGCACCGTGTCATGGGCCAGCCACACGTCGCCGCCGCGACCCGCGCCGATGACCTCCTTCAGGACATAGCGGTCGGCGAACTCGTCCCCGGAACGCACCAACCCTCTCCCTCGGTCGAGTCCGGAACGCTCGCGGCTTCGAACCGCGCGCACGGGTACCCACTGTGTGCGGTGAACCGAACACAGCGTCTGCTCAGGGCCGTCATCGGTCAGGCTCTCGCGTGGAAGTGCTGAGAACGAGAGCTTCGAGACCGGCCCCGACAGCGAGGAAACTCCTCGTCTGCTCCCCCCCAGTACACCCCGTCGGCATTTGTTCAGCAGCACCTTCAGCAGCGTGAACAACTCTCACGGCACCCTCGAAGCTCTCCTCGACGCGTGCGGCTGCCCAGGGTCCTCGGCGGAGTCGGCAGTCAGACCTCCACGGCGTCGACATGGCCGGTCGGTGAGTGGTTCGCGACCTGGCCCGGCATGTGGGCGCCGTCCGGCGGAAGACACCGTGGGCGCCCTTGCCCCGAGGTCGGCACGCACACCCTGCCGACGCACTTCGGCAGGGTGCCGGACCCCACCCCATGCAGCGGCCTCCCCGTCTGCAGTTCGTCCCGCCTGACGCGGGGGAGAACGACCTCCTGGTCACAGGGAGGGCCCTCGTCAGCCGGTGCGGTCCCGGACGACATCGATGACGTCCCGCACGGCGCGCACGCCGTCGGCGGCCTCGTCGCTGATACCGAAGCCGAATCCCTCCTCCAAGGCCAACCCCGTCTCGGCTTCGATCACCTCGTGGCAAGGAGGTCCGCGCCGAGCCGCGCGAAGGGGAACGAACAGAGCTCGATCGCCCTGTCGATCTGGGGGACCCCGCACGGGCTCGTGACGCTCGAACTGGCCGGGGCGCTCGCCACCGCCACGGCCGAGGCCGCATTCAGCACAACGCTGCACGCCGCGTTGCGCCGAGGGCCGATCCGCGTGGTGCTCCGCTGTCTTCGCCGAGCCGAGCGATGTCGGGAGATTCGACCACCGGCGGACCGGGACCCGTCCCGAGACGGGGCTGACACAGTACATCCGGTTTTTGACCACAACCGTCCGGCCCCGGCCAGCCGTCTCGGTGGCCCCGGGGCCGTCAATCGAAGCGAGGCCCTGTGAGACGCATGTTTCGTGCGCTGTTAGTGGGTGCGGTCGCCGTCGGAGTCTCGGGAGCGTTCCACCCGGTCGCGTCCGCCGGCACCTCTCCGCTGGAGGTCAGGAGTGTCACGGCGAGTGCCGATGACGGCAACGTTCCCGCCAACACCCTGGACAACGACCTGAGCACCCGTTGGTCGGCCGAGGGCGACGGGGCGTGGATCCGCTACGACCTCGGCTCGGCGCAGACCGTCGGGTCGGTGTCGGTCGCCTGGCACCAGGGGGACATCAGGAAGAGCACCTTCGACGTCCAGCTGTCCGCCGACGGATCGTCGTGGACCACGGTCCTGAACCGAAAAGCCGGCAGCGGCACCACACGTGAGCAGCAGAGGTTCGACTTCGCCGACGCCTCGGCCCGCTACGTGCGGATCGTCGGCCATGGCAACACGGTCAACGACTGGACCAGCATCACCGAGACCGACATCCACGGAGCCGACGGCGGCGGAGACGACGGGGGCGGCGGTTCCTGCGCGTACCCGGCCGACGTGCTGGACCTGACGAACTGGTACGTCGGGCTGCCGGTGGGGGAGGAGGAGTCCCCCACCAACGTCTACCAGCCCGAGCTCGCCACGTACTCGGACGACCCGTGGTTCACCACGGCCGACGACTGCGCGGCCGTCCGGTTCCGTGCCCCGGTGGACGGGGTCACCACCAGCGGCTCCAAGTATCCGCGCTCGGAGCTGCGGGAGATGACGGACACGGGGGAGAGCAAGGCGAGTTGGTCGTCCACCTCCGGCACCCACACGATGGTGATCGACCAAGCCATCACGGACCTCCCCGAAAAGACCCCGAACGTCGTCGCCGGCCAGATCCACGACGCCTCCGACGACGTCAGCGTCTTCCGCCTGGAAGGCAGCAAGCTCTACATCACCGACGGTGACGAGGAGCACCACAAGCTGGTGGTCGACGACTACGTGTTGGGCACGAGGTTCCAGGCGAAGTTCGTGATCGGCGACGGCGAGGTCAAGGCCTACTACAACGGCGAGTTGCAGACCACGCTGTCGAAGGAGTTCTCCGGCGCCTACTTCAAGGCGGGCGCGTACACGCAGGCGAACTGCGACAACTCGGACCCGTGCAGCGACGACAACTACGGCCAGGTGAAGATCTACGGGCTGAACGTCACGCACGGAGATGACGGGGGCGATGAAGGCGGCGGGGGCGACGGAGAGTCGGCCGAGGCCGCCCAGCGGTACGACTGGGGCACACCACTGCCGATCTCCGACGAGTTCGACTACACCGGTGCGGTCGACCCCGACAAATGGGCGGTACCGACGGGCGAGGTCGGCGGCACGAAAGGATGCTGGGAAGGACACGACGAGAACGGCCGCCGGTGCGCCAAGAACAGCACCGTCGCCGACGGCATGCTCAGCATGCGCGGCGAGGCGAACGGCGACACGGGATGGCTCAGGCAAGAGCGTGACGCCCAGTACGGTCGGTGGGAGATCCGCTCGCGCTCACGGAACACCGGCTCGGACGGCGAGCTCTACCATGTGCTGCACCTGATCTGGCCCACCGCAGGCAACCGGCTCGAGAACGGGGAGTACGACTGGGTCGAGAATTCCGACCCCGAGTCGCAGTGCCTCGGCGCCTTCCTGCACTACCCCAAGAGCCCTTCGGACAAGAAGGAGCACCGCGAAGTCTGCTCCGTGGACATGACGCAGTGGCACAACTTCGCCTTCGAGTGGACGCCGGACGCATTGGTCGGCTACGTCGACGGCGTCGAGTGGTTCCGGGAGTCGGGCGGCGCGGACGCCGACCGGGGGGACATCCAGACGATGCCGTCGGGGCATCTGAACATCCAGCTCGACAACTTCACCGGCGACAGCGGTCTGCGCCCGGCCGTGCTCGAGGTGGACTGGGTCCGGACCTACGACATCAAGCCCGCGGGCGAGGACCCCACCGACCCCGGCGGGGATGCCCCGGTCCAGGTCGCGAACGTCTCCGCGAGCGCGGACGACGGCAACGCTCCCGCCAACACCCTGGACAACGACCTGAGCACCCGTTGGTCGGCCGAGGGCGACGGGGCGTGGATCCGCTACGACCTCGGCTCGGCGCAGACCGTCGGGTCGGTGTCGGTCGCCTGGCACCAGGGCGACAGCAGAAGGAGCACCTTCGACGTCCAGCTGTCCGCCGACGGATCGTCGTGGAAGACCGTCCTGGAACGAAAGACCAGCAGCGGGGGTACACGTGAGCAGCAGAGGTTCGACTTCGCCGACGCCTCGGCCCGCTACGTGCGGATCGTCGGCCATGGCAACACGGTCAACGACTGGACCAGCATCACCGAGACCGACATCCACGGAGCCGACGGCAGCGGCGGCGGTGACGACGATGGGGACGACGGTGACGACGGGGAGCAGAGCCCCGTCCGCACGGTCGGTGTCGCGGACTCGGACGAGTTGAAGAGCGCGTTCGAGGATGCTCGGGCCGGGGATCGCATCGTGCTCGCGGACGGGACGTACTCGATCGGCAAGATGAACGGCAAGAACGGAACGGCAACCGAGCCCGTCACCGTGATCGCGGAGAACCGCGGCAAGGCGGTGGTCGACGACGGGCAGCTCGAAGTGGCGGACTCCTCCTACGTCACCTTCGAAGGGCTGAAGTTCACGAACAGCGACACATTGAAGATCACCGGCTCGAACCACGTGCGGTTGACCCGCAACCACTTCCGGCTGACCGAGGAGTCCTCACTGAAGTGGGTGATCATCCAGGGTACGAACAGCCACCACAACCGGATCGACCACAACCTCTTCGAGGAGAAGCACCAGCTCGGCAACTTCATCACCGTTGACGGCTCCGAGACCGAGCAGTCCCAGCACGACCGCATCGACCACAACCACTTCCGTGACATCGGCCCCCGCGCGGAGAACGAGATGGAGGCCATCCGGGTTGGCTGGAGCGGAATCTCCCAGTCGAGTGGATTCACCGTCGTCGAGTCGAACCTCTTCGAGAACTGCGACGGTGACCCGGAGATCGTCTCGGTGAAGAGCAACGACAACGTCGTCCGCTACAACACCTTCCGCGCCTCGCAGGGCGTCCTGTCCCAACGGCACGGGAACCGAGCCGAGTTCTACGGCAACTTCTTCCTCGGGGAGGGCAAGGCGGGAACCGGCGGGATCCGCATCTACGGCCAGGACCACAAGGTCTACAACAACTACTTCGAGGGCCTGACCGGCACCGGTTACGATGCCGCACTGCAGATCGACGGCGGCGACGTGGACACCTCGGGCGCGCTGAGCGCACACTGGCGTGTGTACCGGGCGACCGTCGTGAACAATACCTTCGTGAACAACGTGTCGAACATCGAGATCGGCGCCAACTACAAGCTCGCCCCGGTCGACTCGGTCATCGCCGACAACGTCGTCGCGGGCAGCCGGGGCAAGTTGATCAATGAGGTCGAGGAGCCGGAGGGGATGGCCTACGCCGGGAACATCGCGTGGCCGACCGGATCGGCGACCGTCGGCGTGTCCTTGCCCTCCGACTCCGTCAGGGCAGTCGACCCGCTGCTTGCTTCCGACGGATCGCTGTACCGACTCGGTGCGGGCAGCCCGGCGATCGACAGTGGCACCGGCGGCCACGCCTTCGTGACGGAGGACATGGACGGCCAGGCTCGCGTCGGCGGTACCGACGCCGGCGCCGACGAGCGGTCGTCGTCCACGGTCACGCGGGCACCGCTCGGCGCGACAGACGTCGGCCTCGGCGCCGTGTAGGACGCGCCGCGCGAGAGGACCGGTGGCGGGCCGACGCCGCCACCGGTCCTACGCGCTCCCTGGTCTGACCGACCGGTCGGCTACCGCTTCAGTCCGGTGGGGGAGTGCTCCGGCGTGCCGAACACCCATCGCACCGAGCGGTGTGCGTACCCGCGGGTCCGGATGGTGGCACTGACCGACTTCGCCCTCCAGCACCTCGTTCGCCAGGTCGACCATGACCGTGGTGGTGAACTCCGGCACCGCCACCTCGGTGATCTTCTGGGCTATGACCATCACGTCGAGGGTGCTTCCGATCCCGAGGCCCGCCTCGACGAGCAGCGCCGGCCGCCGCTGTGCCTTGTAGCGATCGGAGATGTCGAACGCGTCCTCGCACACTCCGACGACGTGGCCGTCAGCGTCCTGCAGCCGGTAGTAGGCACAGGACGAGAGGCGGACCGTATCCGGATCGCTGGGCGGCCGACCTTGGGGCGTGCAAGTCCGGAAGCAGTTCTCCGGTATCCAGGACGTGGTGCATGACCGCGTCCCAGGTGGGCGGATGCCCTTGGACACGAATCGCCCTTCCGCGTACAGCTCATCAGCCCGAGGTCCGCGGAACTCGGGGAACGGTCGTCCGATTTCCCGTTCGAACGCCATATTGCACCAGGTCACACACAAATCGGTGTCGTAGATGGCCAGACCGACGAGTGACTGGGTGGCCTGCCCGTTCAGCAGGGCCGGCCGGGAGTCCGGAGTCGGAGATCCTTGAGCTCGGCCGCGACGAGCACGCACGCCGCCGTGCCGGCGCCTGGCAGGGGGCATGCCATGGCGACGTTCGCCTCCACCCCGTCCTTGTGCCGGGCTGTGCGGATGTCCTTCCCCTGCAGGGGAGGAGTGAGAGAGCGGACGGAGGGCGTGGAGCCGGCCGGCAGGAGCATGCTCAGGGGTGGCCGACGATCTCCTGGGGCTGATAACCGAGCAGCCGCTCCGCCGCCGGGCTCCACCCGATCACCGTGTTGCCGGCGTCGATGACCACCGTGGCCGCCCTGGCGACATCGAGAGGGCCACGGAAGTCAGCACTGTCGTCCGTGTTCCACACAGTCATGGCGCCACACCAGCCCCGTTCGTCCCCTACAGGTTCCGGGTGAGGTTGCCTCCGTCGAGCCGAGAGCCGGAGCGACCGGTTTTCCTCAACTCCTGTCCGAAGGTGAGCCGCGTGCAAGGATGTTGCCCGTGACAGGACCGTCTTCCTCGCCTCCCGCCGAAGACATGCCCCGCCACTACGGCCTGGGCCCCCGTGCGGCTGCCGTGCTCGTGTTCGGGTCGTCGGCAGCGGTCCTGGTGGTCGAGATCATCGCTCTGCGGCTACTGGCTCCGTACCTCGGCCTCACCCTCGAGACCAGCACCACGGTGATCGGCATCGCGCTCACCGCGATCGCCCTGGGTTCCTGGCTGGGCGGGCGCATCGCCGACCACGTCGATCCGCGCCGGCTGCTAGGCCCCTCGCTCGGGGTGTCCGGAGCGGTCGTGGCACTCACCCCCGCCGTGCTGCGCTCCACCGCGGAGTGGGCCCCAGCGCTGCTGTTGCTGATCGCGTCGCTGACAATTCTCCTGCCGGGGGCCCTGCTCTCCGCGGTGACGCCCGTCGTCACCAAGCTGCGTCTCACCAGCCTCGCCGAGACCGGAACGGTGGTCGGACGGCTGTCCGGCGTCGGCACCGTCGGCGCCATCGTCGGAACCGTTCTCACCGGGTTCGTCCTCGTGTCGCGGTTGCCTGTCAGCGGCATCCTGATCGGGCTCGGCGCACTGCTCGTGGTCGGCTCCGCGCTGATCGAATGGCGAACGCGTCGGTGGATCAGCACTGCTGTCCTCGTCTTCGTCGTCATCGCCGGCGGCCTCGCCACCAGGGTCGCGCCCGGTGCCTGCGACACGGAGACCCCGTACCACTGTGCACGGGTCGTCGCGGATCCCGACCGGCCCAGCGGCCGCACGCTCGTGCTGGACGGCTTGCGGCACTCCTACGTCGACCTCGACGACCCGACCTTCCTGGAGTTCACCTACGTACGCGCGATCGCGTCGGTGGTCGACGCCGCTTTTCCGGAGGGCGAGCCGCTCACCGCCCACCACCTGGGGGGCGGCGGGCTCACCTACCCCCGCTACCTCGCGGCCACGCGGCCCGGTACGCGCAGTCTCGTGTCCGAGATCGACAGCGGAGTCCTGCGCATCAACCGCGACCAGCTCGGTCTGCGAGCAGAAGCCGGAATCGACGTACGTGCCGAGGACGGCAGGCTCGCCCTGCGGCGACTGGACGCCGCCAGCCGTGACCTCGTCGTCGGCGACGCCTTCGGCGGCGTCAGCGTCCCGTGGCACCTCACTACGGTGGAGGCGATGACGGACGTACGGCGGGTGCTCGACGAGGACGGCCTGTACGTTGCCAACCTCATCGATCACGGTGCTCTGGCCTTCGCGCGGGCCGAGGTGGCCACCCTCGGCGAGATCTTCGAGTATGTGGCCCTGGTCGGTGAGCCGACCGATGTCGGCTCTACCAAGACCACGACCTCCCGGGGCGGCAACATGGTGGTGCTCGCCTCCGACCGACCGGTCGGCCCACGCGCGACCCAGGAAGCGCTGGATGCCCGGCAAACCGGCTGGAAGATCACCACCGGCGACGACCTGACCTCCTGGATCGGCGACGCCCGACCGCTCACCGACGATTACGCGCCCGTCGAGCAGCTCCTCCAGCCCTACAGCCCACCGAGCAGCCACTGACCAAGCCGGTTCTCGGCGCTGGCTGGGCCGCAAGCTCGGCATGCGGACGGAAGGGACGGCACAGCACCCGGTCCACGGCTACGACCCTGCGATGCTCGGCCTCGCCCTACGCAGTACCAGGATCAGCACCGTACGACTGACTCCAGGACTCGTCCTGCGGCAGGCGCGGCGGTGCTCCCCTGTCAACGAGCGCTCATCACACCCGAAGCGTGGCGCTGTTCACGAGGGAGGGCTCTGGCTCAACTCTCACAGCCCCGGACAACGCGCTGTGAAAGCTCGGTACGGAGTTGGCGTCGAGCCGACCTGAGCGCCGACCAGCCACATTGTCAGTTGAAGCCTCCTCTCTGACCTTGGACCCTCGTTCTCTACGAAATGCCCCCTTCCGCTTGTGCCTTCGCCGCCCACCCCCGCACGGCCGGCCCACTCCCGCACGGCCGGCCCATCCCCGCACGATCCGCCCGGGCCGGTGCCCGGCTGGCTGCGTTCCTTGGTGTCTCCGCCAGCCGGAGCACGATCGTGCGCCTGTCCGACGCGCTGGTTGAACCGGAGGTACAGGCGCGGCGGGTGGTCGTCGTCGATGAGTACGCCACCCCCCTCGGGATCAGAGGGGCCAGACATGAGCCCTCAGCGCGGCCCGCGCGATGGTGATCGGACTGGGACCGAAGTGGCAGAGCTGGATTTTCGCGCGCGTCCCGGCGCCTACAACGCCCAGAACGGGGACGCCGCCATAGGTGCCGCCGCTGGTGCCGACCACCTCGATCGGGTCGAACGTGCGCACCGTCGGGCCGCCGCCGTCCTCATCCTCGGCAATACGGACCTGGATCTCGTCGCCGCGCGCGACCCCCTCACCCACGAGGGTCAGGAGACCGTTGTAGTGGGCGTTGTGGGCGAAGGTCTGCCCGCCTTCGAAGTGATTGTCGGCCTGGTCCGCGTACTCCTCGTTCCAGGCGATGGTCTTCCACTGGCCTGGCTGAAGGGTCAGCGGGTCCGTCATGCCGAGCGACAGGTACTTGGGCACGTCTTCCTCCTCCGGGCGGCCGGGTGTGTCGGCCAGCCTGCTCCTGATCCGGTTCCGCATCGAGTCCATCGTGAACCCGCGCGGGTCGACCTTTCCGGGCTGCCATTCAAGGTGGCCGATGACAGACCGCTCGGACCATCGGTGGTGCCGGCACACAGCGGCGGCGGCGCGCTCGATGGCGTCCAACTGGACGGCGGGCCAGGGGTCGTCACCGTCGCCCAGGTTCTCGCACTCGAAGCCGTAGAAGTGCCGGTTGCCGTCGGTGTTCGCTTCGTTGTCGGCCGGTGGACTGGTCTCGTTGATGACGGCGCGGAGAACGTCGTCGTCGCCCAGGCCTGCATGGTTGGCGCGGCCGTAGCCGATCAGGTGGACGTGTCCCTGCTTACAGATCACGCCGTGGCAGAGCGGCCCCGGCAGGCCGTCGTACCCGCGACGGCAGATGTCCACGGTGTGCTCGTGGCCACGGGTCACGGTGTGGTGGATCATCACGCCGTGGACGGGCCCCCAGGGCCCTATGTGGTCGCGGTTGTGGTCGCGCCAGTCACCATGCTCGATGACGGTCAGGCCCTCGGCGCGTAGCGCCTGAAGGAATTTGTCCGCAGTCGCCGGGGCGGCCATCACACACGCTCCGGCCTCGGCCAGATGCCGGGCACATCGCCCCGGAGGCGCGGCATCGCCCACAGCGGCGGGACCTGACCGTCCAGGAGCACACACAGGTTGCGGGCGTAGTCGGAGTTGCCCGCCCACAGGCGGCCGTCGACGGCCGGGTACCGCTGTCCGGCGTCCACGTGGTTGTCGGTGATGCCGGACAGCACGCGCCGGCGGGCGGTGTCCCGGGCAGCGTCATCGGTGATCCGGTACGGCACGGTGCGGCCCGGGCCGGGTGGTTGGGGCATGGTCAGTCTCCCGTTGTGGGGTACGGCGTCTCTGCGTCAGAGCACGGTGATCGTGTCGGCCTTGCGGATGCCCTCGACGGGCCGGGGGGCAGACGCCCCACGGTCTGTACGAGGACTCACTCTGATGGATACCCGGTGCGAGGGCCAGATCCGCACCGACGCCCGGGGCGAATAGCGCCACCACATCGATCACGCCGTCCTCGGCCGGCTGCCCGTCCGGGTTCACGACGCCGCCGACACGCTGCACGATAGTGATGTCATGGGCCTTAGAGGTCACTTTCACCTGAACTGCCCGAGTATCGGGTAGTTTTCAGGCCGGCAGCGTGGGGTGTTCGTGCGGCTGGAGGTCTGGGGTGGTTCTTGCTGGTCAGGTGGGGTGGCAGGTGAGGCGTGACGTGGCTTGCGCCTGTCTCGTCCCAGGACGCCCGGTCTTCGCAGCCGAGTGCTTCCGTTGTCGTCGCTGTACGCCTGGGCGCACTCAGTCCGCAGCGGTACGCCCGAAGCATGCCGACGCGACGCCCGTACCCGAGCGATCTGTCCGATGCAAGCTGGGAGTTGATCGAGCCGGTGCTGTCTGCCTGGCGCTTCGAGCGCCGGGGCAGGGCCCTGGACTTCGGCCGGCCGCCGGAGCACGACCTGCGCGACATCATGGACGCGATCTTGTACGTGGACCGCACCGGGGTCCAGTGGCGGTACCCTCGGTCGGCCGGGCGATCCAGGACAGACGGTTCAGCCGATGACGGGGAGGACCGGTGAACGGTCGAGGCCGGCAGCCCCAGGACCGGGCCGGTCCAGGCTGGTTCAGGCCGTTCCGGGCCGGTCCCAGCTTGCGGTCGGTGCGCAGCCGGCAGACACCAGCCTGGCGTCCGCCGGGGTCCGGTGCGGTGCCTCAGGGCCTGCTGGAGCGGTCGGTCAGGTCTGTCCCGCCCCCGGTCCGCCAGCGGCGCAGCCACTTGCGGACCATTGCTCGCGAGATCCCCATCTCGGCCGCCACATGCGCGACAGGGCGGCCGGAGCAGACGGGTGTGGCGAGCGGGCGCCTGCCGAAGACGGTCAGCCGGGCATGACGGTGGGACACGAAGACCTCCGCGCGGTGAAGACTCGACACCTCCACCACACCGGAGGTCTCCGCCATGACCAAGCCCGGCCTGTGTCAACAAGGCTCGTGAACAATATGGTTCCCGCTCGCCCACACCGTAAGGCGATACCGGGGCCCCTCAAAGACTCACGAACCTCCCCCTTGGGGAGCGCATCCGCTCATCCGGCCCAACAGGGTTTCTCGGCGCGCCACGACACGTGCCGGGCACACGGCCGTCAGCCGTTCAGCAGCTCCTCGACCTCCTTCATCTGGTCCTCGCTCAGCGGCCCGTGCGTCACAGCAGCCGCGTTCTCCTTCGCCTGGGCCACCGAGCGGAACCCGGGGATCGGCAGACTGTGCGGGCTACGTGCCCACAGCCAGGCCAGTGAGCCTTGGGCCAGTGTGCGTCCACCGCTGGTCAGCACCTCTCGGACGGCCGCCACCCGCTCCGCCCAGGCGGGAGCGGGCACTGCGCCCTCGCCGTACCAGGTGAGCCAGGCCGGGGGGACCGCGCGGATGTCGCCGGCGTCGACGCGTCCGCCGTCGCCCTGCGTCTTTTTGGCCAGCAGCCCCATCGCGAGAGGACTGCGGTTGACGCTGGTGAGGTCACGGTCGGCGCAGAGCGCGAACATCTCCGGCGCGTCCTGCAGCACGTTGGCAGCATGCTGGACGGCGAAGCAGTGCGGGCCGTCGGCGAACAGGGCGGCTCTCTGCGGGTCGTCCGTGCTCCACGCGTAGCTCCGTATCAACCCTTCCTTCACCAGCTCCTCGCAGGTGTCCCGCAGTTCGAGGGCCCGGTCGAGGGGCGTGTCGGACAGGTGGAGCTGGTACAGGTCCACGTGGTCGGTGCCGAGACGTTCCAGGGAGGCCGTGAGCGCCCGGCGAACATAGGGGGGCGATTCGTCGGTGCCCGTGAGGGTCCGGGTGCGTTCGTCGAAGGTGTTGCCCCACTTGGTCGCGATGACGACCTCGTCTCGTCGCCCCCGTAGAGCTCGCCCGAGGACGCGTTCACTGTGACCGGCGCCGTAGGTGTCGGCCGTGTCGAAGAAGGTGATGCCGAGATCCAGTGCCCGGCGCACCGCGGCGACGGACTCGTCGTCGTCGACCCTGCCCCATCCGAGCGGATTGCCGTCGGCGTCCTGCCATTCACCACCGATCGCCCAGCACCCGAATCCCAGTGCTCCGATCACGATGTCGCTGTGTCCCAGCTTTCTGCGCTGCAAGGCGTTCATGCGAGGAGACATTAGGGGCTCGGCGATGCCTGCACACAAGACCATCCTCACCCCCGGTGATCACATAGACCCTTTCCGGTCACTTCTTGTATGCCCGATACAGGGAGTTGACATGCGGCTTTCGTGCCCGCATCAGTGACGGGGCCGACATCGTTGTCCATCAAAACGGGCCAAGTCATGGAATCGCTCCCACGCCTGTCGCGAAGTCGACATCCCCGCGTCGCCCGCACGACATCCGTCCGGCGCGGCCGGCGGGCGATCAACTTCGGCTGCATGCTTTCGCTGACGGCTCGTCAGATCATGATGCTTCTTCACCAGTCACCTGACTTCGTGTCATCGTTCCGGTGAGACGGCCCGCCAGCGCCGACGGGTGTCCCGCTCCAGCGTTCATCGATCTCTTCGCACGACGCAACGAACGGAACCAGCGTGAAACAGCCTTCTCCCCCCCACGTGCTTCCAGCTCTGTCATATGCCGGAGGCGCATGTCAGGACGTTCCCGCCGTCGACAGGCCGATGCTGCGGCAGTCGTCTCTCTCCGTGAGCCACGGCGCGAACCACCGCCTTGCCGGCGCCACACAGAGGGAGATGCCGACGTGCTTACCCGCGTAGTGGTCACGGGCAGCAGCGGCATGCTCGGTACCGCGCTGGTGCGGCGGCTGGCCGAGAGCGGCTGCGAGGTCGTAGGACTTGATCTGGCGCACCGTACCGACTCACCCGCCACCTGGCTCGTCACGGGCGACATCCGCGACGCCGCTCTGCTGCGGCAGACCGTCAAGGGCGCCGACCTGGTGGTGCACAGCGCCTCGGCCCTCCCCAGCTACCCCCAGGCCCAGATCGACTCCATCGTCGTCGAGGGAACGCGCGCGGTGCTCGCCGCGGCGGCGAGCGAGGACGTGCCGCGCGTCGTTCATCTGTCGACGGGGTCCGTGTACGGACTGCCCACCCAGGTGCCCACGCCGGAGACCCACCCCCGCCGGCCGATCGATCCCTACGGCACGGCGAAAGCCCGGGCGGAGGAGCTGGTGGAGAAGGCCCGCGCGGACGGCATGGTCGTCCCCGTGCTCCGCCCGAAGACGTTCCTGGGGCCGGGACGTCTCGGCATCTTCGCAATGCTCTTCGAATGGGCCGACGGGGGACACCACTTCCCCGTGCTCGGCGACGGCCGCGTACGCAGCCAGATGCTGGACGTCGAGGACCTCATCGACGTCATCCTGCTGGCCGCCGAGGCTCCCGCGGAGGCGGCCAACACGGAATTCAACGTGGGCTCCGCGGAGTTCGGCACCCTTCGGGAGGACTTCCAGACGGTGCTCGACGCCGCCGGGCACGGCAAACGTGTCATCGGACTGCCGATGAAACCCGCCGTGGCGACCCTGGAGCTGCTCGCCCGGGCAGGTCTTTCCCCCGTTTACACACGTCTCATCCACAAGCTGCGCATGGACTCCTACATGGACATCACCCGCATGCGCGAACGGCTGGGCTTCACACCGCGGCACTCCAACCGCGAGGCCATTCTGCGCAGTTTCGCGTGGTGGCGGTCGCAGGCACACCGCGGTGGTGTTGGAGCGGGCGGCAGGACCAGCCGCGACGCCTGGGGACAGGGAGCGCTCAAACTGGCGAAGGCCGTCTTCTGAACCGTTGTGAGACCGGCTCGAGAGCATCCGCGCACCGCCCGCCCCTCACATCGGTCCTGAGGAGAGTCATGCCCGGCGTCAACTCCACGGTGTCCCACCCCCCTTCACCCTCCGCTCCCGCCTCGTCCGCGCCTGCCGTCCCCGGTGCCCCCGCTGCCACAGCGTCCACCCCCTCCGTCGTTCTCCCGGCGCCTGCCGCGCACAGCACTTCCCCGGGGGCGCAACCACCCGCGGGCGCCCTGCACCGCGTGCTGCGCGTCCCCCGTGCGCTGCTGCGTCTGTCCCGGCCCTACCAGTGGGCGAAAAACCCGGTCGTCATCGCCCTGCCGGCAGTCCTCCTCCACCGGAGTACGGCGCAAGCGGTGCTCGCGGTGCTGGCGGCGACGGCTCTGTTCACCCTGGCTTCGATAGCCGTCTATGTGCTCAACGACATCCTCGACCGGGAGCGCGACCGCCTGAACCCCGCCAAGAGCCACCGCCCGCTGGCCTCAGGCGAGTTGTCCCCGGGCACGGCCTGGGCCTATCTGGCCGTGGTCTGCGCCGCCCTCGCGGCGGGCACCGCCCTGGCCTCCCTGGAAAAGGCCTGGCCGGTGCTGGTGTACCTGGCGCTCAACCTCGCCTACAGCTACCGGCTGAAGCACGTGTCACTCGTCGACGCCTTCGTGGTCGCCGTGGGCTTCGTCCTGCGCGCCGTCCAGGGCTACCTGGCGCTGGACGCCGGACCGTCGTCCTGGTTGCTGCTGACAGTGCTGACCGGCTGTCTGCTGCTCGCACTCGGCAAGCGCCGCAGGGAACTCCTCGATGTCGGCGGGGGCCATCGGCCTGCTCTCGCCGGGTATTCGGTACAGTTCATCGATTATCTCACCCTGGTCAGCGCCACCTTGTCCGCGGTGACCCTCGGGACCTACCTGACGGCCCCTCCCGACGAGAGCCCCGAAGCCACGGCTCTCGTCTTCCTGACCCTGGGCATCTCGGTGTTCGCCGTCTTCCGCTATCTGCAGTTGCTGCTTGTGGGTGAGGGCGGCGCCGACCCGGTGCGCACGCTGTTCCGGGACCGGTTGATGGTCGGCTGCGGCCTCATGTGGGCCGGCGCTTTCATGCTGCTCTCCTGAGGCCCGCGCGACGCCCCATGGGTGTGCCGCCCTCGTCTCCCTGACCCCCGGGCGCCACAGCCCCTACTGCTCCTTTTCCCTCTCTCGTGTCCGCTGTGTTTGTGTGTCGCGCTGTTCCCGGCCGTGTTCTGCCCGGTCGCGAGGTCTCTTCGCGACCGGTGTGAAGAACGCGGGCCCGGTGCGCGGTGACAGCACGGGCTGTGCGGCGCCGGGACGCGGAAGACCGGCAGTCGACGGCACGAACCGAAGAGCCAAGAAAGTAAGGACCTCATGGAAGAACCACTGGTCTCTCTGATCATTCCCAACTACAACTACGGGCGCTCTCTGAGCCTGTGCATCCAGTCCGCCAAAGACCAGGGCTACCCGAACCTGGAGATCATCGTCGTCGATGACTGCAGCACGGACGGCTCCGCGGAGATAGCACGGTCCCACGGTGTGACCGTGGTGAGTACCGGAACCAACAGCGGAGTCGCCGTCGCCCGTAACACCGGAGCCGCCCGGGCCCGCGGCAGTATCCTGTTCTTCCTCGACTCGGACGTGGCGCTGAGCCCCGGTGCCGTCCGGGCCGCCGTCGACCTGCTGCGGGACAACCCGGGGATCGGCGCGGTGTGCGGCATGTACGAGCCCGAACCGCTGATCCGGGACAGTCTCGTCGAGGAGTGCCGCTGCCTCCAGGCGTACTACTGGAGGACCAGTTCCGAGGGCACGGTCAGCTTCCTGATATCCGCCATGTGCGCCATGCGCGTGGAGGTTTTCGAGAAGATCGGCCCGTTCAACCCGAAGCTGCGGCAGACCGAGGAGGTGGATTACGGGCAGCGGCTCAGCCAGCACTACGATCTGCTGCTCACCCCCGCCGTCCGGGGCGCGCACGACGACGATCACGAGATGTGGCCGCTGGTGCGGAAGATCTTCACCCGGGGGCGCCTGCGTGTCCCGCTCTACGCTCGGCGCAAGCGGTTCGCCAAGGGCTTCGAGACGGCCTCCCGCTCCTGGGCAAGCCTCGCCTCCGCGCTGGCGGTGGTGTCGCTGGCGGCTCCGGTCGTGCTGGGGCCGGCCGGATGGGCGCTGCCGGCCCTGCTGTTCGGTGCTGCCATCGGCCTCGATTTCGGCATGTACCGTTTCGTCGCCGCGCGGCGCGGGCTGCTGTTCATGCCTGCCTTTGCCGGCGTGCAACTGGCCTTCAACCTGACCGTCGTGGCGGGAGTGGCCTTCGGCGCGGCGCACTGGCTGTTCTCCCCGTCGTTCCGCAGGCTGTACGACCGCGACGGAGCGGTCCCGTCGGCTGCGGTCGCTCTGTGACCGCCCCCCGTGGGCCGGCTTCCGGGGACACCCTCCTTGAGGAGCCGGGCCCCGACAGCACAGAACGGGCTCGTACCAGCCGTCCCGGGCAGGGCCGTGCGGTTCGCTTCCTGGTGATTCTGGCCGTGCTGTGGGCCTGTTACACAGTGCTGCAGCGTCTGATCAGCGGCCGGTGGTGGGTGATGCTGGCCCCCGATCTCTTACCGCCCGTAGCCTTCCTGCTGGTGCCGGTGCTGCTGATCGCGGCAGCCGGTGTCCTGGCACTGCGGCGGAGCGGGCGGCGCAAGCGGGGAGCCGACACTGCGGTCGCGAGCGGAGCTGAGGAGGGCTCCGACACGTCGGCCGGCGTGGCCCCGGCGAGCGCCGGCACACCGGCCTCCGGTTCCGTTACGGGTTCTGTGCTCCGCGGGCGTACAGCGTCAGGGCGCCGCCCACGCGGTACGGCCCTGCTCCTGGTGTGCTGCCTGGCGCTCGCCTCGGCTGCGGTGAGCTGGCCCCGCAACGGGATACGACTGTCCGCACTGACCCACCAGAACTCGTCCACCACCGGTGACCTGCGCATCGTCTCCTGGAACACCACTTGGTGGGGCCAGGGCGTCGACACCGACCGGTTCTGGGCGACACTGCGGGCCCAGCGGGCGGACGTCTACCTGCTGCAGGAGTACGTGCACGGCATCGACCACCGGCAGGAGAACCTGAGGCCGGTCGACGACCTGGCACGCATCGGCCGTGAGTTCCCCGGCTATCACGTCGTCTCCCGGGGTGAGCTGATCACGCTGTCCCGTGTCCCCGTGACCGGATACGAGCTGGTGGGCCCGGGCAGCACGGTCGCCGGCCGGCCCGAGGCGCCGTGGCTGGAGGTGTATCGCGCGGTGAAGACGCTCCGCGTCGACATCCAGGTGAACGGTCGGCCCCTGTCCCTGTACAACGTCCACATCCCTGTGCAGATCGATCCCGGACTGCACCTGGTCTCCCCTTCGTTCTTCGGCATGCTGCGGGAGCGGCAACGCACCCGGACAGCACAGTTCGAAGGGCTCGAGGCGGAACTGCGCAAGCAGCGCCGACGTGGCGCCGCCGCCGTGATCGCGGGGGACTTCAACAGCAGCCCCGTGATGGGAGAGATGGACGAGCTGCGCGCCACCCTGCGCGACGCGGCGGACAGCGGCGGCGGCCTCTATCCCCGTACCTGGAACGAACTCGTCCCGGTTCTCGGACTGTGGCGGCTCGACTGGGCGTTCTCCACCGGGCCGGTCACCGTGGACAGCTACCGCACCGACAACATGAACCGTTTGTCCGATCACCGAGCGCAGATACTGGAGGTGTCCCTGTGACCGGCACCGACTCCGCGGCGGCAGCCGTTTTCGGCGACGGCGCGAGCGATCCCGGTGGCGCCCCCGACCGGGTGTCCGTCGTCATCCCCAATTACAACTACGCGGGGACGCTGGAACTGTGCCTGGCCTCCCTGCACTCGCAGACACTGCAGCCGTTCGAGATCATCGTGTCGGACGACGCGAGCACCGACAACTCCGTCGCTGTCGCGGAGCGCTTCGGCTGCCGGGTCCTGCGTGCCGACACCAACCGCGGTGTCTCCACCGCACGCAATGCCGGGGCCGCCGCCGCACGGGGCGACATCCTGTTCTTCCTCGACTCCGACCAGGCCCTGTCGCCCGACTCACTGGAGAACGCCGTACGGCTGCTCCGGGCGGACCCCGGACTCGGCTGTGTGCACGGCATCATCGCCCCCGTACCCCTGGTGGACCACGGGCCAGTCGAGTGGTACCGCACCCTGCACGCCCATCACTGGCGGCTCAAGGGAGTGGGCCCCACCTCCACCGCGTTCTTCGCGGCGGCGGCCGTACCCCGCCGGGTCTTCGAAGAGATCGGCCCCTTCCATCCCGCGCTGCGCGACAGCGAGGACGTGGAGTACAGCGAACGGCTCTCCGCCCGGTACCGCATCCTGCTCACCGATCGGGTGGTAGCCGCCCACGATGAGGAGCACCGGCTCGGTCCCATGCTGCGCGAGCAGTTCCGGCGTGCCCAGTACCTGCTCCCCTTCGCCGCCGCCCACCGCCGCCGCCCCGGAGCGCTGCGGGCGAACAGCATGGCGGGGGTGCTGGCGGCCACGTTCACCGTCGCCACCGTGCCGGCCGCCGTCTTCGCCGCACCCCTCGCTGTGCTTCCCGTCCTCGGGGTCATGGCGTTCGCCTGCGCCGATCCGTCCCTGCTGCGCTTCGTACGGCGCCGGCGGGGGCTCGGTTTCCTGCCGCTGTTCATCGGGCTGCACCTGCTGGTCAACCTGCAGATCGCGCTCGGCGCCGGCACAGGCTGGCTGCGCAGCAGGTTCGACCGCGGCTTCGGCAGGGTCGCCGACGGTCCGTCCCGCGGGACGGACCTCCCCGCCGGGCCCGGCACGGACCCGGGCGTCGGCAGGCCCGACGTACTCGAAGGACGCACGGGATGACCGAAACCGTGCACAACACCAAGGACGCACCCGTCATGCACCCGGGCCGGACGGGAAGGCCCCGGCCCGGAGAGTCGCACGGAGCACCTGGGGCAGCCGCCGGGGAACCGGACCGCGGACATCCCGCGGTACCGGCCCTCCCGGCCCAGGAGCCCGCCACCCAGGACGACGTGCGCGCACCGGGCGTGCGCGAACGACCCCGGCCGTCGAACGACGGTACGCCGCAAGGCCCTGACGCGACGCCGGCAGGCAAGCGCGGCTGGACCGCGCTGCTCCGGCCCCTCCTGGCGGCATCGCTGATCGCCGTCGCAGGGTACGGGATGTGGCAGGCCCTGGAGGGCAGCGGTCACGTCATCGGGGGACTGCTCGCCCGGGACGGCGCCGCCCCCTGGCTGGTTGGCTCGGCAGTGGTCAATCTGGCGGGGCTGGCCTTGAGCATGGCCTCCTGGCGCAGCACGGTCACCGGTCTGGGGAGCCCGCTGTCCTGGGGTCCCACGTGTCAGATCTTCGGTGGGACCATCCTCGGGAAATACCTGCCCGGCCCCTTCTGGAGCGCCTTGGCCGGAGTGCATCTAGGGCGCCGCCACGGCGTTACCGCACAGCGCATGGTTACGGCCTACGTCCTCAACTCCGTGGTGGTGCTGCTGACCGCCGCGGTGGTGGGAATGCTGGCGGCACCGCGTGTGATGGGCGATGGCGCCTGGTGGCTGCTGCCCGTGGCCCTCGCCCTGGCAGCACTGCTGCGGAAGCCGGGGGTCATCGTAGGGGCAGCCGGCCGGGCGGCCCGGCTTCTGCGCCGCCCTGCACCGGACCTGCGGATCGCGGACGGCGACCTGCGCCGTGCGGTCGTCTGGGAAGTGCTGTCCTGGCTCGTCGGCGGCGCACACCTGTGGATGATCGCGGTGGTGCTCGGGGCGCCCCTGACGGATTCTTTCGCTCTCTGCGTGGGGGGCTTCGCCCTGGCCGCGGCAGCGGGAGCAGCCGTCCTGGTGGTACCCGGTGGTGCGGGCGTGCGCGAGGTCGTTCTGATGGTGGTCCTGACGGCCGACCTGCCCTGGGCGCAGGCCGGAGCCGTGGCCCTGGCCAGTCGGGTGTGCTGCACGGTCACGGAGATCGCCGGTGCGGGTGCGGCGCTGCTCGCCGCCCAGGGGGCCCGGCGCGGCCGGGGCCGGGTTACGGCCGGGGCCGTTGAGGAGGTGTCACGTGTCGCATGACCCACGGTCCCCGACCCTGCGCGCCCTGAGTTCCCAGGTGGCGTGGAGCGTCGTCCGCCGCGCCGAGGCACTGCGCTGCGGGAAAGCGGGTTCCCGCGGGAGGGAACCCTTCTTCACGCGCGGTCCGGTGTTCCGCGTGCCGCGCGGGAACGCGGTCGCCGGAGCGGTACCCGGCAGGTGTACGGGAACGGATGCCGACGCCGGTGAGTCGTGGAAGGCGGTGACGCCCGTCGCGCTCACCGTCGACGACGGTCCCGACCCCACGTGGACGCCGGCCCTGCTCGACGTACTCGCCGCCCATGCCGTGGAGGCCACGTTCTTCGTGATCGGCGAGCGTGCCCGGGAACACCCCGCACTGCTCCGGCGTCTTCTGGCCGCTGGCCATCGCCTGGGCAACCACTCGTACTCGCACTTCCAGCCGTTCGCCACACTGCCGACGGCGGACCTCGCCCGGGAGATGTACGAGACCCAGCGGGTGGTGACCGGCGAGACCGGCGTCAGCCCCACGCTGTTCAGGGCTCCGGCCGGAGGCTGGTCGCGTGGTGTGCTGGCAGCCGCACGCGACCACGGTCTGACGCCCGTGGACTGGACCGTCGACCCCAAGGACTGGCGGGAGCCTCCCGCGGACCGTACAGCCGAGCGGGTGGCGCGGGCTCGCCCGGGCGACATCGTTCTCTGCCATGACGGCGGCGGCGACCGCTCCCGCACCGTGAAGGCGCTGGACCTGGCACTCACCCGGCTGCGCGGACGAGGCACCCTTTTCACCACACTGTGACGTCCCGGCCCGGCGTCGGCACGGACCGACGCCGGACCAGGCGACGGTGGCGCTCGTCACCTCTCCACTTGACCGTTTCAGGGCCTCCCCGGAGGGGGCCGGCCACCGCAGTGCGGTACGCGCCGCCGACGTCGAGCGGGCGGTCTCCCCGTACGCGTGCCATCACAGCCGCACCGACAGGCGCAGCAGGCGGCGGCGCAGGACGGCGCTGTCACGGCGGCGGGCCACGGCGAGCGCATCGCAGGTGGCGCTCCAGGCGTCTTGCCCGCGCATCACGTCGTCGGGGAATCCTGCGGCGTCCATACCGGCATCGGATCGCTTGTTCGGATCCGCTGTCATCTCGAACACGCCGCCGCTGTCCGTCTGACCAGCCGTGGCCGGGGCTGCGCGCCCTGCGAGCGCAGACATGGTCGCCTCGTGGCGGGGGCGCGCGGTAGTCATGTCGCGCTCGGCTTGTCCTCTATCTCGACGACGTCTGGCTTCTGGTTCTGGATCACCTTCAATGCTGGAGCCACAGAGGGTCACCACAACCGCGATCGTGGACGGCCTCGCGCGGTGAGGAGGACCCGCTTGCGGAGCAGGTCGAAGTTGGCTCGGCCGAACATCTGCCGTTTCAGCATCTTGATCTTGTTGTTCTGGCCCTCGACGGCTCCAGGGCTGTAGAGGGGATTGAGGCCGGCGACGACGGGGTCTGTCAAACGGGCGGTGCAACTGGAGTTGTTGTGACCTACTGACGGGCTGCGGAGAGGCGGCCGTAGAAGGTGATGCCGAAGGCGTTCAGTGCGGTCTTCCAGCGCATGGTCCACCGCGCTTGACCCTTGCCGGTGGGATCGAGCGACGTGATCGCCATGTAGACGCACTTCGACACGGCCTGCTCGTTGGGGAAGTGACCGCGGGCCTTGACCGCCCGCCGGATCCTGGCATTGACGGACTCGATCGCATTCGTGGTGCAGACGATCCGGCGAATCCCGGTGTCGAAGCGGAGGAACGGGTGAACCCTTCCCACGCGTTCTCCCAGAGCCGCACGATCGCCGGCTACTTCCGGCCCCAGGCGTCGGCGAACTCCGCGAACCGGTTCAGGGCGGCCTCCTCGGTGGCGCCGTGCAGACGGGCTTGAGGAGCTCGGCGCTCTTGTCCTGGTCCTGGCGGCATAGCGGAAGGAGCTCCGCAGCAGGTGGACCACGCAGGTTCTGCACGATCGTCTTCGGCCAGACCGTCTCGACCGCCTCGGGCAGGCCCTTGAGCCCGTCGCAGACCAGCATCAGCACGTCGTTCACGCCACGGTTCTTGATCTCGGTGAGGACGTGCATCCAGTGCTTGGCGCCCTCGCAGCCGTCGCCGGCCCACAGTCCGAGGATCTCCCACCGGCCCTCAACGGTGACGGCCAGCGCCACGTAGATGGGTCGGTTGGCGACGGCGCCGCCGCGGATCTGCACATGGATCGCGTCGATGAAGAGCACCGGATAGACGGCGTCGAGCGGCCTGTTCTGCCACTCGGCCATGCCGTCCATAACCTTGTCGGTGATCGTGGAGGTCGTCTGGCGGGATACGTCGACGCCATAGACCTCCACCAGGTGAGCCTGGACCTCAACGGTGGTCGGGCCCTTCGCAGCGAGCGAGACGACCATCTCGTCGACGCCGGTCAGGCGCTTCTGCCGCTTCTTACGATCCTCGGCTCGAAGCTGCCTTCCCGGTCGCGAGGAACGGCTGTCGCGACCGGGCCGACGTCAGTGAGCACGGTCTTGGCACGGGTGCCGTTGCGTGAGTTGCCGCCGTTCTTCCCGGCCGGATCGTGCTTGTCATAGCCGAGATGGTCGGTGATCTCGCCCTCGAGGGCGGACTCCAGGAGCCGCTTGGTCAACTGCTGGAGCAGCCCGCCCTCACCGGTCAACTGGAGGCCCTCGGCCTGAGCCCGACCCATCAGCTCGTCGATAAGCTGGTCGTCCACAGACTTCGCCGGCGCCGCTTCAGACGGCGCGACAGACTCGGCCATGTTGTTGCTGGTCATCGATGCATCTTCCATGACCGGGAGTTACACCGAACGTTTTACAGTCCCGATTCGGGCGGTCGGCTCCGTCGGCGGATGTGATCAGCCGCCGACGGGCACCGGTCGCGAGAGGTCTCGCCGCTACCTCGGCATCAGGGCTGTATCGGTGACGTGGACTGCTATGCGGGGCGGAGGAGCGCTGCCGCTTGCTCGCGTGCGTCGGCCAGCCAGGTGGCGCGTTCTTCGGGGAGCGAGCCGGTGACGGTGCGGAAGACGACCCTGCGTACGTCGGAGACTCCCACGTACGGCAGCACGCATGCCGCCCAGACACTCTGCAGTGGATCACCGAATTCGCTCTCCTCCCGGTCGGCGGGAGTGTCGGAGGTGTTCAGCACGAGGGCTCGGCCGGCCTTCAGCAACCCGGCTGGTTCGCCCTCCGCCGTCTCAAGCTTGTACGCGACCCCCGGCGCCAGGACCCGCTGTACCCAACCCGTGAGGACAGCGGGCGGCATACCCCACCAGTTCGGGTGCACGAACACCATGGCATCCAAAGAGGACAGCTCTTCCCGGTGCAGCGCCAGCTGCGCGTCGTGGGAGTGCCCTGCCGATTCGACCGTTCCCGTCTCGTTGGCGGAGAGCAGGGCCGGGAACCCTTCCGCGTAGAGGTCGTGCGCCACCACCTCGGCTCCTCCCTCCCACAGCTCTTCAACTACCGCGTCGAATACGGCGTGGTTGAAGCTCCCCGGACGCGGGTGAGCAAGATAGACCGCTACGCGCATGGTCCCCCCAGTCGACACAGACGACGTCGGCCCCGTCGGACGGGAGCCAGACACTAGAGCGCCGCAAGGCGCCTACTCACCATTATCCGTACCCCCTTGCCGACGAGGCCGTGCGGAGACCTCGAACTGCCAAGACCGGGCGGGCGCCTACGCCGAGGGCGCCCAACGCGGCGTTCCCGACGCTCCGCAGGTCGCCGACCGGTTCCACCTGTGGCAGCGCCTTGGCTGAGCCGTGGAGACCTGCGTCGCCGCCCACCGCGACTGCCTGCGCAGCCCGACGCCCAGCGGCATGCAGCCGGAAGCCACCGGACGGGCTTCCGGTCGGCAGGACGATCAGCCGCCCGTCGGTCGGCGGGCCGAACGGAGAAGGCCGCACACGCCCTGGTCCACGAGCTCGCTCAGGGTCACGCACGCCGGGCGATCGCCCGGCACCTCGGCTGGGGCCTGAACACCGTGCTCCGGTACGCGAACGCCGCACGCTGGCAGGGCGCCATCCGTGACAACCGTCCTCGGCCCAGCGGACTGGACCCCTACAAGCCTTACCCGGAGCGACGCTTCGCCGAGGGATGCACCAGCATCACCGGGCTGCACGGCGAGCTGGTCGCCGAGCAGGCTCCCGTCGCCTACGGCATGGTCCGCGCTCACATCGCCGCCTTGCGCGGGGCCCTGTCCGCCGCACCGCCGCGGCCGCCGACAGTGCGGCAGCTGACCGGCTGGATCACCCGACATCCCACTACCCTGACCGACGAAGACCGGGCCGGCCTGAAGGACGTCCTGGCCCGCTGCCCCGAACTGAACACAGCTGCCGGACACGTCCGCGACTTCGGCGAGATATTCACCGACCGCCTCGGCTCCACACTCCCCACCTGGATCGACGCCGTCGATGCCAGCCGGCTGCCAGGCTCACCGGTTTCGCACTCCACCTGCGCCGAGACCTCAACGCCGTGACCGCCGGGCTCTCTCTCGGGGAGTGTCTACCGGTAGTTCGTCAAATCCGGAGGTAGAGGTCAATGCCGTGTCCGGTGGTGGCCGCGTCGATCAGTGCCTGGAGTTCGGAGGGTGGGTCGCTGCCCGTCCAGGCTCGCCACCATCGGTTGAGGGTGACGGTGAGGGTGAGTCAAGAATGGTGGCCTGTAACTCCTTTGGCTGGCAGAGCTGTTGGGCCTGGCGAGGTGTGACTGGGCCCCTCTCTGGCCCCTGCTCCAGATACCCGGCGAGCTACTCCAGGCAGCGCGGCGACAAACGGCATCGCGACCCGCTCGGACCACGGGAGACCAAAGCCTCACGACCGCCGTCCCGCCACATCTGGTGCCACCGGTAGGCCGACTTCATGCTCACCCGCAGGCGCCGTGCGACCTCCGGCGGCTTGATCTTCTGCTCGAACAGCTCGGCCGCCTGCATCCGCACCGACTCCCGGCGCCGACGTCCCACAGCGGTCAGCCCGCCCCCATCCGCACACCTCGCACACCACGGGATACAGCCACCGCTCCAGGCCCTTCAGGGACTTCTCGAAGATTCACCCTGACGAGCCGACGTCAGTAAGCGCCGGGGACCGCCCGCAAGTAGAGTCAGTACGAAGAGAGCGCGGATCTGGGGGATTCATGACGGCTGCGGATGCGCCGCCCATCATCTTCGTACACGGGACTCGGCTCAGCGCGGGTCAATGGAGCCCACAGCTGGCCGCGCTCCAGGAGGACTTTCGGGTAGCCGCCGTTGACCTACCAGGCCACGGCGCGCGCTCTGCCCAACCGTGGAGCCTGCACGCGGCGACGGAGATTATAGCTTCTGCGGTGGACTCGCTCGACCACGGGCCGGCTCTGGTCGTCGGGCACTCGCTTGGCGGATACGCCTCGCTGGAGTGCGCGCGACGCTGCCCGGAGCAGCTACGGGGGCTGGTTCTTGCGGGGGCCAGCGCCTCGACGTGTGGTCCGTGGGCAACACCGTATCGGTGGGTTGCCGGGCTTGTCCCTCGTATACCGGCGGACCGGTTGACCCGCTGGAACGACAGGTTGCTACGTCGGCTCTATTCCCCCGAAGTGGTGGACGCCACCATCCGCTCTGGTTATGCCTTCCACACGCTGCCGGCCGCCTGGGGCGAGGTGCTGGGCCGCTTCGACGCGGATGCGATGCGTTATGTGGCGGCTCCCGTGCTCATCCTGAACGGCGAGAAGGACACCGTCTTCCGGTCCGGCGAGATGGACTTCGTCCGCGCGCATCCGCAGGCCCGCATCGAGTTGATCCCGCGGGCGAGGCATCTCGCGAACTTTGACGATCCAGACGCCTTCACCGATGCCATCCGCCGCTTCGCCCTGCAACTACCTGCTCACAACTGAGCGCGCCAGAGCGGGTCCACCAGGTGTGCCCGAGCCCAGGGGGACCGCGAACGCTCGGGCTGGCCAAAGTCGCGTGCCCACTGGCCACCTGCCGTGCTCAATCAAGATCGCAATAGGGCAAACGTTGCCTGATCCGGCACTAGCGGGTGGAGAGGTCGGCGGCCGTGGCGGTGCTGTGGTGCGGGTGCCGGCCAGGTTCCGTTGACCTGACCTGACCTGACCTGACCTGACCTGACCTGACCTGACCTGACCTGAGCAGAGACGTCTGTCGGCAGCAGCCGACGTCTGTGGCGGTGGCGCCGGTTGAAGGCCGAGCTAGGAAGGTGCGACGAGCCGGAACCGCAGGCACACCATCGGAGTGTTCTCATCCACCGGAGTGTCGATGCCTTCCCAGAAGCGCCTGTGTCCGGTCCGCCACTCATCCAGCGATCGGTCACCCTCTCCTTCGGCGGCGGCGTGTTCCCATGTGACGCCGCCGAAGGGGGTCAGCTCCACGCCGGTGATCTCGATCGTGGCGACGCTGTCTCCGTCGTTCCCGAGCAGCGCCAGACGCTCACCCTCGAACTCCAGACCCTCGGTCTCCTCGACGTACTCGCTCAGCAGTCCGGTGGTGGCGGTCTTCCTTTCGGCCAGGACGAGAGCGTTGAGCCGCTCCCGTATCTCACCCGCCGTACCGAGCTCCAGTGCCCGCATGCCGTTCACCCGTGGCCACACGGTTCCACCACCCCTTCCGGCACCTGCCACTCACCGACAGTGCCGTACGGATTGTAGACGTCCGCCATCACGCCACCTGCGTCCTGGACCGGATGCGTCCGGTGCCCGCCGGGCGCCCTCACGCCGCGCCGTACACCGGGACGCGCCACGTAGACAGCGGCCGGACTCGGAGACCTCGTTGGGTTCGGATACACCCTTTCGCTCGGCACTTCCGTTGCTGATGATGCTGGGTCGCCGCCATCGAGAGCTGCTTCGCGTGGCAGGGGAGGGCGCCCGTGCCGGCAGGTGTGGGAGGGGCCCTTCCTCTCACTCGTCAGGCTGACGAGGCGATGAAGCGCCGCAGCAACGGCATCGGGTACTCTGCGGCAATCAGATGCCGAGGAAGCCGGTGGACCCGGTGAGCAGGATGTGCGTCGGGTCCTGCCAGGACGCGGGGGCGGACGGGGAGCGTCGCACCTCCACGCCGAGCTGGGCCTCGGCCGCGAAGTCCACCCGCCCGGCGTCTTTCTCGAGCCTGCCCGCCCTGGCCGCTTCGACGGCGGTGGCGAAGCCGCGCAGGGAGGCGTGGTCGAGCAGGAGCCGGATCAGCGGCCGTCCCTGAGTGATCATGATGCCGACCGAGGCACGTACCTTCGCCAGCAGCTCGGCGGCCAGGAACGAGTTCCCGCCCAGCTCGAAGAAGTTGTCGTCCGCCCGCACTCGCCGTACGCCGAGCACCTGGCGCCAGATTCCGGCCACTGCTTGCTCCAGCGGGCTGAAATCCTCGTCCTCGGGCTGGAGATCGTCGGCCTCCCGCGAAGGCTCGCCTCCGGTCTCGGCGCACAGCTCCGGCACCGGCAGGGCCACCATCTCGACCTTGCCGTTGCTCTTCACCGGTATCTCGGGCAGGGCTACGAGCGCCGACGGCACCATGTACGCGGGCAGCCGTCCGGTGAGGTGGGCGCGCACGTCACGCGAGCCGAACTCCAGCCCGCCCCCCCCGGAGTCGTCACGTAGTAGGGCCGGCGCTGGATTGTGCGTAACTCGCGGCGGAGTGCGCGTCGAGGTCGTCGGACGTCTCGAAGGCGGTGTTGGCCATGGCTCTGCGCACGAGGGACCGGGCTGCTGCGCGGCACGACCGTCGCGTACATCCCGCAGGAGCCCATGAGCAACCTCGACCCGGCCTTCACCGTCGGCAGTCAACTGGCCGAGCCGATGCGGCAGATCCTTCGTCTGTCCTGCAAGGAAGCCCGCCGAATGGGCCGTCGAACTGATCCGCCAGGTCGAGATCCCGGCGCCCGAGCAGGTCGTGCGCCGCTACCCGCACGAGATGTCCGGCGGCATGGCCCAGTGCGTCCCCGTCACCGGCGCGATCTCCTGCGACCCCGCCCTGCTGATCGCCGACGAACCCGCCACCGCCCTGGACGTGCGTGTCCAGGCCGAGATCCTCGACCTGCTGCGTCGACTGCTCGAGGAGCGCGGCCTGGGCGTCCTGCTCGTCACCCACAATCTCGGTGTGGTCGCCGACCTCCGTGACCGGGTCGCCGTGATGAACCAGGGCCGCGTCGTGGAGACCGGCCCCGCCGAGCAACGCAGGCGCCGGGAGTCGCGAAAGGCTCTCGCCAAGTCCTGACAGCCCCGGACGGTTCATGGCCGCCTTGCGCGATCGTGGTCGCGCCGGCCGGTCGCACTACCTCCGGACCGGATACCGGCTCCGCGGTCTCGACGACGGCCGGCCCGGTAACAGCCGCGCACTTACGCCCGACTCGTCATGGCCAGGCACATCGATGCGTCTCCATCGGCGGGAGGAGCTGTACCGGTGGAGGCGCTGTGCAAGCAGGGTGGCCATGACGCGCCGGATTTCCGGTGCCGAAACCACGTAGGGCCGTGCCGCTCATCTGACGCTCCGGGCGCGCGGCGGCCCTCACTTCGCGGGGAGATCACCGGCACGGTGCTCACCGCGCTGGAAACCGCGCGTTGCCGTGGTCTGACGTCTGGTCAGGGAGCGGCTGTGACGGTCTGGTGTCGGCTGCCCAGACCGTTTCCGCCGCAGGCGAGGTGTCACCGGGGGAGAGGTACTGCGGAGGGTCGAGGTCTTTGCCCGCGCCGAACGGGGTGCCGGTGTTGATCAGATCCCGGACCTCCAAGACCATGAACTGGCTGAGAGCCGGATGAGGTGGGCCGGGCTGAAGATGATGTCCGCGGTGGTGCCGTCCTGGCGGCGGGTGCCGTTGTGGTCCGGCCACAGGCGCAGGTCCGTGATGTCGCCGAGTTCGTCGGGCGTGGCCAGCCACGGGCCGCAAGGGTTGAATGTGAGAGCGGACTTGCCTGTAAGTCATTGGCCTCCGCGCTCCTTCTGGGACGCCCGCCCGGTGATGTCGTTGACGAGGACGGGTACTACAAGGGCGATGAGGCGCAGAACAACCGTTCACGTAACCGGATCTGCCCCACCGGGTGGGCCGCGAACAACGGTGATGCCTCGGCTCTGGCTGACGCGGCGGATACGTTGAACTGTGACGAGTTCGCGTTCGCTTCTTCCGGCACCTACGCCAAGAAGCACGGCAGCATGGTCCACCTGTTTTCCCTGAACGGCACCGACCTCACGTTCAGCGAGGTGTGCGGCCGGTCGGTGATCTCCGGCATGCACAACCAGGAATCCATGGGCGGACACTTCGCAAACTCTATGAAGCAGATGCGTATCAAGGACAAGGATGCGTACTGGCTGGACACGCGGATGGATGACGGCGGTACCTGCCATCAAGGTGTCGGCGGTCAGCCGGTGATCTGCCAGCTCGCAGCGCAGTAACACCCCCGCTTCAATCGGCACCGGTCCCCACCCTCATAGAGGGTGGGGACCGGCCGCTGTATGCGTGGCGGGAGATCAGGGCTGGAGGATGAGCAGTCCGGGGAGGTCACCGGCGGTCACGGCGGCCTGGTCGATACTCACGCCCGTGTAGGCGCCCACGGCGGTGAACACCAGCTCGGGGAGGCGCTCGCCGTGTTCCTCGTAGTAGGCCACCACCTCATCCGCGCTGGCGTCGGGTATCGAGGGGTACACGGCACCGGCGGAGGCGAGGGCCTGGTCGAGGGCGCTGCCTCGGCTTGTGGTGGTGCCGAAGTCGGCGCGGTAGGCGCTTCCGTTGCCGGGGGCGTGGATGATCAGAGCCGGGGGGCGAAACCGGTTGAGGGTCAGGCAGAGAATCTCTTCACCCTCGCAGGGCAGCATCGACGTCACCTTGCCCTGGTAGCCCATGGACCAGGTGGCCATGCCCCAGTTCTCCAGCACATATGTCCATTCCCCCCATGTGCCGTACATGACGGCGTTCACCGAGGGGCTCGGCCGGCCGGGCACTATAGCCGGGGCGCGTAGTTCGGTGTAGAGGGTGCGGGCGTCCAACTCGTCGAGATCGGCGCCCAGGTTGATGAGGAACTCGTCTTGCTCTACTCCTCTGGCCAGGGTGAGGGAGATCCCGCCGCGCATGCCTCGCACGCTTGGGGCGTCGGGGGCGTGGTGGTGTGCGCCTATCCACGCGATGCCGTCGCTCATGGCGGACACGCTATCGGCCTGAGGCGCGCGACACAGAGCGGGGTGGTGAGTGTCGGCGTAGGGCTGTAGCTTGCGGCTGGTTCTGCGTACCAGCCGCAAGCGTGTCCCCTTTGTCTGGTGTCGTGTTGGTGTTTACCGGAGCGGAAGGAGATAGGACGATGACGCTGGAGGCCAGAAGCGCGCGCGTGGGCAAGATCCGGGTGATGGTGTGCCGCTGCTTGCGCGGCGCGTCCAGGTCCGTCCGCAGCATCTCGTCGATCACCGGTTTGTACGGATTCAGGGCGGTTGGCCGCGGCGGAAGCTCATTGCGCGGCTCCGGCCAGACCGAGCCCACGGCCTTCTTCACCGTCCGCCACGACACGTTGTACTTGCGCTCAAGCTCGCGCATCTTCATGCCAGCACGGTGATCACGTCGGATCGCCGCGTACAGCTCGACCTTCGACATCTGCGGCATGACGAGGACCTTTCACCAGGAGCACCCCGATGCTGCCCTGGCAAGTGCCCCAGTGCTGTCGAAACTCGGTTCTGGTTCAACTTCTGTGGTGTGCGTACTCCCTGTGACTGTTGATCTTGCTGGTAGATCTCGCGAGATCGTCTGGAAACTGCTGGTGCCGACACTGTTCGGGCTGATGGTTCTGGGTTGTGCGCGAGGTGCTGCTCCGGCTGGAAGCGCTGCTCTTCCTGGCGGATCCGGGGATCAGGGTTGGAGTCGGTGCTGGACGATGGCGAGGCGATTCGGGTCGGTGTCAGATACCGGACGGCCGGGGCTCGGTGCCCGGGACGGTCTGCTCGTCCAACGCAGCGAAGATGTCTGGGCCGGTGACCCGAACCGTTCCAGCAGGGCGAGGACGGCCGGGTGCTGCAACCGCGGGCCCAGGATCCGCTCCAGCGACGGATGGATCTGGGTCAGCAGGCCGTGCAGCCGGTTCGCGACCCGGGTGGCCTCGCCGGCCAGGTCGTGCTGGCATGGATCCCCCCGGTTGGCCAGATGAAGAGAGTGAGCGTAAACGCCAGCCAGCCCGGACCACCAGAGCCGACACCTTCCCCGATTACCTCTCTGAACAGGCGAAACGCCGAGCCCTGCTGCCGGACGACGCCCTGGAGTGAAGTTCCGCAATTCTCCGCTACTTCGTTGAGTGTCCGGACCACAGGTGCCTAGCGTCAACGGCACCGACGGACCACCAGCCGGAGAGGCGGGGCCTCCATGCGCGCACACATCGACATCACCGCCCCGGCCTTGGAGGGCCGCGGCCTCCAGGTGCCTGCCTACAGCGTCCCCTCTCCGGCCCTGCCGGCCCGCGCGGACCGCGGCTTCGCCCGGTTCCTCGGCCAGCACGACCAGGACCAGGACGACGGAGCCGACGGCGTCGAGGACTCCCAGCGGTGACCGCCGGCCACCCGCACACGACGCTCCCGGCATCGAGGCCCGCCATGCACACCAGCACCCACACGGTCCTGCACGACCCCGACGGCCTGATCGAAGCCGGGCTCCCGCTCGATCGCGAAGCGTACGAGTGCCTCGTCACGGCCGTCCTCGCCTGGACCGACGAGGACAACCTCACCGACCGCGACCTGGAGCAGATCGCCCTCCAGCTCACCGGCCACGCGTGCGCCGTCGCCTCCGACGTCCGCCGCCGCGCCGACCAGCTGCCCAAGGACAGCGGGCCCCGTGCGCTCGCCGACGTTGTTCTGCGCGAGGCGGAAGGGCGGCTGTCCGTGCCGATCGAGGGCGCCGTGCGCTGCGTCCAGAACCGCGCCCGCCTCGTCCGCGCCCTCTACGAACGCCTGGACCGCTTGGAAGCGGCCGCCACCCCGGCCGTGTGACGCCCGAAAGCGGGAAGTTGGTCCCCCGGCCATCAAGGGGCGGAGCCCTCAGCTTGTTCTTTATCTACCGAGCTCGAATGGATTCGAACTGGGGCGCTCGCCTGGGCATTCGCCGGAGAGGTGGACGGTCCTGCTGTGTCCCACGATGGGAGGCCAGGCTCTGCCCTAGGTCTGCGAGGTTCCTACGGAGTCGATACGGCGGATAAGGTCCAGGACGAGGTCGGGCCGGCTGAGGTACGGGGAGTGGCTGGTCGGCCAAGCCAGGGCCTCGCCGCAGCGGGCTGCGAACTGTTCTTGGATTTCGGGGCGTACCGCGCGGTCCTGCTGGCACTGCACATAGGTGCTGGGCGTGACATCACGGTTGACCCGTGTCGGAGTCCATTGTCCGATGTCGTCCCGCTCGGGGCGCAGCAGCTGCGCGGCTGCCTTCGCGTCTTTAGGGCTGCAATCGGCGTAGAACGCTTCTCTTGCGCTCTCCGGATCAACATGTGTGTACCTGTCCGGACCAGGCCTCATCACTGCTAGCAGGGGATCAGGCGTGCCTGTCTGCTCGATCGCCCGGACAGCGACGTCCGTGGCGGTCTCACCCGGGTCGAGCACGTAGGACGCGAGATGAATGATGTGCCGGACGCCGGTAAGCGACTCAGCCACCAGGCCACCGAAGGAGTGCGCGAGCACGAGCGGCGGTTTTGGGCAGGAGTCGACAGCCTCCTGGGCGGCGGCTACGCGGTCCGGCAGCGAGTCCTTGTCCAGGTCGGGGGCGAGAACGTCGATTCCGGTGTGCGTGAGGCGGCTGGTGAGGTTGGCAAAGTGCGCGGGCTGATGCCACGACCCATGTAAAACGATCAACATGTAGTAAGGCTACACACCTTTTATCGCTGGACTCGAACGGGAAGTCGAACGACGTCGCTCACCTGGGGGTTCACCCGACGTAAGGACGCCTTCGTCTGATCATGTGCTCCGACCAAGGTGCACGTGACCACAACGAAGGCCGTGAGGGTGAGTCTGCTGCCTGATGCTGTCCGGAGGGAAGCGTTCGCGGAAGCGTCGCGCTTCCGGGGCGAGTTCTACGCGCCTGACCGCACGGTGCGACGAATTGTTCGAGTTGGTGGACGCGGTGCTCTGTGGGGACGGCCCTGGGAAATCGCCGGTGGATCTGACGCTGGTGCCCGAGCATCGCCGGGGGCACGGCGCGTTGTATGGCGCCCTCAACCGCGGCGGGATGGATATCGACCGCCTACGGACGATGCTGGCCGGGTTGCCAATGCCACGCTTCGAGGGCGGGCGCCTGGTGCTCGCCCTCGACGTGTCGCCGTGGCTGCGCTCGGACGCTCCGTGCTCTGCCAGCGGCTGTTGTGCCATGTCTACGGGCGGGCGAAGTCCGCGTCGCAGTTCATTCCGGGCTGGCCGTACTCCTTCGTTGCAGTACTAAAAATGGGGCGAACACACAGGCCCGAGCCTCGTGGACCGGGGCAAGCCGGGTTCCAAGATGCACATCCTGTCGGACACGAACGGACTGCCCCTTCTCGTCGGCGTCTCGGCCGGCAACACCCACGACAGCGAAGGGCTGAAGCCGATGGTGGAGGGTCACCAAACGAGACACGACCCCCATCGCGGCCGGTACTTCGAGCCCCAGCGCCTGCACGCCGACAAAACCTACGACCGGACTGACAGCACTTGCTCGCCGTTCAGGTACAGGGTGAAGTCGTCGTCGGCACTGGCCACGATCTGGGCGGCGGATATCTCGGTGCCTGATGGGAGTTCGAACGGGGCCAGGCCCGTTGAGCCATGCGCTGGAAGACCACGCTGAACGCCTCCGGCATCACCTTCGACGGCCGGCTTTCCGCAGCCTCAGCAACCCCAACCAACCTGGTTGCGCCGTTCGCTATGGCAATGGTGTCGTTGGCCATCTACGTGACAGCGGTGGTCCCGGCCGCTTGAGGTGCTGAGTCAGCCATGGGGCACCAGCATGAAGGCGCGTACCGGAGCCGTCTTGTCGGAGGGGCAGTTATGGCTGCATGTGGTTCCGATGACGGTTCCGTCGTTGCTGATCGCCCGGGCGTCACTCAGCAGGACATCGGCGGGCAGGTTCGCCACCCGCTCGTTCAGATCGATCATCCTCTCGCCGTTCCACAGGAACGCCCGCGCCGGTGCTGTGAGCGTCTGCCCGGACTGGCCGACCACCTGGCCGCGGTCGTTGACCCCGAAGGCGTAACTGCTGTTCTCCTTGTCGCCGAGCGCCCCCAGGTCACGCATCCCGCCCTCCTTCCACAGAAAGGCGTGCATGCGGCTGTCAACGGTCTGGGAGTTGCCGACGATCTGACCGGCGGTGTTGATGTCACGCGCTTCGGTGGCCTCAGTGTTGCCACCCAGGGTCCCGAGGTCCCGCATGACGCCGTTCTCCCACACGAAGCCGTGCAGCGGGTGCCCGGACTCCGGCAGCGCCGCCCCGACGACCTGGCCGCCGTCGTTGACGGCGTAGGCGACGCTCTCCGTATCGTAGGGACTCCCGGTCCGGCCGCCGAGAGTGCCGAGGTCACGTATGGTCCCGTTCTCCCAGAGGACCGCCCGCCGGGGCGCCTCCGGGGCAGCCGACCGGACCCCGACGACCTGGCCGGCGGAGTTGATGTCCTCCGCACTGCTCATGCTGCCCGGCCCGTACCCCGTCCCCAGGTCGATCGTCGAGCCGTCGCGGCGGAGGAACGCGTGGGACGGGTCGGTGGAGGTGACGCTCGTATGTCCGACGACGTGGCCGGCGTCGTTGAGGCCGTTGGCGGAACTTCCGGCGTACGGACTGTCCAGGATCGGTACGAGGTCGCTCATGGTCCCGGCCTTCCACGTGAACCCGTGGCGGGACGGCCCCGCGGTGGTGGAATGGCCGACGGCCTGTCGTGAGTCGTTGACGTCCACGCCGACACTGATACTGACGCCGTACCTGTTGGTGCCCAGCACTCCGAGGTCGACGTACGTGTACGTCGTGACGCCCGAGGACACCGGGAGCGCCGCGTGAGCGGCCGGGGCCGTGGTGAGCGTCGCCGACGCCATCGTGAGCAGGGCAAGAAATCGAGATCTCCGTCGCATGACCCCAGCCTTCAGCAATACGGTCGGCGCGCACAGGGGTTGATCCCTTACGAAAGGCTTACCGCTCACGTAGGAATACCGCCGGGCGGTTTCCGTCGGTCCGCGGAAAACACCGGCGTTACCCCGAGGGCCTGCCCGGTTCGGCTCGTAAGGGGACACCTGGACGGGCCCCGCTGCCCGGCCGGCTGCCCTGGCCAGCAGGCCCCGCTCGGTGAGGGGGACAGTAAATCGTTCGGGTCTGTTCCGTAGTCGGTGGTGACGGAGGGTGCGGTCAGCCCAGGAGGATGCGGTGGCGCAGGAGGGGGGAAGCTCGCGCGGCCGTACATCTGGCGCTTGATCACCTTGGTCTTGTTGTTCACGCCTTCGGTGCCGCCGTTGTGGTGCGGCAGGGTGAAGGCGGCGTCGACCGCGGCGCGGTCCTTCTCGAGGCCCCGGGTGAAGGCACGCAGGTGGGGCAGATCCTCGGCCTGGGCCGAGGTGATCCAGGTGCTCAACAGGGCTGCATTGCCGTCGCCGGGATCCAGCAGCACGGCGAAGCGGTGGATGAGGTCGGCCAGAGCGGTCATCTCGTGGCAGGCGGTGCGGGCGGCCTCGATACGTTCCCGTTGGTGGTCCTTGAGGCGGTCGGGGCGGGTGAGTAGGTAGCGGGCCGGGCGTCGGGGCGAGAGGGCGGGCCGGTCGGCCTCGACGCGGCCCTGGTTGATGTAGCGGACCAGCAGGTTCGAGCTGCCGGTCCAACCCAGCTCCCTGATCTCCTGGAGGAGATGGGTGACGGCGACGGGTACGGGCGGATGACCACGATGACGGGGGCCACGGCCGCTCGGCGCACGAGGTTCAAAATGCGAAGCTGCGGGACCGATGAGTTTTCCGCCGAGCCGCTGTCACATCTGCATCAGAAGTACGGCACCTCCATGTGAAGCGGAGAGAAGAGCATGTCAGCAACTCGCGAGTCGGCGGACACCGTGAAGTCGACGGTTGTCTCGAGCGACGGAACCCCCATCGCGTTTGAGCAGTCCGGCAGCGGGCCTACGGTAATCCTGGTGTCCTCGGCGCTGGCCGACCGCTCCGACACCAAGAAGCTCGCCGGCCTCCTCGCCCCGCACTTCACCGTCGTCAACTACGACCGCCGCGGCCGGGGCGCCAGCGGCAACAGCGCCGACTACACGGTGCGGCGCGAGATCGACGACATCGCGGCGCTGATCGAGCATGCAGGCGGTTTTGCCTCGGTGTTCGGCAGTTCGTCCGGTGCGGTACTCGCCCTGCGCGCCGCCGCGGCCGGCCTGAACATCAAGCGGCTCGCGCTCTACGAGCCGCCCTTCGCCGTCGCCCCCAGCGACTTCGGACCGCCGAAGGACTTCGCACGGCGCATCGACGGTCTGATCGCCGAGGACCGGCGCAGCGAGGCGGTCAAGACCTTCATGACCAAGGCCCAGGGTATGCCCGCGTTCATGGTCGGATCTATGCGGCTGATGCCCGGAGTGTGGTCGAACCTCAAGGCAATGGCCCACACCCTGCCCTACGACATCGCGGTCATGGGCGACACCCAGCAGGGCAAACCCCTCACCGCCGAGGTGTGGTCGCCCGCGACTGCACCGACCCTCGTCATGACCGGCTCCAAGAGCCCAGACGGCTTCCAGAGCGCCGCGCGAGCGGTCACGGAGGTGCTGCCCGACGCCGACCATCACACGCTCCAGGGCCTCAATCACGGAGCGGTGGTCATGGCGCCCAAGAAACTCGCGCCGAAGCTCATCGAGTTCCTTCAAGGCTGAGCTTGTTCTTGATCTTCTGGCTTCGAACGGCGTCCCGAACTTGTTCACCCAGGCGGGGGTCCGGCGGATACGGGGGCGGCCTTGGCGTGATCCTTCGTGCTGACCAGAGCGCGAGTTTCACCACGTCGCAAGACGCCGTCCAAGGCCGCCAGAGGTGAGCCTGCTGCATCACGATGTCCGGCGGGAAGCGTTCGCGGAGGCGTCACGCTTCCGGGGCGGCTTCTACGCATGTCTGGCCGCCCGGCGTGACGAACTGTTCGGACTCTGTGACGCGATGCTGTGCGCCGACGGGCCGGTCATCTCTCCGGTGGACCTGACCATGCTGCCTGAACACTGCCGTGGTCACGGCGCGTTGTACGGCGCTCCCAACCGCGGCGGGATTGACGTCGACCGTCTGCGGACGGTGCTGGCCGGGTTGCCGCTGCCACGTTTCGAGGGCGGGCGCCTGGTCCTGGCGGTCGACGTCAGCCCGTGGCTGCGTTCGGACGCGCAGTGCTCGGCGGATCGACTGTTCTGTCATGTCTACGGGCGGGCGAAGACCGCGTCGCAGTTCATCCCGGGCTGGCTCTACTCGTTCGTCGCCGTCCTGGAGCCCGGCGCCACGTCGTGGACCGGGATCTTGGACGTGGTCCGGCTCGGGCCCGCCGACGACGCGACCGCGGTCACCGCCGCCCAGCTGAGGGCCGCGGTGGTACGGCTCGTCGGGGCCGGCCAGTGGCAGCCCGGGGCCCCGGACATCACGATCGTCATGGACGCCGGCTACGACGTCACCCGCCTGGCCTGGGTGCTGCGGGATCTTCCCGTCGAGTTGGTCGGCCGGATCCGCGGCGACCGGGTGATGCGCCTGCCGAAGCCGCCCCGCGTCTACGATCCCAAGGGCGGCCGCCCGCCAAAGCACGGGCCGGAGTTCCGCTTCACCAAGCCCGAGACGTGGCCCGGACCCTCCGTGAGCACGGCCACCGACACCACCAACTACGGCAAGGCCGCAGCCCAGGCGTGGGACCGGGTCCACCCGAGGCTGACCCACCGTTCGGCCTGGCTGGAGCACGACGGTGAACTCCCCGTCGTCGAGGGCACCCTGGTCCGGTTGAAGGTCGAGCAACTCTCCAAGGAGCGGGAGGCGCCACCGGTGTGGCTGTGGTCCTCGAAGACCGGAGCCGTCGCCGCGGATGTGGACCGCTGGTGGCAGGGGTTCCTCCGGAGATTCGACCTGGAACACACCTTCAGGTTCGCAAAGCAGACGCTCGGCTGGACCACCCCGAAACTCCGTACTCCCGAGGCGGCGGATCGGTGGACCTGGCTCCTGGTCGTCGCGCACACTCAGCTCAGGCTTGCCCGCCCGCTGGCGGCCGACCTCCGCCGACCCTGGGAGAAACCGGCCGAACCTGCACGGCTCACCCCGGCCCGGGTCCGCCGGGGGTTCAGGAACATCCGCGCTCACCTGCTCTGCCCGGCCCGTGTTCCCCAACCCCGCGGCGCCGGCCCCGGACGGCCACCCGGCGCCAAGAACCGACGCCCGGCACCCCGCTACGACGTGGGCAAGACCGTCAAGCGTCCAGAAACCCTCAAGGCCATCGGCCGACCCGGAAGATAAAGACCAAGCTCAGTCGTCCCGCGCTCTGCGTTCATTGCGCCGCAGTGCCTCGTGCTTTCAGCAGCTCGAACACGCTGGAGAAACTGTCCTGCCCGTGGCCGTCGGCCGCCCGTCTGTCGAGCAGGGCCTTCAACGGCTCATGGACGTCGGTGGCAATGCCCCTGGCTCTGCTGAACTGGATGAGGCTGTCGACCCCGGCCCGGTTGAGGTCGACCGTGGAGACCCCGCCTGCATACGCCGATTTCCCTGCCTCGCGCGCCAGTTCGGGCAGGAACTCGGCCATCCCGTACAGCCATCGGGCCGCCAGCGGGGCGAACACCTCAGGGGTGGTACCGGCCTGTTCGAGCAGTGCTGCGGCGTGCAGAAACCCGGTGAGGGCCGCGTACCCCGTACCCAGCAGGGCCAAGTCGTGGATCTCCGCAGAACCGGGGTCGATGCCGAAGTAGTGGGCCGGCGCCATCACCTCCAGCTCGCGCCGGTACGTGGTGTAGGCGCGCCGGGAACCGCTGTAGAGGAAGAAGCCCTCTGGAGTGGCGACGGTCTCAGGGAGGGCCATCATGGCGCCGTCGAGGTAGTCGGCGCCGTGCCCGGCGGTCCAGGCGGCCAGGTCACGGGCGTGGTCGGGGGTGCTGTTGGCGAGGTTGACCAGGGTGCGGCCCCGCAAGGTGGAGGCGGTGGGACCGAGGGCCTGTCGGACCGCGGCGTGGTCGAGGAGTGGGGCGATCACCAGTGAGCCGGCCGCGACCGCCTCGGCCGTAGTGGTCGCGCGGATCGCGCCTCGTGCGACGAGCGCATCGGCCTTGGCGGCGGTGCGGTTCCATACGGTGGTCGGGTAGCCGGCGTCGAGGAACGCGGAGGCAATCGGAGCGCCCATGCGGCCGAGGCCCAGGACCGTGACGTGGGGCTTGGTCTGTTCAGGCATTCCGCTCGCCCTTCGTGATCGTCTCGATGACGCTGGCGATGCCGCTGGAGCCGTGTCCGGTGGCCGCCGCCCGTTCCAGCAGGCTCCCGATCAGCTCCGGAACGTCGGTGCCGAGGCCCGCGGCCCGGCTGGTGTCCAAGAGGTGCTCCATCGCTGCCGCGTGCACCTCCACCGTGCCGTCGTCGTCCGGGAAGTTCCCGTTCTCGATCTGGCGGGCGTGGTCGGACATCAGTGAGGTGACGAACGGCATGTGCCCCGTCGCCACCGCCGTGAAGGCGGCCGGGTCGACGCCCGCCACGCCCGCCAGGGCGACGGCGTGGTAGAAGCCCGCAAGCGCACCCCAGGCCAGACCGAAGAGCGCCGTGTCGTACACCGGGGCCAGCGCCGGATCGGCGCCGAGGTGGACGGAGTTGCCCAGGCTCGCCAACACCGTCCGGTGGGTAGCGAAAGCCTGTGGGGAACCGCTGAAGACGAACAGCGCCTCGGGCCGCCCGACAAGGCGGGTGCCGCTCATGGCAGCGCCGTCGAGGTAGCCGGCGCCGTGCCCGGCCGCCCAGTCGGCCATCCCTGCGGCGTCCTCCGGAGTGCCGGAGGTCAGGTTCACCAGGACCCGGCCGTGCAGTCGCGGCGCCACTGGCCCGAGCAGATCGCTCACGGTGGCGTAGTCCGGCAGACTGACCACGACCAGGGGACTCGCGGCGACCGCCTCATCCACGGTCGTCGCATGGACGGCGCCCTGGGCGACGAGTGCGTCGGCCTTCGCGGCGGAGCGGTTCCATACGGTCGTGGCGTAGCCGGCGGTGAGGAACGCCTGGGCGAGCCGGGTCCCCATCTGTCCCAGGCCGATCACGGACACCGTGGACTGCTCGTGGTTCTCGTTCTCCGACATGAAGTGTCTCCTGGTTCCTTGCTTCTTCGGCTGGGGGCACCGGACGGTTCGTTCGGTGTGTCCTCACTGTGCCGACCGGTGCTGGCGGGGCTCTGTCGGTGCGCTGTCGGCCCCCGGACGGCGGCTGTCAGCCGGCCGGATACCTTGCAGCCATGTACTTCTCGGTGCTCGGCCCGCTCACTGCCCGGACAACTGACGGCCAGGCGGTCGACGTGCCTGAGGCGAAGGTGCGCGCCTTGCTGGCCGCTCTGCTCGTCCACGCGGGACAGCCGGTCTCGGCCGACCGGCTCGTGGACGATCTGTGGGGCGAGCGGCTGCCCGGAAATCCAGCCGGTGCGCTGCAGACGAAAATCTCGCGGCTGCGCCGCGCCCTGGCGCGGGCCGAACCCGGGGCCGAGACACTGGTGGAGTCGAGGCCCCCGGGATATCTGCTGCGTACCGGCCCCGGAGATGTGGACTCCCACCGGTTCACCGACCTGACCGCCACCGCGTACGGCACCGAGGACCCGCGCACCAGGGCGGATCTGCTGACCGAAGCGCTGGAGTTGTGGACGGGGGAAGCCTTCGCCGGCCTGGGCGACCTGAAGTTCCTGCGCGCTGCGGCCGGACGCCTTGACGAGCAGCGCCTCACCGCCCAGGAGGCGCTCGCCGATACCCGTCTTGAACTGGGTCAACACCACGCGCTGATCGGCGAGCTGGGGGAGCTTTCGGCCCGTCATCCGTTGCGGGAGCGGCTGCGCGCCGTCCAATTGCGTGCGCTGTACCGGGCTGGGCGGCAGTCCGAAGCGCTGTCCATGTACGACGAACTGCGCAAGCAGCTGGCCGACGAACTGGGCGTGGACCCCGGGCCGGAACTGGCCGCCCTGCACCAGTCGATCCTCGAACACGATGCGGCCCTTCAGGCGCCCCCGGCCTCCCCGAAGAGGAGGTACGGCGACCTGCCGGCTCCGCTCACCGAACTCATCGGCAGGAAGGAGGCGCTGTCCGCACTGGGTGAACTTCTCGCCGCCCACCGGCTGGTGACACTCACCGGCTCCGGCGGGGTGGGCAAGACCCGCCTGGCGGAGGAAGCGGCCGGCCTTGCCGCCGGCGCCTACCCCGACGGCGTACGGATGGTCGGGCTCGCCGGATCCACCGCGGTGACCGAGCAGCTCAGCGCCGCCCTGGGCGTACGGGAAGAGGGGACGGTAGGGCTGGAGGATGCACTGCGTTCCAGGCGACTCCTCCTGCTCCTCGACAACTGCGAGCACGTGATTGACTCGGCGGCCGACGTCGTACACCGGGTCCTGGCCGCCGCACCCGGGCTGAGCGTCCTGGCCACCAGCCGGGAACCTCTCGGCCTGGCAGCAGAGATGGTGTGGACCGTGCCACCTCTGCCGCAGGCCGACGCCGAGGAGCTGTTCACCGCGCGGGCCGCAGCCCATGCACCCGGATTCGCCGTCATCGAGGACAACGCGGAGGCCATCGCGACGATCTGCCGCCGCCTCGACCGCATACCCCTGGCCCTGGAACTGGCCGCCACCCGCGTCCATGCGTTGGGAGTACACGAACTGTGCTCCCGCCTCGACGACAGGTTCCGTCTCCTCGCCGGCGGCCGACGAGGCGTGCCACCGCGCCAACGCACACTCCGAGCGGTGATCGACTGGAGCTGGGAGCTGCTCAGCGACGACGAGCGAATCCTCCTGCGTCGTCTGGCGGTCTTCGCCGATGGCTGCACCCTCGAAGCGGCCGAGGCGGTGTGCGGTGGCGATGACCAGGACCTCCTCGGCCCCCTGATCCGCCTGGTGGACCGCTCACTCGTCACCGTGACCGACGGCCGTCGCTACCGGCTGCCGGAATCGATCGCGGCCTACGCCCATGAACGCCTGACGGAAGCAGGCGAGACCAGGGCCCTCGAACTGCACCACCAGACCTACTACACCGAGCTCGCCGAACAGGCTGCAGCCAGACTCCGCGGCCCTGAGCAACAGAGCTGGCTGTCGCGCCTCGACCACGAAAGCGCCAACCTGCGCACGGCCCTGGAACGCGCCGTGCAGCGGAAGGAGGCCACCGGGGCACTACGCATGGCACTCGCCTCGACCTGGTACTGGTTCCTGCGTGGCCGGCTGAGCGAGGCCCGGCGATCACTGGGGGAAGCCCTACACATCAGCGGCGACACGCACCCGACCCTCCGTTCCCAAGCCGCTGTCTGGTGCGCCGGATTCACCCTGCTGACCGGGGAGGGACAGAACAACACGGTCCATCCGCCCGACGAAACAGTCGACGGCGAGACCGGTGACGCACGTGCGGCATGGTTCCTCGGCTACGCCGCGCTCAACGCGGGTGACGATCTGGCCCGCAGCGAGACTCTGGTGGACCACGCCCTGACCGACTTCCGCACAGCAGACGACCACTGGGGCATCGCCGCAGCACAGAGCACCCGGGCCACCCAGGCCCTGCTGCGCGGCGACCTTGCCGCACTGCGCCACAGTGCCGAGGCCGGCCACGCGCTCTTCGCGGAACTCGGCGATCGCTGGGGACAGTTGCAGACCACCTATCCACTGGCAGCACTGGCCGCGATCACCGGCGACTACACGCGCGCCGCACGCCTGCACCAGGACGGTCTCCGCCTGGCCGAGGATCTGGGCTTCTGGCCGGATGCCGCCGACCGGCTCACCGGTCTTGGCAGGGTCGCCCTCCTGACTGGTGACTTCCCTCAGGCCACCGAGCTCCACCGCAAGGCGATGGCCTTGGCTGCCGAACACGGCTACGCAGCGGGCGAGATCCACGCCGAAATCGGCCTCGCCCTCACAGCCCGACGCGAGGGCGACTTCGACCGCGCTGAGAAGTACCTCCGCAAAACCCTCGCTTGGCACCGCGAAGTCGACTTCGGCCCCGGCCCCGCACTCCTCCTCGCCGAACTCGGCTTCCTCGCCGAACAACGCGGTGACGCATCTGCGGCTCTGTCCCTGCACCACCAGGGCCTCTCCGTCGCCCGTGACAGCGGCGACCCCCGGGCTCTGGCTCTCGCCCACGAGGGCCTCGCCGGGGCATACGCCCTCGCGGACCAACCCGTGCAGGCCGCCCGCCTCCTGGGCACAGCTGCCCGGGCCCGGGAGTCCTCGGGTGCCGCGCTCCCGGAGGCCGAGCGCGGCGATGTCGAACGCATCACAACCAAGGCCCTCGCAATGCTGGGCACAGAGATGTTCGCTGCTGAGTTTTCTGTCGGCATCGATGACGATCGCAATCTGGAACGCCCTGACGGGGCGACGGGTAGAGAGGGCTGAGGATCTGACACGATCACCATGGCCGAGGTCGAGTACACGAAGGCGGCTCGGTCAGCATCTCCCATAAACGACCCTTTCCCGGAGCAAGATCAAGAGCGGTCGGCGGAAGCGGTCCGGATCGCGGGATTCACTGTCACAACTCGTTCTCACTCGAAAGTGGAGCCGGGCGCGTTCTGGGAAATGTTTGTGACAGCATCTGAACTCGTGACGGACCCTCAGACCGCACTCGTGTCCGAAGCGGACGACGTCGAGCGCCATCCCTGCCCACGCTGTGACGCAACGCCAGGTTAACCCTGCCGCTCGCGCTCCGGCGCGGTCGCCGGCACCTATCACACCGGCCGCTTCACCAAGGTGCCCCGGCTCGCGGAGCTCCTGCGCGTGCCGACCCCGGCCGACCGGGGTCCGGGACAACTGTGGCGGCCCGGCACGCCGGTGCCCACCCCGGTCGACCCGCAGGCCCCGAGTGCGGACATCCGCATCGGGTACGCCCGATGCTCGACCTTGGCCCAGGAGCTCCAGACGCAGCTGGACGCGCTCGCCGCGAAGAATATCGCCCGGACAGGATCTTCGCCGAGAAGATCAGCTAAGGCTCGGAGGGGGGTTTGTTGGTGTACCGGGCGCTTGCTGGCCTGGAGTGTTGTGGGTTCGCTGAGAAGCCGGGGTGGGTGGTTGGGCCG
>NZ_JBIRNE010000031.1:0-75841 GCF_044331465.1 Streptomyces sp. NPDC017225 | reverse complement strand
GTCAGAGCCGAGCAGGACGCGGTCCGCCCCGGCGGCCCGGATCAACTCCCGCAGTACGTGCGGGTCGTGGACGAGCGAGTCGAAGTACAGCCGCTCGAGGTAGCTGCTGGGCGGGTGCGCGCAGCCGGCGCCCGCGTCGGGGCGGGCCGACCAGGCGTGGTCGGAGCGGCCGATGTGGGTGGGCAGGTAGCCACCGCCGTGCGCCGCGATCACCTTCAGGCCGGGGTGGCGGTCGAGCACACCGGAGAAGATGAGGTGGGAGAGGGCGACGGCGTTCTCGGTGGGCTGGCCGACCGTGTTGGACAGGTACCACTGGTCCAGGCGCTCGTCGAGCGTGCATCCGAAGGGGTGCAGGAAGACGATCGCCCCGCTCTCTCCGGCCCGGGACCAGAAGGGCTCGTACGCCGGGTCGGACAGCTCCCGGCCGGGGGCGTGACTGGAGATCTCCACACCCGCCAGGCCCTGCTCCAGAGCGTGCTCCAGGGCGTGTACCGCCTGCCCCGGATGCTGGAGGGGTACGAGTCCGAGGCCGCGCAGCCGGTCGGGGGCGGCGGAACAGTGCGCGGCCGTCGCCTCGTTGGCGAGCAGATACACCTTCTCGGCCGTCTCCTCGTCCGCCCAGTAGTGGTAGTGCGAGGGCGAGGGACTGACCAGTTGCACGTCGACACCCTGCGCGTCCATCGCGGCCAGGCGCACGGCGGGGTCGGTCATCCTGGGGACGCGTTCGCGGACCATGGGCCCGTTGACGGCGAGGGAGGCGGGGCCGTTGCGCCGGGCGTCGAGTGCCCGGGCTTCGGCGTGCCCGGGCAGACCGGCCACGAGCGCGTCGATCTCGGGCAGCAGGACGTGCGCGTGCACGTCCACGGTAGGCCGGGCCTCGGCGGCCTCGGCGGCCTCGGGGGTCGCGGTTGTGGCAGCCACATCGGTCACATCGGTCACATCGGTTATGACGGTCGCATCGGTCATGGCAGGTCCCTGAGCAGGGTCATGGTGCGGGCCATCAGGCCGGGCACGTCGGCGTCCCGCACCCCGTCGAGCTGCCACTGCCCGATCTGCACCGACGCCTCGACGACCGGACGGACGCGAGCGATCCGCCGCTCGTAGTACGCCTGGAACAGCGCGTCGTCCCACTCGTCGGACCCGGTCAGCATCTGCGCGAGCACCCAGGCGTCCTCGAGGGACAGCGCGGCGCCCTGGGCGAGGGTGGGCGGGCAGCAGTGGGCGGCGTCACCGACGAGGACGACGCGGCCGCGGTGCCAGGAGCCCTCGACCAGCATCCGGTCGAACCAGGTGTAGTTGACCTTCGCCGGGTCGGTGATGTGCTTGGTGATCTCCGGCCAGGAGCCGCCGTAGTGCTGGGTGAGGCGTCGCATCTCGTCCGCGTACGACGCGGTCGGTATGGAGGCGCGGTCGCGGTTGGCCTCGACGACGTACGCGTACAGGGTGGTCTCGCTGGTCGGGCAGTACCCGGCGATGTACGCGGGGCCGCCGTAGGCGAGGTCGGTGCGGACGACACCCGTCGGACGGGGGGCCGCGACGCGCCAGATGGCCATGCCGGTCGGCTCGGGCTTCGCCGTGACGCCGATCGCGGAACGGGTCGTGGAGCCCAGGCCGTCGGCGGCGACGACCAGGTCGTAGCGGCCCTCGGTACCGTCGCTGAGGCGGACGGAGACGCCGGCCGCGTCCTGGCCGAGGATCTCGGCGGTGGTGCCCAGCCGGACCGACGCGCCACTGGCGCGTACGGCCTCGATCAGGATCTGCTGGAGCCGCGGTCGCTGCATGCCGACGGTGGCCGGCAGGTCGTCACCGCCGGTACGCAGGTCGTCCTGCGCGTGCAGAACGGTGCCGTCGGGGGCGGTGATGCCGACCGAGCCGAAGCCGAAGCCGGACGCCTCCACCTGGTCCCACACGCCGAGTTCGCGCAGCACACGCAGGGCGTTGCCCTGGAGGGTGATGCCGGAGCCGGCGGTGGCGTTCCAGTCGTCCTTGGCCTCGACGAGGTCCACCGCGACACCGGCGCGGCGCAGCAGGACGGTGACGGCGTTGCCGGCCGCGCCGCCGCCGACGACGAGGACCGTGCGGGGTTGGGTCATGGGAACTCCCTTGTTCCTCGGGCTGATCGCTACTTCACGGCGATCGGGTTGACGGGGGAGCCGACCGCGCCGGTGATGGGCAGGGGCGCGGCGGTGAGCGAGAACTCGTACGTTCCGTCCGCCGCGCAGTCCTCGGCGAGCGCGTCCAGGTCCCACATCTCGCCGATCAGGAGGCCGATGTGCGGGATGGCGACCTGGTGCAGCGGCTGGAAGGCGTGCTCGAACTCGTTCGGGCGGACCTCGAAGCCCCAGGTGTCGGTGGCGATCGCGGCGATCTCACTGCCGTGCAGCCAGCCGGCCGAGGTGAAGGACAGTCCGGGCGCGGGACCGCCCGCGTAGTCGCCCCAGCCGTCGCGCCGGACCCGGGCGAGCTGTCCGGTGCGGACCAGCACGATGTCGCCCCGGCCGACGGACACGCCGTGGGCCTCGGCGGTCGCCGTCAGGTGTTCCTGGGTGATCGCGAAACCGTCCGGCAGCTCGCCTTCCTCGCCGATCACTCGTCCGACGTCCAGCAGCACACCCCGTCCGGCGACGTGCGGGGCCATGTGCTCGATGCCGGTGACCAGATCGCCCTCGGAGGTGACGACCTGCTCCGCCGGGCGCCCGTTCCACGCCTTGCCGTGGTCGAAGATGTGCCCGAGCCCGTCCCACTGCGTGGAACACTGCAACGGCATCGCGATCACGTCGTCGGCGCCGCCGATGCCGTGCGGGAAGCCCTGGTTGCCGAGGGCGGCGTCGGTGCCGGTGTCCAGCATGGTGTGGACCGGGTTGGTGCGCCGCCGCCACCCCTTCTGCGGGCCGTTCATGTCGAAGCGCTGGGAGAGGGAGAAGCTCACGCCCCGCCGCACCAGTCCGGCGGCCTCGCGGCGTTTGTCCTCGTCGAGGAAGTTCAGGGTGCCGAGCACGTCGTCCTCGCCCCAACGGCCCCAGTTGGAGCACGCCTTGACGGCCCGCGCGATCGAGCCCTCGGGGTCGGTGCGGTCCAGGATCTCGGTGCGGTCCGGAGACTCGGTCCGATGTGGCGTCTCGGTCCGGGCCGGGGACTCGGTGCCGTCCGGGGTCACTGCGCCGTCTCCGCCACACAACGGGTGCGCTGGGCGCCGAGACCGGTGATGGTGCCGTCCATGACGTCGCCGTCGCGCAGCAGCCGGCCCCAGTGCATGCCGTTGCCGGCCGGACTGCCGGTCAGCACCAGGTCGCCGGGCAGCAGGTGGGCGGTCTCCGAGGCATGGGCCACCATGCGTGCGACGTTGAAGATCATGTCCTTGGTGGTCTCGTCCTGCATGGTCTCGCCGTTGAGCTTCAGCGTGAGTCGCAGGTCGTCGGGGTCCGAGATCGACTCGGCGGGCACGATCCAGGGCCCGAGCGGCGTGAAACCGGGCGCGTTCTTGCTGCGCAGCCAGTCCGTGCCGATCTGCGGCATGTCCCGGCGGAAGACGGTCGCCCGGTCGGTGAGATCGTTGGCGATCGTGTACCCGGCGATGTACGCGGGCGCCTCGTCGACGGAGACCCGGTGTGCCGGCCGGCCGATGACCGCCGCCAACTCGAGCTCCCAGTCGGGCTTCTCGGCCCAGAGGGGAAGCACGACATCGTCGTGTGGGCCGGTGATCGCGCTCGGCAGACCGATGAACACGTACGGCAAATCCTCGGAGGCCCGCCGGTCCATGAGGTCCGCCGCCTCCGCGCGCCGCTCCTCCTCCGGCCGGTCGTCGCCCGGGGCCCGGTGCGCGACGTGCAGGTCGATCACGTGCTGCCGGTAGTTCGCCCCCGACTGGAACACCTGGCGCGGAATGACCGGCGCGTGCACCCGGAAGTCCGCCAGCGGCTTCCGGTCCGGGCCGCTGTCACCGGCCAGCGCCCGCAGTCGCGGCAGCGCCGACTCCCAGGTCTCCAGCAGACTCCGGGTGGTCAGCCGTTCGTCGCCGAAGGCGACGCGCAGATCGAGCACCTGGGCGTCGGAGGTGACGAGGGCGGGGAAGGCCGGCCCGTCCGGGGCCGACAGCGTGCCGAGGGCGAAGGGGCCTGCGAACAGCGCGGACGAGGGTTCAGGTATCACGGACATGTCCTCCTGATTGCGGTGGCACTAATCTGGACCCGCCACCAGCGATCAGGGAAATCGATTCTGTGGATGCCTTGCATCCAGCACACTAATTACCCCTGGTCGGCGCCGTACCGCCAAGGGGAAGTCACGTGAATCTGGCCCGCCTCGACCTCAACCTCGTCGTCGCCCTGCGCGCTCTCCTGGAGGAGCGCAACGTCACCCGGGCCGGGCAGCGCGTCGGCCTCAGCCAGCCCGCGATGAGCGCCGCCCTGGCCAGGCTCCGCCGCCACTTCGACGACGACCTGCTCGCCCGCGTCGGCGGCCACTACGAACTCACCGCGCTCGGCCAGGTGCTCCTCGACCGCACCTCCACCGCCTACGACCTGCTGGAACGCCTCTTCGCCAGCCAGGCCGACTTCGACCCGGCCGAAGAGAGGCGCGAATTCAAACTGATCGCCTCCGACTACGCCGTCGCCGTCTTCGGCACCGAACTCGCCCGCGTCGTGCACGAGGAGGCCCCCGGTATCCGGCTGCGCTTCGCCCAGACCCCGCCCACCGTCGTCGACGACACCGCCGCCCTGCTGAGTGCCACCGACGGTCTGCTCATGCCGCACGGCGTCATCAGCGACTTCCCCGCCACCGACCTCTACGAGGACCGCTGGGTCTTCCTCGTCGCCGACGACCATCCGAGCGTCGACGACCGGCTCACCCGCCACGACCTCGCCCGACTGCCGTGGGTCACCTACCAGCGCACCTACGACGCCCCCGCCGTGCGCCAGCTCGGCATGCTCGGCATCGAGCCCCGGGTCGAGGTCTCCGTCGACAGCTTCCAGCTGCTGCCCCTGCTGGTAGCCGGCACCCGTCGCGTCGCCCTGGTCCAGGCCCGCCTCGCCCGGCTGCTCGGGCCGCTCGCCCCGGTGCGCGTGGTGGAGCCGCCGTACGAGGCGGTCCCGCTGCGGGAGGCGCTGTGGTGGCACCCGGTGCACACCCACGACGCGGCCCACATCTGGCTGCGGGAGACGGCCGAGCGGGTGGGCAGGCGCCTCGCCGGCGTGCCCGAGGTCTGACCGCGGTCCGGCGGGCCGGGGCCGGGGCGAGCGGTCGGACGGGGCCGGGGCGGGTGGCCGGACGGGGCCGGGGCGGGTGGCCGGACGGGGTCGGGGCGGGTGGCCGGACGGGCTTCCCGGGGACCTCGGGGCAGACCGCCGCCGCTCCCGGCCGTCCACCGCCAGGACCGAGGTCGTCCGGAACACGGACCTGCGCAGGGGGTGAGCCGGACCCACCCGCAGCGTCCCCACGGCGCGTCCCAAGCGTCAGTCGTCGTACCGCTTGAGGTACAGCTGCTTGCCGTATTCCTGGCCCAGCCACAGGCGTCGGTCGTCCCCGAAGTCGGCGAGGTCGGGGTTGTCGAAGGTGTGCGGGTGGTCGGTGTCGGCGTTGACGCCGACGACGATACGTTCGAGGCACCAGGCGGGATCGGGACCCACGGGCTCGAACCTCACGTAGGTGGGGTAGCGGTCGAGGTTGTCGGTGTCCAGCTGCGGCCTTCGCGGGTCGTTGTGGGCGGGATTCTCGACGTTGGCGTCCTCACCGAGGACGAAGGTCCAGTTGTTGCCGGTCCGAGTGCCGCCGGCGGTCCCGGAGGCGTTGAGTACGAATTCGCGGCCGGCGATGCCCAGGTATACCCATCCCTGTGTCCCCCCGTGCGGTACGTCGGCCGTGCGGACATGCGCCTCGATCCTCGTGATCCTTGCCATGAGAGATTCTCCTTTCTCCCGCCGAGTTTCCCTGGCGGGTCACTTCCGGGTCTTTCAGGACTGATCCCCCCGCAACGTGGCGCTGAATCCGTTTGAAGCGCGATGCCTTTTCTTGTAGGGCTGCTGTGTGTTCTCTTCGTTTTACTGGTGGAGTGGAGCCGCACTCCTGAACCCGGTGCGGTGATATGTAGATAGCGGATACGGGTGCCGGTCGGCGTTCGTTGCGCGCTCCCCTTGGTATCCGGCGTGCGACGGCGCACGGAACTCGCAGGCGACTCGCAGGCTACTTGTACAGAACTCGCCGAGAAGCCGCTTCACTCAATTGAATGAATCCGGCAGGGAAGGCGTTTCCCTCTGAGCTTGTGGGCCAGAATGGAGAAAGCAGGAAGAAAGTGACCTGTGATCCTGTACAGGAGGGTGCGACTCCGCTCCGCCTTTTCGCTGAGCCTGCGTCGAGTGATTTCCCTCCTCTCTGTCCCGGAAAGGGTTCGCTACATGTCCCGTCGCCATTCTCGTACGTCATTCAGTCACGCATTGCGTAATATTGTGCGTTCCACGGAGGATCTCGTGGACGATGCCCTGGACAGGGCGGGAGATTTCGAATGCGGTCTGCGGAGATCGGTGAGTCGGGCGCTGGATGACGACGACTACGACGACCACCGCGGTCACGACGACCGAGACCGAAACTGCGACCGAGACCGAGACCGAGACCGAGACCGGGACGACCACGACGATGACGACTGGGACGGTCACGGTGACCGTCGGCGCCGGCGCGGACCCGGCCGGCGCCGAAGTGACGGGCCCCGCCGCCGGCTCGGACCGGACGAGGGGGAGCCCTATGAAGACCCGGACGAGCTAACGGCGCTGAAGGACCAGCTGGAGCTGCTGCGGGGGCGGATGGACAGGCGCTGGCGCGAGGAGGACCGTCCGGGGGAGCGGGGGAGGGTGCCGCGGGCCCGGGGGGCGGAGGACGCGGAATCCCTGAAGGGTGAGCTGGCGCGGCTGGCCGATCGCATCGACCGTATCCGCGATGCGCGCTGACCCAGTGCCGGTCCGCCGTTCACCGTGCCCGGCCCGGCCGCTTCTCGGCCGGGCCGGGCACGGAGGAAGCGGCCCGGAACGGGAGCACGAGCGATGAGCGCGGGCCGGGGGCGTGTGCTGATGCGGGCACTCACCCACCTCGTCCGCCAGGAGGCGGCGCTCGCGGGCCTGCCCACGGCCCGGGCGACGGACGGAGGGGACGCCCGGGCCGTACGACGTGCCCGCAACGTCCGCCGCGCGTTGGAGAGTCTCGGACCGTTCTACGTGAAGGTCGGTCAGATGCTGGCCACCCGGCCCGACATCGTGACCCCCGAGATGATCGACGAGTTCGAGAGGCTGCAGGACGCGGCCTCGCCCGCCCCTTTCAGCGACTTCGAGCCGGTGCTCCGGCAGGAGCTGGGGGCGGGCTGGGCCGGGCGGTTCCGCGACTTCGACACCCAGCACCCCTTGGGCACGGCGTCCCTGGCCCAGGTGTACCGGGCCCAGCTGCCGAGCGGTCGGCCGGTCGCCGTGAAGATCCAGCGGCCCGGCGTGCGCGAGACGGTGGAGGCGGACATGAAGCTCATGGGCTCCCTGTCCCACTTCGCCGCCCGACGGGCCTGGCGCTTCAACGACGTCATCGACATCGAGGCCATGCTCAACGTGGTCTTCGACGCGATGCGGCCAGAACTCGACTTCGTGATGGAAGCCCGGAACATGACCGAGGCGGCCAAGGTGGCGGAGGACTTCGACCACGTCCAGGTCCCCGAGGTGGTCGAAGCCACCGGGCGGGTCCTGGTGCAGAGCCTCGCTCCCGGGACGCCGATCCGGGAGGCGGACAAGGACCGGTTCGACCCCGAGGAGCGCAAGGCCATCGGGCAGGACCTGCTGGCTTTCATGTACCGGGGCTACTTCGTGGACCGCATCTTCCACGCGGACCCGCACCCGGGCAACATCTTCGTCGCGCCCGGACATCCCGCCACCGTGATCGACTGGGGCATGGTCGGACGCATCGACCGGCCGATGAGCACCAGCATCCTGCTGTTGTTGCTCAACCTGGCGATGAACGACGGAGCGGGCACGGCACGGGCCTGGATCGACATGGGCAGCGCCACCTCGTGGGCGAACACCTCCGCGTTCGCGGGGGACATGGCCTCGCTGGTCCCGCAGATCGCCACGGCCTCCCTGGAGGAACTCAACTTCGGGGTGACCCTCACCGCCGTGCTGCAGCACTCCACCCGCCGTGGCATCCGTACCAGCCCCATGGTCTCCATCCTGGGCAAGTCCTTCGCCAACATCGAGGGGTCCATCCGGCACCTGTGCCCGGAACTCTCCCTCATCGACGTCTTCTCCGAGGAACTGGTGGGCATCGTCACCGAACTGGTCAAGGAGTCCCTCTCCCCTCAGCAGGCGGTCCGGACGGCCCTGGAAGTGATCACCGCCGGAGCCGCCGCGCCCCAGCAACTGCGGGGACTCACCAAGGACCTGACCAACCGGGACCTGACCATGCGCATGAACCTCCACGGGTCCCGCTCGGACCGACGCTCCACCGGCCTGGGCAAAGGCGCCGCGGACATGTCGTTCGCGCTCGCCACCGCCATGCTCTGGAACCACTACACGAAGGACCGGTGACCCGTGCGTCCCCACCGGCCCCGGCCCCGTCCCAGTCCTCCCACGTCCTCCCTGCCGACCCCCACTCCCGACCGCAGGACCCCCCGAAGGGAGGTAACCGCGTGAGCACCGACCTGGCCCCCACGCTCGACCTCGACGCCCTCCGCGAGCGTGTCGACACCGTCCTCGCCGAGTTCCTGCGCCATCCACCGGCGGGCATCCCTCCCCGGAGCCGGGCCGGCGAACTGACCCGGGCCCTGACCGACTTCGTCCTCGCACCCGGCAAACGCATCCGGCCCCTGTTGTGCGTCCTGGGGTGGCACGCGGCCGGCGGCGGCGAAGACGAGGAAGGACTGTGGCGGATGGCGGCGAGCCTGGAGGTCTTCCACGCCTTCGCCCTGATCCACGACGACATCATCGACAACAGCCCCACCCGCCGGGGCCGCCCCAGCGCGCACCGGGCCTTCGCGGCCCGCCGACGGGCCGGGCCGGACGCCGACGCCTTCGGCGTCCACGCCGCGCTCCTCCTCGGCGACCTCGCCCTGGTCTGCTCGGACGCCCTGATGAACTCGGCCCAGCTCAGCACCCGGCAACGGCAGACCGTGCTGCCGCTGCTCGACGCCATGCGCGGCGAGGTACTGATGGGCCAGCACCTGGACCTGCTGGCTGCCGGACGGCCCACCGGTGACATCGACGAGGCGATGGCCATCGCACGCCTGAAGACCGCCAAGTACACGATCGAACGGCCCCTGCATCTGGGCGTCGCCCTAGCCGGCACCGACCGGGACCTGCTCGACCTGTGCTCCGCCTACGCACTTCCTCTCGGAGAGGCCTTTCAGCTGCGGGACGACCTCCTCGGCGTCTTCGGCGACCCCGCCCTGACCGGCAAGCCGGTCCTCGAGGACCTCCGCTCGGGCAAGGCCACGGTCCTCATGGCTGTCGCCACCCGGCGGGCGACGCCCGAGCAGCGCAGGACACTCGACGCGCAGGTCGGCCGGGCCGACCTCGGCGAAGAGGACTGCGCGCGCGTCCGGCGCATCCTGCGGCACACCGGTGCCCGGGACACCGTCGAGTCCATGATCACCGAACGGTACGAGAGGGCGCTGGCCGCCCTCGACACCGACCTGCTCGCGCCGCCGATCGCCGCCGCGCTGCGGCAGATCGCACACCGCGCCACCATCCGGACCGCCTGACCAGGCCCTGACCAGGCCCGACGATCACCCCCTGCACACGACTGCACTCCGCCCCGACTGCCCCATGCACACGGCTGCGCTCCCGCACACCGCTGTACCCATGTGCCCCACGTGCCCCGTCTGCCCGGCGCACCCCGCGCGCACCTCATGCGCACGGGGTGCCGTACGTGCCGCGTGTGCCGTACGTGCCGCGTGTGCCTCGTGGGCCATGTGTGCCACCTGAGAGGAGAACCCGTGGCCGGTATGGCCGTCGACCCCCCGCCCTTCTACTGCCCCATCGAATCCGCCATCCACCCCGACGCCGAGGAGGTCGAGCGGCGCGCTCTGGCGTGGATCGACCGCAGCGGCCTGTGCCGATCCGAGGACGAACGCGCCCGGTACGCCGGCACCCGCAGCGCCGACTTCTACGCCCGTTTCGCCCCGCACGCCGATCCCGACCGGCTGTGGGTCGCGGCCTGCTGGGTCTACTGGGGCTTCGCCTTCGACGACGCCCGCTGCGACGAAGGGCCCTTCGCCGCCGACCCCGCCGCCTTCGCCACCATGGCCTTCTCCGTACAGCGCGCGCTGGAGGTGCCGGGCCGTCTGCACTGCGCCGACCCCTACGCCGCCGCCGTGCACGAGATCGGGGAACTCTTCCGCACAGCGGCCGGCCCCGTACAGAACCGCCGCTTCCAGCACGCCCACCGGGCCTGGCTCACCGGCGTCCAGTGGCAGATCGGGAACCGGGCCACCAGCCGCATGCCCGACCTCGACGACTATCTGAGCATGCGCCTGCACGCGGCCGGCGGCGGACCCACCTACGCCATGCTCGAAATCGCCAACAACATCGACGTACCGGACCGCGAGATGGACTCACCCGCGGTCCGCGCCCTGACCGAGATGGCCATGATGGTGGCCTCACTGGACAACGACCATCACTCGCACATCCGGGAGACCGGACGCCGGCAGACCCAGCAGAACATCGTCAACGTCCTCGTAGCCCATCACCGCTACTCCCCGCACCAAGCCGTCGATGAGGCCGTCGCCCTGCGTGACGCCGTGCTGGAACGGTTCCTCGGGCTGCGCGACCGGGTCCTCCCACGCGCCAGCGGCCCCCTGCGCCACTACCTGACCGACCTCGGGCACGGAATCCGCGGCAACATCGAATGGGCACTGCGGGCCCCCCGCTACCACAGCCCGGACGGCGTCGCCGCCATCTCGCGGGCCCGCATCCCCGCCCAGACGGACACCAGCCACTGGACCGGCACCCCCCGCACCAGCCGACAGGACCCGCGGCGGCTGCCGTCCATCGCGTGGTGGTGGAACGAACTCGCCTTCTGAGCGATCGGGCGGGACGCCCCGCCCCGTCCGCCCGTCCGCCCGTCCGCCCGTCCGCCCGTCCGCCCGTCCGCCCGTCCGCCCGTCGGGCAGCGGACCGCGAACGACGAGCCGGGGCAGGACGCGGCTCAGGACGCGGGCGGGCTGTCCGAGGGCGTTCTCGCGGGCCCCGGCGGGAGCCGGGTGGCCAAGGCGGTGGCGGTGCGCGCCAACGGCGTGGTCATGATCCCGGCGACGCTGGTGCGGCCGGAGACGTAGGCGTCGAGACGGTGCCAGGCCGGTGGCAGGCGGGTCAGCGCCGTGTGAACGAGACCGGGGTTGCGTGCGAAGAGCTCCATCAGCGTGCCACTGGCGCGCATTTCAGCGCCGAGGACGTCGTCGACCTGCCGTCCGTAGTCGTCGGCGGTGCTGTCCGCCTCCGCCTCGTCGGCCGCGGTGACGAGGCGGACGGCGGCGTGACCCGCGAGGCTCCCCGAGCACAGGGCGTACGAGATGCCCTCGCGTGACCAGTGGTCGACGAGAGCCGCGGCGTCGCCGGCGACCAGGACGCGCCCGCGGGCCAGCGGGGAGCCCGGGCGGCGGCACCGGGTCAGGTGGCCGGTGTCGTGGAAGGGGCGGGGGCCGAGCAGCCCATGGCGTTTGAGGAAGTCGTCCTTGTACGCGCGGAGGGCGGCCGGGTTGCCACGGGCGGCCACCACTCCGGCGGTGCAGACGTCACCCTTGGGAAAGACCCAGCCGAAGGAGCCCGGCAGTGGCCCCCACTCCATCAGGAGACGGCCCCGCCATCGGTCGGCCGTCCGTTCGTCGACCGGTACTTCGGCCTCCAGCGCGAGATCGACCTGCGCGCACTGCACTCCCACGTACCGGGCGACCCTGCTGGCGCTGCCGTCCGCGCCGATGACGGCCCGGGCGCGGAGAGTGTCGCCCCGGTTGGTCTTCACGGTGACGGTGCCGCCCTGCTGGTCCAGGACGGTCAGCGCGGTGCTGTCCCTGACCTCGGTGCCCGCCGCGGCGGCGGCTTCGGTCAGGGCCGCGTCGAGCTCGCTGCGGTAGACCATGGAAATGGTCGGGGAACCGGACGTGAGGGTGCGCTGTCTGCGGCCGTTGAGACTGAAGGTGAACTGCCGGGCCGTGTCGTAGATGTTCAGGGGCAGGCCGGGAGGCAGGGCGGCCAGGGACGCGCCGATGAGGCCGCCGCCGCAGGTCTTGTAGCGGGGGATGGCCGCGCGTTCCAGCAGCAGTGTTTCGCAGCCGTTCTCGCTGGCCACGCGGGCGGCGGTGGCACCGGCCGGGCCGGCACCGACGACGATCACGTCCCAGGTGCCGGGTGTGCGGGTGGGAGTGGGAGGGGAAGGAGGAGGCATACGGTGGTCACCTCGAGGTCGGGTGAAACGGGCGGGTGGGGAAGCGTCAGCCGGTGCCGGCCGACCCGTTGACGGCCGGCGCCGCCTGGGAACACGCGTCGTCCTGCCCCTGGTCGGGGTGGAGACGGCCCAGTAGGTAGCGGGTGAGCGCGGAGGCCGTCGGATGGGTCCACATCACCGTGGTGGGGATGTCCAGGGCGAGGTCACTCTGCAGGCGGCTGCGCAGGGCGAGGGCCATGAGCGAGTCCAGACCGAGCGTCACCAGGGACGTGTCGGCGTCGAACCGGCCGGTCTCCAGCCGCAGGACCGCGGCGATGTGCTCGACGACCCGGCACCGCAGCAGCTGCTGACGCTGCTCGGGACTGTCCGTCTCCCGCAGCGACCGGAGCAGGGCGCCGCGGGCGTCGGCGGTGTCCGCGCCCGCCGCCGGGGCGGCCAGCCCGGCGAAGAAGGCGGTGCGGCCGGTTGCGGGGTAGGAATCCAGCCACCGCGACAGGTCGACGGGCGTGTAGGCGGTGCGTTCGCGGTCGTGGGAGAGGATGCGCTCCAGAGCGGCGATGCCCTCCGCGGGCGTGATCATGGCATAGCCGCGGTCCTCCATCCCCGCGCCGCGGCCGACCTCTGCCCACGGCCCCCAGTTGACGCAGGTCGTCGACAGGCCCTGGGCCCGGCGCCAGGAGGTGAACTCGTCCAGCCAGGCGTTGGCGGCCGCGTAGGCGCCCTGCCCGGGATTGCCCAGCAGGGACGCGGCGGAGGAGAAGCCGACCCACCAGTCCAGTTCCTGGCCGACCGTGGCGTGGTGGAGGAGCCAGGCACCGGTCGCCTTGGGGCGCCAGACCTCCTCCAGGAGACCGGGGGAGAGATTGGCGACGGTGGCGTCCTCGACGACGGCCGCGGCATGGACGACGCCGCGCAGCGGGTGACCCGTCTCCAGGGCGGCTCGCACCAGGGTCTCGGCCACGCCCGGCTCGGCGAGGTCCCCGCACACGACCTCGACGCGCGTGCCGAAATCGGCGGCGATGGCGTCGAGGGCGGTTCGGGCGGCTGGAGAAGGGGCGCCGCGGGAGGTGAGTACGACGGCCGCCGCACCCCGCCCGGCCAGCCACCGGGCGACCAGGAGTCCCAGTCCGCCGAGGCCGCCGGTGACCAGGTAGCTCGCGTCGGGCCGGACGACGGGGACGTCCTCCGGTCGCACGGGCAGGGTGCCGGTGCCCTCGGCGGGCCAGGTGAGGACGAGTTTGCCGGTGTGCCGGGCGGATGCCATGGTGTGGAACGCCGACGACGCCTCGGTGACAGGGTATTCGGTGACCGGCAGCAGCGGCAGGGTGCCGTCCGCGAGCAGGCCGCCGAGTTCCCGGTAACCCTCGGCGAGCAGGCCCGGGTCCTGCTGCATCATCATCAGCACGTCGACGGCGGCGAAGGTGACGTTGCGGCGGAAGGGCAGCAGCCCCAGCCGGGTGTTGGCGTAGATGTCCCGCTTGCCGAGTTCGAGGAACCGGCCCCGGTGCGCCAGCAGGCCGAGACCGGCGGACTGCGCCGGTCCGGTGAGGGAGTTGAGCACGACGTCGACGCCCCGGCCCCCGGTGAGGTCGCGCACCCGGTCGGCGAAGTCCAGCGTGCGGGAGTCCATGACGTGCGCGACGCCCAGGCCGCGCAGGTAGGCCCGCTTGGCCTCGCTGCCCGCGGTCGCCCAGACCTCCGCGCCGCGGGACCGCGCGAGGTTCAGCGCGGCCAGACCGGTGCCGCCGCTCGCCGAGTGGATGAGCACCTTCTCTCCCGGCCTCAGCCGCGCCAGGTGCCGCAGGGCGTACCAGGCGGTCAGGTAGGCGCACGGCAGGCCGGCGGCGTCCCGCGTCCGCACCTCGTCCGGCACCGGCAGGAGGCAGTCGGCGCGGACGGTCGCGAAGGAGGACATGACGGTCGTCTGGCTCCCCTCCACGAACATCGCGGCGACCCGGTCGCCCTCCCGTACGCCCTCGACGCCGTCGCCGACGGAGGTGACGACGCCCGCACCGTCGAACGCGCTGACCTCCGGGCGCTCGTCGCCCACACCGAAGCGCTGGTAGACGCCCATGGTCTGGAGCACGTTGATGAAGTTGACACTGGTGGCCTCGACCCGGACCTCGACCTCGCCCGGACCGGGCCGGTGCCGGGACTGGGCGACGAACTCGAAGGAGTCCAGGTCGCCGGGGCGCGCGAGGTGCAGTGCCACCCGGTCGTGCCCGCGGTCGACGGTGGTGCGACGGCGCTCGCGTTCGTCCAGCGGCGCGCCGCACAACCGGGCCAGGTGGCGTGTCCCCAGCCGGTAGGCGATCTCGTCCTCCTCGTCGGGGCAGGACAGCAGCTCCCGTGCCACCTCGGCGACCGGCGTCCGCCCGTCGACGTCCAGCACGCTGGGGCGCAGTTCGGGGTGTTCGTAGCTCAGGACACGGACCAGCCCGCGCAGACCGGCCTGTCCCAGGTCCGGCCGGTCCCCGGGCGTGACCCGCTGCGCGGTGGCGGTGAGGGTCCACAGACGTGGCGCCTTCTCGCCCTCCGCGGTCCGTGCGAGCGCACGCGCCGTCTCCACCAGGCGGGCGACCTGCTCCCGCGCCCGGTGGTCGGGAGACACACGGTCGGATCCCGTGCCGGACGCCGGCAGGTACACCACTGCCTGGGGTGCCGGATCGCCGGGCCCGGGCGGCCCCACCGGTGCGGTGCCGTCCTCGTGGGCTCCGTCCCGGGCGAGCGCCCGGACGTCCACGGTGGTGCCCTGCTCCTGAAGAGCCGCGGCCAGGTCGCTCGCGTACGACTCACGTCCGGCTTCGGCCAGGAGGGTCCAGGTACCGGTCGCCGCGCTCGTCGCCGGGCTCTCACCGGGCTCCCAGGAGGCCTGGAGCAGACGGGCGGCGAAGCGCTCCTGGGCGCTCTCGGCGGGAACGTGCCGGAACTCCACTCCGGTGGCGTCTGCGGCCACCGACCCGTCGTCGGCCCACAGCCGGAAGTCCGCCGTGTACCGGTCGCCCTCCACCCCCGTGAGAGTGACCAGGCAGTACCCGCTCAGCGGCACCGTCCCGTACAGCCGTAGCTCCTCGATGTGCCGGGGCAGGATGCCACCGGTGGGCACCGTGCCGGTACGCAGTACGGCACCCGCGACGGCCTGCAGGCACGTGTCCAGGGCGACGGGATGGCAGTGCAGAGACCGCGCTCCGGCCCGGCCTTCGTCGGGTACCCGAAGACGGGCCAGGAGGCGGGCGCCCGCACGGTCCGCCGGGGCCCCGTCGGCGTGCAGGGACTCCAGGCCGAGGAACGGCGGGCCGTGGTGCACACCCCGCTCTTCGCGCATCTGCCGGTAGACGTCCGACGCGTCCACGGCATCCGGGTACTTCGCCGGCAGTCGCTGCGGATCGGTGCCCTGCGGGACGGGTCCGCCTTCGGGCGTGACGTGCAGATACGCCTGTGCGTGCTGGACGGAGGTGCCGTCGGAAGCGGTGCTGAGCAGGCGCCAGCGCGCGGTGTCCGGGCCGGCCGCCTCGGCGGTGGCGGTGACCGGCGTGCCGTCGGCGGCCGGCAGCAGCAGCCGTTCCAGGTCGATGCCGGTGACCCGCAGACGCTCCGCACCGGCGTCGAACAGGTCGGCGGCGGCAGCGACGGCCATCTCGCACAGAGCGGCGCCGGGCACCACCGCGACATCGTTGACACGGTGCGCGTCCAGCCAGGGCAGGGTGGTGGGGGCGACGCGGGTCTGCCACAGATGGCGGCCCTCACCGTCCGGGTCCGCGGTGTGCGGCCCGGTCAGCGGGTGCGTGCCGGGCACGGAGTGTGCCCCGGCCGACTGCCGCAGCGGGGAGGGTTCGACGACGTACCGCGTGCGCTCCCAGGTGGTCGGCGGTACGTCGGCCAGGGCGCCGTCGCCGTAGCGGCCGGCCCAGTCCAGCGGGTGGCCGGCGCAGTGCAGCGCCGCCACGTGGGTGTGGAACGCCAGCGCGTCGTCGGTGTCGCGGAGCAGGGACGGCACGACCGCGGTGCCGCTGTGACCGTGGGCGCTGAGCGTGGCCTGCACCGGGTGGGCCAGTACCGGATGCGGACCGATCTCCACGAACAGCCGGTGCCCGTCCTCGGCCGCGGCCCGTACCGCGTCGGCGAAGCGCACCTCACGGCGGAGATTGCCCGACCAGTAGGCGGCGTCGAAAGCGGCGTGCTCGCGCGGGTCGTCGCTGACGGTGCTGTAGAAGGCCGCCACTGGCGGCCCGCCGGTGACGTCGGCGAGGGCGTCGGCGAGGTCGGGCAGGATGGCGTCCATGTGGGCGGTGTGCGAGGCGACGTCCACCTCGACCACGCGGACGCCGACGCCGCGCGCGTCCCACTCCTCGGCGAGCCGGCGGACGCGGTCGGCGTCCCCGCCGATCACCGTGTTCTCCGGCGATGCGACGACCGCGACGCAGACCCCCCGCACGTCCTGCTCCGCCAGCAGCCGTTCGACCTCGGCACGCCCCAGCGCGACCGAGGCCATCAGCCCCTGCCCGGCGGCCCGCAGGATCAGCCGCGACCGCCGGCAGATGACCCGCACTCCCTGCCGGACACCGAGCGCCCCCGAGGCGACCGCGGCGGCCACCTCGCCCATGGAGTGGCCGATCACGGCCGTCGGCTCCACACCGTGGGACCGCCACATCGCCGCCAGCCCCAACTGGACGGCGAAGATCACCGGCTGCACCCGGTCGAACCCGGTCACCACCTCGGGGCGGGACAGGGTCCGGCGCAGGGAGAAGCCGGACTCCGCGGCGACCAGCGGTTCGAGTTCGTCGATGACCCGGGTGAACCGCCGGTCCCGGTCGAGGAGTTGCCGGCACATTCCCGCCCACTGCGAGCCATGCCCGGAGAAGACCCACACCACGCCCTGTCCGGCGTCCTGTACCGCCCTGCCGGTCGCCACCCCGGCGGGTGGCGCGGCCCCCGCCGCCAGTTCCTCCAGCCGTGCCGTCAGTTCCGACCGGTCGGCGGCGACGACGGCGGCACGTTCCCGGGCGGGCGAGCGCCGCACGGCAAGGGTGTGCGCCACGTCGCCGAGCGGTACGCGCGATCCCTCCGCCCTCAGCCACCGGGCCAGGCGCCCGGCCGCGGACCGCAGGGCCACCGGCGTGCCCGCCGACAACGGGAACACCCGCAACGCGTCGTCACCCCGGCCCGGGCCGGAACCGCCGACGGGAACCGAAGGGGCCGCGCGCCGGGCGGGCAAGGAAGCGGGAGGCTGCTCCAGCACGACGTGGACGTTGGTGCCGCTGATGCCGAAGGACGACACGGCGGCCAGCCGCGTACGGCCCCGCACCGGCCACTCGGTGCTCTCGGTGGGCACGAACAGCCGCGTGCCGCCGGGATCGATCTGCGGATTCCAGTCGCGGAAGTGCAGACTGGCCGGCACCGTGCCGTGCCGCAGGGAGGCGATCGCCTTCAGCAGCCCCGCTACGCCGGACACCGGCTCGGTGTGGCCGATGTTCGTCTTCACCGAACCGAGCGCGCACCGGTCCCGGCCCTTGCCGTAGACCGCGGCCACCGCCGCGAACTCGATGGGGTCGCCCACCGCCGTGCCCGGGCCGTGCGCCTCCACCATGCCGACGTCACCGGCCTCGACGCCGGCGCGCTCCAGTGCCAGACGGTAGAGATCGATCTGTGCCGGCTCCGAGGGAGCGCTCAGCCGTGTGCCCCGGCCGTTCTGGTTGACCGCCGTGCCGCGCAGTACCGCCAGTACGCGATCCTTGTCCCGTACCGCGTCCGAAAGACGCTTGAGTACGACCACGCCGCAGCCCTCTCCGCGTACGTAGCCGTCGGCGGCGGCATCGAAGGCGTGGCAGCGGCCGGTGGGGGAGAACACGCCCCACAGCGCGGGGGCGATGACGCCCTCGGGGCCCAGAGTCAGCATGGCGGCCCCGGCCAGGGCGACATCCGACTCGCCGGCCCGCAGGCTCTGGCAGGCGGTGTGCACGGCGACCAGTCCGGACGCGCAGGCGCTTTCCACGACGACCTGAGGACCCCGGAGGTTCAGCATGAACCCCACGCGGCCGGGGCCGATGCTGTCGAAGCCGGTGTACATCGCGTAGGCGTTGACCTCTTCAAGAGGTCGCTGCACCCGCAGCATGTAGTCCTTCTGGTAGATACCGAAGAACATGCCCGTCGGCGTGCCCGACAGCCGCCCGGCGGGAATGCCGGCGTGCTCGATGGCCTCCCATACCACTTCGGACAGCAACCGGTGCTCCGGATCCACCCAGGGCGCTTCCTGCGCGTTGATCCCGAAGAACTCCGGCTCGTAGGCGTAGACGTCGTCCTCCAGGAAGCAGCCGTAGCGCAGTCTCTCCGCGACCTGGGCGGGAAGGCCGGCCAGTTCCGCCTGCGCCCACCGCTCACGGGGTACTTCCCGCGCCGCGTCCCGACGCGCCATCAGCAACCGCCACAATGAGGTGAGAGAGCGCACCTCACCGGGGAACCGACAGGCGGCTCCGACGACCGCGACCGGTTCGTCCCGAACCGCTCCTGGCTCCTCGACGCCGGGTTGCACATGCATGGGCTGTCCGTCCTTCACCACGAAGAAGCCGGGGCCGCGGCCGGTTTCCGGAGCACTCCGCGCCGCGCCTCGCATCGAACATGCGACACGGGTTGCATCGGCACATGGCTGGGGGGAGCCCAAGGGCGCATGGCTTTCGGGCGGTTGCACGTCCGGAATCACCAACGCCCCAACACGCCAGGTTCAGCCGCTCGGGTGACCTGCTGGAAGGTGTTCGGTCGGGGCGGACGGGGAAGGCCCGGACCGCGCCGGCAGAGGGCCGAACACGTCACCGGGCCGGCCGGTCCAACAGAGCATCCGGGCACCGCACACGAACAGGCCACGGCCCGTCCCATGGCCGCTGAGGAAGACGGCTCCGACTCCGACGGCAGGCGCGGGGCGACCGCGTCGCCGTCCGCCCCGGCGACGGAGGGCGCCCGACGGGTGGAAAGCCAGGTCAGGCGCCCGTGAGCGGTGTCTAGAAGAAGCCCAGCTTCTTCGGTGAGTAGGACACCAGGAGGTTCTTCGTCTGCTGGTAGTGCTCCAGCATCATCTTGTGGTTCTCCCGGCCGATCCCCGACTGCTTGTAGCCGCCGAAGGCGGCATGCGCCGGGTAGGCGTGATAGCAGTTCGTCCAGACACGCCCCGCCTGGATGGCGCGGCCCGCGCGGTAGGCGGTGTTCATGTCGCGGGTCCACACACCGGCGCCGAGACCGTACAGGGTGTCGTTGGCCGTCTTGATCGCGTCGTCGAAGTCGCTGAAGGACGTGACCGACACGACCGGGCCGAAGATCTCCTCCTGGAAGATCCGCATGCGGTTGTGACCCTCGAAGATCGTCGGTTGGACGTAGTACCCCCCCTTCAGCTCGCCGCCGTGCTCGATGCGTTCACCGCCGGTGAGCACCTTGGCGCCCTCCTGCCGGCCGATGTCCAGGTAGGAGAGGATCTTCTCCAACTGGTCGTTGGACGCCTGCGCGCCGAGCATCGTGTCGGTGTCGAGAGGGTGACCCGGCTTGATCAGCTCGGTGCGGGCGACGGCGGCCTCCATGAACTCGGCGTATGTGCCGCGCTGGACCAGAGCCCGGGACGGGCAGGTGCACACCTCGCCCTGGTTGAGCGCGAACATCGTGAAGCCCTCGAGTGCCTTGTCGCGGAAGTCGTCGTCCCGCGCCCAGACATCGTCGAAGAAGATGTTCGGTGACTTGCCTCCCAGCTCCAGCGTGACCGGCTTGATGTTCTCCGAGGCGTACTGCATGATCAGCCGCCCGGTCGTGGTCTCCCCGGTGAACGCGACCTTCGCCACCCGCGGGCTGGACGCGAGCGGCTTGCCCGCCTCCGCTCCGAAGCCGTTGACGACGTTCAGGACGCCGGGCGGCAGCAGGTCCGCGACCAGGCTCAGCCAGTAGTGGATGGAGGCCGGGGTCTGCTCGGCGGGCTTCAGGACCACGGCGTTGCCGGCGGCGAGAGCCGGGGCCAGCTTCCAGGTGGCCATCAGGATCGGGAAGTTCCACGGGATGATCTGCGCGACCACGCCCAGCGGTTCGTGGAAGTGGTACGCGACGGTGTCGTCGTCGACCTCGCCGAGCGAGCCCTCCTGAGCGCGGATCGCGCCCGCGAAGTAGCGGAAATGGTCGATGGCGAGCGGGATGTCGGCCGCGAGCGTCTCGCGCACCGGCTTTCCGTTCTCCCAGCTCTCGGCGACCGCCAGTCGCTCCAGGTTGGCCTCCATGCGCTCGGCGATCTTCAGCAGGACGCCGGAACGCTCGGTCACCGATGTGCGGCCCCAGCCCGGGGCGGCCTCGTGCGCCGCGTCGAGCGCCCGCTCCACGTCCTCCGCCGTACCGCGCGCGACCTCCGTGAACGGCTGACCGTTCACCGGTGACGGGTTCTCGAAATACTGTCCGCGCGCCGGCCGCACGTACTCGCCGCCGATGAAGTGGTCGTAGCGCGACTGGTAGGAGACGATCGCGCCCTCGGTGCCGGGCGCCGCGTAACGGGTCATCCTGTCTGCCTCCCTCGTCGAGTGCCGCCCGTCGTTGGACAGCCTCGAGCGGCAGGCTAGGGAGCAGGACGTTGCGCAGACGTTGCACGTACGGCGGTCATCCACCGGTAGGCCGGGACCGGTCCGCGCCGATGGGCAGTCACCGGGCGCTTGGCGCCCTCAGCTCGGACTCCAGCGCGGCGAGCCGGGACCGGACCGCGGGCGTGGGCCGGGCCGAGGCCAGTGCGCGCCACACGTCGAGGTCGTCCTCGCCCCACGGCGCGTGCACCCAGTCGGCCAGCAGGTCGGGATCGTGGCAGGCGATCAGTGCGGCGCGCAGCCCGTCGGCGAGCCGCCGCCGGAGCCGTACCACTGCCGGAGCCCGGGAGCCGGGCAGCAGCGGACCGGGGTAGGCCGCCGCGGCCCCCGTCACCGTACCGGCCCGCAGACGACGCTCCATGACGGCGGCGTCCGACTCGACGGGCATCGCGAGCCGGTACGGTCGGGATTCCAGCCGGCCGGGCCCCAGCACCCCGCGCAGCCGCGCCAGTTCGGCACGCAGGGTCACGGGCGGCACCGTCTCGTCCTCGTACAGCGCGCACAGCAACTCGTCGCCGGTCAGGCCCTCCGGGTGATGGGCCAGCAGCACGACGATCTCACTGTGCCGCCGGCTCAGCCGGACTCGGCGGCCGTCCGCGCTCAGCAGGGCCTCGTCACGGCCCAGCGCGGTCAGCTCGGCCACCTCGGCCACCTCGGCCGGGGAACGCCGCGGGGTGAACAGTGCCAGTTGCGACTCGGCGGCACGCGCGACCGCCTGGACGAAGCCCAGACTGTGCGGATGCGCCAGACGATCCCCGCCGGTGATGTCCACGGCACCGAGCACCCGCCCGGTGCGGGGATCGTGCACCGGAGCCGCCGCGCACGTCCACGGCTGGACCCGTCGTATGAAGTGCTCGGCCGCGAAGACCTGGACCGGCCGGCCCACGGCCACCGCCGTCCCCGGCGCGTTCGTCCCGACCGCGGACTCCGCCCACCGGGCACCCGGCACGAAGTTCATCCGCCCCGCCCGGCGCCGGGTGGCCGGATGCCCCTCGACCCACAGCAGTCTGCCGTGCGCGTCGCAGACCGCGAGCAGGTGCTCGCCGTCCGCGGCGAACGTGCCCAGGAGCTCGCGGACCAGAGGCATCACCCGTGCCAGTGGATGCTCGGCCCGGTAGGCGCCGAGGTCGCCCTCCGTGAGTTCCACGCTCGCGGTGCCGTCCGGGCCGACGCCTGCCCGGGCCGAGCGCCGCCAGGATTCCGCCACCACGGCCCGCACGGGGCGCGGGACCGTTCCGGCCTCGGTGAACGTCTCGTGCGCGCGCCGTAGCGTCCGCGCGCGTTCGACGGGGTCGGCCCCCGGTTCCAGAGCCAGCCATGAATCAGGCAACTCGGCCTCCCCGGACGGTGCTGCTGTCGGTGGTGCGACGGGGACATCGTCACTTGGCGGACAGGCGCGGACAACCTCTTCGACGAGCCGGATCTCCCGAGACCCGGGGCACGGTGACGGTCAGGCGAAGTTGACCATTCTGATGTAGCGGGTCCAGTCCCACAGGGGTCCCGGGTCCGTGTGGTCGCTGCCCGGTACCTCGTGGTGCGCGATGATGTGTGTGCGGTCCTTGGGGATGCCGTAGGTGGCGCAGATCGTCGCGGTGAGCCGGGCAGACTGCTCGTACAGGGCGTTGGTGAAGTATTCGGGTCGGTCCACCCAGCCCTCGTGTTCGATTCCGATGCTGCGGGTGTTGTAGTCCCAGTTCCCGGCGTGCCAGGCGATGTCCGCCTCACGGACACACTGCGCCACGTGCCCGTCGGAGGACCGGACGACATAGTGCGCGGACACCTGCTTCTCCGGGTTGCGGAAGATGGAGAGGGTGTCGGCGTACGTCTCCTGCGTGACGTGGACGACCACGCGGTCGACGGAATAGGCCGTGGGACGGCTCGACCGGCTGTAGTTGGACGTAGTCGCCGGCTGCCACTCGGCGGAGGGGTAGTCGACGGCCCGGGGCCGTGCGGCGGCCCGTGTGCCGGAGAACAAGGCATACGGGACGGTGGCGAGCGCGGCGCCCTTCAGGAGCCGTCGCCTGGTAGGAGCCGGTACTGTCCTTTCCCTTTCCATGAGGACTGCCCTTTCGTCGGTGGGGCCCTCGGGCCCCGTGTGTGGGGGGAGCTCAGCTGTGCGCGTGGCTGAGAAGGAGAACGCTGACGCGGACGTTCGCCGGCTGCCGGGCGAGGAGCGTCCGCGCGAATCACCGTACGGCGAACGGGGATTGCGCAGAAGGGCGCCGCGCCGTTCCGTGGACAGCCACCGCCCTGTGGACACCGCGCTCACTCGATCGAGTGGCGAGGGCGTGGACCGAAGGCAGTCGAGGCATCTCCTGACGGGTGCGGTCGGCCGGCTCGGCCCCCGCGGCCGTCACGGGGTCGGGGATGGTCTGCTTCGTGTCCGGCGCGGGTTCGGGTTCGGGTTTGTTCCGTGTCCGGCCCGGGGTCCGGGTTCGGGTCTGCTCCGTGTCCGGCGCGGGGACGGCTTCGGGTTCGCTCCGTGTCCGGCCCGGGACCGGGTCCGGGCTCGGCTCCGTAACCGTCACCTGACCGGGATCAAGACCGCTCCGCCACCATCGCGGGGTCGTCCAGGACGGCCCGTACGACCGAGTGCGCGGCGCCGAGCAGGGGCCCCTCGGAGCCCAGCTCCGACACGGCGACCGGGCAGGCCGGGCCCGCCGTGCGGCGAGCCAGTTCGTCCCGCAGCGACGGCAGCAGCCACGGTGCGAGTCCGGCCAGTGCTCCGCCCAGCACCACGCTCTCGGGGTCGAGCAGGTTGACCGCCCCGGTCAGCGCGATGCCGAGCGCCGTGCCCGCCTCGCGCAGCGCCCGCCGCACGGCCTCGTCGCCCTGCGCGGCACGCCCCGCGAGCAGCCCCACACGATCCTCGCCCGCCTCCACGCCGGCCGCGCGCAGTACCGCCTTCTCACCGGCGTACTGCTCCAGGCAGCCTCGCCCGCCGCACGCGCACTCAGGCCCGTCGGGGCTGACCGGCACGTGACCCAACTCGCCGGCGAACCCCCGGGTACCGCGCAGCAGCCGCCCGTCGACGACCACGGCCGCGCCGATACCGATCTCGGCCGAGACATGCAGGAAGTCCCGTGGAGTGCCGTCACCCAGCCAGAGCTCGGCGAGCGCGCCGAAGTTGGCCTCGTTGTCCACGGTCAGCGGCAGGTCCGCGGGCAGCCGCGCGCCCAGATCCGCGTCGTGCCAGTCCAGGTTCGGAGCGCGCACGACGGTACGGGCGTCCCGCGCCACGAGGCCCGGTACGGCGACCGCGAGGCCGGCCGGCCACAGGCCCTCGGCCTTCGCCTCCGAGACGACCTGCCGTACCAGACCGGTGAGCTGCTCGGTCACACGCTCGAGCGAGCGGCCCCGGTTGCTGCCGTGCCGCACGACACGCGACCGCAGCCGGCCTCGCAGGTCGACCGCGCAGACCGCGAGGTGATCGACGCCGACCTCCGCCCCGATGCCGGCCGGGCCCCGCGCGCTGACGGCGAGCGCCGACCCGGGCCGCCCCACCCGGCCGGGACGCTCGGGCCCCAGCTCGTCCAGCAGCCCCGAGCGGATGAGCTCGTCGACGAGGGTCGACACCGCCGCACGCGTCAGCCCGATCCGTGAGGCGACGGCTGCCCGGGACAGCGGCCCCTCGGCGCTGACGGTGTGCATCACCCGTGCGAGATTGCGGCGGCGCATGCCCTGCTGGGTGTCCGGCAGCGCGCGTCCGGGGCGGGCCGGGTGTGCGTCGTGCGGCGGTGCGGTCATGCCTCCGTCAGTCCTTGGTCGGTCTTCGGTCGGTCCGTGCCTCGGCCACGTATCCCGTCGGCGCCCGGCGGTCGAGGGCGCCCTCAGGAAGACAGCCGGGGACGTCCATCGGTGCCGCACTCCGCCGGTGAGCGTGGTCGTGGTCCACGGTCCCGCCCTCCGGCAGTGTGCGCATCGGTCGCCGTTCACACCGACGCGCCCCCGACGAGGCCTCCGTGCCGGGGTGTCCCGATGGAACAGCCCGCGCAGGTGCCCGTCGGTGGCGTCGCCGGGGTGAGCGCGTCCTCAGCGGGAGTCCGCGTTCGGTTCCAGCAGCGGTGCCGCGTCGGAGAGTACCCCGGTGATCCTGGTCAGTGTCGCCTCGTCCCGCTCCACGGCGTCGAGTACCGGTCCGGCGGCCGTGTTCCAGCGCCGGGCGACCGCCGCCGCGTCCTCGCCGGTCAGCAGGCCGGCCGCCTGCGCCGCGGCGCCGAGGGCGACCAGCTCCCTGGCCTCGGGGATCTGGACAGGGCGCCCCGACAGCCGTCGTACGGTCTGCTGCCAGGCAGCTCCGCGGGCGCCGCCGCCGATCAGCAGCAGTGGTGCGGACGGGTCCGCGTCGGCGTCGAGGACCAGGTCGAGGGCGCCGAGCAGCGAGTGGACGGCGCCGTCGTACGCGGCCTGGAGCAGCTGGCCCGCGGTCGTGTCGTGGCGCAGGCCGTACAGGAGGCCGGAGGAGTGCGGCAGGTTCGGCGTGCGTTCGCCGTCCAGGTAGGGCAGGAGCGTGACGTCGGTGCCCGGTTCGACGGCTTCCCGGTCCAGTCCCAGCAGGGCCGCGACGCGGTCGACGGCGAGCGTGCAGTTGAGGGTGCAGGCCAGCGGCAGCCAGTCGCCACGGGCGTCGGCGAAGCCCGCCACCGTGCCGGTCGGATCGGCGGCGCGGTGCTGCGACACGGCGTACACGGTGCCGGACGTGCCGAGGCTCATCACCGGCATGCCGGGGCGCAGCCCGAGACCCAGCGCGGCGGCCGCGTTGTCACCGGTGCCGGCGGCGACCAGGGTGCCCTTGGCGAACGGCAGGCCGTGGCCGTCGCGCACGGTGCCGGCCACCTCCCCGGGCCGGACCACCCGGGGCAGCAACGCGGGATCGAGTCCCACGCGCGCGAGGGTCTCCTCGTCGTACGATTCCGTGCCGGACGCCCACCAGCCGGTGCCGGACGCGTCGCCGCGGTCGGTGGTCCCCTCGCCGGTGAGGCGTTCGGTGAGGTAGTCGTGGGGGAGGCGTACGGCCTTCGCCGCGCGAGCCGCCTCCGGTTCGTGCTCGGTCAGCCAGGCCCACTTGGTGACCGTGAACGAGGCGCTGGGCACGCTGCCCGTGCGCTCCGCCCAGGACTTGGGGCCGCCCAGTTCCTCGACCAGGCGGCGGGCCTGCGGGGCCGAGCGCACGTCGTTCCACAGCAGGGCCGGGCGCACCGGGTCGCCGTGGGCGTCCAGCGTGACGAGTCCGTGCTGCTGCCCGCCGATCGACACCGCGGCGGCCTCGCGCGCGGCGTCACCGCACTGGTGCAGGGCCTCGCACAGCGCTTCCCACCACTGGCGCGGATCGCTCTCGCGGCCTGCTCCGGTGGACACGGTGTGGGGCGCCTGACCGCTCGCCACGACCCGGCCGGTGGCCGCGTCGACGACCAGCGCCTTGGTGGACTGGGTGGACGTGTCCACGCCGACGACGAGCGGACCCTCGGCTGCTGACATCGGGTTTCTCCCTCTTCCGCGGCTCTGCGGGATCTGACTGAAGTATCTGGACGGACCTGCGCTGAGCAGGGGTTTCGCGGTCGTTCTGGCCCTCGCGACCCGGATGTCACTCCTTCGGGGTCGCCTTGTGCCTTCCCAGGACCGTGTGTGCATACTAATTTGTAAAGCGCCATGACGAAATAGTCGGCAGCAAGTGATCGGCAGCGAGCGAGGAGCCACGGAATGAACTACCAGCCCACTCCCGAGGACAGGTTCACGTTCGGTTTGTGGACGGTCGGCTGGCAGGGCCGGGACCCCTTCGGTGATGCCACCCGGCGCGCGCTGGACCCGGCGGAGTCGGTGCGGCGTCTGGCCGAGCTGGGCGCGTACGGGGTCACGTTCCACGACGACGACCTGATCCCGTTCGGGTCGAGCGACACCGAGCGCGAGGAGCACGTCAAGCGTTTCCGGCAGGCGTTGGACGCGACGGGCATGAAGGTGCCGATGGCGACGACGAACCTGTTCACGCACCCGGTGTTCAAGGACGGCGCGTTCACCGCCAATGACCGCGACGTGCGCCGGTACGCGCTGCGCAAGACGATCCGCAACATCGATCTCGCGGTGGAGCTGGGCGCGAGTGTGTACGTCGCCTGGGGCGGCCGGGAGGGCGCGGAGTCCGGTGCGGCCAAGGACGTGCGGGACGCGCTGGACCGGATGAAGGAGGCCTTCGACCTGCTGGGTGAGTACGTCACCGAGCAGGGCTACGACCTGAAGTTCGCGATCGAGCCCAAGCCGAACGAGCCGCGCGGTGACATCCTGCTGCCGACGGTGGGCCACGCGCTGGCGTTCATCGAGCGGCTGGAGCGGCCGGAGCTGTACGGCGTGAACCCGGAGGTCGGCCACGAGCAGATGGCGGGGCTGAACTTCCCCCACGGCATCGCGCAGGCGCTGTGGGCGGGCAAGCTGTTCCACATCGACCTCAACGGCCAGTCGGGCATCAAGTACGACCAGGACCTGCGGTTCGGCGCGGGCGATCTGCGGGCGGCGTTCTGGCTCGTCGACCTGCTGGAGAGGGCGGGGTACGCGGGACCGCGCCACTTCGACTTCAAGCCGCCGCGGACCGAGGACCTCGACGGAGTGTGGGCGTCGGCGGCGGGCTGCATGCGCAACTACCTGATGCTCAAGGACCGGGCGGCGGCCTTCCGCGCCGACCCGCGGGTGCAGGAGGCACTCGCCGCGTCCCGGCTGGACGAACTGGCGCGTCCGACCGCCGAGGACGGTCTCGCGGCTCTGCTGGCCGACCCGACGGCCTTCGACACCTTCGACGTGGACGCGGCAGCCGCCCGCGGCATGGCCTTCGAGTACCTCGACCAGCTGGCCATGGACCACCTCCTCGGCGCCCGCTGAGCGGTACGGCCTCTGTGCGCGGGCTCCGGCCCCCTCCGCTTCACGGACGGGGCCGGAGCCCGTACGCACCGGGCCGCCCGGCAGCGGCGACGACTACCGGGCGGACGGTGCTCGGCGGCCGGCAGACGACTGCCGCACGGGACCGGACCGCCAGCAGCATCCGCGCCGTCCCCGAGCCGCGCCGGCACCGGGCGTCAGCCGCCTCCGGTCGTTCGGGTAGCCGCCCGGGCGTCGTTCGCGACATGGCCGGTCGTGCTTCGCCCGGACACGCATGTCACGGACGCCAGGACGGCCCGGCGTCCGCTCTCGTCGCGGCGTGCTCCTCGCCCGGTTCCCGTCCCCGACGCACAGGGCCGCCGCTGCCTGGGACCGGGGCGTCAGGACTCGTCCCCGGCCGCGAGTACCGCCGTGGCCAGCGCCGTCGCGGGGTCCTGCGCGGCGCCGCCCACGGGGGCCCAACGGTCGCTCTCCTTGCGGTAGGGCCACCAGCGGCCGTCAGGGTCCAGACGGAGCTGGTGCGGCGCGCCGACGACGGTCCACCGGTTGTTCCGCGCCCGCAGTGACGGCCGTTCGTCCTCGTCCCAGGCCGATTCCAGTGCCGCACGCGCGCGTGCGAGCGTGTCGCCCTCCACCGTCCACTCCTCCTCGAGTACGGACAGGGCGACCACGCCCCCGAGCCGCCACGCGCGTACAGCGACGGCCAGTGCCTCCGGGGTACGCCCCGAGCCGTCGCCCAGGCGGTGCAGCACCTCCGGCCCGGGATCGCCCGCGGCCAGGCGCACCGCGTCGTACGAGGCGGCCGGTTCCGTGCCCACCGCCTGCCGACCGTGTCCGCTCCGTAGGGCCTCGGCGAGCAGTCGGTGTGCCTCGGCCGCCGCCCGGGAGGCCAGGAAGGCCAAGGCGGCCGGGTCGACGCCGGGAGGTGGCGTGCCTTCCGTGTCCAGGGACGGCGGTGCGCCCGGCCCTTCCTGGAGACCGGGCAGGCCGGGCAGCGGAGGCAGCAGGTGTCCCGCCGCATACGCCTCCGCGGCGTCCACACCCTCCGTGCGGAAGGAGGCATCCTCCGCGGGCGCGTCGCCGCGCGTCTGGAGGGCGTCCAGTACGGCGCTTTCCGCGCGTCCTCGCATCAGGAGCAGCACGAAGGGGTCCTGGTCCAGCAGCCTGGCCACCTGATAACAGAGTGCCGCGGTGTGCCCGCAGTGATCCCAGGCACCGCAGTCGCACTCCGCCTCCAGGTCGCCCAGGCCCGGCAGCAGGTCGATGCCGGCATGTGCGGCGTCCTCCACGAGGTGTGGCGGCATGTCGCGGTCCAGAAGCGCCGCGACATGCCCGGACCGCTCGATCGCCATGTCGGCGAAACGGTCCCACTGCGCGTCGGACAGCCTCTCCAGCAGGACGTCGGCCCGGTACGCCGTGCGGTCCCGGTCCTGGACGACCGCGGTGATGCGGCCCGGGCGTACCGACACCGCGCCGACCGCTCCTGCGCGCGCGAGCCGACGGCCCGCCTTCACCTGTGCCGCGTCCATGGCGGCGTCCTCCAGCGCCTTCAGCCAGGCCTGGCCCCACCATGTCTGCGCGAAGCCCCTCCCGTGTGCGGGCGGCAGCGCGGCGAACGTTCGTTCCGTTTCGTCGTCGTACCGGGTCATCGCATACCTCCTCGCAGCTCGACCAGGTCGGCCAGTTCCGCGTCCGTCAGCTCCGTGAGCGCGGCCTCACCCGTCCCGAGCACCGCGTCGGCCAGTGCCCGCTTGCGGTTCAGCAGGGCGGCGATGCGGTCCTCGACGGTTCCCTCGGCGACCAGCCGGTGCACCTGCACGGGGCGGGTCTGGCCGATGCGGTAGGCGCGGTCGGTGGCCTGCGCCTCGACCGCCGGATTCCACCAGCGGTCGTAGTGCACGACGTGCTCCGCGCGCGTGAGGTTCAGGCCGGTGCCCGCCGCCTTCAGCGACAGCAGGAAGACCGGGACCTCACCCTCCTGGAACCGCCGGACCAAGGACTCCCGCGCCGTGACGGACGTGCCGCCGTGCAGGAACAGCGAGGCCACGCCGCGGGCGGTCAGGTGCTGTTCGAGGAGACGCGCCATCTGCACGTACTGGGTGAAGACCAGCACACTCGCCTGTTCGGCGAGGATGGTGTCGAGCAGTTCGTCCAGCAGCTCCAGCTTCCCCGAGCGGCCCGTGATCCTCGGCCGGTCCTCCTTGAGGAACTGCGCGGGATGGTTGCAGATCTGCTTCAGGTTCGTCAGCAGTTTCACGATCATGCCGCGTCGCGCCATGCTGTCGGTCCCGGCGATCTCCGCGAGCGCTTCGCGCACCACCGCCTCGTACAGCCCCGTCTGTTCGGTGGTCAGCGACACCGGGTGGTCGGTCTCGGTCTTCGGCGGCAGCTCCGGTGCGATTCCGGGATCCGACTTGCGGCGGCGCAGCAGGAAGGGGCGTACGAGCCGTGCCAGCCGTTCCGCCGCCGCCGGGTCCTGGCCGCCCTCGACGGCCTGTGCGTAGTGCCTGCGGAAGGTGCCGAGCCGGCCCAGCAGCCCCGGGGTCGCCCAGTCGAGGATGGCCCAGAGCTCGGAGAGGTTGTTCTCCACCGGGGTGCCGGTGAGCGCCACGCGTGCGCGTGCGTTGATGGAGCGCAGTTGCCGTGCGGTCTCCGAGTACGGGTTCTTCACGTGCTGGGCCTCGTCCGCCACGACCATGCCCCACGGCACGGTGGAGAGCCGGCCCGTGTCCAGGCGCATGGTCCCGTAGGTGGTGAGCACGAACTCGCCGTCTGCCAGCTCCGCCAGGTCGCGCCGGGCGCCGTGGAAGCGGCGTACGGGCGTGCCGGGCGCGAACCGCTCGATCTCGCGCTGCCAGTTGCCCATGAGGGAGGTCGGGCAGACCACCAGGGTGGGTCCGGCGGCGGACTCGTCGGCCTGGCGGTGCAGATGCAGGGCGATCAGTGTGATGGTCTTGCCCAGCCCCATGTCGTCGGCGAGACAGCAGCCCAGGCCCAACGACGTCATACGGGCCAGCCAGTTGAGCCCCCTGCGCTGGTAGTCGCGCAGCGTGGCGTCGAGGGCGGCCGGCTGCGCGACGACATCCTGGGCCTCGGGGTCGGCCAGCCGTTCCCGCAAGGACGCCAGCCAGCCCGTGGGCCGGACTTCGACGCGGCGCCCGTCGACCTCCGTCGAGCCCGTCAGGGCCGCGGCGAGCGCGTCGACCGGGGTGACCTTGTGATCCTGCCGGTTACGGGCGCGGTGGGCCTCCTCGGGGTCGACGAGCACCCACTGGTCGCGCAGGCGCACCACGGGGCGGTTTGCCTCGGCGAGCAGATCCAGCTCCTCGCGCGTGAGCCGCTGCCCGCCCAGTGCGAACGACCAGTTGAAGGCGAGCAGCGCGTCGGCGGACAGGAACGAGGTGCCGGTGTCCGACGAGGCCGTGCGTGGTGACGGCTCGTCGTCCGGTGGTCCGACCTCGGCGCGGGCGGTCAGGTCACGGGCCAGCTCCCTCGGCCAGTGCACGTCGACTCCCGCGCCGGCGAGCGCCCGGGAACCTGTGCCGAGGAGGTCGGTGACCTCTTCGTCGGAGAGTTCGACGGCGTCCGGCACAGCGGCCGACAGCATGGGGGTGAGCGCGGGCCAGGCCCGTGCCGCACGGCGGAGCGCGAGCAGGGCGTCCATGCGCGCTCGAGTGCCGAACGCGTCGTCCACGTTGCCCGCCCACACCTCGGCGGTGTCCGCGACGAGCGCGGGATCGCTCACGTCGTGCACCTGGAGAACGGCCCGGAACGCCGGCCGGGTGTCCTGCGAAGCCGCGCCCGACAGGCCCCGCACCTCGACGCGCAGTGACAGCCGGACGCCTGCGTCGTGTCCCGCGGCGATGTCGGCAGCCCACTCGCGCAGTTCTGGCGTACGCCTGGGCTCCCGCGATGCGTAGGCGGGTCCGGCCGTCACCAGCTCGGCGGCGGGGGAACGGGGGAGCGTGTCGGCGACGGCGTCCAGGAAGGCGCGGACCAGCCGTTCCGGGTCGGGCAGCCGCAGAGGTTCGGCGTCGTTCACGGGTACTGCGTGTGCCTCGGGCGGCATGACGGCGGCGAGGTGGCGGATCCGTTCGGTCTCCTCCGTGCCCAGCGGGCCCGTGCGCCAGGCGTCGTGGTCGGCCGCGGACAGGCCGGGCAGCAGCAGCCCGCGCGCCACGAGACGCAGCGCCTCGAGGGCGACCGCACCCCAGAACACGGTCGCCCGGTGGCCGTCCGCGCGGACGCGCGCGCGGGTGAGAACCGGCAGGGCCGCCCGCACCGGCAGCAGCACCGCCGGCACGCGCACCGGACCCACGCCGTCACCGTCCGGCAGCACGACCGTCAGGTTTTCCACGCGCCCCGACGAGCCGGCCACGGGGGCCTCGCCGTCGGGCCGCCAGAAGGCGACTCCGCCGGCGCGGGCGGGATCACCGGGAATGAGAACAGCACAGCAGCGGGAGAGTTCGGAGATCTCGGAGAGTGTCGCCGGGAGGGTGGTCTGCGCAGCGATGACGTATTCCTCAAATTTGACTAGCTGGGGACGCGGTCGCCGAGTGTACAGGATTCCCGTAATTACGGGGTGTGACCTGGGTGTGGCGTGGGTCACTGTCCATAGGAGGGGGGTCTTCTCTCCCAAGGGAGTCGCCGACGGGGTCTCAGGGGTGCGTAAGGGTACGGCCTCAGGGACCTCTCAGGGTCGGGGTACGGAACCGTCGGGAGCCCGGGCCCGTTTTCAGGACAGAGAGCGGCAGTGGCCGCGAAGGAGGCGACACCATGTCGAAGAACGCCAAGGTCGCAGCAGGGGGTGTCGCGGCCGGACTCGTCCTGCTGATCTGGCTGCCCTGGTGGGCTGCCCTGCTCATGGTTCTGGGAGTCCCGGCCGCCGCGTACCTCACCCTGGACCCCGCGCAGCGACGCAGGCTGCGCCGCGTCGGCCGTAAGGAGATCGGCCGCTGAGTCTCAAGACCGCGTCTCGGCGGTCCCGGCCAGGGCACAGGAGTTGACCACATCGCCGTCCGCGGGCCTGCCGATCGTGTGGTCCGCGGGAGGAGTGGTGTCCCGGTCCACCCATGCGGTCAACGCGTCGAACGCCGACCGGCAGCAGGGCAGGATCGGTCGGAGCCGGTCGGGATGGAGGTCGTACAGCCCGTCGACGTGTGTCCCGCCCTGGACCGTGTAGTAGCGGCGCAGATCGCCTCGCCCCCTCGCGTCGATCATGCGCGCACACATCGGAGTCGGTGGCCTTGGGCAGCAGCGAGTCCGGACCGCCGTGCAGGCTGATCAGCGGTTTGCCGCTGTGTCCGGTCTGTGCGACCCGGGCCACCGCACGGTCGACGGAGGCGGGGCGTTCCGCGTAGTCGCACGCCGCGTCGGACCGGCACGGCGCCAGGATCTCCTCCAGGGTCGACCCGGCGTTCGGTCCCGGGCAGTGGGACCATGGGCCGGGTCTCCGAGCGGCAGCGGCCCCGGTGCGTCCGGGTCAGCTCGGCCGTACGGCCATCTTGTCGAGGGCCTCCAGAAGTCCGGGCAGCGACGGCCCCCGGCCCACCGGCAGGACCTCACCGGGTTCGTCGTCGAGCAGGATGAAGGCGATGTCGTCGGTTCTGGCGACGAGCGACCAGCCGGGGCCGTCGGCACGCAGCGTCCGCGCCTCCCCCGGCGCGAACGACGACCGGACCCGGCCGAGCGGCGGGGGCGTGTCGACGTAGGCGCGGGCCTCCGCGAGGACCCTCCGGACACCGCCGTGTCCGGTGGACCCGGCACTGGCACTGGCACCGGCACCGGCTTGCTCAATACTGGCGTCGGCGCTCTCCTCCGCAGCACCGGCCCCGTCCGTGGCGCCGACCTCCGCACCCTCGCCGGTGCCCGCGTCCCTCTCCACGGCACTGTCCGGTGCGCCTCCCGGCGCGTCGTTCGCCGGACCGGCGCCGCCCGTCACCGGGAAGTCCGCGTCGTCGATCTGCTCCCGCCACTGCGTCCACTGCAGGGCGATCTCGTCGGCTCCCAGGCGTCGCTGCGCGGGCCCCCAGACGGTGGTGTCCGGCGGCGACAGCGCGGGCCGGTCGGCCGACTCGGGGCCGGGATCGTGCGGGGCGGGCACGCCGGGGGCCGCCACGGCGACCGCGAGGGGCCAGCCGGGCAGCGCTGCCACGACCGTACGCTCGTCCGGTGAAAGGTCGTACTCCATGCCGCAGTCCCAGGACGCCACGGCGACGGCGACCAGCGAGACGTCGTCGATGACGACGGTCCACCGGGCCCCGTCACCGTCCTGACCGAGTACCAGGCCGTAGCCGTCGGCCAGAGGCGGGAGACCGAGCGCCGCGCACGCCTCCGGGTAGTCGTCGCCCAGCACACTCGGGAACTTCGCCGGTGTCAGCAGCACCGCCGTCAGCACATAGAGCGCGTCGTCCGCGGCGGCGACGGCGTTCTCGTCCGTCCCGGCCATCCCAGCCTCCCCGTCGGTTCGTCCAATGGCGCGCACCCTAGTGCGACCGGGAAGTCCTTGTCACGACTCCCAGACGCACCCGAGCTGCAGCTTTCCGGCTGGACGGGGGCGAATCGACCACCCGGGCCGGACGAGCGGGTCAGGCCGCGGGCAGTCCCAGGAGCGAACGGGCCACGTCCTGCGGCGACTCGCCGCGTTCCCGGGCGAGCGCGATCACAGCCCGGCACGCCAGCTCGTTCACCCCGAACGACAGGGCCTCCGGCGACACCCAGGCCGCCGCCTCGTCGATCCGTTCCTGGTCGTCGTCCGCGCACGCGGAGACGTACACGGCGGCGGCCTCGAACAGATTGTGCGGGCGCTGCCCCCCTCCCGACTTACCCTCCGTGCGCCGAGCGGTGCGAGATCTTTCCCAGGCCTCGCGGATCCTGCCGAACAAGCGGACCACCCCTCCCTGCCGATCACCATGGCTGATCGTGCATCTCCTGCTACTCAACGTAGAGTTGCAGCTTCGACGGCAGAAGGGGATGGCCACGATGAAGCGTTTCGAGCGGCTGGCACAGATCCGGCGGATGGATCCGTACGAGGACGCTTCGGAGATCTACCGACTGGCCTCGGCCTACGAGTTCCCGTGGGACTTCGCCCGAGCCCTCGAGCTGGCGCTCTACCGCACCTACGCCGTACCGAGCATCGGCCGGCTGCTGGCCGGGACGGCGGAGTTCACAGGCCGGCCGCAGAAGCGGTACGACGACACGGCGCTGCTGCTCGACGCCGTCGTCGAGCACGGATTCGGCAGCGAGCAGGGCCGCACGGCCATCCGGCGGATCAACCAGATGCACCGCAGCTACGACATCTCCAACGACGACATGCGGTACGTCCTGTGCACGTTCGTCGTGACCCCCAAACGCTGGATCGACGCCTACGGGTGGCGCCGGTTGTCACGCCACGAGACCATCGCGTCCGCCGTTCACTACCGCACGCTGGGGCGGCACATGGGCATCAGGGGCATCCCCGGTACCTACGAGGAGTTCGAAGCCTGCCTCGACGCGTACGAGGAGGCCCACTTCGCGTGGGACGAGGGGGCGCGCCGGGTCTCCGACGCCACTCTCCGCCTCATGGCCTCCTGGTATCCGAGTCCCCTCGCCCCGCTCTTGCGTACCGGGACCCTGGCCCTGCTCGACGAGCCGCTCCTGCGAGCCTTCCGGTACACCCCGCCGGGTCCCGGCACCCGCGCGCTCGTGCGCCGTGCGGTGCGACTGCGCGGGCGCGCGGTCCGCCTGATGCCGCCGAGGAGCGCCCCGCACCACGCCCGGCAGAACTGGGAGATCAAGGGCTATCCGAACGGCTACCGGCTGGCGGAACTGGGCACCCGCCCGACCCCCGGCGTACAGGGCTGTCCGATCCGCCACATCGACACGTCAGCCGTCGAGTGAACGGATCGTCCCCCGCAGCCGGTTGAGCCGGCCTGGGACATGGGCGCGGGACGTGGCTCGCGCGACGGTCAGCACGCCACGCCGGAAGAGGGCGTCCAGCGATTCTCGTCGGTGATCGCGCACAGCATGGGCGGCGCCGTCGCCGTCGTCCTCGCCCACCGGAGGCCGCGCGCGTGCGCGTGGTAACCGTGCCGAAGGCTCGGCCGAACGTCATGTTCGACCGTCTCGACACGTTCGCGGCAGCGATCGCGGGCCGGGACTGGACGATCGGCCGCCGCGCGGGTGGTCGGCCCTGATGCGAGCGGTCAGCCGTCGTGCACGGCCAGGGCCAGGAAGCGTGCGTCCTCGTCGACGTACGACGTCATGCGCCAGCCGGAACCGGCCAGCAACGGCCTGAGCCTGGCCTCGGCACGCAGGTCGTCCGGCGTGATCCGCCGTCCCTGCCGGGCCGCGAGCGCCGCCCTTCCGATGGGGTGGAACAGTGCCAGCGTGCCGCCGGGCCGTACGACGCGAGCCAACTCCCGCAGACCCCCGGCGGGATCCGGCAGGTGCGCGACGAGGCCCGCCGCGAACACGGCGTCGAGCGACCGTGACCGCAGTGGCAGCGCCGTGACGTCGGTCAGCAGCAACCGTCCGTCACGGTCCCTCCCGGCTCGTACGGCGGTCTGGAGCATGGCAGGGGTCAGATCGGCCCCGACAACCAGGCCCGACGGCCCCACGGCCGCACGCAACGGGGGCAGGGCGCGTCCGGTGCCGCAGCCCGCGTCGAGCACGTGAGCCCCCTCCCGCAGGCGGAGCTCGGCGACCGCGGCCTCGTAGGCGGGGCCGTCGTCGGGGAACCGGCTGTCCCAGTCGGCGGCGCGGGCGCCGAAGAACTCCTGGACATGCGTGTGGTCGTTGCTCATGCTCCGCATGATCCCCCAATGGCGCGGAGGAGATGCCGCAGCGCACGCCTTCGAACGTGACGCGATCGTTCCAGCGCCTTCCTGCGTCAGACAACAACCGCTTCGAAAAGTGTTCCCGTCGTGCGTCTTCGAGGGGTTTGGCGTCCCGGGGCCATGCGACACCTGGACCACGCCGACCTGGGCCGCCTGAGCCCCCGTGCTGTCGTACGCGACGGCCTGTACCGGCGCGGCCCTCGTACCGCGCTGCACCGTGCGCGCCCTCGCCGTCACCGGGCCCTCGCCGCCACCGGGCGCGCGCCGCAACTGGCTGCTCACCCTGGCCTCGGCGATCGGCACGGGCATCCGGGCGAGCACTTCGTCGCCATGCTCGGCTTCCGGGGCAGCGGCACGGAGAGAAGACCCGGTCGGTCGCGGAACTCGCCGCGGACGCGGACCTGCCCGTGGGCGTCGTCAGGGTGCTCCTCGGCGACCTGGTGGAACTCGGCTCCGTGATCGTCAGCCGCCCCGTACCGCCCGCGCGGCTGCCCGACGAACGGGTCCTGCGTGAAGTGATCGACGGACTGCGCGCACTGTAGAGGCGGCCCGAAGGGCCTTGACCCGCGATGACGTTCGCGACCACCCGGACCGAGAGAAGCGATCGATGGCCTGCGAGCGCGCCGAGCGCTCCCCTCGCCTGGGCGTCACGGACGGCGACACGACCGCGCCGGCGTTGAAGATCCTGGTCGCCGGAGGGTTCGGCGTGGGCAAGACCACCCTGGTGGGCGCGGTCAGCGAGCTCAGGCCTCCGCGCAAGGAGGAACTGCTCCGCGAGGCCGGTCGGCCGGTGGACGACACCGACGGCATCGACCGCAAGGTCACCACCGCCGTCGCCATGGACTTCGGACGCATCACCATCCGGTCCGGACTCTCCCTGTACCCCTTCGGCACCCCGGGCCAGGACCGCTTCCGGCCCCTCTGGGACGAACTGGCGCAGGGCGCGCTCGGCGCCGTCGTGCTCGCGGACACCCGGCGCCTGCCGGACTGCTTCCCGGTGGTGGACTACGTCGAGCACCGGCGCGTCCCGTTCGTGGTGGCCGTCAACTGCTCTACGGGCGCGCCGCTACGACGCCCGGGACGTCCTGCGCGCTCTCGACCTGGACCAGGGGACTCCGGAGGTGGTGCTGTGCGACGCCCGGGACCGCGACTGGGGAAAGGGGGTGCTGATCCGGCTCGTCGAGTACGCCGGGCGGGCGCGCACCGCCCGGCTGCTCGACTCCTTGCGCTGAGCGGACCAGCCCGCATGGGGCCGGGCAGGTCTCAGTCCGCCACGGCCTTCTGAGCCATGACCTTGTCCACGGTGACACGGACGAGGAGCTCGCCCGGAACGCCGTTGCGGACTCCGAACTCCTCGGCGCGTGCCTCTCCCATGTACCGGGCCCCGACGCGGGCTGCCCAGTGCCGGAGTTCGTCGAGGTCCTCCGAGATCCGAGCGCGCCCCTGGAGCACGACGAAGTCGAAGGGCGGCCGGTCGTCGTCCACGCACAGCGCGACCCGGCCGTCACGGACCAGATTGCGTCCCTTCACGGTGTCCTTGCCGGTGTTGAACACCACGTCGTCCCCGTCCAGCAGGAACCAGATCGGCGCCACATGCGGGCTGCCGTCCGCCCGAACGGTCGACAGCTTCCCGGTGCGGGTGCCGTCCGAGACGAACGCCCGCCATTCCTCGTCGGTCATCTTCTGTGCCATGCCCCCATCCTCCTTGCCCGCAGCACGGGCGTGGTGAAGGCTGGCGGACAGATCCTCCGGGCAGAGGGGGGCGACCATGCGCACGAGACCACACAAGACCACACGGGACAACACGGGGAGAACGGATCATGGCGCAGAACCAGGGACTTGGCTGGCTGCTCGACGACCTGACCGAGCGTGTCGAACACGTCCGGCACGCATTGGTCCTGTCCAACGACGGGCTTGTCACCGGAGCCAGTACAGGCCTGCGACGCGAGGACGCCGAACACCTCGCCGCCGTCTCGTCCGGACTGCACAGCCTCGCCAAGGGCTCGGGCCGCCACTTCGGGGCTGGTCAGGTACGGCAGACGATGGTCGAGTTCGACGACGCCGTGCTGTTCGTCACCGCCGCCGGCTCGGGCAGCTGCCTGTGCGTGCTCAGCGGCGCGGAGACCGACATCGGGCAGATCGCCTACGAGATGACGCTGCTCGTCAACCGCGTGGGTGAACACCTCGACGTCGATGCGCGACAACCGGGCCGGATATCATCTGAAGAACTCTGACCTGGGCATTCAACGTTCCCGAGAGGTCTGCCGCGGAGTTTTCCACAGGCTCGCCACGGATGCCGTGACACTGGCTACGTTCTTGTGTCAGGCGGGCGCGGACTGCGCCGGCCGCACAATCCACGGGGGTCAAGAGCATGTCCGGCAACACCATCACACACGACATCACGGCCACTGCCGAGCAGACCGGCACCACCCGCGTCACCACTCGAGGCACCATCCGTGACACCTCGCTCGCGCCGAGCCGTGCGGCGCGGGAGCTCGGCCTCAGGCGCCGTGACTTCGACCTCGCCGTACGCCTCGGCCGCATCCGCACCGTGCCCGACGAGAAAGGAGGCGGCCGGCGCGTCGCCCGCGACGAGATCGAGCGGATCCGGGCGGGGGAGGGCTTCCCCGAAGCCCTCCGGGACAGCGTCCGAGCCGTCGGGGCCACGGAGGGCGCGGCCCTCATGGAAGTGACCAGGGCCCGGTTCACCCGCCTCGCACGGCTTGGGCTGCTGGTGCCGATGACGTTCTACGTCAACCGCTATCGCGTCGTCGTCTGGCTCTACCTGGCCGACGACCTACGACAGTTCGCGGCCGACGAGAGGAATTCCGCCCCGCTGAAGGGCCGGACCCCCGAGGGGCTGCGGGACCAGCTGACCGAGGGCCTGGACCTGCGCCCCCGCAACTGGCGGGGGCGGCACCTGGGTTTCCTGCTCCGCCAGGCCGACGACCCGTGGTCCCGGGCCGCGGCCATGGCGTCACTGCTCGCCCCGGTCGACGTCTCGGAGGTCGTCAGGGATCCCTACGAGCGCTCCCACCTCAACCGGTTCCGCCCGGCGCGGCCTGCCCACGGCACGCCCGGCTCACCGGCCACGCGGCTCGCCGAGGAGGTCATGACGGCGACCGACCCGGACGAGATCGACTGGCTCCGCACGGACCTGGCGGCCGCGGTGGAAGCCGCCAGGCGACACCGTCCGGCGCCGCGCCCGGCCCTTCGCCCGGTGCCGCCGCCCCCGCCCCACCGGAAACCCACGCCGCACGCGGCGGAGGAGACCGGACGGCTCCGCGGGCTGCTCGGCCGGATCTGGCGCAGAGGCTCGTGACCTACAGGGCCCGGAACAGCCCTTCCTGGACGACGGACACCAGCAGGCGCCCCTCCGCGTCGTAGATCCGGCCCCGGGCCAGCCCCCGTCCACCGGTCGCGATCGGCGACTCCTGGTCGTACAGGAACCACTCGTCCGCTCGGAACGGCCGGTGGAACCACATGGCATGGTCCAGCGACGCCATGTCGAAGCCCCGCGGACCCCACAGAGGTTCCACCGGGATGCGCACGGCGTCCAGGAGCGTCATGTCGCTGGCGTAGGTCAGGGCGCAGGTGTGCACGAGCGGGTCGTCCCCGAGCGGCCCGACGGCACGCATCCACACCGCGCTGCGGGGCTCGGCGCCCTCGACCTCGTCGGCGCTCCAGCGCAGCCGGTCGACATAGCGGATGTCGAAGGGCTGGCGGCGTGCCATCCGCTCGAACTGCTCCGGCAGCGCGCCCAGATGTTCCCGCACCTCGTCGGCGACCGTCGGCAGGGACTCGGGATCCGGCACTGTCCGGGCCGGCGGCAGCTGATGCTCGAAACTCCCTTGCTCAGGCTTGTGGAAGGAGGCGGTGAGATTGAAGATCGTGCGGCCCTGCTGCACCGCGGTGACCCGGCGGGTCGTGAACGACCGCCCGTCCCTCACCCGTTCCACCTGGTACACGATCGGGACGCCCGGGCGTCCCGGGCGCAGGAAGTACGCGTGCAGCGAGTGCACGGGGCGGTCGCCGTCCGTGGTGCGGCCCGCGGCGACCAGCGCCTGGCCGGCCACCTGGCCGCCGAAGACCCGCTGCAGTGACTCCTCGGGGCTGCGGCCACGGAAGATGTTGACCTCGATCCGCTCCAGGTCGAGCAGGGCGACGAGGCTCTCGGCCGGATTCGTCATCGGTGGGATTCTCCTGTGTTCACAGCTGACCGACATCGGTGACGCGGACGACCGCCCGGCCCTCCGCGTCGGAGGCCGTGAGGTCGACCTCCGCGCTGATGCCCCAGTCGTGGTCGTCGTTCGGGTCGTCGAAGATCTGTCGTACGCGCCACAGGCCGTTCTGCGGCTCCTCCTGGAGTACCAGGAGCTTGGGCCCGCGGGCGTCCGGACCGGTGCCGAGGTCGTCGTACTCGTCCCAGTACTTGTCCATGGCCTCGCCCCACGCGTCGGCGTCCCAGCCGGCGTCGGAGTCCATCTCGCCCAGTGCCTCGACCTGGTCGAGGGCGGCCAACTCGACGCGGCGGAACATGGCGTTGCGGACGAGGACACGGAAGGCGCGCGCGTTGGCGGTGACCGGCCGTACCTGGTCGGCCTTCTCCTGCGCCTCCTCGGCGGTCATCTCCTCCGGGTTGGCGAGCTGCTCCCACTCGTCCAGCAGACTGGAGTCGACCTGACGCACCATCTCGCCGAGCCACTCGATCAGGTCCTGCAGGTCGTCGGACTTCAGGTCGTCCGGGACCGTGTGGTCGAGGGCCTTGTAGGCACTGGCGAGGTAGCGCAGCACGATGCCCTCGGTGCGGGCCAGTTCGTAGTGGGACACCAGCTCCGTGAAGGTCAGTGCCCGCTCGTACATGTCCCGGATGACGGACTTCGGCGACAGCGGGTGGTCACCGACCCAGGGGTGGCTCCTGCGGTAGGTGTCGTAGGCGTGGAAGAGCAGTTCATCCAGAGGCTTCGGGTACGTGATGTCCTGGAGGCGCTCCATGCGCTCCTCGTACTCGACACCGTCCGCCTTCATCGCGGCCACGGCCTCACCGCGCGCCTTGTTCTGCTGGGCGGCGAGGATCTGTCGTGGGTCGTCCAGCGTGGACTCCACGACGGACACCATGTCCAGCGCGTACGACGGCGACTCGGGGTCCAGCAGCTCGAAGGCGGCCAGGGCGAACGTGGAGAGCGGCTGGTTCAGCGCGAAGTCGTGCTGCAGGTCCACCGTGAGCCGGACGACACGCCCCTCGGCGTCCGGCTCGTCGAGCTTCTCGACGATGCCGCCGTCCAGCAGCGAGCGGTAGATGGCGATCGCCCGACGAATGTGCCTGAGCTGCTGCTTGCGCGGCTCGTGGTTGTCCTCCAGCAGGTGCCGCATCGCCGCGAAGGCATCACCCGGCCGGGCGATCACCGACAACAGCATGGTGTGCGTGACCCGGAATCGGGACGTCAGCGGCTCCGGTTCGGAGGTGATGAGCTTCTCGAACGAGCTCTCCGACCAGGCCACGAAGCCTTCGGGGGCCTTCTTGCGGACGACCTTCCGTCGCTTCTTCGGGTCGTCACCGGCCTTGGCGAGCGCCTTCTCGTTCTCGACGACGTGCTCGGGTGCCTGGGCGACGACGAAGCCCTCCGTGTCGAATCCCGCGCGCCCGGCCCGGCCGGCGATCTGGTGGAACTCCCTGGCTCGCAGCGTGCGCACCCGGGTGCCGTCGTACTTGCTCAGCGCCGTGAACAGCACGGTGCGGATGGGGACGTTCACGCCCACGCCGAGCGTGTCCGTTCCGCAGATCACCTTCAGCAGGCCGGCCTGCGCGAGCTTCTCCACCAGCCGCCGGTACTTGGGCAGCATGCCGGCGTGGTGGACACCGATGCCGTGCCGGACGTAACGGGAGAGGTTGCGGCCGAACTTCGTGGTGAAGCGGAAGTTGCCGATCAACTCGGCGATCCGCTCCTTCTCCTCACGCGTGCACATGTTGATGCTCATCAGCGCCTGTGCCCGCTCCACGGCCTGCGCCTGCGTGAAGTGCACGATGTAGACAGGAGCCTGCCGGGCCGCGAGCAGGTCGGTGAGTGTCTCGGTGAGCGGCGTGTAGCGGTACTCGTAGGAGAGCGGCACGGGCCGGGTTGCCGAGCGGACCACCGCGGTGGGACGGTCGGTGCGGCGCGCGAGGTCTTTCTCGAAGAAGGAGACGTCACCGAGCGTGGCCGACATCAGGACGAACTGGGCCTGCGGCAGTTCCAGCAGGGGAATCTGCCAAGCCCAGCCGCGGTCCGGCTCCGCGTAGAAGTGGAACTCGTCCATGACGACCTGGCCGATGTCCGCGTGCTTGCCGTCCCGCAGCGCGATCGACGCCAGGACCTCGGCGGTGCAGCAGATGACAGGTGCGTCGGAGTTCACGGAGGCGTCACCGGTCAGCATGCCGACGTTCTCGGTGCCGAAGATCTTGCACAGCTCGAAGAACTTCTCCGACACCAGCGCCTTGATCGGGGCAGTGTAGAAGGTGACCTCGTCCCGGGCCAGCGCGGCGAAGTGGGCGCCCGCCGCGATCATGCTCTTGCCGGAGCCCGTGGGCGTCGACACGATCACGTTCGCACCGGAGACCGCCTCGATCAGCGCCTCCTCCTGGTGGGGGTAGAGCGTGAGACCGCGCTCCTGGGCCCACGCCTCGAAGGCTTCGTACAGGGCATCGGGGTCGGCGGTCCGCGGCAGCTGGTCGATGAGGGTCACGCCCCCATCTTGCCTGCCCCGGGTCCTGATGGGGGAATCGGCTGTCCGCGTGAAGATCACGAACGCTACGCTGGGTCGCTCACGAGGCATCAGTGGACCCGGACAACTGCACAGTGGCACAAGAGGAATGGGGCGGGCAACGGCGATGATGGGACCAGCGCACTCACTGTCGGGCGCCGCGGCGTGGCTCGGCGTCGGGGCGGCGACCGCTGCCGGGGGGCACTCGATGCCCTGGCCGGTGCTGCTCGCCGGAGCTCTGATCTGCGCCGGAGCGGCGCTCGCCCCGGACCTCGACCACAAGGCGGCCACCATCTCCCGGGCCTTCGGACCGGTCTCACGGGGGTTGTGCGAGATCGTCGACAAGCTGTCGTACGCCGTCTACAAGGCCACGAAGAAACAGGGCGACCCGCGCCGTTCCGGTGGACACCGCACGCTGACGCACACCTGGCTGTGGGCGGTCCTCATCGGCGGGGGGACTTCGGTCCTGGCCATCACGGGCGGCCGCTGGGCGGTCCTGGCGATCCTCTTCGTGCACATGGTACTGGCCATCGAGGGGCTGCTCTGGCGGGCGACCCGCGGCTCCAGCAGCGACGTGCTGGTCTGGCTGCTGGCCGCGACCAGCGCCTGGATCCTCGCCGGGATACTGGACAAACCGGACGGCGGTGCGGACTGGCTGTTCACCGCTCCGGGCCAGGAGTACCTGTGGCTGGGGCTGCCGATCGTGCTCGGGGCGCTGGTGCACGACATCGGGGACGCGCTGACCGTTTCGGGCTGCCCCGTGCTCTGGCCGATACCGGTGGGCCGCAAGCGCTGGTACCCCATAGGCCCGCCGAAGGCGATGCGCTTCCGGGCGGGCAGCTGGGTGGAGCTGAAGGTGCTGATGCCGGCGTTCATGCTGCTCGGGGGAGTGGGCGGTGCGGCGGCGCTCAACTTCATCTGAGGGATGAGAGGGATCCGGTCCGGTCAGCCGGTCCCGCCGGAGCCCTGCTCCTCGCCTGCGCCGTAGCGCCGCTCGAAGCGGGCGACCCGCCCCTCCGAGTCCACTGTGCGCGCCTTGCCCGTGTAGAAGGGGTGACTCTCGGAGGAGATCTCCACGTCCACCACCGGGTAGGTTTCGCCGTCGTCCCATGCGATGGTCCGGTCGCTGGTCGCGGTGGACCGGGTGAGGAAGGCGTACCCGGCGCTGCGGTCACGGAAGACGACGGGCCGGTACTCGGGGTGCTTGTCCTGCTGCATGGCTGCTCCTCGGGTGGCGCGGATCATCGGGGCGACGGCGCGAGAACGCCGCCGCGGGCGGTGCTAGCCGGGCAGGGAGTCCTCGTCGACGATGTGCATCGCGGCCTCCTCGGCGGAGGCGGCCGCCCCGTCGATGCCCACGTCCACGGCGACCAGTGCCGGCTCCTCGTCCTCGTGCGCTCCCTCGTCGGGTGCCACGAGCCGGCCGGAGCGGCCGGCGCCGACCTCGTTGTCCAGCAGCTCGCCGTCGGTGCCGTCGGAGTCGCCCAGTCCGTCGCCGCCGGGTGCGAGCAGGTCCGGCCGCTCCTCGGAGAGCCGCTGCTCCAGCGTCTCGCCCCGGTGGCGTTCGGCGGCCGTCACCCCGGTGTGCTCCACCGCCCAGGGCCGCTCGGGCGGGGACCAGCCCCGGTCGAGGGGATCGTCGACACCGTCGTACTCAAGGGTGTCCTCACCGTCGAGCAGCCCGGTGTCCTCCCTCTGCTCGGATCCGTCGGGCTGGTAGACGTCATCTCCCCATCCGTCGGCGCTGATCACGGGTACCTCCAGGGGGTGGGGACGGCCCCTTCTCTCCGTGGACCGCGGCGGGCCGCCGCTGCACGGGGCACAGGCGTCAACCGTCGTCAGAACCGCGCGGTTCCAGGGCCTGCCCCGAGCCGGTGCCTCTACCCAGCCTTCCACTCCCGTTCGGGACCGCGCAACGGCACGACCGTCGACCGGGGCACCCGCCCCCCCCGGCCCGGCGGGCCCGCCGGGCGCCCGCTCCGGCCGACCAGGGGTTGGAAGCCCGTCGAGTACCGGTCTGCTCCTGCCGAGCACCACCCAGTCCATGCCGAGCACTGAGCGGACACTGGGCGGGCCGTTCGAGCACCGGCCTGCTCCGATCGGGCGGGGGAGAGGACCACTGGTGCGTTGGTCCGCTCCGAGGGGGCACGGGCGGAGTCAGCGGGAGCGTCGGGCTCCTCCCCTCAGGTACGACCACACCCGGCCACCCACCCACCGGTCGACTCCGGCGGAACACCGGTCGACTCCGACACAGCCCCGAGTTTCCCTACCGTGCCCGGCCCGGCACGGACCGCAACAGCCCCCACCGTGTCCGGCTCCGCGCCGACCGCATCCCTCCGATGCCGATGCCGCTGCCGATGCCGCTGCCGATGCCGATGCCGCTGCCGATGCCGATGCCGATGCCGATGCCGACGCCGATGCCGATGCTGGCGCTGGCCACGGCCCGGGCGCCCGGGCGGGGCGTGGCACGCCCGGGCAACCGCCGAGTAGGGGCACGCTCACCCGTGCCACGACCGCCACAGCGCCGCGTACGCGCCGTCCGCCGCGACGAGCTCGTCGTGGCTGCCCAGTTCGCTGATCCGGCCGTTCTCGACCACGGCGATGACGTCCGCGTCGTGGGCGGTGTGCAGACGGTGGGCGATCGCGACGACCGTGCGGCCTTCCAGCACCCTGGCCAGGGACCGTTCGAGGTGGCGTGCGGCCCTGGGGTCGAGCAGGGATGTCGCCTCGTCCAGCACCAGGGTGTGCGGGTCGGCCAGGACCAGGCGGGCCAACGCGATCTGCTGGGCCTGCGCCGGGGTGAGCGAGAAGCCGCCCGAGCCGACCTCGGTGTCGAGGCCCTCGTCGAGCCCGCGGGACCAGTCGTCCGCGTCGACCGCGCCGAGCGCCGCCCACAGCTCGGCGTCGGTCGCGCCGGTCCGGGCCAGGCGGAGGTTGTCGCGCAGCGAGCCCACGAAGACGTGGTGCTCCTGGTTGACGAGGGCGACGTGCGAGCGGACCCGTTCGGCGGACATCCGGGAAAGCTCCGCGCCACCCAGGGTGATCCGGCCCTCACGAGGGCCGTAGATGCCCGCCAGCAGCCTGCCCAGCGTGGACTTTCCGGCGCCCGAGGGACCGACCAGGGCGAGCCTTGTGCCGGGGGCGACCTCCAGCGACACCTTGCGCAGGACGTCCACGCCCTCGAGGTAGCCGAAGTGCACGCGGTCGGCGTGCACGAGCCGTCCGTCGGGGGTCAGCGCCGGGTCACCCGCGTCCGGCTCGATGTCCCGCACGCCCACCAGCCGGGCCAGGGACACCTGCGCCACCTGCAGTTCGTCGTACCAGCGAAGGATGATGCCCACCGGGTCGACGAGCATTTGCGCCATCAGTGCCGCCGTGGTCAGCTGGCCGACCCCGATCCAGCCCTGCAGGACGAACACACCACCGATCAGCAGGACGGAGGCGAGCACGGTCACATGGGTGACGTTGATGACCGGGAAGAGCACCGACCGCAGCCAGAGGGTGTAACGCTCCCAGGCCGTCCACTCCCTGACCCGGCGGTCCGACAGCTCGATACGACGGGCGTCCAGGCGGTGCGACTCGACGGTGCGCCCGGCGTCCACGGTCTCGGCGAGCGCGGCGGCCACGGCGGCGTACCCGGCGGCCTCCGAGCGGTAGGCGGAGGGCGCCCGCCGGAAGTACCAGCGGCAGCCGATCACCAGCAGTGGCACCGCGAGCAGCACCGCCGGCGCCAGCGGCGGGGCCGTGATCACCAGCCCGCCGAGCAGGAGCACCACCCACACCACGCCGATCGCCAGCTGGGGCACGGCCTCGCGCATGGCGTTGGCGAGCCGGTCGATGTCCGTCGTGATCCGGGAGAGCAGATCACCCGTGCCGGCCCGCTCCAGCACGCCGGGCGGCAGCCCGACCGACCGCACGAGGAAGTCCTCGCGCAGATCCGCCAGCATCCGCTCGCCGAGCATGGCCCCACGCAGCCGCACCTCCCGTACGAACACCGCCTGGACGACGAGCGCGAGTACGAACAGCGTGACAGTGAGACCCAGGCGCAGCTCGCGGGTGTCGTCCGACACCCGTTCCACGAGCCCGCCCAGCAGGTAGGGGCCCGCCATGGAGGCGATCACGGCGACGGTGTTGACGGCGACGAGGAAGAGGAACGCGCGGCGGTGCCGGCGCAGCAGTTCTCCCGCGTACGCGCGTACGGTCGCGGGCGCGCCGACGGGCAGGGTGCTCGCCGTCGTCGGGGCCGCCGGGTCGTAGGACGGTGGCGCGACGCCGATCATGCCGTCTCCTCGATCTCTTCCAGTCGGTGCAGTACGTCGTCGTCGCCGAGGACATCGTCGTCCAGGGCAGGGCCCAGGGTCTTCGTCGCCTCGTTCCCGGCCGTGTTTCCGTCCTGGTGTGCCGCGGTCTCGTCGTCGGTCTCGCGGGTCACCACCGCCCGGTACCGGGGCTCGGTGTGCAGCAGGTCCCGGTGGGCGCCGACCGCGGCGACCTCGCCGTCGTGCAGGAAGACGATGCGGTCCGCGCGGTCCAGCAGCAGTGGCGACGAGGTGAAGACCACGGTGGTGCGTCCCGCCCGCAGTGACCGCACGCCCTCCGCGATCCGCGCCTCGGTGTGCGAGTCGACGGCGGAGGTCGGTTCGTCCAGGACGAGCGCCTCCGGATCGGTGATCAGGGACCGGGCCAGCGCGAGCCGCTGGCGCTGGCCGCCCGACAGCGAGCGGCCCCGCTCGGTGATCCGGGCGTCCATCGGGTCGTCGGCGCCGAGCGACCCCTGCGTGAGGGCCGCCAGTACGTCCGCGCACTGGGCGGCGGCCAGCGCGTCCTCGGCTCCGACGGCGCCGGACGCGGGTACGTCGAGCAGCTCGCGCAGCGTGCCGGAGAGCAGTACCGGGTCCTTGTCCTGGACCAGGACGGCGGTGCGCGCGGACTTCAGAGGCAGCTCGTCCAGCGGTACGCCGCCCAGCAGAGCGGACGTGCCCTCCTCGGACGGGTGCCCGCCGAGCCGTTCCGCCAGGCGCCCGGCCGCGTCCGGGTCGCCGCACACCACGGCGGTGAGCCTGCCCTCCGGCGCGAGCAGACCGGTGGTCGGGTCGTACAGGTCCCCGGCCGGCGCCTCGGCAGGGCGTGATCCCGCGGTGTCCGTGGCCCGTTCCAGCGCCAGCACCCGTGCGGCGCGTTTGGCCGAGGGCCGGGAGAAGGAGTACGCCATGGCGATCTCCTCGAAGTGCCGCAGTGGGTAGGTGAGGATCATGACGGAGCTGTAGACGGTGACGAGCTCGCCGACGCCGATGCGGCCCTCGCGGGCCAGGTGGACGCCGTGCCAGACCACCGCGACCAGCAGGAGCCCCGGCAGCAGCACCTGGATCGCGGAGATCAGGGACCACATCCGCGCGCTGCGCACGGCCGCGTGGCGTACCTCCTGGGAGGCGCTGCGGTAACGGTCGAGGAAGAGTTCCTCGCCGCCGATGCCGCGGAGCACGCGCAGCCCCGCGACGGTGTCCGAGGCGAGTTCGGTGGCGCGGCCGGCCTTTTCGCGCTGGACGTCGGCCCGCTGGGTGGCCCGGGGGAGGAGGGGCAGTACGGCGAGGGCCAGCACCGGCAGGCCCAGGATCACGACGACGCCGAGCTCCGGCTCGTAGACGACCAGGGCCACGCAGACCAGCACGATGGTCAGAGCGGCCGCGGTGAAGCGGGAGACGGCCTCCACGAACCAGCCGATCTTCTCGACGTCGCCGGTGGAGACGGCCACGACCTCGCCGGCCGCCACGCGGCGGGTCAGTGCCGAGCCCAGCAACGCGGTCTTGCGGGCCAGGAGTTGCTGGACGCGGGCCGCTGCGGTGATCCAGTTGGTGACGGCGGTGCGGTGCAGGAAGGTGTCGCCGAGCGCGTTTCCGGCGCAGCACAGCACCATGATTCCGCCCGCGAGGGCGAGCCGGGTGCCGGAACGGTCGACGACGGCCTGGATGGCGAGACCGACGCAGAAGGGCAGGGCGGAGACGGAGGCGAAGTGCAGCAGGCCCCAGGCCAGCGACTTGAGCTGGCCTCCCAGCTGGTTCCGGAACAGCCACCACAGGAATCGGGGTCCCGAACGTGCGTCCGGCACGCCCGGGTCGGGAAACGGAAGGTCTCGGATCTGCATGGCGTCCCAGTGGCTCGTGTCAGGGGGTGCCGTTCGCGACGGCATCAAGGGGCTGCAAACCGTGAAAGGTTCGCGTCACGACGTGCCCAAAATCAAGCGGTTTTCCGCTATGAGGTACGAATCCGGCTGCCGTCCGTCGCACGCCTCCCGCGCCGGTGCGGCACGAGTGCGACCATGGACCGATGCGGAGCAGTGGTGCGCGGCGTACGGCGGTCGCGACGGTGGCGCTGGGAGCCCTGCCGGCGGCGTTGTCCGCCTGTGGCGGCCGACTACGTCGTCGCCGCCGACTGCGACCGGGTCGAGGGCACCGCGCCGACTGATCCGACCCGCCCCGAAGGCACGTCCAAGGGCGGGGGAATCTGGCCGCATATGGACCACGGCAGCGGTACGTCCGCCTGTGTCGGTCTGCCCCGAGCCGGCGATGGAGTACCTGCTGCGCACTCTGGACCCGGACCGGCACCCGGTGGTGGTCATGGGGGTCCGGGCGCGTCTGTCGGCCTGACCACGCGCCTTTCGGTCACGCCGTCCGTCGGCTCCGCTCCATGTCGGGTCCGTCGATCAGGGTGTCCAGCAGACCGCCGAGCACCACACGCTGCTCGCCCGTCAGGGGGGCCAGGATCTCCTCAGCGGCACACCGGCGCGCGCCGTGCAGTTCCCGCAGAGCCGTGCGCCCGTCGTCGGTGAGCTCGATCCGGATCACCCGGCGATTGGCCGGGTCCGGGACGCGGCGTACCTTCCCGGCCGACTCCAGTCCGTCGACCAGCGTCGTCACCGCCCGCGGCACGACCTCCAGGCGCTCGGCCAGATCGGCCATGCGGGGCGGCGAGCCGTAGTGCGCCAGGGTGCGCAGCAGCCGGGACTGGGCCGGTGTGATGCCGAGGTCACGGTGCTCGAGGTGGCGCTTCTGGATGCGGTGCACCCGGCGGGTGAGCCGCAGCAGCTGCTCGGCGAGCAGGCCGTCGGGATCGGGGGCGGTCATGGGGGAACAATATCAGGATGACGTTCATTGTGAGTATAGGTAACAATGACTTATGATCCGTAAGGCCCGCAGGAGGTCCGCCGACCGCAGACCAGGCCGGCCTCCTCCGCCGCCCTCCGAAGGAGCCCATGCACCCCGATCGCGACTCCACCTGGACCGCACCCGCCGACGCCAAGGAACAGCCCCGGCAGGTGCGCCGCATCCTGAAGCTGTTCCACCCCTATCGCGGACGCCTCGTGATCGTCGGGCTGCTGGTCGGCGCCGCGTCGCTGGTGTCGGTCGCCACCCCCTTCCTGCTGAAGGAGATCCTCGACGTCGCGATTCCCGAGGGACGCACGGGCCTGCTGAGCCTGCTCGCCCTCGGCATGATCCTCGGCGCCGTCCTCACCAGCGTCTTCGGCGTCCTGCAGACGCTGATCTCCACGACCGTGGGTCAGCGCGTCATGCACGATCTGCGCACCGCCGTCTACGGCCGGCTGCAGCAGATGTCACTGGCCTTCTTCACCCGCACCCGCACCGGCGAGGTCCAGTCCCGCATCGCCAACGACATCGGCGGCATGCAGGCCACCGTCACCTCCACGGCGACCTCCCTGGTCTCCAACCTCACCAGCGTGATCGCCACGATCGCCGCCATGGTCGTCCTCGACTGGCGCCTGACCGTCGTCTCGCTCCTCCTCCTGCCGGTGTTCGTCTGGATCAGCCGCCGCGTCGGCAGGGAACGCCGGAAGATCACCACCCGGCGCCAGAAGCAGATGGCCGCGATGGCCGCCACCGTCACCGAGTCGCTCTCCGTCAGCGGCATCCTGCTCGGCCGGACCATGGGCCGCTCCGACTCGCTCACCCGTGCCTTCGCCGACGAGTCCGAGAGCCTGGTCGACCTGGAGGTGAGGTCGAACATGGCGGGCCGCTGGCGGATGGCCGTCATCACGATCGTCATGGCCGCCATGCCGGCCGTCATCTACTGGACCGCGGGCGTCGCCCTGCGACTCGGTGGCCCCGACGTCTCCCTCGGCACCATCGTGGCCTTCGTCTCGCTCCAGCAGGGCCTGTTCCGTCCGACCGTGAGCCTGCTGTCGACCGGCGTCCAGATCCAGACCTCACTCGCGCTCTTCCAGCGCATCTTCGAGTACCTCGACCTGCCGATCGACATCACCGAGCGGGAGAACCCCGTCCGCATCGACCGCGTCAAGGGCGAGGTCCGCTTCGAGGACGTCGAGTTCCGCTACGACGGCAAGGGCGGCCCGGTCCTCGACGGCATCGACATCACCGTCCCCGCGGGCAGCAGTCTCGCCGTCGTCGGCCCGACCGGCGCCGGCAAGTCCACGCTGGGCCACCTGGTGCCGCGGCTGTACGACGTGACGGGCGGCCGGGTCACCCTCGATGGCGTCGACGTGCGCGAACTCGACTTCGACACCCTCGCCCGCGCGGTCGGCGTCGTCTCCCAGGAGACGTATCTCTTCCACGCCTCGGTCGCCGAGAACCTGCGCTTCGCCAAGCCGGACGCCACCGACGAGGAACTGGAGGCGGCGGCGCGGGCGGCTCAGATCCACGACCACATCGCCGCCCTGCCGGACGGCTACGACACGGTGGTCGGCGAGCGCGGACACCGATTCTCCGGTGGCGAGAAGCAGCGCCTGGCCATCGCCCGCACCATCCTGCGCGATCCGCCCGTCCTCGTCCTCGACGAGGCGACCAGCGCCCTGGACACCCGTACCGAGGCCGCCGTGCAGGACGCCATCGACGCCCTGTCCGCCAACCGCACCACGATCACCATCGCGCACCGCCTGTCCACCGTCCGGGGCGCCGACCGGATCGTGGTCCTCGACTCCGGGCGCCTGGCCGAACAAGGCAGGCACGAGGAACTGCTGGAGCGGGACGGGCGGTACGCGGCCCTGGTCCGCAGGGACGCACGACTGGAGCCGACAAGATGACGATATGCCGGGTTTGCGTGCAGATGGGGGTTACCGTGCCCGCATGCAGACGAACACTCCGCCACGGAGAACGAGAGGCACCAGGAGAACGATTCGACTGACGCGCCGGGGGCGTATCGCCCTGATCGTGACCGGCGCCGTCGTGGCCGGTACCGCCGTGGCGGTGCCGCTGCTGATGACGGACGACGAGGGCGAGTCCCGCCCCACGACCCTGGTCATCCCGGAGGGCCGGCGCGCGGCCCAGATCTACGAGGCCGTCGACAAGACCCTCGCCCTGCCCCCCGGTACCACCAAGAAGTCCCTCGCCAAGGCCGACCTCAGGCTGCCGAACGACGCCGGGGGCAACCCCGAGGGCTATCTCTTCCCCGCGACCTATCCGCTCGGCGAGAACCCGACTCCCGAGGAGCTGCTGACGGCCATGGTCGACACGGCGAACGAGAAGTTCACCGGCGCGCCGATCGCCGCGGGCGCCGAGCGCAACGCGCTGAACGTCTACCAGGCGGTCACCATCGCCAGCATCGTGCAGGCCGAGGCCGCCACCAAGGAGGACATGGGCAAGGTCGCCCGGGTGATCTTCAACCGGCTCGAACGCGGTATGCCGCTCCAGATGGACTCCACCATCAACTACGCCCTGGGCCGCTCCACCCTCGATACGACGCCCAAGGACACGAAGATCGACAGTCCCTACAACTCGTACCAGCGCATGGGCCTGCCGCCCACCCCCATCGCGAATCCCGGCGACGAGGCGATGAGCGCCGCGATCAACCCGACCCCCGGCGACTGGCTGTACTTCGTCACGGTCAAGCCGGGTGACACCCGCTTCACCGCCGACTACGCCGAACACCAGCGCAACGTCGCCGAGTTCAACCGCGTACGGCAGAGCGCGCCGAAGGAGCCGGCCGAGGCGAAGTGACCCGGCGGGGCGTCACGCGGCGACCGGTGCCTGTTCCGCCAGCAGCCGCCTGATGTCCCGTACGGCCGCGCGTCCGGCCCGGTTGGCGCCGATGGTGCTGGCCGACGGCCCGTAGCCGACGAGATGGATCCGCGGGTCGGCGACCGCACGCGTCCCCTCGACCCGGATTCCACCGCCCGCCTCCCTCAGTCGCAGCGGCCGCAGATGGTCGATGGCGGCCCGGAACCCGGTCGCCCACAGGATGACGTCCACGGCCACGCCCTGCCCGTCCCGCCACGCCACGCCGTCGGGTGTGATCCGGTCGAACATGGGCCGGCGGTCCAGCACACCGGAGGCGAGGCCCGCCCGGACGGCGTCGTTCAAGGGCAGCCCGGTCACCGACACCACGCTCTTCGGCGGCAGCCCCTGCCGCACCCGTTCCTCCACGAGCGCCACCGCCGCCCGGCCCGCGTCCTCGTCGAAGGGCCCCTCGCGGAAGACGGGGGGACGCCTGGTCACCCACGTGGTGGCCGCCGCGTACGGGGCGATCTCCAGCAGGTGCTGCGTTCCCGAGGCGCCCCCGCCCACCACGAGTACGCGCCGCCCGGCGAACTCCTCGGGACCGGCGTACCGGGCGGTGTGCAACTGCCGTCCCCGGAAGGTCTCCTGCCCCGGGTAGCGCGGCCAGAAGGGCCGGTCCCAGGTGCCCGTCGCGTTGATCAGCGCCCGAGCCGACCAGGTGCCGGCCGGGGTCTCGACGAGCAGCCGCCCGCCCGTCCCCTCGCGCACCGCGCGGACGTCCACCGGACGCCGGACCCGCAACTCGAAGGCGCGCTCGTACGCCGCGAAGTACTCACCGACCACCTCGGCGGACGGCCGCGCCGGATCCGCCCCGGTCAGCTCCATACCCGGCAGCGCGTGCATCCCGTGCACCTTGCCGTACGTCAGCGACGGCCAGCGGAACTGCCAGGCGCCGCCGGGCCCGGGGGAGTGGTCGAGCACCACGAAGTCGCGCTCCGGCTCGAACCCGGTGCGCCGCAGCTGGTAGGCCGCGGCGAGTCCCGCCTGACCGGCACCGATGACCACGACCTCGATCTCGCGTGTCCCGACCTCGTGTGTGTTGTTCACGCTTCTACCAACGAAGCCGAGCGCCCCGATCTTCCCCGATCCGCCAGGGGACGATCACGACCGGCCCGGACGTTCCCGCGTCCGCCGTTGCCGCGTCCGGTCCGCCGCGTACGTCAGGATGGGAGACATGCCCGATGCCTTCACCACCCGAGTCCTGAATCTCGCCACCGGCTCGTCGGAGCGGGTCGCCGACATCACCGGTGACTGCGAGTCCTTCCTGCGCGAGGCGGCGGCCGGCCGCGACGGCCTCCTCAACGTCTTCGTCCCGCACGCCACCGCCGGCATCGCGATCATCGAGACCGGCGCAGGCAGCGACGACGACCTGCTGGCGGCCCTGCACACCCTGCTCCCCGCCGACGACCGCTGGCAGCACCGCCACGGCAGCCCCGGCCACGGCCGCGACCACGTCCTGCCCGCCTTCGTACCCCCGCACGCGACCCTGCCAGTGATCGACGGACGCCTGGAACTCGGCACCTGGCAGTCGGTGTGCCTGGTGGACACGAACGTCTCGAATCACGACCGTACGGTGCGCTTGTCGTTCCTCGGGTAGTACCGCGTCCGACGTCACTGTAGGAGTCACGTCCGGCCGCACCAAACGAGACGCCCGCTGGAGCGGTCATAGCCGCTCCATCCGGCAGTTCTCCCGTCAGGGCATTGCCGCAGGCGGGCCGGAGCTCACCGCGTAAGGACTGGCCTCCGCCACACCGTGCAGTCTGTCGCGTCTGGTGGAGACTGATGAGTATCCGCGGTCGCCGGCGAACTGACGTCAAGAGCGTGGTTGGCATCAGAGGTGTCGGCGCATCATTGCGATGCAATTGGCTCGAGCCGCGATTGACCGGTCTCGGGGATACGGCACGCCGAGGTTCATCCCGCAGTCGGTGGTGATCGGGGGTTGCTGCCAGGCGAGGCTCATCTGCGCGCCAGCTTCCGCTCGGGCCGTCGCTACGAGAGCTGAGTAGGGGCCCGCGACGGCTGATGCCTCGATCTGCAGCCAGGCTTGGTGGAAGGCCATCCGTGCGAGCAGGCCGCTGACCTCGTCGGTGAGCTGTTGCCGCACGGCGGGGGAGGACTCGGGCCGGCGCCGTATGCGGTACGGCATCTCCAGGTACTCCTCGACCGTGGTCAATGCTTCGGCGAAGGTCTTGGCCCGGCTTTCCCTGCGTACCGCCCGCTGAGCGAGGGTGTAGGTCAGGTAGGCACCTAGGAGAGCGATGCAGGGGACGATCAGCGCGGCTGTCTGAGTCCAGGTCCAGCCGCTGTCCGTCGTCTGTGCCGTCGTGATGACCTGCACACATCACTCCCCGGCATGCCGTGAGGGGCGTCCTCCACTACCCACTGGCCGCCTTGCTCACCGCCGGTGAGCCGCCAGTAGTGTTCGAGGAACAAGTGTGTGCGGACTATCTCGATGAGGTCCAGCAGCCCTTTCGAACTAGTCCAGCGACGTTCGTCCGGATCGAGCGGGTACCAGAGGCAGAGGGCGTCGTCAGGCGAATACCGGTGCTTCGATGCCGCTCCGTGATTGGCGTGGACGCGTGGGAAGTCCTGGGGCAACTGACCATAGGTTGGGTAGGGCGGATCCGCATAAAAGCGAATCTGGACGTTGACCGGGTCGGGTTCGCCGACGACGTCCAGCCCGGTGAGTTCGTATGTCAGCGAACCACCGCGATACGTGTGGCGGAGAGCATCACCGAAGTATCGCCGTGCGTCCCGTTCGAGCGGGGCCCACCAGACAGGCTGGGCCCCGTACCAGAGGGGCACGGTGTCACTCTCCCCAGGCTCGGGTCCGGGTCGGCGTGACAACCCCGGTGACGAGTCCGAGTCCAGAGATGGCCGGAGCGCCTGCCCGGGCAGCTTGCCCGAGGCGGTCGGCTTCCTCTTCCGTGGCGTCGGGCTTCGCCACGAGCTCCGGGAGGACTTGGTGCAGGGCGTGCTGGGCCAGGCCTGGTCGACCGTTCTTCTCGTGCTCGATGGCGAGGTCGATGTACTTCCGGGCGGTGCAGAGCCTCTTGTGGACGTCGGGGCGCGGCATGTTGAGCGGGATGGGGCCGGCTACGCCGGCCGGGTCGGGCGTCGGGCCCTTGCCGATCTCGTCCGCCGCGTAGGTAAAGAAGACCCGCAGGGCGTTGATCAGCGGCATGGGCTCATCAAGGCAGTTGAGGCTCAGGGCCTTGATGTTCCAGGAGCACATGGGTTTGCTGTGGGTGCCGTTCCAGTGCTTCAGCAGCCGGACCGTGCGGGCGAAGACGACCTTCGTCTCCTTGATGGCCTGCAGCACCATTCGGGTGTGAGTGATCGGGTCGGCCCGGTCCCACTGGGTCGCGATCTTCGTGTTCGGGATGTATAGGCCGCGTCCTGAAGGGTGCGGGATCGCGGTCATGACGTCCGCCGTGAAGTCGGCCTGGCCCGGGGTAACCGGGTCGCCAAAGCGTACGAGAACGGCGCGGCGGCGCCCTTCGACCTCGATGGTGAGCTTAGGGAACTCGTCGTCGAGGTCCTCGTGGATCGCGTCGCGGGCGATCTCCATCAGAGTCAGGGCGCTCTTCTTGCCAGGGCCGTACGGCTCGGCGTCCTTCTTGGTGAGGACGGTGCCGAGGTCGACGTCGGTCAAGGGGGTGTTGGCGTCGCCGTGCGCGACGCTGCCGTTGAAGTAGGTGGTGGAGCCGGGAAAGGCCCGCCGTACGGATGCGGCGAGCAGTGTGCGGCGGCGCTTGGCCTCGGTGAGTTCCTCGTCGGTCACCTGGATCTTGCGGCGCCCTTCGTCGAGGAGCTGCGCGAGGGATTGCTTGCGGACCATCGTTACCTCCTGGGCGGCCGGTGGATGGCCGGGACCCGGCCACCCACCGGGGCGAGACGTACTACTTCTCTCGGCGGACACCCTTGAACGGTGTGCCGCCTGTCCTCGCGTCCATGAAGCAGCCGTTCTCGCCTCGCTTCATCCACGTGCCAGTTCGGGGATTGAGGACCTGGCTTCGTCGGGAGACACTGCCGCGACGGAAGCCCTTGCCGGTGTTCGTGGCCATGTGGCCGCCACCTTTCGAGGTCGGGGCGCTAGGGCCGATTGCTAGATCGATAGGGATACCGATCTAGCAATCCGAGAGTAGAGGGTGTGGTTCGACTTTCGCAAGTGGTGCCTGATGTGTAATCTCCACGTCTGGGAGGAGACGATCGTGAGCGAGCGGATTGCAGCAGGACGGTTTGACGCGGTCGCGTTTCACACGGCCCTGGATCGCACGCGTCAGGAACGTGGCCTTCTCTGGAAGGATGTAGCTCAGCAGGCCGGTGTCAGCGCTTCGACGTTGACGAGGTTGGCTCAGGGGCGCCGGCCCGACGTGGATGGACTCGCGGCTCTCGTCACATGGGCCAATCTGAGCGCGGATGACTTCGTTCGCCGGACCGATGAGCCGCGCAGCCAGGACACGTTGACCAAGGTGGCTACGCATCTACGGGGCGACCGCAACCTCACGCCCGAGGCCGCGGAAGCCCTCGAAGCCCTGATCACTGTCGCCTACAACCAATTGGCGAACGATCAGCCGGAGTAGGGGAGCTCCCTATGTCGTTGCGTCACGGCTTCAAGGCCGAAGCCAATCGCCTGGCGGTGCAGGTGCGGGCGGAGCTGGGGCTCCATCCCACGTCGCCTCTCGCTCCGGCGCTGCTCGCGGAGCACCTGGCGATCCCGGTCGAGACTTTCAGTTCCGCGATCGCCCATGACGAACTGGTCGGCCGGCTCCTCACCACTGAGTGTGAGGCAGTCAGTGCTGTGACCGTACATGCCGGGCCGCGGCGGGCGATCTGGGTGAACGACTCCCATGATCTGGGGCGCCAAAACAGCTCGGCACACCACGAGATCGCCCACGCTCTCCTGATGCATCCGCCTGGTCCTGCGCTCGACTTCCGCGGATGCAGGCATTGGGACGGGGAGATCGAAGAAGAAGCCGACTGGCTCGCCGGCAACCTCCTCATCACCAACGAGGCGGCCTGGTCCATCGCCCGGCGCGGCACCAGCTCCGAAGAAGCAATGCTCCAGTACGGAGTCAGCAAGCCCATGCTGACTTGGCGGATGAACATGAGTGGTGCGCGTGCGCGCCGTGTCCGATCGGCCAGTTAGATCGACGCGACAAGCCAGCTGCCGGTCGTAGTATTCGCTTCTGACGCCGCGCAGGCCGACCCGGGACTGGGCTGGACGGCGATAAGTAGCCTCTTCCTCAGCGGTGAGGACCAAGTCGCGGTCACCGCCGCGTCCTTCTACCGTGGGCGCCGCTTCGGCGGCACCGGGCCAGGAATGACGTCCAGGTTCATGTGCTCCTTAAACAGGTGCACCAGGTTCGCTCCGTCCAGGAGTTCCAGTCGCCCGTGCTCGTTGGCGAACGCCTCGCTGGCCCGGCCGAACCATGAGGTCGTCACGAGGATGCCCTTGGCCGCGCGCTTGTGCTCCACCACGCCGGCGAGCGCCGAGACGGTCTCGAACGGCACCACGTTCTTGGTGCGCTTCGCCTGAATGATGCACAGCCCCTTCATGACGGGGTCCGTGTTCATCGCGACCGCGTCCACACCCTCGTCGCTCGATGGTTGAGTGTTGACGCTGTCCAAGCCGATGGCTTCGAACAACTGCCGGATGAGGTGCTCGAACTCTGTGGGTGTCAGATCCATGAGCACGGGCCGGCTGTCCAGACCCGCCACGACGTCCAGACTGTCCATGAGGCGGAACTTGGACAGGTCGAACGTGACCAGCGGCCGTACCGGCTCGAGCTCATACGGGTTCGGTGAGATGATCGACCGCAACCGTTTCAGGCAGGCCTGCGGCTCCACCTGGGTGAGCACCAGTTGACCGAATTCGTCTCGATCCGCCTGGAGAGTGATCAAGCAGGGATGAACGTCACGTCCGGTGGCCCGGTCAATGGTCGCTACGTGTCCGTTCAAGGCGACGGACTGGATGACGCCTTCGGTGTCGGATGCGAGGATCTCGTGCACGGTACGCAGAGCTGTTTGAGCGAGGATTGATGAGTACAGCTCCTTGCGCTCCTTCTCGGGCCGTGGCACCGGCGTGATCTCGTCGCGTGTCTTGACGTATCGGTATGCGCGAGCTGCTGGTACCACATCTTCCAGCGGCAGGTCGATCTCGACCAACAGGTCGCCGGTGTCGGCCTGATACGACACCTGATGTGCCTTCGGAAAACCGTGTGGGTATACGGACGCGGCCAGCACTTGGTCCACGAACCACTCGACAGCGTCCACATCCCTGTCCCTGTAGGCGGTACGACGCTGCTCGAGTTCGGCGTTCCACACCTCAACCCGGGCCGCCTCGTCCCGGTTGCGCCTGTCGTGTTGAACGCGAGCCTTCTCCAGCTTCTCGACGCGCTTCTTCTCCTCACGCGCATGGTCGCGCAGGGATCTGTCGAACCGCTTGCGGGCAGCTTCGACCTCCGCGTCGTAACCCCGTCGGCCGAACCTCAAGGCACCGAGAATGCCCCGAGGCGCTGACGGTTCGAACTCCTCCCAGCGCGGTAGGGGCGCGGCCTTGGTGCGTCCCTTCGGCGGCACGAATGGCTGGGCCACGAAATCTTGCCTCAGCCGGTCGAACGTCAACGGCCGCTGATCGAGTACTGCTGTGCGAAGCAGCTTCGACAGTTGCTCGGCATCGTGCTCAGCCACGCTGGTGCGATCGCTCGCTTCCTGAGAGCGGGCAGCCTCGTACGCGAGTTTTGCCTCGCGGGCCTTTCGCTTGGCCTCGGCCTCGGCGGCTTTCCTCGCCTTCTCCCGTTCCTTGGCCTGCCGCGCGAGTTCCCGTGCGTATGGATCGTTCCCGCCCGCCACTCTCTTCCCCCAGCTCAGTGCATGATCGTCAGTCAGGACCTTCCGTAGTATCTCTCACTGGCGGGGCGACGTCAGCGGGCGCTTGCCGTGAGTGATCTCCACGGTAGTTGGGCGACCAGAGCGGTGAAGCGCCGCCACCGCGCGCAGCGGTGACAGGGCTTGTATCTCCTTGTGCATCCTGTGACCTATGCCCGGCCAGGGCGACTGAACCTCGGATCCGGCTTGTCTTCCTCCTCGTTCGGCTCCCAGCCAGGGCGGAAGTCGGGGTGGGTGGCGTATGCCGCAGCAAGGTGGCGCAGTGGGAACGTTGTCGCAGAGAGCACGATCATGGCGGGACCGTGAACCATGAAGTCGGTGTGCTCGGCGTCTTGCTGCATCCGCTCCACGAAGCGCAGGATGCCTTGTTTGGCAGCGACGTCGGCAAGAACCCGGGCCTTCAGCCCTGTGGTGTCTTCGGCCGTGCCGGGCTCAAGAGCCTGTGCCGTGGCTTCGTCCTCGTCGATACGAGCCCGGAGGAACTTCGCCAGGTCCGCGACTTCATCACTTCTCATCGGTTGTGCCCTCTCGGTCATAGCTGAGGGGAGCATCATGCCGGACGGGTCTGACAGGGCTGCTTCTGCGACGTCTCCCCCGGGAAGACGTGGTCACCTTGAGGCGCTGTTCCATAAGTACGACGCAAGGCCCGGTGCTGCGTGCGGGGACGACAGTTCCTCGCCCTCCGTTCAGGTCAGACAGCGACGCTCGAAGCGAGAGCGGGACCTCCGTGACCCCGGACCTTTGCGGTTACGCTGGGGTTGCCTTAACGGAGGTTGGTGGAGTCGAGGGTCACCACCTTAGACAACTGCGGAGCATGCGCCGAGCGCTTAATGGCACACCCGTTCGGTGCCGTGTCGTACGCGCGGTGCTCCCCAGAGGCGGTCGCTTCTCAGATGTCGAGTAGTTGCCGGAGGGCGTCCGGGCCGAGGCGCTTGTCCGCATCGGCGACAGCCCCGTTGAAGCGGACTCCTTCGGTTCCGAGGATTTCTGCGGGGGTGTCCGTTCGGGTCTGGTCCGCCCACTGGAAGCCGTTGCTGACGCGTCCTGCTGCATTCAAGACACGCCAGGGGCTGGGACATTGGCCGCAGGTACTCAGGTGTCTTCCGACCGGAACGGCGTGGCTGCCTATCACTGCTGCCACGTCACCGTAGGTGGTCCATCGTCCGGCAGGGACTGCGGCCAGCAGGGTGTGCAGCTCCGTCCAGTCTTTGCGGGTGCCGTTGAGTTGCTTGGCCAGCCCTGAGAGGTTGAGTCCTGCCAGGGCGGCCCATTCTTCGCTGTCGACATCGCTGGGAACCTGACTGGTGTCGACGTCCCACCATGTTGTGCCCTGTATGCCGTCGGCGGTGCGGCTCGTCACGCTCGTGAAGATGTGGTTGGCCAGTCCGGTGGGGGAGTAGGACGCGCCGTCGGCATCCCAGACCAGTGGCTGGGCAGTGTTGTTGGTCCAGACTGCGGTTGCTCTGCTGATGTCCTCTTCTACCCACGCGTTGATGGCATTACGGATGGCTTCCGTTGTGCCATGGCGCGGTGTCATGAGCAGTTTGGTGCCTTCGGGCAGCAGTCCCGCGCCGACGAGTACGTGGACGGCGTTGCGTGAGCGTGCGCGTTCCTGCAGCTTCTTGGCTGCTGCCTCGCCTTCGACTCGGGCAGGTGCGAGTGTGAACTCCTCTACCTCCGGGGTCGGATAGACCTTGGTGAAGCCGGCGACGACGTGTCCCGCCACCTTCCACAGCCCCACCTGAATGAGGTCGATGTCGAGGCTCATTTCCGACAGCCAGACCACGGAGTGGGTAACCTGCTTGGGGAAGTCAGCGGCGATGATCACCTGTCGAGGGCGTTGGAGCAGCTCCGGGCTCCACTCCCCGTCCACATGATCGAGCAGGCGCTGCCTGCATGCATCGATGTCGAGGTTTTGTCCCCTGCGCGACAGGAAGTCGCGGTGCGCCTGGGTCAGGGTGCTGAGGTCGAACCGGGACACCAGGGCGGCGTAGGTGATCGCCTGGAGGTGCACGTCCCGATCAGCTGTTCCGCGCTTCAGTTCGACCACGACGAGGCGCCCTGTTGCGTCCAGTCCCAGGACGTCCAGCCGGTCGCGCGCCGGCACGCCGTCTGTGTCGGCCCATCGGTCGTACTCCGCGGTAACGACGAGCACCGACTCCCCGAGCACCTGCGGGTGGGCGATCACCCACTCCTGCAAGTGCTGCCTCTCAAGGAGGCCTTCCGCAGCCAACCCGGTGCGCGCGATCGGTGTGGCCGCCTCGCCCATGACGGTGAAGAGGTGATCCACGATGGCCTCCTGGTGCAACCGGCAGCGCGACGCTCGACGTTCAGAGCTTACGTGGGCCGAAACCGGCGGGCCGGCCTTGACACTCTTCCCGCGGCCCCGGCGCTTGCGGAACGTGCTCCACCAGCGGTTGCCGCGGCTGATCTTCCAGGCGGTCCGCTCGGTCATCGGCTCACCGGCCGCGCGGGCCTCGTCGGCCAGGAAACGGTGGCCGAACTCCGGGGCGTCGCGATGCGCGTCGAACAGGGCGTTCGCCCGGTACGCCGCGGCGAGTTCGGTGTCGGTGGCCGGTGCGGCCAGCCACCGGTAGTAGGGCTGGCGGGCCATCTTGAGTACCCAGCAAGTCACCGCCGCTGGCACCCTGTGAGGGGCAGCGGCCAGTTCGCGGACGAGCGGGTACATCATTTTGCTTGGGCACTGCAACATCCTTCCGGGTCGCCGCTCAGCAAGCCAGCTCAAGGTGTCACCTGATCATGCAACAGTCGCTTCTTTCTGTTCAGAGCGTCGGGGGGTCGCGGGCGCGGGTGGTTTCGAAGGGGCCCGGGAAGCGGGTTGGCTCCCCGATGGCTCCCAGGGATCGAACCGCCCGCACCTGCCATTGACGCCTCTCCGTACGTGGCGCGGCGATCGGGTTTAGGTCCACGAGGCTGAGGCTGATCGACACGGAGGCCGTCAGCGTCCTGGCGGAGGTGCCGGCCACGCGACTCCCTCGACCGCCGCACCGAGGAGGTCGCCCAGCCGATGCCAGGCACCCGGACCGGCGTGCGACATGGGACTTGCCGCGAACCGTTGCCAAGCAGCATCGCTGTCTCCGAGCACCTCGGACACGTAGGCCGCGACTGCGGGATGAGTGGTGTCATAGCGCGGACCACGGGCTTTGAGCGCTGACCAGGCAGGCAGCAGCCGGAGCAGCTCCGGAGGGCACTCGGGCCGGGCCAGCATGATCTCGGCCCAGCTTCTTCGCAGTTCGGGCCCACCGCCCAGGCGCCTTCGCAGGTGCAGTGTGAGGTCGAGCAGAGTCTGCTGCGGAGCGGAGTGACGGGCCAGTAGGTCGTCGAAGGTGAGGGACTTTCGGTAGGAGCGGGCGGCGAAGGAGAGCAGGGCCTCCTCGACGAGCGCGTCGTTCCCCGTGTGCCGGTCCAGGTACGCGACGAGAACGGCCTCGTCGGCGTCGGCAAGCTGTCTGAACCGGATGCCTTGTGGGCCGCCGAGCGAGGCCGTGCGTCGGCCCGGCAGGGCAGGGACGGGATCCGTGACGAGCGGCATGATGGTGGCCATCAGTTTCTCGGCCCGTTGGTTCTCTTCCCACGCGGAATGGTTGGAGGGGTAGCCGTATGCGCTGGACCGGGTAGCCAGGGACCGCCTGGTGTCCTCAACTACAAGACGCGCCCTCTGCCGCGTCTCCTCCGTGACTTCGGGGAGATGGACGAGGAGTGCGTGCAACCAGCCGAGGTCGCGCACGACCCGATAGCGCGAGGCGGGTTCCGGTTCCCAGAGGTTCAGAGCAGAAAGGCAGATGGTTGCGAACCGCGTGGCGAGGGCGGCGACGAGCTCCTGGGACGCCAGCCATTCTCGGGGCCGGCCGTAACGCCGGGCCTCTCCGGGGTTGAGGAGGAACCGCCAGGTCTGGCTTCCTGCCCGCTCCACCCAGTCGACGGCGAGGCGGCAAAGAACGGTCTGGATGGACTCGGACTGCATCTCCTCGTCGAGGAATCGTTCCACGTAGTCGCGCTCGTCCTGGGACGCGGCCGCCAACGCGTCGGCGTAGCGCTCCCGAGCCTGCGTGGGCGTCAGCCCGTCCCGGCAGGACCGGGAAATCCGGGTGACGAGAACCGCGCGCTCGAAGGACTCCAGGTTGTGTGCCGCGACTTCCTCCAACAAGGCTGGTTCTACGTGCCACGGTATGGATCCGAGCAGGTGCTCACGCACCACGCGATCGGCTGCGGGGTGCGTTGCGGACCATTCCAGCAGGCGGCGGTGATGTTCGGTCTGGACCCGTAGGACGCCGTCCCACATGCTTTCCCAGGCGTCGGATGCGGCGCGGTGACGCTCCATCCACGCGTCGACGTCTTCTTCGCCGTCAAGCTTGTCCGGCCCGAGCGGTAGGCAGTCGAGGGCTGCGACGAACACGTCCTCGTGCAGGCCGTGTTCACCAAGAACGACCTGGGCGGGCGTTGGAACCTTTAGCAGCTCGGGGGCGATGGGCAGGCGCGATGTCGACCGCCGGCGGAGCTCAGCGACGACGGCGTGGATGAGTGCTGCGCCACCCTCTCTCCGGCCAAGGGCACCGAGTCGCGCCTCAGGGCACTTCTGCAGGACCTGCGCCCTGTATGCCTCCGGGCAGGCTTGGTGCGACAGAGCGACGCGGGTCAGGTCCATGCGCTCGGACGTCGTGTGCGGGCGCGGTTCGCGACTGAGATCGCTCTTCACTGCCATGGCCAACAGCCACTCGGGCGCGGACTTTGCGAGCGGTCCTGTAAGCAGGGACATGGCCAGGCCGTCCCGATCCGTGCCCGGGGGCGCCGCGCGAATCGCCTCGACAGCCATGCGGGTAGGCGGGGAATCGTCGGACGCCCGCGCGATGACCGTACGCAGGAAGTCGTGAGGAAGAGACAGGCGTGTTTCCGCCGCGGCCATCGGACTCCAATCGTCGGCACCGCCCCGCGACGTGATCCTCTGGTCAGCGCCACCCGGGCACGGTGTCGTATCAGGTGTGAGCGTCAATGATGCCGAAAGGGACTGACAATCCAGGTGAGTTCGGCATGATACTGACGTCGCACTACACCTGGCATGACAGGTCTGCCACCAACAGATCGAGGGTGGCCTCCTCGTGGAGCGCCACGCCGAGGACGGTCATGGCGGGGGCGAGGTCCGGGTCCCAGTCTGCGTCGACCGGCTGTCCGTCGAGGGCCAGTTGAGGTATGCCTTCGGCTTGACTGCGGGCGGCCAGGCGCTCGTAGTCCGCAGTGTCCATGCGCCACGGCAGGGCTTCGTAGCGGCGGATGACCCGGTTGGCCAGAGTGATCCCCGGCCAGTCGAAGTCGCCGTGGTACACGAATTGGCAACCCGTGGCGGCGAGGGCGTCGAGAAGAGTGAAGACCACGGTGGCCGCGCTGCCGGAGGTGCACACCAAGGGCTGGATGCAGGCCGCGTCCGCCGCGGCTTCCACCACGCGCGGATTCTCACAGATGTGGATAAGAGTTCCGGCGGAGAGCTGCAGCCGGAGGCCACGCAGGTCGCGTGGTGTGACGTGAACTTCGGCGTGATGGTCGGCTCGCTCCCGCAGAGCACGCTCCCGCCAGCCCACGCCGTCGGGTCGCAGTCCGTACGTCAGCACCGTGCTGGAGACCTCGTCCGGCGTGACGGACACCAGCCGCCACAGAGCGCGTCGGCCGGCCGCGTCGTCGGGGAACTCGGTGCCGTGGGCGAGGGCGACCCCGCGTTGGACGAGGCGTGCCAGCCAGGTGCCGTCGTCAAGGCCGTGCGCGGAGCCGGTCGTCATGGCGGCGAGTTCTCCTCGACCGCGTGTGCCGTTGCGTTCAGGTCCGTCGGGTCCGAGGAGAACGGTGAGGACTTGGACCGCCTGCTGGAGTGTCCGTATCGCCGCTTCGGGCGTCACTCCTCTCGGAACACCGGAACGGCGCAGCAGGTCGTACCACTGCCGGGGCCATGCCTGGTCGGCGAGTGGGGAGGCGTCCAGTGACGAAGCAAGAGACGACCAGACCTGCTCCCGCCGTGCCGTCGCGTCCGCGCGGGCGGCACGGCGGTCGGTGAGGGGCGGGCCGAGTTCCTCCAGCGTCTGCCTTAGCCCGAGTCCGGCAGCCGACGCGCGTAGCCGTGCGTCGAGCACGGCGAGCCGTATGGTCACGGCGGCACCTGTGAGGGGTTTGCCCAGCAGGAGAGACAGGTCGTTGCGCTCCTGGGCGTTCATCGCGGTCAGTCGGAGCGAACCCGTGGCCCGTACGCCGTTGCTCTCCAGGCGTTTGCGTGCCCCCTGCCAGAGCCGGGTGAGTCCAGGTCCCGTCAGCCATTCGCGCGCCGCGGCGGGCAGCCCGCTCATACGGACACCAGACGCCGGTGCCGGCCGTTCCAGGTGTAGTGAAGGGTGGCCACCCCGCGCACGTGTGGATCACGGAGGCACTCGTATATGTGCAGGGACGGAACCTCGGGCCAGTTGCCCATGAGCCGCTCGCTGGTGAGGACGAAGTCGAGATCGAGGTCGACGAGGATACGGCCCAGCCGGCCGTGGGTGGGTTCATCGACCTTGGCGAAGGCGTCGTCCAGGAGAATCAGGCGTGGCGCATGCGGTGCCGACTCGGCGAGGCTGGTGAAATGGGCGGCTGCCGCGGCGAAGAGCACGAGGTAGGAGAGAACTCGTTGTTCGCCCTGGCTGAGACCGGTCCGGCCGGTCAGTTTCCTACGGCGGCCCGGAGCCGCGTCCTCGACCACAAAGGTGTGGAAGCGGAACCAGTCGCGGTAGTCCAGCGCGGTCCGCAGATGGGCGGCGTAACCGGCTGACGGGTCGGCACGGCGGGCGTCCTCGATTCGGCGTTGCAGCACCTCGCGCAGCTGCTCGGTCTGGTCGCGCGTCCTGAGGCTCGACGGACTGCGCAGCAGCTCGACGGCCGCGCGCACATCCGCGTCCACGTCCTCGTCCAGCTTCCACAGCAGCTCGACACCGAGGCCGTGGGAGGTGCGCACGGTCCGCAGGGTGTCGTTGAGAGCCGCGACCAGGTTCGCTGCGGTGATGACCTGTGCCGAGAGGTGGTCGCCGAGCTCACCGGTCAGGAACCGCTGGAACACTTCGCGTTCGCGCTCGGTGAGCCGTCCCCGGGCCTCCGCCGCCTGGACTGCGATCCGCTCGCCCACGGCCGCGACGTCATGGGACCCATGGTCGTCGACCAGACGGCACACCTTGATCCCGTCTCGCTCCTCCAGCTGCGCGTCGAATCCGCCGGCCAGTTGGTCACGCAGATCGGTGTGGCGGTTGAGCAGGGTGCTGTCCGACACCTCGCCCTTCGGGCGGCCGAGGGCTTGCTCCACGGCGTCGGCGAGGGCCCGCAGCGCTCGCAGACGGCTGCGCACGTCCGCGGCGGGATCGTCCGACACGTACTCGGGCAGCGAGGACCGGTCGAGGCCGGCGCCGAGCACCACCTCCGGCCGGCCGAGAGCAGCGCGAAGAGCGCTGCCGGTGTCGATGACCATCGTTTCCTGGTCCGCCAGGGTCCCGCGCAAGCGCTTCTCGTCCTCTTCCGCGCGCACGCGGAGGTCGTGGAGGTCGTCGCGGGCTCGTTGCGCCCCGGGCAGGACGCGGACGGCGTGTGCGATGCGCTGTTTGGCCTCCTGCTCGCGAGAGAGGATCTCCTCCTCGGACGACCCGATGGCTTCCTCGCGGGTGCGCAGGTCCTGCTCAGCGGTGCGCAGTCCGGCGAGGTGGAGCCGGTAGCTCTCGTCCGCGGCCAGGCGATCCTCTTGGGCGCGTCCGTACCGGTCGGCATCGGCCTGGTTAGTACCGAGCCGCTCGCCCGTGCCGCTGACGGCCCTGCGCAGATGCCCGATGCCGCTGAGCAGGCCAGCCAGTGCGGTGCGCACACGGTCCAGGGAGGCGGGGTCGCCGGGCAGGTCGTGGGCGGAGGCGGTGGCCTCCGCCCTGGTCCGCGCCGATACCGCGAGAGCGCGTGCCTCCTCAGCCAACCGCGCCGCTCGGGTCGCCTTGGCGGTCAGGTCGCGCAGGGTCCGCTCGGCTGATTCACTCCTGCTCCATGCGTCAGCGAGATTCCGTGCTTTTGGGAAGTCCCGTTCCGCGAGCGTGAGAGCCCGGCGCATGGTATCGGCTGCGGCGAGCTCTTCGCGGACCTCGGCCAGCCGCTGTTCCGTATGCGCGATCCTCTCCTCCAAGTCGGCGAGGATGCGTCGCCGATTCTCGGCGCGTACGGCGGCCCCCACGTACTCGGTGGCGCCCTTGTCATGACGACCGCTGAGTACGCCCAGACGCCAACTGCCGTCGTAGAAGGCCGCGTTGTGCGCGGAGGTCTCCTGTGCCGATGCGAGTGCGATGGTGGCCAGGAGACTCCCCACCTGCTCGGAGGTGACGCCGCAATCCGGTTCAGGGGCTGGGCGCAGGGCCGAGGCGAGAGTCGGTCCGTCGGATAGCACGGGACCCGGCTGGAGAAGGGTGTCCTGGGTGCGTAGATTGAGAAGGACGCCGTCCGCACTCACCCACGCGTCCAGGATTCCGCTCGCCTCCAGCGCCCCTTCCAGACCGGCTCGGTCGGCCGGAGCCAGGTCGTCCGCGAAGTCCACGAGCCGGTAGAAAGGGGCTCCACTGCCCGGCGTCCTCGCGGCGGCGCGATGGTGCGGGGCCGGTGGCTCGGGGTCGGTACGTTGCTCCCAGTCCCGCTTCTGCTCCGCCAGGCGGTCGAGCTCCTCGCCGAGTCGGCTGACGCCGAGTACCAGGGCGTCGCGGCGCTCGGTGAGTTTCTCGCCGTACGGCTCCAACGCGGCCTGAGCGGTCAGCCACGCCTGGCTGTCGATAGCGGGCGGCAGCGTGCGGTCCGCGAACGGCGCATCGGTAGAAGTCTCGAGGCCGACGACGGCGTGGACGGCGCCAAGCGACGGGCAGTCGGCACCCAGCGCATTCCGCGTGCGTGCCGCCCACTCAGCGACTTGACGGGAGTAGGCGCCGCTCTCCTCAGTGACCTTCTCACGGCTGCCGTCGAGATGGCCGGCGGCGTCTTCTGCTTCGCCTTCCAGCCGTTCTCGCTCGGCATCAGCCTGGGTTGCCCCGGCCCGGGCTTCGTCCGCCAGTGAGATGAGGTGTGTCACCTCCTGAACCATCCGGGCCCGGTTCCTCGCGACCGACTCGGCGTTTTCCAACTGGTTCTGCCAGGACTGCAGCCCTTCCTGCGCCGTGACCGTGTCCACTCGGGCCACCGACCGGTGCCGTACGGTGCGCGTCTCCCCGTCCGGAGTCGTCAGCCCGGTCTCGGTGGCCTGGGCGAGAACCGTGCGCGGCAGAGCCACCGCCTCGCCGAGGTGGCCGGTAGGAAGCCCGGCCTTCTCCGCCTGCGTCAGCAACTCCCGGTGTTCGGTTCCCAGCTCGGCCAGCCGACTTCCGAGGTGTTCGACACCTTCGGCCAGCCGCTCCGCCGAGCCCTCCTCCGCGTCGTGTGCGTTCCGCAGGGTGGTGAACGCGGCCACGGCAGCAGTGTGCAGTGCCTCCACCGTGCCGCGACGCTCCGACAGTTCGCGCAGGCTGCGGTAGGCGTGACTGGCGTGCAGGGCGGCCAGGTCGGTCCGGGCAGCCTGTTCCTCCTCGCGCAGGGTCTCCAACCGGCCCTCCGAATCCTTCTCCTGCGTCCTCAGGTCGCTCGTCCGCTGTGCGGCGTCTCCGGCCGCCCGGCGCCGCTGAGCGAGGACGCCCAGCTCGTGGCTCACTTTCTGGGCGGAGGTGCGCAGGACCCCGGCCAGGTAGCTGCGGTAACTGGTGAGGAACGTGCGCAAGGCCGCGTCGGTGCGTTCCAGGCGGCCGAGTTCGTCCCGTACGGCGTCGAGGTCGTGGAGGTTGCGCGCCACCTTCTCGACCACGTCCTCGTCGAGCCCCGGCAGGGTCTCGCTCAGCAGGGAGACCAGGCCCCCGTGTTCGATCCGGTCGCCGACCGTCGGGCGCCGCAGCCGATGGAGGAGCTGCGTGAGGTTGCGGTAGCGCGTCGCGTCGGTGATGCCGAACAGTTCCCGGGCCACTCGTGAACGGTGCTGGACCGCACGGTCGGTCGTGTTGTCGGAGCCGACGATCTCCTTGAGCCGGTCGACCGGCAGCGGCTTACCGGCCTCGACCAAATGCAGGTCCTCACCGATCCGCAGCGGGGTGACGAAGAACGTTGGCACCGCCTTCTGCGTCGACTTCGAAGCGCGGATGGCGGCACCCAGCGTCAGGTGGCGGTGACCGCCGTCGTCGGCCGTGCCCCGGAACTCCACCCACAGATACCCGAGACGGTTGGTCTGCTCGAACCCGTCCAGCATCAGCCAGGCGAGCGTGGTCCGGCCGGTGCCTGTCGCGTCCAGTGCCCGGGAGTCGCCGTCCAGAAGATACGGAAGCAGCATCTCCAGGGCCTTGGACTTGCCCGCGCCGTTCTTGCCGCGCAGCAGCAGCCGTCCGTCGCCGAAGGAGAACTCCTGCTCGTCGTACTGCCAGACGTTCTGGATGCCTGCCCGGTGCAGCCGGAAGCGCGCGCCGGTGGTCGTCACGGGGCCGAAGCGCGGCAGCGGAACGAGGCCACGCGCGTCGGTGGTCATAGCGGCAACTCCTTCTGAACGTCCGTGCCTTTGCCGACTGCGGTGGCCGGGCGCACCATGACTTGGGTGGCGTAGCGAGCCGCTGCAGCCAGCAGCACCCAGCCGTCGCCGCCGGGCCGTGCGCCATGGACATCGGTCACCGTGCGTCCTTCCGATGCCTCTTCGACGTACCCCTCCGGCAGTCCTTCGCCCTCGGCGCGCAGTCGGCCCGCGCGGGCCATCAGCCGCATGCGGACCAGCAAGTCCAGTACGGCCTCTCGCAGGGAGGGAAGGTCTTCCAGGTAGCCGCGTTGCCAGTTGCTGCGCTGCCCGTACTCGGTAATGAGCTCGGCGAGCACCTCGTCCACCAGGCCGTCCGGGACGGCCACCCCGATGATGAGTGTCCCGCCGGTCGCCGGATGCCCCGGTTCCTGCGGCCGAAGGCGTTCCACGAGCCGTTCCGCCAGCAGCAGCGCGGCCTGTGCGACGGTCCCCGTGCCCGGCAGGTGCAGATCCGTGAGTTTTTCCTCGGGGTCCACCAGCGCCACGCCCTCGGCACGGATCTCCATCTCCAGACCGAGGAGTTCGGAGAAAGCCTGGGCCTCCCGGCGCTGCCGGGTGCGCAGCCAGTCACGCTCGGCGTCCGTGAGCTCGTCGAGGTGGACGACGGGTGTCTCGACGAGCATCCGGCGCACGTAGGTGCGTGGTCCGCCGAAGCCCGGGTCCGCTGCCCGCCGGACCAGGTCGGCGCCGTTCCGAGCCTGGGAGAGCGGGCCGGCGACGACCACGCGTGCCAGCTCCCGGTCTACCGTGATCAGGGCTTCGCCGCCCGCCTCCTGCACAAGTGCGGCCACATGGCCCTCGGTCTCGATGAGCACGCCCCAGTCGACGAGCTGACGCAGAGCCGCGACCAGGGTCCGCTTCCCGGCCGCTCGGCCCGTCTCCGCCAACTCGATTCCGGCGTCGGCTGCGGCAGCCCTGATATCGGCGACCAGGTGTGAAAGGAGCATCTGCTCGGGCGCAGTCACCAGCACGGACAGGGCGAGCGCGAGACAGGCGTACGTCTGTGGGGTGAACGGGGTGCCGGTGGAGCGCTCCAGCCGATGACCCGAACCCGTCCCCAGCCCCGCCTTTAACAGGCGGGCGTAGGAGCTGTCGACCAGCAGGCGGTAGCCGAGCACCTGCTGGAACCGTTTGCCCAGCCAGTCGGCGTGCCTGCGGATCAGCGGGAAGAGGTCGGCGTGGGGGCCGTCCGAAGCGATCAGCGGGTGGGCGAGCAGCAGCCGGGCGGCGGTGCGGCGCTCGGCTGCCAGGGCTACATCGTGAGTCGAGGGGAGGGTCATGAAACGCTCGCCTCCGCTTCGCCGCCGACCGCGGCGGAGGTGCGACCGATGTCCAGCTCCAGGTCGTCCAGCAGCAGGTCGCCCTCGGCCGAGTACAGAACCGTTCGCGCGCCCGCCGTCCGGCGCACGGTGAGGCAGATACGCAGTTCGGCGTCTTCACTACTGGCCGAGTCGAGGTCGAACACCGCCGTCCTCTCCCCGTCCGTGCTGACGGGCCTGCTGAGCTGTGCGTTTCCGAGCGCTGTGGCCAGTAGCTCCAAGAGCAGGCCGAGCGCCGCTGACGTGAGGCGTACCTCAGCGAACCGGCCGGACACGCTGCGCAGTTCGTCCGCCGCCGCTGCCCTGGCCGCTGCCCGCTGCCGTGCGGCCTCCCGCAGCAGCTGCTTCTGCGCGGAGTGGTCCTCCACCGCGGAGGCCCGGCCCCGCTGGGCGCGGCTGCCTCTTTCACGCAGGGCCACCGGTACCTCGACCACCGGACCGGTCCACCAGCTCGTGTAGGCGGGCACCACCTCGTCGGTGGCCGGAGGTATGCCCAGATGGCGGGCGCCGTACAGCCCGAACGCGGCCACGGCGATGTCGTGTGCGTCCTGCGGCGCCGCTTCGTCGAACCAGCGGGCCAGCCGCAGTAGATCCTTGCGCCGGGACATCTCCCCGGTGGCCGACCGCAGCATCCGCTTGGCGTTGGCGAGCAGCGACTGCAACGCGCGCAGAGTGGCATCGCGTAACTGGTCGACCTGGCTGCCCTGGCCGTCGGTGTTGCTGAACCAGCCGCGCAGGCCCTCCCAGTCCGCGAATTCGCGGCCCCGGCTGCGCTGGATCCGGACGTCCGGTCGGCTTTCGCCCTGCGCCTGCGTCGAGAGCCCGGTGAGCCCCTGGGCGTGGGAGTCCAGCCGGCCCAGCAGAGCCGGGATGTGTGGCCACAGGGCGTCCAACGCCGCCGAGATCCGGGGTGCGCGGAACGCCACGTCCTCCGTGATTGCCTCAACGTAGTCCAGGAGCAGCTCCTTGAAGCCCTGGTACTCGGCGCTGTCCAGGTCGTAGCGGGACAGCACCTGGCCGAGGTAGGCGTAGAAGTCGCGTATGGAGTCCGCGAACTCGGTGAACTGCACGAACAGCGTGCTGATCCGCTCCAGTCCGTCCTGCGGCTCGACGCCGCCCGGCGCGGTCACGAGGTCGGCCAGCTCCCGTAGTCCGCGCTCGACCAGGGCCAGCAGTTCGTTGCTGACCTCGCGGGCGGCGTCGGCCTCGGTCAGCACCCCGTCGGCGTCCCGCTGGATACGTTCGCCCAGTTTCGACAGCTGGTAGCGCGAGCGGGAACGCTGGTACTCGCTGATGCTGGACGCGTTCACCGTGTGGCTGCTGCGTAGCAGGTTTCCCCAGGCCACCAGCTGTTCCAGCCGGACTGTGAGGGTGTCGGCGTCGAGCCCCGCGGCGAAAGTTCCGGCCTGGCGCAGTTTCACCATGATGTCCGGTACGGCGAGATCCGCCAGCAGCGTTCCGCAGAAGACCCGCATGATCGCGACGTGCTCCAGCCGCTCGGGCGCGCTGAGGTACGTGTACGCGTTTAGCCGCCGCCGTGCCTCCTCATCGGAGTCCTGGCCCGGACCGGATTCTGATGCCCCCATGCCGGTGAGGTTACGCGGAGCAGCCGGGCGCCGTCGTTGAGTGGCCGAAAATGCCGCGGACGTGTGCCAGGCTTGATTGTTGCGAAGTCCGGCTGCATCAACTGGACGTGACGGGCAACCCGTCCCCGGCCAGCTCTCTCACGAGCGGGTAGATCCCTTTCCCGGCAGATGCGCTTGCGATAGATACGCCGCAGTCCCCCGCAGGATCTCGTTCTCCTGCTCCAGCAGTTTGATCCGCCGCCGTGCTTCCTGAAGTTCCGTATTCTCCTGACCGGCCGTTCCGGGCTTGGTCCCGTCGTCGATGTCCGTCCGACGCATCCACTTCCACAGCGTCATCGGGTGGACTCCAAAGGCAGTGGACACCCGTTCGACCATCAGGCCCGCGCCGCGGTTTCTTCCGACCCGCACGACGTCTTGGCGGAACTCCTCCGGATGAGGCTTGGACACAGCCAAATCCGTCCCACCCACCCCATAAGGCACACCAGTTCAGATGTCACCCGATTCGTGTGGCAGACCCGCTGAATATCTGCTTACGAAGCGCAGGGTATGCGCTACCCTGCGGGCAGGAATGGAGCCTGGGACGGTACCTGGGCCACCTCCGATCGTCTTGAGGTACGGAGCGTCGGAAAGCACCCTCGCCACCACCTCCTACCCACTTCCTGCGCACCTGTTCTGTCCGGCCGTCGTGTGCCGGACGGCCGAAAGGCGTTCCGTGACCATCTACTCTCAGCACGCCACCCGTGGAAAGACTCAGATCCTGGCGACCTACGAGGGTCCGGACGGCGTTGTATCCAAGACCGTGACGAGTCTTGCCGAGCCTCGCCTCGGGGGCCCGGTCGTCGACGCCCTCAATCGAATTTCCGCCTTCGCCACCGTCCCTGTCAGCATCCACGACCGCCGGGAACGGCGTGTGGGCTATTACCCGCGTACGCAGCTTGCCGCGCTGACAGACCCTGCCGCCCGCACCGCTCTTCTCCATGGTTCCCACAGTCTGTGGTTCGAGTACGTCTGCCTACGGCTTCACCAGGCGCTCGTCGACCTGGAAAGTGCCATGGCGGCTCTCCCCGACACGGTCAGCAGAGCGATCCGGGCCGAACTGGAGGCAGAGAAGCACGGGTTGCAGGCAGGATTCGCGGACTTCTCGGGAACTTCCTCGGAGGAGGATCCGGGGGCCGAGCGCTGCTGGGAATTCGGCCACCCCTTCGTGAAGTACGACGACGGGCTGGACACGCTGAGCGACGAGACGCGCGAGCAGCTCGACCGACGCGAGTCGGGATTCACCTCGGAGGAACGGGAGAAGGCGGTCGCTGCCCTCCGGGTGCTGGTCACCGCGCACGCCCAGGGCGGCGACGTGGGGGCTTCACTCGACGACCCCAGCTGTCGCCTCTTCGTGGAGCCGTACGACTCCGACGGCTTCTACCTGACGATCGAAGCGCCGGAGTCAGGCGACGACGAGACTTCGTGGGAGATCGAGGTCGGCCGATGGGTGCCGGACGATCCCGAGGAGGAGCCCGGGAACCACACCAGCGCGACAGGCCACGACATGGTCGACTGTGCCCTTCCGGTCGCGCCGACCGCCGAGGAGATCGCTCATCTGCTGAATTCCGTGGACGAGAAGCCGCTGCTGCTCGCCGAGTGGGCTGAGACGCCCGTGGGAGCGGTACTCGCAGGGACAGCGATGGTGGTGACCGAACGCTACGACTCGTAATCCGGGTCGGCAAGGAAACCGTGACGCCGGCGTGATGGGCTGGGAATGGCCCGCCACCGCCTGCTGAGCGGATGCTTCAGCCGTGGTGGTCACCCCGCGAGGTGACGGCCGCGGCTGGCCCGGCGTGCGTTGCCATCCGGATGGGCTGGGGTTGTCCTGGCGAAGTTTGGTGGAGTCGAGGGCTAGTAGGGCTCCGTTAGGTCTGTCTCGATCTTGATGTCGTGTGCGGTCTGCTGGGCAGGGGGCGGTGGCAGGTGGTGCAGGTGCCGGTCCAGCA